>JAIXZY010000049.1 GCA_027489355.1 Paracoccaceae bacterium | reverse complement strand
TCCGCAAAGAGGCCGTGATCCCCGCCTATGACCTGAAGACGATCTATGAGGCCCCGCTGGCCTACCACCGCGCGGGGCTTGACCAGGCCGTGCTGGACGCCTTCGGCATCACGCCCGCGCCGAAGCCCAACCTCGCCCGCTGGGAAGACGTGATGGACCGCATCTCCCACCCCGAGGGCGAGGTGCGCATCGCCATCGTCGGCAAGTACACCCAGCTGGAAGACGCCTACAAATCCATCGCCGAGGCGCTGACCCACGGCGGCATGGCCAACCGCACCAAGGTCCGCGCCGAATGGATCGACGCCGAGATCTTCGAACGCGAAGACCCAGCGCCCTGGCTGGAGAACTTCCACGCCATCCTCGTCCCCGGCGGCTTCGGCGAACGCGGGACCGAGGGCAAGATCCGTGCCGCCACCTTCGCGCGGGAAAAGAAGATTCCCTACCTTGGCATCTGCCTTGGGATGCAGATGGCGGTGATCGAGGCAGCGCGGAACCTTGTCGGGGTGAAGAACGCGGGCTCTGAGGAGTTCGACCACGAAGCGGGCGCGAAGCGATTCACGCCGGTGGTCTATCACCTGAAGGAATGGGTCCAGGGCAACCACACCGTTCGCCGCAAGGCCGACGATGCCAAGGGCGGCACGATGCGGCTTGGGGCCTATACCGCGAACCTCAAGGAGGGCTCGGCCGTCGCCCGCATCTATGGCACCACGGTGATCGAGGAACGCCACCGTCACCGCTACGAGGTCGACATCCAGTACCGCGACCAGCTGGAAAAATGCGGCCTGATCTTCTCGGGCATGTCCCCTGACGGGCGGCTCCCCGAGATCGTCGAGGTCAAGGACCACCCCTGGTTCATCGGCGTCCAGTTCCACCCCGAACTGAAGTCCAAGCCATTTGCCCCGCACCCCCTGTTCGCGGATTTCGTGCGGGCGGCGGTCGAGGTGAGCAGGCTGGTCTGACCGCGCGTCAAACCGCTAACCCGCAGTTGCGTAACGTGAATTGTTCGGCCGTTTGGCTGCAAGACGGTGTCCTTTAGGTCACAGTTCGAAAAAGACAAGCGGATCAGTCCGCCGCAGCCTGTGAGTCATTCAACAAACAGAATACCTCGTTAACACTTCTTAACGGGTCCGGGCCCTTGCTCGCGCTGCAAAGGATTGAAAAATGAAACGCGCTCTTGCCCTGTGCCTTGTAACGATTTCCGCGCCCACTCTTGCCCTCGCGCAAGACGTGTCGGGTGCAATTACCCTCGGCTTCGGTGACCACGAGATTTCGGACATCGACCAGGGCCTGTCCACCGCCACCCTGGATGGACGGGTCAACCTGACCTTCGCCAACGGGATGACCCTTGGCGTCAATGCCGGCTATCTGGACCTTGGCATCGACGGCGCGCCGTTTGATGTCACCGCCACCTTCGTCGGTCTGGACGTGGGCTACAAGCTGGCCAGCGGTCTGTCCTTCGGTGCCTATGCCGAACAGCTTACCGGCCAGGCCAGCCTGATTCCGTTCGACCTGTCGCTGAAGTCGATCGGCGCGCGGGTCGGGTACGAGACCGGCAACCTGGACTTCGGCGCCTATCTGGGCCGCACCTCGGTCAGCCCGGACATCGCCGGGATCGAAGCCGACACCTTCGGACTTTCGGCCAAATATGCAGCGATGGAGAACCTGACACTGGGCGGGACCTTCCAGCGCGCGACGCTCAGCCTTGGCGGCGGCGCGGCGGAAGCTGATGTCGATCTGCTTGGCATTGCCGGTGCCTACGACATCAACGAGCAGTTCTCGATGTTCGGCGGGATCAGCCGCACCTCGATCGACGAGGCGGATGCCGACATCACCACGATGGGCCTCGGCGTGGGCTACAACCTCGACCTCGGCGGCGTCGCCTCGACCATTTCGCTGGAACTGGCCCGGACTGATCTGTCGGCGCTTGGCACCGGCACCGATCTCGACACCGTCCGTCTGGGCATCACCCTGCCGCTTGGCGGCGCCGGAACCGAAGCGCCGCTGAACAGCGTGGCGGATTCGATCTTCAACCCGCGCCACGGTGCGGTGAACGCGGCCCTGACCGGCGCGTTCTGATCGGACAGGAGACCAACGGACGGGCGGCGCAGCAGTTGCGCCGCCCGTTCGTCTTTGTGATCGTTACTCCAGGCACATCGCCAGAGACCCGTCCCCGCGCGTCAGCCACAGACCCTCGGGCGAGATGACGAACCCCCGCACCTCGCCCAGTGCCTTCAGCCAGGCGGCCTCGCGCTGCATCCGGTCCGGCTCCAGACAGGCCATTTCGGTGACGGCCAGCGGGCCAAGCTGGATCCATCCGGCATCAAGGTCGGCTGTGCCGGTGAAGCGGTTGCAGCCGGTCGTGCCTTCAAACTTTCCCGCTGGGCCAAGCGTCAGCGATAGTCCCGCGCCTTCAGGCACCGCCACTCCATCCAGCAATCGCGGCTCCCAGACACGGTCCGCGAGCCGGCCGACCGAGACCGAGACGCCGGTTGCAGGGTCGCCGTCGAACACTGGGGCCGCCGGGCCGCAGGCAAGGACGGCGCCGGGACACAGTGCCAGGACAAGGGCCAGGGACAGGTGGCGGGACATGGGGTCTCCTTGCGGTCCGGCAAAGTGTTGCAGGCGGAAAGCCGGCCGCCAAGGCTGGTCCTCCCCACCCCCGACGCGAAGAGGCCGGGGCCTTTGCGGCCCCGGCCCCTCCTGGTTAAGCCCACGTAAACTGGCCCGTCCAGGCCCTTGTTTTCTCAAGGGTCACAAGGACTGTCCTGCGTGGTCAGCCAAGCATCCCCATGACCACGGGCTGAACTTCGTGCCAGCCTTCCCACATCATCTTCAGCGCGACATAGACGATGATCAGAAGCCCCAGATAGGCGATCCAGCGATGCCGGTTCAGCAGGTTGGCAATCCAGCTGGCGGCAAGGCCCATCATCGCGATCGACAGGGCAAGGCCGATGATCAGCACCGTCGGGTGGTCCTTCGCCGCCCCCGCCACCGCCAGCACGTTGTCCAGCGACATCGACACGTCCGCCACCACGATCTGCGTCGCGGCCTGGGCGAAGGTCTTCTTCGGCGCGTCGTCCGCCACCGCCCCGTCCTTGTCGATGTCCTGGTTGGCCAGCGCCTCGACCGCCTCGACGTCATGCTCATGCGCCCCGGCGCGCAGTTCCTGCCACATCTTCCAGCAGACCCAAAGCAGCAGGATGCCCCCGGCAAGCAGGAGCCCAACGATCTCGAGCAGTTGCGTCGTGATCAGGGCAAAGCCGATCCGCATCACCGTTGCGGCGGCAATCCCGACCAGGATCGCCTTGCCCCGCTGTTCTTTCGGCAGGCCGGCGGCAGCAAGGCCGATCACGATGGCATTGTCGCCAGCCAGCACCAGGTCGATACCGATGACCTGCAAGAGGGCGATGAACCCCTCGTACGTGAAGATTTCCATGCGCAGTCTCCGGTTCCCTGGCGCCGGTCCTACGCGGCTAACGCCCCGGGATCAAGTCGGTTGCAGCCGACCCTCGCCGCAGGGTAGGCAGGGCCATGCTGTCCTACCAACACCTCTATCACGCCGGAAACCTTGCCGATGTGCAGAAGCACGCCGTGCTGGCATGGGTGCTGGACTATCTGACGCGCAAGGACAAGCCGCTGACCTACATCGAGACCCACGCCGGGCGCGGGGTCTATGATCTGGGGGCGGACGAGGCGGTGAAGACCGGCGAGGCAGCGGCGGGAATCGCGTTGGCCGAGGCGCTGTTTCCAGCCGATCACCCCTATCGGCAACGGCTGGAGGAGGCGCGCGCGGCCTATGGGGCGCGGGCCTATCCCGGTTCGCCCCTGATCGCGGCGCTGGGGCTGCGCGAGGGGGACAGCCTCCACCTGGCCGAACTGCACCCGCAGGAACATGCCGCGCTGTCGGCCGTCGCGAAGGACTGGGGCGCGCATGTCTACAAGCGCGACGGCTTCGAACTGGCGCTGGCGCTGACGCCGCCCACCCCGAGACGGGGACTGATGCTGATCGACCCTTCGTACGAGGTGAAGGCGGACTACGAGGCAATCCCGCGCCACATGGCGAACATCCACCGCAAGTGGAACGTGGGCCTGCTGATCCTGTGGTACCCGATCCTGAAAGGGGGCGCGCACGGTCCGATGCTGAAGGCCCTTGAGGCCGCCTTCCCGACCGCTCTGCGCCACGAGGTTCGCTTCCCCCCGGTGCGTGAGGGCCACAGGATGGAAGGCTCCGGCCTCTTCATCGTCAATGCGCCCTACGGGCTGGATGAGGAGCTTCAGGCGCTCACATCCCGGTTTGTCCGGCTTTCCAAGACCGGCCCGAAGCCCTAGGTTCGACGGATGATCGATCTTCTCCGCCGGCTCCTCGCCCCCGAACCCGCCCGCCTGCCCGAGCCCGACGCCGAACTGGCGCTGGCCGCCCTGCTTGTCCGCATTGCGCGAACCGACGGCCTTTACGCCGCCGAGGAGGTCGAGCGGATCGACCGCGTGCTGGCGCGTCGTCACGGGTTGGACCCGTTCGCGGCGGCGAAGCTGCGGACCGAGGCAGAAGCGCTGGAAAGCGAGGCGCCGGATACGGTGCGATTTACCCGGGCACTGAAAGAGGCCATCGCGCTGGAGGACCGGATCGAACTGATGACCGCGCTCTGGTCGGTGGCGCTGGCCGACGGGATGCGCGAGGCACATGAGGACCGGCTGATGCGGCTGGTGGCCAACCTTCTGGGGCTGACTGACGTGGAATCGGCGCTGGCGCGGCAGAGGGCCGAACGGGAATGATCGCAAGTCTCGGGATGTACGATTTCGGTCCGGCGCAGGCCGCGAATGACCGGCTTTGGGCGCTGATCCGCACGGGTCTGCGCGGCCGCGGGGTCAATGCCCCCGAGGCACTGACCCGCGGTGAGCACGCCTATTGGGATGCCTGGCAGTCGCCCGACCTTCTGCTGTCCCAGACCTGCGGCTATCCGTTCCGGGCACGACTGCACGACACGGTGACCTATGTCGGCACGCCGGACTATGGCGTCGAGGGCTGTGCGCCGGGGTATTACCGGTCGGTCTTCGTGGCCCGTGCGGACGACCCCCGCAGGACCCTCGTCGACTTCGACGGCGCGCGTTTCGCCTATAACGAGCCCCTCTCGCAATCCGGCTGGGCCGCGCCGCAGACCCACGCGGCCCGGCTTGGCATTCGCCTGCCCCCAACCCTGCAGACCGGGGGCCACCGGCTTTCGGCAAAGGCGGTGGCCGAGGGTCGCGCCGACATTGCCGCGCTGGATGCGGTAACCCATGCATTGATGCAGGACCACGATTCCGAAGCCCGGGCGCTTCGCGTGGTGGGCATGACCGATCCCACGCCGGGCCTGCCCTGCATCACGGCTGCGGGCCGCGACCCCGAGCCGATCTTCGATGCGCTGGGCGAGGCGATTGCCGCGCTGCCAGCCGCCGACTGCAGCATTCTGCGGTTGAAGGGGATCGTGCGGATTCCGGCTTCGGCCTACTTCGCCGTGCCCAATCCGCCGCCACCAGAGCAGATTGCCGTGCAAATCTGATCAAATTGCCCGGGCGGGACCCGCGAACCGTCCAAATCGCCGTTGCATTGACGCAAAAACTGCTTCCTACTGCCGGACCAAACCGCTTCAGACGTGTGGATCATGCCCGACGCCCCAGCCGACACTCCGGTCATCGAGATCCGGGACCTGCACAAGAGCTACGGTCCGCTCGAGGTCCTGAAAGGCGTCGATCTGGTGGCCCCGCGCGGGCATGTGGTCTCGCTGATCGGGTCCTCGGGGTCGGGGAAATCGACGCTTCTGCGCTGCTGCAACCTTCTGGAGGAAAGCCAGCAGGGCGAAATCCGGTTCGAGGGCGAAGCGGTGCGCTGGAAGGGCGAGGGGCATAACCGCCACCCCGCCGACCGCGAGCAGGTAACGCGGATCCGTACGAACCTGTCGATGGTGTTCCAGCAGTTCAACCTGTGGTCCCATCTGACGATCCTGCAGAACGTGATGGAGGCGCCGGTCACCGTGCTGAAGCGCGATCCGAAAGAGGTCGAGGCCAAGGCGCGCCAGTATCTCGCCAAGGTCGGGATCGGCGACAAGGCAGATGCCTGGCCCGCGCAGTTGTCGGGCGGCCAGCAGCAGCGCGCGGCCATTGCGCGGGCGCTCTGCATGGAGCCTCGGGCGTTGCTGTTCGACGAGCCGACCTCTGCGCTGGACCCGGAACTGGAGCAGGAGGTCGTCCGCGTCATCAAGGCGCTGGCGGACGAGGGGCGGACGATGCTTCTGGTCACGCACGACATGAAGCTGGCCGCGGATTGTTCGGATCATGTGATCTTCCTGCACAAGGGCCGGATCGAGGAACAGGGTCCCCCGGACATCCTGTTCGGCAATCCCCGCAGCGAACGCCTGCGCGGCTTCCTGTCTGCGACGGCTGCCTGATGTCCTGCACGGGCGCAATCGCGGCAGCCGTGACCGGGCTGGTCCTTGTCTCGTCCGAGCCGGTGACCATCGGCACCGATGCGCCCTTTCCCGAGTACACCTATCTTGACGCGGCAGGCACCATCACCGGCTTTGAGCGCGACCTGATGGACGAGGTCTGCACCCGCGCGACGCTGGACTGCGACTGGGAACTGGCGAATTTCGACCAGCTTATTCCGGGCGTGGTGTCGGGCCGCTTCGACGTTGTGCTGGGCGGCATGGCGGTCACCGACGACCGCCGCAAGCTGGTGGACTTCACCCAGTCCTACCACGGCACCGATCCCGAGGAATGGTACATCGGCCAGCCCGGCGCGCCCATGCCTGCTGCGGCCCTGGTCGCGGTGCAGTCCGGCACCGTGCACGAGGCGCATGTGCGCCGGATGGGATATCGCTTCACCGCCTTTCCGACCGAGCCGCAGGTTCTGGAGGCCTTGTCCGCAGGGACGGTCGATCTTGCCCTGGGCCCGTTCCAGTCGCGCCAGGACATCCGGGCGTTTGTCGCAGCGCGGGGGATGCAATACCTCTATTCCGAGATGATCCCCGATGACGGCGTCGCAATGGCCGTCTGCAAGGGCAACACTGACCTTCTGGACACGCTGAATGGCGCTCTGGACGCGATACGTCGCGACGGAACGCTTGCAAGCCTGGAAGCACGCTGGTTCGAATGAACCACCAACCCATCCGACGTTAAGGGAGACTTGAGGATGAAAACACTGCTGATCGCAACCGCCCTGGCCACCATCGCCGGCGCGGCTTCTGCCCAGGACATCGTGCGCCTCGGGACCGAGGGGGCCTACCCTCCCTACAACTTCATCAACGACGCCGGCGAAGTCGCGGGCTTCGAGCGCGAGTTCGGCGACGAGATCTGCAAGCGCGCCGGCCTGACCTGCGAATGGGTGACGAACGAATGGGACTCGATCATCCCGAACCTGCAGTCGGGCAACTACGACGTCATCATCGCGGGGATGAGCATCACCGACGAGCGCGAGGAAGTGATCGACTTCAGCCAGGGCTACCTGCCTCCGGCCTCGTCGGCCTACCTGGCGCTGTCGGCGGATGCTGACCTGATGTCGGGCCCGGTGGCTGCGCAGACCGGGACCATCCAGGCGTCCTTCGTGGCCGAGGCGGGGATGCAGCTGGTCGAATACGCGACGCCGGAAGAAACCGTGGCGGCCGTGAAGAACGGCGAAGCGGTCGCGGTGCTGGCCGACAAGGACTACCTGGTCCCGATGGCCGCAGAATCGGGCGGCGAGCTGGTGCTGCTGGCGAAGGAAGAGACCCTTGGCGGCGGCGTGGGCCTTGGCTTCCGCGACAGCGACGACGAGCTGCGCGGCAAGTTCGACGCGGCCATCAAGTCAATGAAGTGCGACGGCACTCTGGATGCGATGATCACCAAGCCGGAATACTTCGGACCCGAGGCGAAGACCTGGGGCGACGCCGGCAAGGAAGGCTGCTAAGCCGGATCCGGGCGGGCCTTCGGGCCCGCCCTCTTTTCACGGGACCCGCGAATGTTCAGTTACTGCACTGATCCAAAGGCACTCTCTGACGCAGTATGGCTGAGCGTTCCGTGGCTGGAGCATAGCTTTCTCACCAAATGGATCGTTGATTTTATCAACTCATTACCGTGGTTTAGCTGCTACCTGACCTCGGCCAAGCACGTCGACTTCTACTGGTCCTTCCTGACCGTTCTTCTGCTTCTTGCCATCACCGCGCCGGCGGCGCTTGGCATGGGTTTCCTCGGCGCCACCGCCGCCCGGTCCCATGTCGCGCCGGTCAGCTGGATCGGCAAGGTCTATATCTGGATGGTGCGGGGCGTGCCCGACATCATCTTCTTCCTGTTCTTCGTCATCGCGCTGGACCAGGCCATCGAATATTCGAAAAGCCTTCTCGTCTGCGACGGACAGGCCTGGCCCTGGCAGGGGCTTGAATTCCGCGTCTGCCCCGAGGCGAAGGTCCCACTGGCGAAATCCGCGCCGTTCTGGCACCAGGCCTACGGCTTCTTCCTGGCCGTGGTCACCTTCGCCATCGTCTTCGGCGCCTTCGTCGCCAACGTGCTTTACGGCGCGATGCAGGCTGTGCCGCGGGCACAGCTGGAAACGGCCGAGGCCTATGGCATGAACCGCGGCCAGGTCTTCCGCCGCATCCTGATCCCGCAGATGTGGGTCTATGCGCTTCCCGGTCTGGGGAACCTGTGGATGATCCTGATCAAGGCCACGCCGCTGCTGTTCCTGCTGGGGGTCAAGGACATCGTCTATTACGCGCGTGAGCTTGGCGGGTCGAAGACGCAGGCCTACGAATACCCGCACGGCGACTGGCGGCTGTGGTACTTCCTGGGCCTGATGGTCTTCTACCTGGTCTTCACCCGCGTTTCGGAAATCGGGATTGCGAAGCTGACCCGCAAGCTCAGCCACGGCCAGGCCACGGCGGCCGGCGAGGCCCTGCGAAAGGCCGCAGCATGAGCATGACCTGCTGGGAAACCATCCAGGCTTACGGCCTCCGCTCCATCGGGATCGGCGAGAATCTTCTGCCGCGGTCGGACTTCACGCTGTGTCAGCAGTTCACCCTGATCGGGTCCGGGATGATCTGGAACCTCTATTTCGGGGTCCTCGCTTTGGCTGCGGGCTTCTTCCTTGCCAATGCCATCGCCCTGGCCCGCAGTGCCCGGAACCCGCTGATCCGCAAGCCGGCCGAATGGTACGTCTTCGTCTTTCGCGGCTCGCCCTTGTTCATCCAGTTCTTCCTGGCCTACGAGGCGCTGGTGATGTTGCCGAAGGGCGGTGTCGACATACTGGGCATCCACCTGAACACCGCCTGGACCACGCGGGCCTGGGCCGGTGCGCTTCTGGTCCTGTTCCTAAACACCGCCGCCTATTCGGCCGAGATCTTCCACGGCGCGCTGAAGTCGATCCCGAAGGGCGACCTCGAGGCGGCCGAGGCCTATGGCCTGACCGGCTGGAAGAAGTTCATCCGCATAGAATGGCCGACCATGCTGCGCCTGGGCTGGCCCGCCTACACCAACGAGGCGATCTTCCTGTTCCATGCGACGACGCTGGTCTTTTTCAGCGGCTTCCCGGCCTTCCAGCAAAAGGGCGACGCGCTTTATTACGCCAACTACTTCGCCGACAAGACGTTCAACCCCTTCATCCCCTACCCCATCGTCGCCTTCTACTTCATCCTGCTGACACTGGCCGTCACCTACTTCTACGGACGGGTCAACCGGCACCTCAACCGGCACCTGCCCTCGAACATCCGCAGCAAAATCCGCTTGCGTCCGCAGCTGATCCGATAGTAAGCTACTTTTGATCAAATTATCCGGGCACCCGCCCGGACCCTGTGGAAAAGCCGAAAACGAAGGCCTGCGGGGGTAGGAGATCGAAACCAGGGGAAGGACCAAGGGCATGGTCCCATCCTGCGCATCAGGTGGGCGCTTCGTGGCGTCCCGGGCGCGGGGATCGTGCCCTTCCTGAGACATGATGATGAAGGATTGGCTTAGAAAGCACCCCGACGTGCGGACCATTCGCGTGGCCGCTGCGGATCTGAACGGGCAGGCACGCGGCAAGCGCGTGCCGGCCCGCTTTGCGGAAAAGGTCGTGAAGGACGGGACGCGGTTCCCCTTCTCGGTCCTGAACCTCGACATCTGGGGCGAGGATATCGACGACAGCCCGCTGGTCTTTGAACAGGGCGATGCCGATGGCGTCTTGAAACCCACCGAACGCGGCTTCATGCCGATGCCCTGGCTGGAGGCGCCGACCGCGCTTCTGCCCATCTGGATGTTCCGCGAAAACGGCACCCCCTACGAGGGCGACCCGCGCCACGCGCTGAACGCGGTCGTCCAGCGCTACAAGGCCAAGGGCCTGACCCCGGTCTGCGCGATGGAGCTGGAGTTCTTCCTGATCGACGATAGCGGCAAGACCATGCAGGTCCCCGCCTCTCCGCGGTCGGGCAAGCGCCGCAAGGCGGCCGAGACGCTGTCGATCCGTGCGCTGGACGCTTTCGACACCTTCTTCACCGACCTCTACGACGCCTGTGAGGCGATGGACATCCCGGCCGACACCACCACGTCGGAAACCGGCCTCGGCCAGTTCGAAGTGAACCTGATGCATTGCGACGACCCGCTTCGGGCCGCCGACGATGCCTGGCTCTTCAAGATGCTGGTCAAGGGCCTCGCCCGCCGCCACGGCTTTGCGGCAAGCTTCATGGCGAAGCCCTATGCCGAATACTCCGGCTCGGGTCTGCACACGCATTTCTCCGTGCTGGACGCCAAGGGTGACAACATCTTCGACAGCGGCGGTCCCAAGGGCACCGCACAACTGCGCCACGCCGTCGCGGGCTGCCTGGCGGCGATGCATGACTCCACGCTTCTGTTCGCTCCGCACCATAACAGCTACGAACGTCTGGTGCCCGACAAGCACGCGCCCACGGCGATCTCCTGGGGATATGAGAACCGGACGGCAGCAATCCGCATTCCGGCGGGTAACCCGTCCGCCCGGCGGATCGAGCATCGCGTGGCTGGCGGTGACGTGAACCCCTACCTGATGCTTGCCGCCATCCTGGGCGCGGCGCTGACGGGCCTCGAAGACGAGATGGAGCCCCCCGCGCCCGTCGCCGGCAACGCCTATGCGATGGACCTGCCGCAGATTCCGGCCTCCTGGGAAGCCGCGATTGACGCGTTTGAACATTCGGACGTGCTCTACCGCTTTCTGCCGAAGGAGCTGATCCGCAATCTGGTCCAGACGAAACGGCAGGAACTGCACTACCTGGCCGAGCTGACGCCGGAAGAACGCGTCGAGCTGTACCTCGATACGGTCTGACCCCCCACAGCCCCCCTTGACCGCAAGGGGGGCTTCATCCCACCTATTCGTCATGTGAACCAAGGGCCAAGGCCATGCAGATCGGCATCCTCCAGACCGGGGAATCCCCCGACGCGCTGCGCGAGCAGGGCGACTATCCGGATTTCTTCGAGACGCTCCTTGCGGGCAAGGGCCTGACCTTTTCCCGCTGGGCCGTGCTGCGGAACGACTTTCCCGCCTCGGTCCACGACTGCGACGGCTGGCTGATCACCGGCTCGCGTCATGGCGCCTATGAACCGCACGACTGGATCCCACCGCTGGAGGATTTCATCCGCGCGGCCTATGCGGCCCATGTCCCCGTCGTCGGCATCTGTTTCGGCCACCAGATCATCGCCCAGGCGATGGGCGGCAAGGTCGAGAAATTCGCGGGCGGCTGGACAGTCGGGCCTACCGAATACGACTTCGGCGACCGGACCTACACGCTGAACGCCTGGCATCAGGACCAGGTGGTCAGGAAGCCCGAGACAGCGAAAGTCCTTGCCTCGACCGCCCTGTGCGAAAACGCGGCGCTTCTCTATGATGACCGAATGTTGACCGTCCAGCCCCACCCCGAATTCCGCAAGGAGTTCATGGCGGGGCTGATCCAGCACCGGGGGCCGGGTCTGGTCCCCGACGCGCTTCTTGCCGATGCCACCCAAAGGCTCGACACGCCCCTCGACAGCCCGTCGATGGCCGACCGGATCGCGGACTTCTTCCTGACCCACCAAGCCAAATCTGGGGCCGAGAAGCTCCGCGCCTGACCCGTTCGGCCGCGGGGGCCACCCCCCAACAATGTGTGACATATGTCCAAATGGACCGACCAGCTGCCCGAGGCAGCGCGCGACTACATCGGCAACCGCCGGGTAGACGAAGTGGAATGCATCATCGGCGACATCGCCGGAGTCGCGCGGGGCAAGGCGATGCCGGCCGCGAAATTCGCCAAGCAAACCAACTACTTCCTGCCGAATTCGATCTTCCTCCAGACGATCACCGGCGAATGGGCAGACAACCCCTTCGACGCTTTCACCGAACCCGACATGATCCTGGAGCCGGACTGGTCCACCGCAACCGCCGCGCCCTGGACCGCCGACATCACGCTGCAGGTGATCCACGACGCGAAGGACCAGCAGGGCAACCTGGTGCCGTTCTCGCCGCGGAACGTCCTGCGGCGGATCGTCGATCTTTACGCTGCCCAAGGCTGGCGGCCGGTGGTCGCGCCCGAAATGGAATTCTTCCTGACTGCCCGCAACGTCGATCCGAACATGCCGGTCATTCCGCCAATGGGCCGCTCGGGCCGCCGCGCGGCGGGGAAACAGGCTTACAGTCTTTCGGCCGTCGACGAATACGGCAAGGTCATCGACGACATCTACGACTTCGCCGAGGCGCAGGGGCTGGAGATCGACGGCATCCTGCAGGAAGGCGGCGCGGGCCAGATCGAGCTGAACCTGGCCCACGGCGACCCGGTGCGGCTGGCCGACGACGTCTTCTTCTTCAAGCGCCTGATCCGCGAGGCGGCGCTGCGCCATGACTGCTTTGCCACCTTCATGGCCAAGCCCATCGCCGGGGAACCGGGCAGCGCCATGCACATCCACACATCGGTCGTGGACACCAAGACCGGCAAGAACATCTTCGCAGGCCCGAAGGGGGTCGAGACCGAGGCCTTCCTGCACTTCATCGGGGGCCTGCAGAAGCACCTTGGCGCCGCCGTTGCGCTGTTTGCGCCTTATGTCAACAGCTACCGCCGCTACGTCCCCGACTTCGCCGCGCCGATCAACCTGGAATGGGGCCGCGACAACCGCACCACGGGCCTGCGCATCCCGATCTCGTCCCCGGCCGCGCGGAGGGTCGAGAACCGCCTGCCCGGCATGGACTGCAACCCCTATCTCGGCATCGCCTCGACCCTGGCCTGCGGCTATCTTGGCCTGATGAACAAGGTGCAGGCGCGCCCGGAGTTTTCTGGATCGGCCTATATCGACAGCGAGGACATCCCGGTGAACCTGGGCGACGCGCTCGACCTGCTGGACGAGGATGAAGCCCTGAAAGAGGTCATGGGGACCGAGTTCGTCAAGGTCTACGACTCGGTGAAGCGCAACGAATACAAGGAGTTCCTGCAAGTCATCAGCCCGTGGGAGAGGGAGCACCTGCTCCTCAACGTCTGATGAATCTGCTTCATGTGAACGACCGGCGGGGCGAATACCCCGCCAGTTACTACGCCGCGACCTCCGCGCCCCTCGACCGTTTCCCGATCCTGAAAGGCGCGACCAAGGCCGATGTCTGCGTCGTGGGCGGCGGCTACACCGGCTTGTCCGCCGCGCTGCATCTGGCGCAGAAAGGCTATGACGTGGTGCTGCTGGAGGCGCACCGGGTTGGCTTCGGCGCGTCAGGACGAAACGGCGGGCAGGTGGGCTCCGGCCAGCGGCAGGATCAGGTCTGGATCGAAAAGACCGTAGGGCGCGAGAACGCGCACCGCCTCTGGGCCCTGGCAGAAGAGGCCAAGGCCCTGGTCAAGACGCTTGTCGGCGACCACGCGATGCCGGTCACCTTTCACCCCGGCATCGCCCATGCCTGCCGGACGGAAGCCGAAGTCCGCGAAACCCATGCCTACGCCGAGAAGCTGCGGCGCGACTACGGCTACCAGCACCTTGAATCGCTGGACAGAACCGGGATCCGGCATCTTATCGGATCGACCGAATATGTCGGCGGCGAGATCGACCGCGACGCCGGCCACCTGCATCCCCTGAACTACGCCATCGGCCTCGCGCAGGCGGCGGCCAAGGCTGGCGTCCGCATCCACGAGCTCAGCGAAGTCCACCGGGTGGAACCGGGGCAAAGACCCGTGGTCCGCACCCCCTCCGGCCATGTGGACTGCGCCACGGTGATCCTGGCGGGGAACGGCTACCTGGGGCAGCTCTCCCCCAAGGTTGCGGCAAAAGTCATGCCCATCAACAACTTCATCGTCGCAACTGAACCTTTGGGTGAACGCGCGCGCGACCTTTTGTCGGAACCCGTCGCCGTCGCCGACACCCGCTTCGTCGTAAACTACTGGCGGCTATCCGAGGACAACCGCCTCCTCTTCGGCGGCGGGGAATCCTACGGCTACCGCTTTCCGGACATCATCAAGACCGTCTCGAAACCCATGCTCCAGGTCTATCCGCAACTGGCGAAGACCCGCATCGACTATGCCTGGGGCGGCACGCTGGCGATCACGGTGAACCGGATGCCCTGTTTCACCAGGCCGGGCCAGAACGTCCTCTCCGCCTCTGGCTACTCCGGCCACGGGGTCGCGATGGCGACGCTGGCGGGCAAGCTCATGGCCGAGGCGGCGGCGGGCCAGATGGAACGCTTCGACCTCATGGCGAGCCTCCCGCAATACCGCTTTCCCGGCGGAGCGCTTCTCCGCTGGCCGCTCCTCGTCACCGCGATGACCTGGTACGCGCTGCGGGACCGGCTCGGGCTCTGACGGCCTGGCGGCTTTCTCTTCGCCAAATATCCCACGGGGTCCGGGGGTGTGAAACCCCCGGGGCTTCCACCCTCGACTCGCCCGACAGCACGCGCCATATCTGTTTCATGTCCCTGCCAAACGGATTCCTCGACGAGCTCCGCACCCGCGTCACGCTTTCCGCCATTGTGGGCCGGAAAGTCACCTGGGACATGCGCAAGTCGAACATGGCGAAGGGCGACTTCTGGGCGCCCTGCCCGTTCCATCAGGAGAAGTCGGCAAGCTTCCACGTCGACGACCGCAAGGGCTATTACTACTGCTTCGGTTGCCACGCGAAGGGCGATGCCGTCACTTTCGTGAAGGAATCCGAGAACCTGGGCTTCATGGAAGCGGTGGAGGTCCTTTCCCGGGAGGCCGGGATGCAGATGCCCGCGCGCGACCCCAAGGCCGCCGAACGCGCCGACCGTCGCACGCTCCTGCAGCAGGTGATGGCCGAGGCGATCCGCTTCTACCGCCTGCAACTGAAGACTGCCGCCGGTGCCGAGGCGCGGACTTACCTGTCCCAGAAGCGTCGCTTGACCGAGGCCGCCTGGGACCGCTGGGACATCGGCTGGGCGCCCGCCTCGCGTCGTGCGCTGAAGGACGCGTTGGCGGCGAAGGGGATCGCCCCGGACCTGATGGTCGCAAGTGGTCTCATCGCCAAAGGCGATGACGGCAGCCTTTATGACCGCTTCCGCGCCCGGATCATCTTTCCGATCAAGGACACACGCGGCCGCCCGATCAGCCTTGGCGGCCGCTCGCTCGACCCCAATGCCCAGGCCAAATACCTGAACGGGCCGGAGACCGAGCTTTTCGACAAGGGCCGGAACCTCTTCAACCACTCGCCCGCGCGCGAGGCCGCCGGGAAGGGGAAACCGCTGATCGTCGCCGAAGGCTACATGGACGTGATCGCACTGTCCGAGGCTGGTTTCACCGCCGCCGTTGCGCCTCTTGGCACCGCCGTCACTGAGGACCAGCTTCGCATGATCTGGCGCATCGCGGACGAGCCGATCATGGCGCTGGACGGCGACAGTGCCGGGATCAAGGCCGCACACCGGGTGATCGACCTGGCTCTCCCGCTGCTGGAGGCCGGGAAAGCACTTCGCATCGCGATCCTGCCCGGCGGGATGGACCCAGATGACCTGATCAAGGCGCAAGGCGCGCCGGCGATGCAGGCCGTGCTCGACCAGGCGAAACCGATGGTCCAGCTTCTGTGGCAGAGGGAAACCGAAGGTCGCGTCTTCGACAGTCCCGAACGCCGCGCGGCGCTGGACAAGACCCTGCGCGGGCACCTGGCCCGGATCACCGACCCCTCGATCAAGTCGCACTACGTCGAAGAGATGAAGCGCCTGCGGCTGGAGCTTTTCGGTACGGCCCAGACCCGCCCGTTCCAGCCGGGTCCCTTCCGCCCGGGTCGCGGCAAGTTCGCGCCTCCGGGCGGCGCGCTGGCCACCACGCGCTCCTCGCTCCTTGCGCAGGCGCAGGGATCGGTCGAGGAAATTCTGCGCGAGGCGGTGATCCTGGCCACGCTCATCCTGCACCCGTCGCTGATCCACCGCTTCGAGTCCGCACTGGAACGGCTGGACCTGACCGGAGAGGATCACGACACGCTCCGCCAGATGATCCTTGCCGGCGCCGACATGCCCGACCTGCACGCGAAGATCGCCCAGTCCGCGCCGGCCGCCCTTGACTCGCTCCTCTCGCGACCCCATGTCGCCATCGCCCCCCCGGTCCGCAACCGCGAAGACGATGAGCTTGCCGCCCTCTGCCTGGCCGAGGAACTGGCCAAGCTGGAAGCCCGCCGGGGCGCGCGCCGCGAGATCGAAGATGCGATGGAGGATATGGACGGTCTGCCCGACGAAGGCCTGACCTGGCGGTTGAGCCAAGCCGCCGAAGCCCGCCACCGCTCGGAACGAAGTGGCACATCTGACAGTTCTGATCTGGGCGAAGACCGCGCCGCCCTGTCAAGACATCTGCAATCCCTGATCGATAGCCAGGTCTGGGTCAAGAAAAACCGCTGATTCGGCCTTTCCCCCGGGTTGATTCGCGTTATTGATTCGACCAAGCCTCGCCCCGATTCGCGCCAAGGAGCACTCATGGCCCTCAAGGACACCGACGACGCCAAGCCGGAAGCCGACGACGCAGATGTGTCGCTGGACATGAGCCAGGCCGCCGTCAAGAAGATGATCGCCGACGCGAAAGAGCGTGGCTACATCACCTATGATCAGCTGAACACGGTCCTGCCGCCAGAACAGGTCTCGTCCGAGCAGATCGAGGACGTGATGTCGATGCTGTCCGAGATGGGCATCAACATCATCGAGGACGAAGAGGTCGAGGAAGGCGAACAGCCCGCCGGGGAACTGGTGGAGACCTCGACCAGCCGCGAAATTGCCATCGCTGGCACCCAGACCGAAACGCTAGACCGCACCGACGACCCGGTGCGCATGTACCTGCGCGAGATGGGCAGTGTCGAGCTGCTCAGCCGCGAGGGCGAAATTGCCATCGCCAAGCGCATCGAGGCCGGTCGCAACACGATGATCGCCGGGCTTTGCGAAAGCCCGCTGACCTTCCAGGCCATCATCATCTGGCGCGACGAACTTCTGAACGAAGAGATTCTGCTGCGCGACGTCATCGACCTTGAAGCCACCTTCGGGCGTAGCCTGGACGGCGAAGAGGGCGAACTCGACGGTCCCGCACTGGACGAGGTGGGCGTCGGCGAAGCCGCCCCCCGCCGGTCCTCCAGCGCCGAACCCGAGCTTGACGCCGACGGCAACCCCATCATGCGCGAGATGGACGAGGACGAGGATGACGAAGCCTCGAACATGTCGCTGGCAGCGATGGAGGCCGCGCTGAAGCCGCGGGTGCTTGAGACGCTGGACCTGATCGCGCGCGACTACGACAAGCTGGCCGACATGCAGGAAAGCCGGATGAACGCGACGCTGTCGTCGTCGCAACGGTTTTCCACCGCCGACGAGGCCGCGTATCAGAAGCTCCGGTCGGAAATCGTTCTGCTGGTGAACGAGCTGCACCTGAACAACAGCCGGATCGAGGCGCTGATCGACCAGCTTTACGGCATCAACAAGCGGATCATGTCGATCAACTCGGGCATGGTGAAGCTGGCCGATGCCGCCCGGATCAACCGGCAGGAATTCATCCAGGAATACCAGGGGTATGAGCTTGACCCGTCCTGGCTGGAGCGGATGGGCCAGAAGGCCGGCCGCGGCTGGCAGGCGCTGATCGAACGCAGCCGCGACAAGGTCGAGGAGCTGCGCGCCGAGATGGCGCAGGTCGGCCAGTACGTCGGCGTCGACATCAGCGAATTCCGCCGGATCGTGAACCAGGTCCAGAAGGGCGAGAAGGAAGCCCGCCAGGCCAAGAAGGAAATGGTCGAGGCGAACCTGCGCCTGGTGATCTCGATCGCCAAGAAATACACCAACCGCGGGCTGCAATTCCTTGATCTCATTCAGGAAGGCAACATCGGCCTTATGAAGGCCGTGGACAAGTTCGAATACCGCCGGGGCTACAAGTTCTCCACCTACGCGACCTGGTGGATCCGTCAGGCGATCACCCGGTCCATCGCGGACCAGGCCCGCACGATCCGTATCCCGGTCCACATGATCGAGACGATCAACAAGCTGGTTCGCACCGGCCGCCAGATGCTGCACGAGATCGGCCGCGAGCCCACGCCCGAGGAACTCGCCGAGAAACTCCAGATGCCGCTGGAGAAGGTCCGCAAGGTGATGAAGATCGCCAAGGAGCCTATCTCGCTCGAGACGCCCATCGGCGACGAGGAAGACAGCCAGCTTGGCGACTTCATCGAGGACAAGAACGCGATCCTGCCGCTGGACAGCGCCATTCAGGAGAACCTGAAGGAGACGACGACCCGCGTGCTGGCCTCGCTGACCCCGCGCGAGGAACGCGTGTTGCGGATGCGCTTCGGCATCGGGATGAACACCGACCACACGCTGGAAGAGGTCGGCCAGCAGTTCAGCGTCACCCGCGAACGCATCCGCCAGATCGAGGCGAAGGCGCTGCGGAAGCTGAAGCATCCCTCGCGGAGCCGCAAGCTGCGCAGCTTCCTGGATCAGTAGACAAAGGCGCCCGATCGGGCGCCTTTGCAATTCTGACACTCGCCGAACCTGCACGGAACCGCAGGGGTTTGCTTCACGCATTGCCGCCGACTCACCCCGATCCGTGCTATGCTTGACGCGCTTGCACCACTGGGGAGGGGTCTGCCATGACCGCGATGAACGTTGTGCACATGCGAGTGAAGCCGGGTATGGAAGAGGAATTCGTCCGCCTGCACCAGGATTTCGACCTGAAGACCATGCCGGGGGGCCGAAACTTCTGGCTCGTGAAATCGGGCGAACGCAGCTTCGTCGTCGTCGGCGAATGGGACAGCAGGGACGCGCTGGTTGCGGCCCGTCCCGCGATGATCGCCAGCCTCGACAGACTGCGACCGATCCTTGAAGACCTTGGCGGCGGGCGTGGCGTGACCGAGCCCTGGTCCGGCGACGTTGCGCTGCATCTGAACCCCTAGCCGCAAATCAACGCGAAAGCGAAGGCATTCCCCACGTCTGTAGGGATATCCCGTCTTGCGCAGAGGCCGTGCGCATCGCAGTCTCCCGCCAGGCAAACGGAGTCCCCTATGCGCGCCGCCCTTCTCCTCGCCGGTCTTGCCGCCGCCGCCGCCAGTCCCGGTTGGACCGCCTGTCAGGGCGACGAAGCCTTCTCTTGCCAGATCGGCGCCAAGCGGGTCGAGGTCTGCTACTGGAAAGGGATGGTGACCTACAGCTTCGGGCGCAAGGGCAAGCCGGAACTCACCCTTGGCGAGCCCCTCGAAACCGTCGCCTTCACTCCCTGGCCCGGCATCGGTTCCAGCCTTTGGGAAACGGTGGCCTTCCAGAACGAAGGCTACACATACGAGATCTGGACCAGTGTCGAACGCGACCCGGAGGCGACCGAACCGCGGTCTGGAGGGGTGCGCGTCTTGCAGGGCGACCAGACCGTTGCGGAGTTAAACTGCGACCGGGGGACCGCCACGCCGATGGACACCCTGTACGACCTGAAGGACGGGATCGGCCAGTGCTGGGACATGGAGACCCGCTCCTGGGGCCTGTGCAACTAAGGCGCTTCGACGAAGGGCCAGACCGGGAACTCCAGCCCCGCCGCGCGCAGAAGGCCGCAAAGCCGCGCCGCCTCGGCGCGCATCGGGCCCGACCGTTCGGCGAGTAGCGTATTGCGGACCCCGCCGGCGTCGAACTCGGCAAAGCGGGCATCGAGCTTCGCCTGCTTGCGCTTGGGAAAATGCGAATTGGCGTGGCCGCGCAGGCGCTTTTCCTGAAACTCCTCCAGCGACTTGACCGCATAATGGTGTAGTGCGGCCACCGTCACTTCGGGCGCGACCGAGGCGGTCAGCCCATCGAACGCCGCCTCGGCGCCCGACGGCATCACATAGCGCCCCGCGCCAAGGCTCACGCGGTGAATACCAGTCCCCGTCAGGAAGTCCCGCCGACCGATGGCCTTCACGCTGCGGTTCTGCCGCGCTTCGGGCGGCAGGGCGTCCGTGAACCGCTCGACCACCGGCGCTGCCCGATACCTTGCCTGCCCGCCGCTGCCGAAGACGATCCAGTTGACCGCCACGGCCCCCACCTCGGGGCCGAAACGGCCAAGGAAATCCGCGATGCTGGCGTCGCGGTGCAGCACCAGAAACTCGTCGGCGTCAAAGAAGGCGATCCAGTCGGCGTCGGAATGCCTGCGCGCATGCTCATAGGCCAGCCGCTGCGGCCGCGCGCCCCGCCGGTGCGACCAGGGCAGGTGCACCAGCTCTCCGGCATCGTCCAGGGCCTGAAGCACGTCGGTCGTCCCGTCGGTGCTGTCGTTGTCGTAGATCAGGACGTCCGAGAACCCGAGCGCCTTGTGATGTGCCAGCCATTCGACCAGCCCGCGAATCTCGTTCCGGACGATGGCGCAAAGAGCGATGCGAAGCGGGGTCATGCCTCATCTAGCGCCGCCGTCCCGCTGCCTGCAAGCGGACCCTGAGTCCCGTCCGCCACAGTGTCATCCCCATATTCTGGGCCGGAATTATATGCCTTCCCCAAATGCACGACCTCCTCCTATAGTCAGTAGAGGGAAACCGGGGGACACACCCGGCCTTGAGGCAGGAAAAACCATAAGCAAGGAGGGGGCCGATGCGCTGCCCATTCTGCGGCAACATCGACACGCAAGTGAAGGACTCGCGCCCGGCCGAGGATCACGTCTCGATCCGCCGGCGCCGCTTCTGTCCGGCCTGCGGCGGCCGCTTCACCACATATGAGCGCGTGCAGCTGCGCGATCTGGTGGTCATCAAGTCCTCGGGCAAGCGCGAGGATTTCGACCGCGCCAAGCTGGAACGCTCGATCCGCATCGCGATGCAGAAGCGCCCGATCGACCCTGACCGGATCGACCAGATGATCAGCGGTATCGTGCGGCGGCTGGAAAGCCTGGGCGACACCGACATCCCGTCCAAGACCATCGGCGAGATCGTGATGGAAAGCCTGGCACGGATCGACACCGTGGCCTACGTGCGCTTTGCCAGCGTCTACAAGAACTTCCAGACCGCGGACGACTTCGACGGTTTCGTCTCGGAACTGCGGCCCGGCGCGACCCACGAAGAGTGACCGACGACGTCCACATGACCCATGCCCTGCGCCTGGCGGCGCGGGGTCTTGGCAATGTCTGGCCGAACCCGGCTGTAGGCTGCGTTCTGGTCAAGGATGGGCTGGTGGTCGGGCGCGGCTGGACCCAGCCCGGCGGCCGGCCCCATGCCGAGGTGCGCGCGCTGCAGGAAGCAGGTCCGCAGGCGGCTGGTGCCACGGCCTATGTCACGCTTGAACCTTGCGCCCACCACGGCAAGACCCCGCCCTGTGCCGAGGCGCTGATTGCCGCCCGGGTGGCGCGCGTCGTCACCGCGCTGACCGACCCCGACCCACGGGTGTCAGGCAAGGGCCACGCGATGCTGCGCGCGGCTGGCATCGAGGTGACCGAGGGCGTTCTGACCGCTGCCGCCACTGCCTTGAACGCGGGCTTTCTCAAGCGGGTAACGCGCGGTCTGCCCCTGGTGACGCTGAAACTGGCAGCGACGCTGGACGGCCGGATCGCCACGGCAACGGGCGAGTCGCGCTGGATCACCGGGCCGGTCGCCCGCCGCAAGGTCCATGCCCTGCGGATGGGCCACGATGCGGTCATGGTGGGCTCTGGCACGGCCCTGGCTGACGACCCCGACCTGACCGTCCGCGATCTTGGCGCCGACCGGCAGCCGGTGCGGATTGTCCTGGACCGTCTGCTGCGTCAGGATCCGGCCAGCCGGCTTGGTCGCACCGCCCGACAGACGCCGGTCTGGCTTCTGCACGGATCCTCGGCCCCTTCCGACCGCCGCGCCGCCTGGGAGGCGTCCGGTGCCACGCTGATCGAGGTGGCCGAGACGCAGGACGGGCTTGACCTGACCGCAGCCTTGGCGGCCCTTGCCGGTCGCGGCCTGACGCGGCTCCTCAGCGAGGGCGGCAGTACTCTTGGCGCGGGGCTCTTGCGGGCGGGGCTGGTGGATGAGCTTGCGCTTTTCACTGGGGCTGCGCTGATCGGTGGCGATGGCCATCCCACGCTTGGCCCACTTGGACTGACGGCGCTGGCCCAGGCACCCCGGCCCAGACTGATCGAAAGCCAGGTGCTTGGCCCCGACCTCTATTCGCTTTGGTCGCTGGTCTGACGATCCGGGCCGGGAATGCGGCTTTCCTCGACAGCGGGGGCAACTTCCTCTCCGGCCAGGACACGCTCCACCGCCTCGGCGAGCGCATCGCGGCAGCCCGTGCAGACCTCGTAGACGACATGGG
Source organism: Paracoccaceae bacterium (assembly GCA_027489355.1). Taxonomy (GTDB): domain Bacteria; phylum Pseudomonadota; class Alphaproteobacteria; order Rhodobacterales; family Rhodobacteraceae; genus Tabrizicola. Next base: position 263,374 of record JAIXZY010000049.1, on the reverse strand, counting down.
TGGGATGGCGCTCTCCGATGTCGTCGCAGCTGATCCACTCACCGTTTTCGCCCAGCCGGACATTGCCGCAGAAGCTGCACTTGTGGTCCCGCGCCTGCGCATCATAGTGCCACAGGTTCAGCGGCGGCGAGAAATGCCAGGCGTCCTTCAGGTCATGGACCATCAGCACGCGGTCATCCTTCATCGGCTGAATCGTCAGCAGATAGGCCCGGGCAAGGCTGGGCGAATCGCAGCGGTAGCTGACGCGGAGCGGCCGCTTCGCCCTGAGCACGGTCTCGATCATCCCTGAAATGAGGTCCCGCGTCTCGTCGCCGGCGATGTGCGACAGCAGGGACGTCGACAGAACGTTGTTGGCAAGTGCCTGTTGTGCGGCGTTTTGCAGCGCAAACTCATCCCACTCTCCGCCCACCCAAAGCAGCCGGTATTCGCTGTCTACAACCGCGTAGACCTGCTGAAACTTCACTGCTGCCGTCCTCCCGCGCGCCTTCTGACGGGACCATAGCACGGTCTGCACGAAATGCTGCCAGAAGTTTACACTTCTGCACTGATTTTGATGCGCCATACAGCCATGTGTCAGCGCAAGTTTACAATTTCGGCCTTGCGTTGGGGAACCAGCACCGTCCGGGCCATCGCAGCGATGTCCGCCGCGCCCAGTCCGGCCCAGGCATACATCTGCGATGGGCTTGCCTGGTCAATGAAACGGTCGGGCAGGGTCATTGTCCTGACCGGGGCGCCACGGTCCAGCTGTCCGCTCATCGCCAGATGATGCAGCACCAGCGCGCCGAACCCCCCGGTCGAGCCCTGCTCCAGCGTGATCAGGCAACGGTGGTCGCGGTAGAGCCGGTCAATCAGCGCGGTGTCCAGCGGCTTGGCGAACCGCGCATCCGCCACGGTGACCGAGGTGCCCTCGGCCTCCAGGATGGTCGCCGCCGCCAGTGCCTCGGACAGGTGCGCCCCGAAGGAAAGCAGCGCGATGTCCGTTCCTTCGCGCAGGATCCGGCCCTTGCCGATCTCCAGTACGCCGCCGCGGTCGGGCATGGCAACGCCCATCCCCTCGCCCCGCGGATAGCGCAACGCGACGGGACCATCGTCATGCTGCGCGGCGGTGGCGATCATGTGGACGAGGTCGGCCTCGTCGCCCGCCGCCATCACGGTCATGTTCGGCAGGTTCGCAAGGAACATCACGTCGAAGGCCCCGGCATGGGTCGCGCCGTCCTGGCCCACGAGGCCTGCCCGGTCGATCATGAAGCGGACGGGCAGGTTCTGCAGGGCGACGTCATGGACGATCTGGTCATAGCCGCGCTGCAGGAAGCTGGAATAGATCGCGCAGAAGGGCCGCATCCCCCCCGCTGCCAGCCCTGCCGCGAAGGTGACGCCGTGCTGTTCCGCGATGCCCACGTCGAACACCCGCGCCGGGAATCGCTTCTGCATGACGTCGAGGCCCGTGCCCCCCGGCATCGCCGCCGTGATCGCCACGATCCGCGGGTCGCGGGCGGCTTCCTCGGTCAGGGTCTGGCCGAAGACCGCCGTGTAGTTCGGAGCATTGGCGGGCGTCTTGTGCTGCTTGCCCGTGGTGATGTCGAACTTGGCGACGCCGTGATACTTGTCGTCCGCCCCTTCAGCCGGGCCATAGCCGCAGCCCTTCTTCGTCACGACATGCAGAAGGACCGGCCCCTCCGCCCGGTCGCGCATCGACCGCAGGGCGTGAAGGAGCATTGGCACGTCATGCCCGTTCACCGGGCCGAAGTAGGAAAACCCGAGCTTCTCGAACAGCGTCACTCCGTCCGGGCGGTCACTGACCATCTCTCGCGCCCGCCGCGCGCCTTCGCGCAAGGGGCCGGGCAGATGATCCTCCAGACCCTCGGCGATGGCCTTCAGGGTCGCCAGCGGCCCCGTTCGGGCAATGGAATTCAGGTAGGTCTGCATCGCGCCCACCGGCGGAGCAATCGACATGTCGTTGTCGTTCAGGACCACGAACAGCCGCTTGCCCAGGTGGCCCGCGTGGTTCATCGCCTCGTAAGCCATGCCCGCCGTGATCGCCCCGTCGCCGATGACGGCCACGGTATCGCCCACCGCCTGACCCAGCTCGCGTGCCATCGCGAAACCCAGGGCCGCGCTGATCGAGGTCGACGAATGCGCCGCCCCGAACGGGTCGTAGTCGCTTTCGCTGCGCTTTGTGAAGCCGCTCAGGCCCTCCGCCTGGCGGAGCGTCAGCATCCGGTGGCGGCGGCCGGTCAGGATCTTGTGCGGATAGCACTGGTGGCCCACGTCCCAGATCAGCTTGTCGCGGGGCGTGTCGAAGACGGCGTGCAAGGCCACGGTCAGCTCGACCACCCCCAGCGACGACCCAAGATGCCCGCCGGTCTGGCTGACCACCTCGATCACCTCGCGGCGCAACTCGTCCGCCAGCTGCGGCAGATCGCGGTCCGGCAGCGCGCGCAAGTCGGCGGGGCTGGCAACGCGGTCGAGCATCGGTTTTTCGGAAAGGGCGGCGGAACCGGGCGCGGTCATGGCGGCCTCCTTGGGGTCAAAAGGTGCCGTGTGGGGTTGGCCACACGGCACAAGTGCCTGTCGTCCGACAGGAAGGGAACCGGGGCCCGGAGGTCCCGACATCCGGACCCGTGGGAGGGTCAGGATCGGCATGGCAGGCCCGGCAACGGATGGCCCCGGGCCTGGCTGTCTTCAGGCCAGATGGTCGACCACCAGCGGCGCTTCAAGCGACGTGTAGGGCGACGGCGTCTGGCGGCTTTCTTCCGGCAGCAGGAGGCCGATCAGATAGATCGCCCAGACGAAAAGCCCGATGCCGACCAGGAACACGCCGCCAAGGAAGGCGCCCCAGACCATCTGGCCCAGCGCCCAGACCCGCAGGTGGATCGTGTGGTTCGGCTCGTGGAAGTACGGTTTGTCAGACATGATCTTCCCCTTACTGCAACGGCGCGTAGCCGTGCTCCTGCGCCCAGACGTACCAGTTGTCGACGACCGTTCCGGTCAGCAGGATGCCGATACCGCCGGTCAGCGTGACCAGCACGGCAAACCACCAGGCCCAGCGGTGGATCCCTTCCATCGTCGCGTTGAACCCCATGGTCCAGCGCCAGAAGAGAGCCGCCCGTTCCGAAGCCGTCCCGCGGTCGACGATCTGCTCAAGCTCCCGGTCGCCGCCGAAGCGGGAAACGGCCAGGATCGTCGCCCCGTGCATCGCGAACAGAAGTGCCGATCCGTACAGGAAGGCGATCGAGAGCGCGTGGAACGGGTTGTAGAACAGGTTGCCGTAGGTGAGGCTGAAGTTGTTGGTCCAGTCGAGGTGGCTGAAGATGCCGTAAGGCACCGCGTGGCTCCACGACCCCATCAGGATCGGCCGGATCAGGCCCAGCACCAGGAACAGCCAGATCGCGCTGGCGAAGGCCCAGCTGACATGCTTGCCCATCCCCAATGCGGCCGCCCGCAGGTAGGTCCGCACCCACCAGGAACAGACGCTGATCAGAAGGAAGAAGCTGGCGATGATCCAGAGCCCGCCCTCGGCCAGCGGCGCGAAGCCCAGGCCGTATTCCTCGGCCGGGGGTTCCAGGCTGAACCAGAAGAGGTCGCGCAGGAAGACCGCCGGGTTGAAGCCCGCCTGGTACCAGTACCAGGCCCCTACGGTCATGAACCACGCCAGCCCCGAGACCAGCGAGATCACCCCCATCGTGCCCAGGTAGACCGGGCCCAGCTGGGCGTTGCCGAACCAGCCAGCCAGCGACGAGAAGCTTGCGCTCTTGGTCCGGTTCGACAGTTCGACCCCTTCGGTCATCCCCATTTCCGGGGCACCACGCACTTGGACCTGCGTGAAGATGTTCTGATACTCAGCCATTGACGCCTCCCGGAATGTCGGCCCACCAGGGCAGTTGCAGCCACCAGTCCCACCAGACGACCCACTGGTCGAACCAGATCGTGCCCGAGATCACGATGCAGACCGCCGACCAGAAGACGGCGTTCAGCGCCAGCAGAAGCCCCAGGCGGTGGATGCCCAGCGTGCCGACCGAATAGCCGATGAGGTCGCGGAAGTAGGTGTCCTCATGGTCCGGCGTCCGCATTTCCTTGCCCTTTTCGGGGTTGGCCGCCGACAGGATCAGCGCGCCGTGCAAGGCCAGCGCCAGGGCCGTGGTGAAGAAGAAGCTCACCGCGATCATGTGCGCCGGGTTGTAGTGGAAGTTGCCGTAGGTGTAGCCCGTGTTCGACACCCAATCCAGGTGCGTCCAGATCCCGTAGGGGAAGGCATAGCCCCAGGACCCCATCAGGACCGGCCGGATCACCTCCAGCGTGATATAGGCGAGGATCGCGAAGCCGAAGGCGAAGGGCACATGATAGCCCATCCCAAGCTTGCGGCAGATTTCCACCTCGCGCAGCGCCCAGGACACGAAGGCTCCGATCGCGCAGATGGTGATGATCTGCCAAAGCCCCCCCTCCCGAAGTGGCGCCATCGCCAGGCCGTTCTCGACCGGCGGCGGGTTGATCGAGATCAGCCAGGGGTTCCAGGTCCCTTGCAGCACGGCTCCGTACAGGATCAGAACGGTGCCAAGCACTGCAAAGAAGAAGGTCAGGACCCCGAAGAACCCGACGTAGAAGGGGCCGACCCAGAAGTCGAACAGGTTGCCCCCGATCAGCGTGCCACCCGGCACGCGGTATTTTCGTTCGAAGCTGAGCAGTGCCATGCTTCCCTCTCGGTTTCTCTCCGGTCACTGCCGCCGTCGGGCGCGGGCGGTGGCCTGCCGGATGTGTGTCTGACGTCTGGTTGTCGGGGGCGGCGGCGTCATGCGGCGCCGCCCCCAACGATGGGCAGGGCCTTATTCGGCAGCCGGCTCGGCCGCGGTGTAGCCATACTTGGCGGACGCGATATCGAGCCAGTTGTAGGCCGGCGTGCTGAGCAGCACGAGGTGGATCATTGCCGCCAGGAGGAACAGGAACACGCCCTGTGCCACGAAGACGCGACGAGGATCGAAGATGAGCCAGATCTTGTAGAATTTGGACATTTCTTGTTCCTCCTCAGAACCACGGGCGCCAGATGTAGACCGCCAGGTGAGCAACCACGGCGATGGCTGTGAACAGCCAGAGCCCGCTCATGTAGACGGAATGCAGTTCTTGCGCCTGCTCGTCGGTGAGACCTGTGAAACTCAGGTCGGATTTATCAGCCATGTTATCCTCCGAAGGGGTTGACTGACGCCGCATACCCTGCGGCTGGGTTCACGGGGCAGCCGACTGCTGCACCGTCTGGTCCGGAAAGGCCGGGTTTCCCCGCCCTCCCCGAAGGCTTCACCGGACGGGCGGGCGCACCACGTCGGTCATCAGATCCGCCGGTTCAGGGGCGGAAGATCGAGGGCGTGATCTCCTCGGCATCGCGCAGCGCGCGCGCAAGGGGACCTTCCGCCGGAAGGGTCATGTGTCGCAGGGTCGAGGCGAGCCAGACCAGGCACTGCACCGGCAGGGCAAGGATCAGGATCAGCGCGAAATAGGTCGCGTATTCGGCTTTCGGCGTACGCCTGTGGTGCGCCGTCTTCAGCTGAACGTGGGCAATGTAGCTCTGGTCGCTCATGCTCTCTCTCCCCCTGTGACCCCTGCGGCGCTTCCGCCCGCCAGGGGTTCGACGAATTCAAGGACGACACGCTCGGCCCCTTGGTCGAGCGCGGTCTTTTCAGCCGCATCCCGCAAAGTGCGGGCGGCGGAGATGCGGGTCAGCACCGGGTGCTGCTGCAGGATGCGGTCCAGCGCGAGCTGCGCGTCCGTGTCCCAGGGCATGTCGCGGCGCAAGGTCGTGGGTGTGGCCGAGGCGCTGTCCATGTCGCTGCCCAAGGGCAGGATGTGGAACAGTGCGTCGAAAAGGCCGTTGCAGAGCTCCTGCAGCAGGTAGACCGCGCCGGCATAGCCCATGAACGGCGTCCCCGTCGCGCGACGGATCGCGGCACCCGGGAAGCTGGACGGGATGAAACTGGGCGCAGGCCCATGCCCGCCCTTCAGTTCTGCCAGGTAGATCTTCTCGTTGATCGACCCCATCACGATCAGCGGCCGGTGCTGCTTCATCAGCGCCCGCACGCCTTCGTTGTTAGTCTTCTGCCCCGCCAGCCGCGGCACCGCAAAGGCGCAGGGCAAGCCGAGGTCGTCCTCCAGGTACTTCCGGATGCCCCGCGTGTAGGTCTCGTTCGCGACGATGGCGAAGCTCGCGGTGGCGAAGAAGTCCTGCGTCACCGACCGCCAGAGGTCCCACAGCGGCTTCAGCGTCGAATGCTTCTCCCGCGCGATGAACGGTTCCGGATCCAGCCCCAGCATCTCGCCCAAGGTCCGCAGGAACAGGGTCGTGGACTCCAGCCCGATGGGCGCCTGCAAATACGGCTTGCCCAGGCACTCCGCCAGTCCCCGCCCGAACTCGCGGTACATCACCACGTTGGCGTCGGCGTTCACGAGGTTCCGCATCTCCGCCAGGTGCGCGCCAAGCGGCATCACCATGTTGATCTCGGCCCCGATCCCTTCGACCAGCCGCCGGATTTCGGCCAGGTCCGAGGCCATGTTGAAGGTGCCATACATCGGCCCGAGGATGTTCACCCTCGGCTTCGATCCTTCCGGGCGAGGCGCTTCCGGAGGCATCCGCCCCTTGGTCATCCCGAATTCGGTGAAGATCCAGGTCATCGCCCGATCGGCGGCCTGCCACTGGTCCTCGTCGATGGTCCGCGGCAGGAACCGCTGGATGTTCGTCCCTTGTGGCGTGACCCCGCCCCCGATCATCTCAGCAATCGACCCCGTGACCACGACCGCCGGCAGCGCCGGATCCAGCGTCTTCCAGGCCCGCGCCATCGAGGACTCAGTCCCCGAGGTCATCTCGCCCTCGCCCAGCCCGGTCACCACGATGGGCAACTCATGCGGCGGGAGCGCATCGGTGTAGTGCAGCACCGAGGTCACCGGCAGGTTCTCACATCCAACCGGGCCGTCGATCACGACCTGCAGACCCTTGACGGCGCAGAAGGCATAGACCGCCCCCCAGTATCCGCCCGCCCGGTCATGATCCTGCACCAGCATCAGATCATCTCCTCCGCCTTGGCAGCCTTCGCGGCCTTGTCGAGCTTCTTCTGATGGATCGCCCGGAAGTCCGGCCGCAGGTTCGGCGCGCCTTCCCAGATGCCGGAGGTGTCGCCCGAGCCGACACCTTCGAAGAAGGCCTTCATCCCCTCCATCCGGGTCTTGTTGCCCATGGCGGCGTTCACCACCTGAGCCAAGGACCCCGCCCCCGCCGGTCCCATCAAGGGCCGCGCCGAGATCAGATTTGTGAAGTAAAGCGAAGGGATAGCCTTTTCCTTGGCCTTCTGCACCACCGGAGTCGTCCCGACCGCCAGGTCCGGCTTGAACGACTCAATCGCGGCCAGGTCATCCTCCAGGCTCGCGCGGTACTTCACCACGCAGCCCCTGGCCTCCAGCCACTCGCGGTCGGCTTGCGACCACTCATTCCGCGCACAAGCCGTGCCGACATACGGCACCTCGGCCCCGCTTTCGATCAGCAAGCGGGCCACCAGCAACTCGGACCCTTCATAGCCCGACAAAGTGATCCGCCCCTTGATCGGGTTCGCCGCCAGCGCGCCCTTGATCGCCGGGCCGAACGCATTCTGCGCCGCCGCGACCTGCCCGGCCGCAACACCATAGGCGTCGCCAATCGCCGCCAGCCAGTCCATCGTCCCGTCATGCCCCACCGGAGCGGAGCCGACGATCTTCCGCCCGGCCGCCTGAAACTCCCGGATCGCCGCCGTGTAGAACGGATGGATCGCCGCCACGACGCCCGAGTCCAGCGCCGCGTAAAGCTCGCGCCATTCGCGGCACGGCACCACTGGCCCCGCAGCGAGGCCCATCGGGGCCAGCATCGCGCCAATCATCATCGGGTCGGCCGGGAACATCTCGCCCAGCAGCGTGACTGTCGGACGGTCCGACCGCCCCTGTGCCGGAGCCGCCACCGGTCCCGCCTCGATCTCCGACCGCGCATAGGCCAGCATCGCCCCGGCGAGGACATCCTTCGCCTCGGCATGGGTCGGCACCCCGAAGCCTGGCACGTCGATGCCGATGATCCGCACCCCGTTGATCTCATCGGGCAACAGTCGCAGCGGCACGCCCGAGGCTGTCGGCACGCAGAGGTTCGTCACCACCACCGCGTCATAGCGGTCGGGGTCCGCCAGCTCGTGCACCGCGTCGCGGATGTCCTCGAAGAGCTTGCCGGTCACCAGCGTCTCCGAGTTGAAGGGCACATAACCAACGGACCGGCGGGCACCGTAAAAATGCGACACGAAGCTCAGCCCATAGACGCAGCAGGCCGATCCCGACAGCACCGTCGCCACCCGCCGCATCCGCAGGCCCACGCGCAAGCTGCCGAAGGCCGGGCACATGGATTGCGGCTTGTCATGCGGGCCCTGCGGATAGTCGGCCGCGTACCGGTCCAGCACCTCGGAGTTCCCCGCCACCCGCGCAGCCTCGGCCATCTGCGCACCGGAGTGGCAGCCAAGTCCGTCAACCGGGGTGGCGGAGGGAGAGGTCACTTGCGACCCTCCCGCGCCTTCAGCGCCTGTTCGATAATCGCAAGAGCGTCGAGGTCAAACATTGTCGTAGACCACTTCCAGGCTGGGTTTCACGGCGGCGAAGGACCCGCGCATGTCGGCGTCCGTCGCGGGATCGAGGACGAAGTTCGATCCCGTCGTCTCGGCATCGAAGAGCCCCAGCAGGCCATCCTGCGTCAGCGGCTTCGGACGCAGCGGCGGGGCGTCGGCGACGGCACAGGCCAGCACCTCGAACAAGGCGCCCCACTGCGTCGCATGGGTCCCGACGATCTGATAATTCGCCGATTTCCGCCGCAGATCGTCGTCCGCCGGGATCGACGCCAGAACCGGAATGTTCACCGCCCTGGCGAAAGCCGCGGCCTCTCCGGTCCCGTCATCCTTGTTGATCACCAGCCCCGCGACGCCGACGTTCCCGCCGAGCTTGCGGAAGTATTCGACCGCCGAGCAGACGTTGTTCGCCACATACAGCGACTGCAGGTCGTTCGAGCCGACCACGATCACCTTCTGCGCCATGTCCCGCGCGATGGGCAGGCCGAAGCCGCCGCAGACCACGTCGCCCAGGAAGTCCAAGAGCACATAGTCGAAGTCCCAGTCGTGGAACCCCAGCTTCTCCAGCAGTTCGAACCCGTGGATGATCCCGCGCCCGCCGCAACCGCGACCGACCTCCGGCCCGCCGAGTTCCATCGCGAAGACGCCGCCCCGCTTGAAGCAGACGTCGCCGATCTTCACCTCCTCGCCCGCCAGCTTCTTGCGGGTCGATGTCTCGATGATCGTCGGGCAGGCCTTGCCGCCGAACAGCAGCGAGGTCGTATCCGACTTCGGATCGCAGCCGATGAGCAGCACGCGCTTGCCCATCTCGGCCATCATGTGGCTCAGGTTCGCCAGCGTGAACGACTTGCCGATGCCGCCCTTGCCATAGATCGCGATGATCTGCGTCTTCTTCGACGGCGGGTCCTGGGGGATTTCCAGCGACGGCTCGACCGCTGCCTCATCCCGCAGGCGGGCGTCGAAATCCTTCAGATTGGGAACTTCGGTCATGCAGAGGCACTCCAATCCAGAATCATTTTCAGGCAGTTGGGGTCGGTGAACGCGGTCTCATAGGCCGCACCGGCATCGCTAGCCACGGCGCGGTGCGTGATCAGCCGGTCCAGGGACAGCCGACCCTCATCCATCAGGCGACGCGTCGCCTCCAGGTCGGCGGGCTGCCATTCACTGGCAATCCGCAGCCGCAGCTCCTTCATGAAGGCGGGCGGGAAGGCGAAGCTGATCGACTGCGTATAGAAGCCGCACAAGACGACCTCGCCGCCCCTCGCAAGGCGCGGCACCAGCGTATCCAGAAGCCCCGAGGCGCCGGACGCATCGAAGATCACCCGGTAGTCCCGGCGCGCATCATCCTCCGGCGCGATGACGGCATAGCCTTCGGCACCGAAACGGCGCGCCGGGTCGATTTCCCACACCGTCGGCGGGGCACCCAGAACCAGCGCAATCCGCGCCAGCAACCGGCCCAAGGTCCCATGCCCGACGATCAGGTCCGGCAGCGCCCCACCGGCCAGCGCGTGATAGGCCGTCGCGGCCAGCGCCAGAAGCGCACCTTCCGCGCCATAGCCGCCGTCCAGCTTTGCCACCCGCGCGGCCGGCGTCACCAGCAGGGCGGAGGCCCCGCCAAACAGCCCGCGCACCCCGCCTTCATAGCAGTTCGCACCCGGCACGAAGACATGGTCGCCGACCGAAAGCCCGGTCTCGCCACAACTCTCCACCACCTCGCCGAAGCTCTCGTACCCCGGCACCAGCGGATAGCCCATGCCCGGGAAGGGCGGCATCGTGCCCTGCCAGAACAGCTTCTCCGTGCCGGTGGAAATCCCCGAATGCCGGACCTTGACCACCACATCCCCTTTGGCCGGAGCCTTGAGTCCTACCTGTCCCAGGTGAAGGGAGCGGGGACCGGAGAGGATGACGGCATGGGTGTCCACGTATTCGGCCTTCTGAATCGGGCACGGCGTCCGCGCTTTGTGTAAGTCTAGACTGACAGTTTAATATGTCAAACTAAATGGACACTTTTTCGGCATCTCTGGGAACCGCGGGCGAAGATGTGGCGTTTTCACCCGCGGACGGCGGTGACGGCCGAGGTCACGTAGGGCCGGTCGCCCTTGCGCAGGCGCACATCGGTGAAACCGGTTGCACGCAGCCGCTCCCCGATCTCCGTGGCCGACCGGGTCCGACCGGTCCGCATTGCCAGCGTGTAGATGGCGAAATACACGTCAGTAGTGGGGTCGGGCCTGTCGCCGCCGGACATCGGCTCGGACACCAGGATCATCCCGCCCGGCGGCAGGGCTGCATGAACGTTGGTCAACAGCGCCGCCACGGTGGCGTCGTCGTGGTCATACAGCACCCGGATCAGGCTGACCGTATCCGCTCCCTGCGGCAGCGGATCGGTCCGGAAACTTCCGGGATGCAGGCCCAATCGGACGCGCAACGCCGCAGGCACCCCGGCCAGCACTTCGGGCATATCAAACAGCGACAGCTTCAGCTTCGGATGCACCTTGCCAACCTCGGCCAGGAAGGCGCCAGTGCCGCCGCCGACGTCCAGCAGATGCTTGCGCTGCGACAGATCGACCAGCCGCAGCGTGTCCTCGGCCACGAGCACCTGGCTTTCCGCCATCAACCGGCTGTAGCGCGCGGCCAGTCCCGCATCCTCTTGCGCGAGCGTGCCAAAGACGTAGGGCCAGAATCCGGCCAGCTCGGTCTCGGTCTGGCCCCGGAAAAACGCAAGCGGATCAGACAAATCGCGGTAGAGCACATGGTGATGCCGCACCATCGGCTCCAGCCCCGGCACGGTCAGGAACGCCGCCCCGCGAGGCGCGAGATGCCAGCGGCCCTGCCGATCCCCCGACAGCAGCTTCAGAGCCGCCCCTGCCCGCAAGAGGACCACCAGCGGCGCGGGGGGAATGGCACAACGGCGCGACAGGTCCTCGGTTTCCATCGGACCCGAGGCCAAAAAATGCAGAACGCGCCCCTCGACCAGCGCCACCAGCGCCTGCGACTGGACGAAGCCGGACAGGATCGAAAACAGCTCCGCCCCTTCGCGACGCGCCTGCCAGCGCAGGCCAGGGATGCAAGACGCCAGCCGGTGAAAGCGCGGAGACAGCGCAAGGCGGGTGAGGAACCCAAGCGCCTCGGGCCGCGGCGGCTGCGGGCGCGGCTCGGCGTTCACCTGGCGGTCTCGGGCAGGACGGTCATCTTGCGGGCATAGGCCGTGACCAGATTGGCCAACATCGCCTCACCCGGACAGCTGGGAATCGAGGCGATCGCCCCCGCCAGGATATCCTTCATATGGGCCATCGCGCCTTCGACACCCATCTGCGCCACCGCATTGGGCCGCAAGTGCGCCGCATCCTGCCCCGCCGGCTTGCCCGTCTGGTCGCTGGTCAGAAGCGCGTCCTTCAGATCGTCCGCCACCTGGAACGCCGCCCCGATCCGGTCGCCCAATTCACCCCAGGGCTCCGCCTCCTGCCCCGCCGCCACGGCCCCCATCTGGGTCGCCGCGACGAACAGCGCCGCGGTCTTGGCGCGGTGATAGGCCAGCAGGTCCACCTTCGACTCGCTTTCCCAAGCCTGCCCCGCGCAGATGCCAAAAGGCGCGCCGGTATGCCGTGCCAAGGCCCCGGTCAGCGCCAGGGCCCGATCGGGCGCCGCATGGCCCGCCCGTGCAAGCACCTCGAACGCAAGGACAATCAGGCTATCGCCCGCCAGCACCGCCAGCGGTTCGCTGAACGCCCGGTGCAGCGTGGGCTTGCCCCGCCGCAGGTCCGCGTCGTCAAACGCCGGCAGGTCGTCATGCACCAGGCTTGCGCAATGGATCATCTCCAGCGCCACTGCCGCCGCTGTGCTGATCTCGGGCCGGTCGTCGCCGCAGGCCGTCGCAACTGCCAGCAGGATCGTCGGCCGGATCCGCGCGCCACCGGGAAAGACCGCATAGGGGATCGCCGCCGACAGCTTGGGCGGAGCGTCCTTGCGGTTCAGGGGCGAAAGGCTGTCATGCAGGGCCTTCTCGATACGGTCGGCGAACGGCATGGGCGCACTCCTGAGGGCCAGTCACTGAAAGCCCGTCGATTCAGTTTGGCATTGCGACCGGCATGTGTAAACTTGAATTTACACTACGTTGTCACCCAAAACTGACATAGGCCGCCCGCGATGCCTTCCACCGCCAGCAGAGACCTGCCCCGCGCCGTGGTGATCGGTGCCGGCATGGGGGGCCTTGCCGCCGCGATCCGCCTTGCCGCCGGGGGCTGCCGCGTGACCGTCGTGGAAAGCGCCGACACGCCGGGCGGCAAGGCCTGCGCCCGTGCGACCGAGGCCGGGCCCGCCGCAATGGGCCCCACCGTGCTGACCCTGAAATCCGAAGTCGACGCCCTCTTCGCCCTCTGCGGCACTTCGACCGAGGCCGAGGTCCAGGTGACCCGCCTCCCCCGCCTCGCCCGCCACTGGTGGCCTGACAGCGGACCCCTCGACCTCTATCCCGACCGCGAGGCCAACATTGCCGCGATCCGCGCCTTCGCCGGCCCGCAAGAGGCGCAAGGCTTCACCCGTTTCGATGCCGCCGCCCGCGCGCTGTACGACGCCTTCGAACACCCCGTCATGCGCGCCGCAAAGCCCGACCTGACGGCCATCGCCCGCACCACCCTGCGCCAGCCCAGACTCTGGCCCGCGCTCCTCCCCGGCATGTCGCTTGATCGCTGGCTGACCCAGTTCTTCAAGGACCCCCGCCTCCGCCAGCTCTTCGGCCGCTACGCCACCTATGTCGGCGGTCGCCCAGCGCACACCCCCGCCGTCCTGTCGCTCGTCTGGCAGGCCGAGGCGCAGGGGGTATGGGCCGTCACCGACGGCATCCAGGCCCTCGCCGCCGCCCTCGCCCGCGCTGCCGAAACCCTGGGCGTCCGCTTCCACTACGCCACGCAGGCCCACCGCATCACTCGCCAATCCGGCCGCGTCGCCCATGTCGAGACCGACCAGGGCCACTACCCCGCCGACATCGTCGTCTTCAACGGCGACCCCCGTGCGCTGACCGACGGCCTCCTCGGCGAAGCCGCCCAGACCGCCCTGAAACCGCCTGGCAAATCCAGCCTCTCCGCCTGGGTCTGGTCCTTCGCGGCCACGCCCCAGGGCCCCAAAGCCCCAGACCTCCTCCACCACAACCTCTTCTTCACCGCCGACCCGCAGGCCGAATTCGGTCCCATCGGCCGGGGCGATATGCCGCAAAGCCCGACCCTTTACCTCAACGCCCAGGACCGCGAACAGGGAACAACACCCCCCACCGAACGCTTCCAGATCATCCTGAACGCCCCCCCCAACCGCCCCGATCACCCGAACGAGGACCCATCATGCCACGATCTCACCTTCCCGCACTTGGCACGGATGGGCCTGACCTTCTCGCCCCCGCCGGGACCGGAGGCCCTCACCCGCCCCAGGGACCTGGCGCAGCGGTTCCCGGCCTCCCAAGGGGCGATCTATGGCGCCTCGCCCGAAGGGGCGCTGGCGGCGTTCCAGCGACCGGTGGCGCGGACCAGCCTGCCGGGGCTCTATCTGGCGGGGGGCGGGGTGCATCCGGGGGCGGGGGTGCCGATGGCGCTACTCTCCGGCAAGCAGGCCGCCTTACAGGCGCTACAGGACCTGACTTCTCCCTCCCCGTCGGGCCGGATGGTTACGCCTGGTGGTATGTCGACGGCATCTCACAGGACGGCACAAAAGCCGTCTCGGTGATTGCCTTCATCGGCTCGGTCTTCTCGCCCTGGTACAAATGGTCCGGCCGCCGCGAGCCGCAGAACCACTGCTGCCTCAACGTCGTGACCTCCGGCCTCAATGGCCGCTTCACCATGACCGACCGGGGCCGCCAAGCCCTCAGGCAATCCCCCGAGCGGCTGCAAATCGGCCCCTCCAACGTCACGTGGACCGGCCGCCAGCTCATCATCGAGGTCAACGAATGGGGCGCCCCGCCCATGGTGACGCCGGTTCGCGGCCGCATCACCCTGACCCCCCGCGCAGTCACAGAAACCGAGGTCCTCCTGACCCCCGACGCAGCCCACCTCTGGCGCCCTTTCGCCCCCATCGCGGACATCGAGGTCGACCTGACGCAGGGCCACCAGTGGAAAGGCCACGGCTATTTCGACGCCAACTTCGGCACCCGCGCCCTGGAGACTGACTTCACCTTCTGGACCTGGGGCCGATACCCCCTGCGCGACCGCGCCATGTGCTTCTACGACGCCGAACTTCGCGATGGCCGTCCCTTCAGCCTTGCGGTCGAGATCACCCCCGACGGCCAGGTCCGGAAAACCTCCGCCCCGCCCCGCGCCCGCTTCCGCCGCAACCCCTGGGCCGTCCGCCGCGAAACCCGCGCCGATCCGGGGACCATTCCCCGCCCGCACCTGTCGCTGCTCGAAGCCCCGTTCTACTCCCGCGCCCTGGTGGAAACGCAGATCGACGGCGAGAAGACAATCGGCATGCATGAGGCCCTCGACCTCACCCGCTTCCGCCAGCCGCTTCTGAAGCCGATGCTCGCCGTCAGGGTCCCCCGCCGCGCGCGCTGGCCATAGGCACCTCCCCGCGCGGGAGAGGGACGGGTTTACAGTGCTGCCGGCCCCTTCGCCTGGTCGGCGTTCAGCTGCATCACCGACCAGTTCAGCGCCGCGGCAGTGCTGACCCACAGCAGGTAAGGCACGAACAGAAGCCCCGCCACCCAATCCACGCGCCAGAACGCAACCAGCGTTGCCGCCACCGCCAGCCAGAGCATCGCCAGCACGACCATTCCGGCACGGATACGCTTCAAGCCGAAAAAGACGGGGGTCCACAGGATGTTCAGCCCCAGCTGCAGCGCGTAAAGCCCAAGCGCCGCCCCGACCGAAGCAGACACGCCAGAGTGCCGCGCCACCCGCTCGGCGGCCAGCGACATGCAGATGTAAAGTGTCGTCCAGACCACCGGAAAGACCCAGCTTGGCGGCGTCCACGACGGCTTTGCCAGCCCACGGTACCAGTCGCCCGGCTGGAACATCGCGCCGGTGGCCGCCGAGGGGCCGGTGGCAAGCAGGAAGATCAACAGAACCCAGATATCCATGAAGCCACCTTAGCCACTGCGCGGGCCAAACGCCAGCGCGGCGGGCAGAGTTCCCGTCAGACCGCCCCGCGCCTGTCCCGCGCTTCCAGCTGGGCGAGGATCGCCAGCAGCGTCTCGGACCGTTGCTGCCTGGCCGAGCGCTGGCCCGCCGCCTCAACCAGGAAGGCCACCTCTGGCACCGGTCGCGCATGGAGCTGCGCCGGTTGTGGCATCACATGCGTCAGGGCCGAGGCCGCCAGCGCCTGGCCCATCAAGACCAGCTTCTGCCCACGCGAGGTCCGCGCCCGCCGTGTCACGCTGTCATGCCCCGCCCGCGCGACCTCATCGCCAATCGCCGCATAGATGTGCCGCGCCGCAGCGATCCCCAGCCGACAGTCCGCAGGCAGCGCCGCCACCCCGGCCGAGGCCCGCCGGTAGAGGTCATCCGCCACGCCCAGAAGCCGCCGCACCACACCGGCCAGCGCGGCCGAGGGCCGGGGGTCCGCCAGGAATCGCTCCACATCGATCCCCGCCTCCGCCAGCCAGTCCAGCGGCAGGAACAACCGCCCCGCCCGTGCGTCCTCGCCCACATCTCGCGCGATGTTGGTCAGCTGCATCGCCAACCCCAGGTCCGCCGCCCGCGCCAGCGCATCCGGATAGCGCACCCGCATCAGCACGCACATCATCACGCCCACGCTCGACGCCACCCGCGCGCTATAGCCATGCAGGTCCGACAGCGTGTCATACCGCCGACCCATCGCGTCCCAGGCGAGCCCCTCCAACAGCGCATCCGGCAGCGCCCGCGGCATGTCGAAGTCCTGCACCACGGCCGCAAACGCCCGGTCCGAAGGCCTTGGCTCCGGCGCTCCGGCATAGATCCGGTCCAACCGCTCCCGCAGCCGCAAGACCGCATGGGCCTTGTCCAAACCCTCGTCCACATCATCATCCGCCACCCGGCAGAACGCATACAGCGCCAAGGCCGGGTCCCGCACCCGCGCAGGCAACAAGCGCGAGGCCGCATGGAACGACAGGCTCCCCGTCCGGATCATCGCCCGGCAGGCCGCCATATCCTCCGCCGCGATCATTCCGCCGCCATCCGCAACGCGGGCTGAACGCGAACCGAGGCATCCGGCACCAGCTGGGCCAGCACCTCCGCCGTCCCGATCACCCCCGGCACCCCGGCCCCCGGATGCGTCCCGGCCCCCGCAAGGTACAGCCCCGGCACCTCCTCCGACACGTTGTGCGGCCGGAACCAAGCCGATTGCAGGATGCGCGGCTCCAACGAAAACCCCGCCCCATGCGGCGACAGATACCGGTCGCGGAAGGTCTCGGGCGTGAACACCAGGCCCTCCGACACCCGGCCCGAAAGCCCCGGCAACAGCCGCTCCTCCAGCACCTTCAGCATCTTCTGCCGGTAAGGCTCGGCCTCCACCGCCCAGTCCACCCCGTTCTTGTGTCCCAGATGCGGCACCGGCGAAAGTACATAGAACGTGTCATCCCCCGCAGGCGCGACCGAGGGGTCCGTCACCGAGGGACGGTGGACATACAAACTCATGTCATCCGCCAGTACACCCGTCTGGAAGATGTCCCGGATATGCTCGCGATACCTGGGCCCCACGACGATGGAGTGATGCCCCACCTCCGGCCACATCCCCTTCGTCCCCCTGGTCCCGAAATACCAGACGAACAGGCTCATCGACCAACGCGACCGCATCAGCTTGGGCGCCGTCCAGCGCTTCACCGGCTGCTTCCGCAGAAGCCGCGTATAGGTCGTCGCCGGATCCGCGTTCGACACCACGACCTCGGCCGACAGAACCCGCCCGTCGGCCAGCTTCACCCCCGATGCGCGTCCGCCCGAGACCAGCACCTCGTCCGCCTCCACCCCCTGCACGACGACCCCGCCCTGGTCCTTCACCACGCCAGCCATCGCCTCGGCAATCGCCTGCACGCCGCCCATCGCATAGTGGACCCCGAAGGCCCGCTCCAGGTGGCTGACGAGCGCATACATCGAGGTCACATGGAACGGATCGCCCCCGATGAACAACGGATGGAACGACAAAGCGAACCGCAGCCGCTCATCCTTCACCCGCCGGGCGGCATGAGCGTAAACCGACCGGTCCGCCCGCATCATCGCGAACTTCGGCAGGACCTTGATCAGGTCCACCAGCTTGTGCATCGACCGCCGCCCCAGGTCCTCGAACCCGAACCAGTAGCGCGCCTCGGCATCCTTCAGGAACTTGCGGAACCCCGGCAGATCGCCGGGGGAAAGCCGAGCCACCTCGGCCTCCATCCGCGCATCGCCAGGACCCATGGTGAAGCTCGACCCGTCCTGCCAAAGGATCTTGTAGTAGGGGTCCATCGGCACCAGCCGCACGTCCCGGTCGAAGTCCCGCCCGCAAACCGCCCAGAGCTCCCGCAGCGTCTGCGGCACCGTCACGATGGTCGGCCCCAGGTCGAACCGATGCCCTCCTCGCGTGATCGAAGACCCCCGCCCGCCCGGCCGCTCCAGCCGGTCCACCACCGTGACCTGCCAACCCTTGGCCCCCAGCCGCATGGCCGAGGCCAAACCGCCCAGCCCCGCGCCGATCACCACGGCCCGTCCCTGACCGGCGTTCGCGAGAGGCAGGCCTTGAACCTGCCCGGACCTAGGATGCTGTGTCATGCCGACCAGCCTATACTGTCTACTCAGATTTACAACTTGGGTTTTATACCGCATGAAACAAGGCTGATTTGACTTCCCAGTCGCCGCATAAGGTGTAATCTGTGATTGACACATCGGCCCGGAGGATCGATTCATTTCCGTTGCCTCGCTCAGCCTCTTCCGCTTCTCGACCCCCGTGAGCCGGCTCTGGGTGATCGGGCAGATGGCGCTTGCGCGGCCCCGGCATCTCTGGTCCGGCGCGCAGTTCGTCAAGCTCTGCGGGTCCGGCACCGGCGAAGGCTTCACGCCCAAGCCCAACTGGTCCGTCTGGGCCATCTTCGCCGTCTGGCCTGATCTGGCCCGCGCGCGAGATCACATCGCCACCCACAGGGTCATCACCCGCTGGCGCGCCCGTGCGGCTGAGGACTGGACCGTCTTCCTCGCCCCCTATTCGGCACGAGGCTCCTGGGCGGGCGTCAACCCGCTGACAGACACCACCGCCCCGGACGCCCACCAGGGCCCCATCGCCGCCCTGACCCGCGCCACGGTGAAACCCCAGCACGCGCCATCCTTCTGGAAGCGCGTCCCCGACGTCTCGGCCCGGATCGGCACGGACGCAAACGTCCTCTTCAAGATCGGCATCGGCGAGGTCCCCCTCCTCCACCAGGTCACCTTCTCGATCTGGCCCGACGCCGCCCGCATGGCCGAATTCGCCCGCCACATGGGCCCCCACGCCGCCGCGATGAAGGCCGCAAGGGACAACGGCTGGTTCTCGGAAGAACTTTACGCCCGCTTCCATGTCCTTGAAACGCAAGGAAAATGGAACGGGGCAGACCCCCTGGCAGACGTCTGGACCACAGAAAGGCACGCCGCATGACCGCGCTTCACCGTGACAAGGCCCCCGCACAGGCCGCCACCGGGAAGCCACCCTTCCCCTTCACCGCCATCGTCGGCCAGGACGACATGCGCCTTGCCATGGTCCTCACCGCCATCGACCCGCTGATCGGCGGCGTCCTCGTGTTCGGAGACCGCGGCACCGGCAAATCCACCGCCGTCCGCGGCCTTGCAGCCCTGCTGCCCCCCATCCGCGCCGTCGCCTCCTGCCCCGTCAACAGCGCCTCGCCTGACCAATGCCCCGCCTGGGCCCAGATCCCCGACCCGACCGTCACCGACAAGCCCACCCCCGTCGTCGACCTGCCGTTGGGCGTCTCCGAGGACCGCGTGACCGGCGCCCTCGACGTCGAACGCGCCATCGCCGCGGGCGTAAAAGCCTTCGAGCCCGGCCTCCTCGCCCGCGCCAACCGCGGCTACCTCTACATCGACGAGGTCAACCTCCTCGAAGACCACATCGTCGACCTCCTCCTCGACGTCGCCCAATCCGGCGAGAACGTGGTCGAACGCGACGGCCTCTCGATCCGCCACCCCGCCCGCTTCGTCCTCGTCGGCTCTGGCAACCCCGAGGAAGGCGACCTGAGGCCCCAACTCCTCGACCGCTTCGGCCTCTCCGTCGAAGTCCGCTCCCCCCGCGACATCGCCACCCGGGTGGAGGTCGTCCTGCGCCGCGAAGCCTACGAGGCCGACCCCATCGCCTTCGCCGCCACCTGGGGGACGGAGGAAGCCAAACTCCGCGCCACGATCCTGAAGGCCCGCGCCGCCCTGCCCAAAGTCCAGACGTCCCGCGCCACCCTGGAAGACTGCGCCGCGCTCTGCATCGCCCTCGGCTCCGACGGCGTAAGGGGAGAACTCACCCTCCTCCGCGCCGCCCGCGCCCTTGCCGCGAGCGAAGCCGCCCCCAAGGTCACCCGCGAACACCTGGCCCGCATCGCCGCCATGTCCCTCGGCCACCGCCTCCGCCGCGATCCGCTGGACGAGGCCGGTGCCACCGACCGCGTCGCCCGCGCCGTCAGCGAAACCCTCGCCTGATGGACCCCTGGGCGCGCCTCTCGCTCGCACTGCGCATCCTCGCCGTCGACCCGGTGGGCATGGGCGGCCTCTGGCTCCGTTCCCGCGCCGTCCCCGTCCGCGACATCGCCACGACGCTCCTCGCGCAAACCCCCTTCGACCGCCCCCAGCGCCGCCTCTCGGCCAGCATCGACGACCTCGCCCTTCTGGGCGGCCCCGATCCCGCCGCCACCCTCGCCGCAGGCCGCCCCGTCCACCGCCCGGGCCTCCTCTCCACCCCCGCGCTCCTCCTCCTTCCCATGGCGGAATCCGCGCCCCCCTCCCTCACCGCCCGCCTCGCCCAGGCGCTCGACAAAGGCCACCACGCCCTCATCGCCCTCGACGAGGCCGCCGAGGACGGCGAGGGCCTCCCCAGCACCCCCTCCGACCGCCTCGGCCTCTTCCTCACCCTCGATGGCACCCGCAGCCCCCGCCTACTCCCCAAACCCATCGGCCGCCGCCGCCTCGCCAAGGCCCGCGCCCTCTACCCCCTCGTCACCCTGCCCGACGACCTGACCCAGGCGTTGGCCCACTTGGCCTCTCGCCTCGGCATCCCCTCGACCCGCGCCCTCCTCACCACCCGCCGCGCCGCCCGCGCCATCGCCGCGCTCGACGGGCGCCCGGAAGTCACCGAGGACAACCTGATCCAGGCCGCCGAACTCGGCCTCGCCCACCGCGCCCTGCCGGAAGCCGAAGCCCAGCCCGACCAGCTGCCCGAGCCACCGCCAGACCAACCCGACCAGCCGGATAACCAGCCGCAGGAACAAGACCTCCAATCCCTCGCCGACCTCCTGATCGAGGCCGCGCAGGCCGCCCTCCCCCCCGACATCCTCGCGAAACTCCAGTCCGACCGCGCAACCCGTGCGGCCCGCGGCGCCTCCGGCACCGGCGCGGCGAAAGCAGGCAACCGGAGAGGCCGCCCCATCCCCTCAAGACCCGGCCGCCCCGACGGCCGCTCCCGCATCGACCTCGTCGCCACCCTCCGCCAAGCCGCCCCCTGGCAGGTCCTCCGCAAACGGACCGACCAACACGACCGCGCCCTGATCGTCCACCGCTCCGACCTGCGCCTGAAACGCTACAAGGAGGTCTCCGACCGTGTCCTGATCTTCGTCGTCGATGCCTCCGGCTCTTCCGCCATGGCCCGCCTCGGCGAAGCCAAGGGCGCCGTCGAACTCATGCTCGCCCAGGCCTACAGCCGCCGCGACCACGTTGCCCTCGTCGTCCTGCGCGGACAACAGGCCGAACTCATCCTCCCCCCAACCCGCAGCCTGACCACCACCAAGGCTCGGCTCCGAGGCCTGCCGGGCGGCGGCGGCACCCCCCTCGCCTCGGGCCTCGCCACCGCCTTGGACACGGCGCTAAGAGCCCGCCGCCAAGGCATGACCCCCAGCCTCGCCCTCCTCACCGACGGCCGCGCCAACATCGCACTCAACGGCCAGCCCGACCGCGTCCAGGCGCAACAAGACGCCGAAAAGATCGCCCAAGCCATCCGCGCCGCAGGCATCGCCGCCGTCACGCTGGATGTCGCCAACCGCCCGCAGCCCGCCCTCGCCCAGCTTTCCACCCTGATGAACAGCCGCTATGTTCCGCTTCCCCGCGCCGACGCCCGGGCGATCGCTGCAACGCTGGCCTGAGATGACCCCCGCCGCCCTGCCCAACGACTGGCCCTTCAAGGCCCAATCGAGCCTGATCACCGCAGGCCGCCACCGCTTCTGGGTCGCCGACACCGGCCCCAAGGACGCGCCCACACTCCTCCTCCTCCACGGCACCGGAGCCTCCCTCCACAGCTTCCGCCGCACCATCCCCGGCGTGTCGCAACGCTACCGCACCATAACCCCCGACCTCCCCGGCCACGGCGCTTCCGCCACCGGCTTCACCGGCCGCCTAAGCCTCGAGGCGATGGCGCAGGACCTCTGGACCCTCTGCGACACCCTGCACATCCAGCCGCAAGCCATCGTCGGCCACTCCGCCGGCGCGGCCATCGGCCTCCGCATGGCCGAACTCCGCCCCGTCCCACACATTATCGGCCTCAACGCCGCCCTCGGAGAATTCGACGGCGCCGCCGCCTTCCTCTTCCCGATCATCGCCAAGGGCCTCGCCACCCTGCCCTTCGCCGCAACCGCGATTACCGCGTTCTTCGGCCGCCCCGGCACGGTCGAGCGCATCCTGACCGGCACCGGCTCCCCGTTGGACCCAGAGGGCCGCGCGCAATACCTGCGCCTCGTCCGCGACCCCAACCACGTGACCGGAGCCCTCGGGATGATGGCCGACTGGAAGCTCCAGCCCCTCCTGAACCGCCTCCCCCAGACGACGACAAAAGTGACCCTGATCGCCAGCGAAGGCGACCGCGCCGTCCCAGCCCAAGTCTCCATCGACGCGGCCAAGCGCATTCCGGGCGCAAAGCTGCACCTGCTGCCGAAGCTCGGCCACCTGGCTCATGAGGAAACGGAAGACGGCCTCTCAGCCCTGATCCTGGACAGCCTCGGCCAGCCCTGAATCCGCAAAGATCATCGCCGCGTGCTTCTCCAGGTAGATCCGCAGCCAGGGCGTGAACGCCTCGGGCTTCGCCGCAATCTCGGCCCGCAGCGCATCCAAGGACACCCACCGCACCACCTGCACCTCGTCGGGGTCCAGTTCCAGGTCCACGGGCCACCCCGCCTCGCCCACGAAAACCTCGACCACCTCGTGCTCGATCAGGTTCTCCCGAACCCCCGGCACGTCGGCCCGATACTCCACCTGCCCGACATGCCGCAGGTCCAGCCCGGAAATCCCCAACTCCTGCCCCAGCCGCCGCACCGCGCAATCCGCAGCCAACTCACCCCAGTTCGGATGCGTGCAGCAGGTGTTCGCCCAAAGCCCGGGAGTATGATACTTCCCCGCCGCCCGCTGCTGGATCAGGATCTCCCGCCCGCGCAGGACGAAGACCGAAACCGCCGGATGCCGCAGACCCTGCCGGTGCACGGCCAGCTTCCCCACCGGGCGCAGCACCCCGTCCGGCCCGAAGGCCGGGATCGGCAGGTCTATCGGCTCCATCACGACCATTTAGGGCTAACCACTCCCATCAGGTGCATCACGTTCTTCACCCCGATCTTCAGATGGGCCAGCGGACGCGCCGCGACAAGCTTCTTGTTCATGTAGGCCTCGAAGGTCAGCCGCTGCACGTCGATGTCGTGGCACAGCGAAACGAAGCGCTCGCGCCGGTCGTCGTTGCGATAATAGGCATTCTGCATCGACCGCAAGACCTTGAACACGGTCCCATGCTCCTTCAGGAACATCTTCCGTGCCATCTTCAACTCGGACGCCTTCCCGGTCCGCAGGAACGCCTGAGCCGCCGTCGCCGCCGCTCGCCCCCCGGCCATCGCATAGTAGATTCCTTCTCCGGATGACGGAGCCACAACCCCCGCCGCATCCCCCGCCAGCACCACATCCCGCCCATTGTCCCACCGGTCCAAGGGCTTCAGCGGGATTGGCGCGCCCTCGCGCCGGATCGTCTCGCACTCCGTCAGCCCCGACATCGCCCGCAAATCCGCCGTGGCCTTCTTCAGGTCCACGGCGCCATCCTCCGTTCCCATCCCGACCGAAGCCTTGTCGCCATGCGGAAACACCCAGCCGTAAAAGTCCGGCGAAATCTGCCCGTCATAGACCACATCGCACCGCACCGGGTCATAAGCTGCGTTGGCCGGAGGAGCCTTGATGATCTCATGATACGCAATGACATAGGGGATCTTGTCGCCCCCCGGCACCTCGGCCCGCGCGACCCCCGACTTCGCCCCATCCGCCCCGATGACCACCCGGCACAAGGACCGCTGCTCCTGCCCCGAGGCCTTCTCACGCCAGACCACATGGGTCCCCGCCGCATCCCGCTCCACCCGCAGGAAAGTCCCCGTGAGACGCTCCGCCCCCACCATCCGGGCACGATCCCGCAGGAACTCGTCGAAGTCCTCACGGTCCACCATGCCGACATAGCCGCCCTCGATGTGGATATCCACGGCCCGCCCCGTGGGCGAAATCATCCGCGCCGTCCTGATCCTGGCCACCACCAGATGGCCCGGAATGTCGAAATCCCTGATCGCGCGCGGAGGGATCGCCCCCCCGCACGGCTTGATCCGCCCGTCCCGGTCCAGCAGAGCCACCTTGTAGCCCGCCCGCGCCAGGTCCTCCGCCGCCGTCGCGCCCGAAGGCCCGCCGCCCACCACGAATGCGTCATACATGCTCATTCTCCCGGTACCAGCTGGCCCTGTGGCGCCCGCAGACGCCCGGCATCAATGATCCGCCAGGCCATCCACCCGGCAGCGACGAACAACAAAGCCTCCAGCGCGAAGACCATCCCGAAGGCATTGGCCGTGGACCCGGAAAGCCGCAGCGCATCGACCAGCGCCGCGCCCGCAAACCCGCCCAGCCCCTGCGCTATGGCCTGAGACGCCCCCCAGACGCCCATCCGCGTCCCCTCGCGCCCTTCGCGGCCCTGACCGGCCAATTGCATCATCGCCCCGATGGACGCGATGGCGAACATGCCCGAGAACACCCCCAGCCCCGCGACCGCCGGCGTCAGCAGGTCCACCCGCACCTGCCCCAAGGCCGCGATCACCGCCAGCATCACCGCCGAGCCTAGGCACCCGCCCACGACCCAGGCGCGAAGCGATCCGATCTTCAACCCCGACACCGCAATCCCGACCGCCAGCATCCCCACGAACATCCCGCCATGCTGCGCGCCGGACAAGCTGGTCGAGGCGCCGGGAGAATAGGCAAACACAAGCCCCGCATAGGGCTCCAGGATCAGCTCCTGCAGAAAAAACGCCGTCATCGACAGGAAGACGAACAGCGTGAACACCCGAGTCCGCCGCTCCGCCCAGACCTCCGCCAACCCCTGCCGCAAAGGCGTCTCGTCCGGCAACCGCTCCGGGATGACCCGCCGCTCGATGCCCCAGATGGCCGCCGACGTCAGCACCACCGCCCCCACCGTCACCACCGCGACAATCGCCATCAGCCGGGCCGGAGAATACGGATCCAGCATCGCCCCGATGAACCCAGACGTCACCGCAATCCCGAAGATCATCATCAACCAGGTGATCGTCGCCGCCGCCGCGCGCCGCGAAGGCGCGCACCCGGACGCCAGCAACGCCAGCAGCGAGGTCCCCGAGGCCCCTGCCCCCATCCCGATCAACACATAGGCCAGGACCGACCCCGCCAGCCCAACCCCATGCCCGGCAATCCCCAGCGCCACCAGCCACGACGCCAGCGCCGCCCCGGCCGACAGGCACACCATCCCCCCAATGATGAACCGCGCGCGGTTTCCTTGAGCGTCCGACAGGAACCCCCAGCTCGGCCGCGTAATCTGCACCAGCGAGTGCAACCCCACCAGCGCCCCCGAAAGCATCGCGGGCAGCGCCAGCTCCACCACCATCAGCCGGTTCAGCGTCGAGGTCGTCAGCACCACCACCGCCCCGATACACAGCTGCACCAGGCCAAGCCGGACGATCTGCACCCAGGACAAGGTCATGCCAACCCCCTGATCGCAAAGGCGGAAATCATCATGCCGGTGACATACAGCACCACGCCCGTCCCGTTGTACCAGGGCGCCTTGCCCTTCGGATCGCGGAACAGCACCCGCATCGCCGCGACCTGCGCGGCCAGCACCGCCAGAACCGCCAGAGCGTGCCAGGGCTTGCCCCAGATCACCAGCAGGCAGACGACCAGCGCCTGCGCCATGCCCATCACCGTGCAGGCGATCTTCGCGGCCACCTCCGGCCCCAGCACCACCGGAAGCGAGCGCACCCCATGCTGCCGGTCGCCCTCCAGGGCCTTGAAATCGTTCAGCGTCATGATCCCGTGGGCACCGAAAGCATAGAGCGCGGCGATCATCACGTTCTCGAACCGCGGCGCAGTTCCCAACAAGACCGCAGCCCCCGTGAACCACGGCAGCCCCTCATACGACAGCCCCACCAGCCCCGGCCCCCACCAGCCCGACCGCTTCAGCCGCACCGGCTCGGTGCTATAGGCCCAGGCCGCAATGACCCCAACCACCGTCGCCCCAAAGCCCCACGGCCCCAACAGCCACCCGACCGCCAGCGACAGCACCGTCATCGCCAACGCAATCCACAAGCCCCACCGCCCCGGTATCCGCCCGGACGGAATAGGCCGATGCGGCTCGTTCACCGCATCCACGTGTCGGTCGCACCAGTCGTTCGCCGCCTGGCTCATCCCGCAGACCACCGGCCCCGCCAGCACCATCCCCAACAGCACCGTCCCCCAGTTCGCGCCCAGGGGCACTCCAGAGGAAACCGCGCCGCACAGGTAGGCCCAGACCGGCGGGAACCAGGTGATCGGCTTGATCAATGTCAGCATGGCACGGGGTTCCGGCCATCTCTGCGGGGGGTGGATGAGTGCGTCGCTCATGTGTCAATTAAACCTGACACTCGCGAGTCTGGCAAGGATTACATTGCCGCGAGCGCGACGCTGACACTCCCTCTCCTCCGCCGCAGCCCACGCCTCCCCTCCCCCACCGTGGGGAGGGGCCGGGGGTGGGGGGCTACCCGGAGGAAATCTCGAACCGACAGACCGCATCGCCACAGGCGCAACAGGCCGTCTCCTTCACCACCACCGAAGGCCAAACCAACCGCCCATACAGCCGCCGAAACACCGCCGCATGCCAACTGCACTGAGGGGTCTCGGCCCCCCATCCCGCCACCAGCGGATTGCGAGCCACCGACACCACCAGAGGCCGGGAGGACTCCACCCGGAACTCCCCCGACCCCGCAAAGGTCCAGGAATGCCGCGCTATGGCCTTCGTCAGCACCGGGGCCGCAAGGAACCCCGGCAACACCCGCAAAACCCCCTGCGCCAGCTTCGGAATCCGGTGCGCGAGGATATAGTCCCCCGTGGCCAACCCCGCCTCCGCCAAGAGCCCCTCGGCCCCCGGAGCCAACCGCCGCAAAGCCTGATGCACCGCCGCGCAGTCGGCCTCCGGCAGCATCCCGGCGTCGCGCGGGGGCCGCGACACCCCCGCCACCTCCAGCATCGAACGGCAGAGGTCAAACTCCCCCCGCCGCTCCAGCACATCGACCAATTGCAGGATCGCGTTCGGCCCGATCCGGCCCGCTTCCATTACTCCGCAGGCTCCTGCATCTGCTCGCGCCCCCCGCCGCAAGCCATCGGCCCCAGGTCCGGCACCGACCGCTCCAGCGCCCGCTCCTTCATCTGCGCCTTCACCGCCGCCCGCCGCTCTGCCGCCCGCGCCGCCTTGTCGGCCGAAGCCTCCCAATCCGCCATCTGCGCCTCGGCGATGGTCCGCGTCGTATCAAACCCGAACTCCAGGTTGTCCCGCTTCACCGGCTTGAAATATCCATGCTTTCCAAGGTCATAGAAGCTCCGCTGCACCCCCGCCTTGAGAAACGCCTTGAGGCACCCAAGCAGATACCGCCGCCGGAACCCCGTCCCCCGCCAGGGGTAATGGAACAGCGCCTTCTTCATGTAGAAGCGGCGGTAGTTCTTCAGCACGCCCTCCAGCAAAGCCCCACGAGTCATCGCCGCAGGCTTCATGATTGGCGTCACGAAGTTGTACTTCGAATAGTCGAACACCTCCACCTGATCCCGGATCTCCTGGAACAGCGGAGTGAATGGCCAGGGCGTATACATCGACCAGTTCGCCAGGTCCGGCTGCCAGTCCCAGGCCATCCGGTAGGTCTCTTCCAGCGTCTCCGGCGTCTCGTTGTCGAGGCCTACGATGAACTGCGCCTCGGTGAAGATGTCCGCCTCGCGCAGAAGCCGGATCGCCTCCTTGTTCTCCTCGACCTTCGTTTCCTTGTTGAACAGGTCCAGCTTCAACTGCGCCGCCGCCTCGGTCCCCAGGGAGACATGCACCAGCCCCGCCTCGCGGTAGAACTTGAGCAGGTCCCGGTCGCGGTAGATGTCGGTGACCCGCGTGTTGATCCCCCATTTCACACGGCTGTTGAGCCCCCGGTCGATCAGCTCCTGGCAGAATTCCACGAACTTCTTCTTGTTGATGGTCGGCTCCTCATCAGCCAGGATGAAGAACCCCACCCCATGCTCGTCGACCAGCCGCTCGATCTCGTCGGCGACCTTCTTGGGGTCGCGGACGCGATAATCCCGCCAGAACTTCCACTGCGAACAGAACGAGCAGGTAAACGGACACCCCCGTGCCATGTTGGGGATCGCGACCTTCACGCCCAGCGGGATGTAGATGTAACTGTCCCAGTCCAGGATCGACCAATCGGGATCGATACCGTCCAGATCCTTGACGGTGGAGGCCGCCTGCGTCGCCACGATCTCCCCGCCCTCGGTGAAGGCCACGCCCTTGATCTTGCGCTGATCCGCAGGCCAGCGGCCATCCCGCACCGCCTCGGCGAGCGCGACCATGATCTCCTCGCCTTCGCCCCGGACGATCACGTCGACCCAAGGCGCCTCACTCAACACCTGCCGGAACATGAAGGTCGCATGGACCCCGCCCAGCACCCGCAAGGCCCCCGGCACGACCTCCGACGCGATCCGCAGAACCTCCTCGGCCTCGTAGATCGACGGCGTGATCGACGTCACCCCCACGATATCCGGCTGCAACTCGACCAGCCTCGCCCGCAGCACCTCCGGCCCCAGATGATAGGTCATCGCATCCAGGAAATGGATGTCGTCGAACCCCGCCCGCTTCAGACTTCCCGCCAGATAGGCGACCCATGCCGGCGGCCAGTTGCCTGCGATCTCGGCCCCGCCAGAGTGATAGTTCGGATGGATGAAGACGATGCGCATGGGCGAACCCTCCGTGCCAAGGCACCCGCCGTCAGCAGCGGTGTCAATCCAGATTGACAGATTGGTGTCAGCGCGACTTGACCTAGATCAAGTCACTCGGCTTCCTTGTTCAGGATTCCGAACTTGCGCAGCTTCACATAGAGCGACTGGCGCGACAGGCTCAGCAACTCGGCCGCGGCAGCGCGGTTGTTCCCCGACATCTCCAGCGCCGCCTCGATACACATCTTTTCGATGATCTCGGTCGTCTCGTCGACGATCTCCTTCAGCGTCGAATAGCCCACAAGCCGCATCACGTTGCGCAGGCCCTCGTTCTCGGTCCCGGCCACAGGCCAGACCACGCGGTCGGTCACCACGGAATCCCGCGCCACGATGGCGATGACCTGCTTGCCCTTGTCCTGGAACAGCGTGGCCGACAGTTCGACCGAGACCTCGCCCATGTAGTCCGTGTTCAGCCGCGTCCGGTAATGCCGCAGGTGGCCCACGCGCTTGACGTTGTCCAGCAGCACCTTCAGGTCCACCGCCCCGCGCGACAGGAAGTCGGAAAACGCCCGGTCGATCACGACCGAGGTGCTGTGGCTGTCCGTCAGATGCAGGAAGGCTTCGTTCGCCGCCTTGATCAGCCCGTTGCCGTCCAGGAAGACGATCGCATCCGTCCCCTTCTCGAACAGGTTCTGCATCATCTGGCTGCGGTCGCTTTCCTGCGACTGCGCGCTTTCCGACAGGCCGATCCGGCACAGAAGCAGCCGATCCCGCGAGGCGCGGAACATCTTGGCGCTGACCTTCACCCGCTGCGAGGTCCGCCTGACGTTCAGGTCGACATAATCCCCGCTCTCGCTCGTCGCGTTGCGGGCCAGAGTTTCGATCAACTCGCCCCGGCGGCGCCCGTCGAACTCCTGGGCGACCGGGGAGTTCAGCAGATCGCTCCGTTGTGCCCCCAGAAGCCGCGCGGCCGAGCTGTTGAGATCGACGATGCGACCCGTCGTCTCGGACACGATCAGCACGGGGAAGGAATTCTCTTCCATCAGCACGCGATAGCGCGTCTCCAGCTCGCGCTGCGCCTCGTGGTCGCGACCGATCGCGCGATGCGCCTGCACCAGCTGCTGCTGCACCTCGGCCAACGGGCGCAGGTCGCGCCCCATCATCAGCAGCCGGTCCGACCCTGGCCAGCGCCGCAGCACGTAGCGCACCGGAAATTCGTATTGCACCGATCCGGCATGGTTCAATTCCAGCGCCGAACCGCCGTCGGGCGCATCCAGCCGGGCCGCAAGCTTCGCCCAGCTTTCTTCGGCAAAAAGCGTTTGCAGCGGGCTACCTTCCCAGCCGGCGACCAGCGCAGCCAGACCGGACTGCGGGGACGCGACAACCGTTTCGACCAGGCGGTCGGCAGTGACGACCAGCGTCAGGTCCGATCCGGCGCTGATCAGGTCCAGCACGACCGAACGCCCTGCCGGGTCGGCGGCCTGGACGGCAAGGGGATGCCCGTCATTGGTCAACTCCGTCCCCTTTCAACAAAGACTGGACGATACTCCTTTGGCTTCTTTTCCGATGCCGATCAAGCTGGCGCCCGTCCCGGCAGGCATCATATTCCGACATGAGTGCCGAAACGTCGCGCAACACCCTGTCGGCACCCGTTTCCTGCTGCAGTGTCGCATCGTCCACCGGGATTGCCCCGCCGACGAAGATGCACATCTCCCGCCCGCGCGACAGAAGCCGCAGCGTCCGCACCAGACCCGTCGCCGAGTCCAGCGCCGAGGTGCAGCCGACCGATACCAGCGCCAGGTCAAACCGGTTCGCGGCGACCAGCTGCGTCAGGTCCGACGCCCGCGGCGCCACCCGCACCACTGCGCTGAACCCCGCCAGCCGCAACTCCAGCGCCAGGACCAGTGCGCCCAGCGTGTGCTGCTCGGCCTCGGCCACCAGGATCAGCGCGGAAGGCCCCGTCGCCGGCCGGGCCTCCGACAAAAGCTCGTCAACCCGCCGCACCAGCCCGTGCAGCTTTTCGGTGCACAGCGTGACGTCGATGAAGCTGATCTGGTCCGCGGCCCACCGCGCCCCAAGGTCGCGCGCTGCCGCGGGGACATACAGGCAGGCCACGGTCGCCGGGTCCAGTTGCCGCGCCGCCATCTCGGCCAGCAAGACGGCAGGATCCGTCGAGCCGGTCCCGAGCAGGACCCGCAGGAAGTGATCAAGATAGTCCTGTCTCAAGACTGCGCCTTCCAGGTCGCGCACCGAAACCAACCGACCCAGGGCCTCCCTGACCAACCCGGCATACCAGTCCTGGCCTGCAAGGCCGTTGGCTTCCGGGATCCCATTGTCACGCATCGGCCCCCTCCCTGGGTGCTGGATGCCGGGGCAGGTTAGCACTGTATCTGTGCAAATAGAAGCCATCGACTCATTGGCTTCATGACACCTGAAAGCGCCCAACATGTCTACCTAAATTGACATAGTCGAGACAGCGCAGAAGCGAATCGAGATCATACATCTGTTTATAAAAGATATTTTATTGATATGCACACGCACGAACCCGCGGAACGCCTTCGCCAGATGCGCCGCTTTTCTCACGCCAAAGTGTAAATCCACATTGACAGAACATGAGGCCTGACTACTCTGAGTGTAAACGTGGCTTTAAGATCGAGGCGTAAGGAATGTCCGCTGCGGCCTCCGACAACCGGCCCCACCAGCTCTACACGCCCAGCCAGCGCGCCCGGCGCGACGGGACCGTCTGGACCCTCGTCCAGGGCATCCTGGCCCCGATCCAGTTCCTCGTCTGCGCCGTCTCGCTCGCGCTTGTCCTGCACTACCTCGCCACCGGCAACGGCTATGCCCCCGCGACCGTCTCGATCCTGCTGAAGACCGCGCTCCTCTATACGATCATGGTCACCGGCGCGATCTGGGAGAAGGTGGTCTTCGGCCAGTACCTCTTCGCCCCGGCCTTCTTCTGGGAGGATGTGGTCAGCTTCGCCGTCATCGCGCTCCACACCCTTTATCTCTATGGCCTGCTTACTGAATCCCTGAACCCGACCCAGCTCATGCTGATCACGCTGGCGGCCTACGCAACCTATTTCGTCAACGCGACCCAGTTCCTCCTGAAGCTCCGCCGCGCCCGTCTCGACAGCACCCCGAAGGGACAGCCGGCATGAGCCTCGACACCCCCACCACCGGCTGCCTGCACACCCCCGTCCTCCGCGAACGCGGCCAGCGTGAGGTCTTCTGCGGCCTGACCGGGATCATCTGGCTCCACCGCAAGATGCAGGACGCCTTCTTCCTCGTCGTCGGCTCCCGCACCTGCGCCCACCTCCTCCAGTCCGCCGCCGGCGTGATGATCTTCGCCGAGCCCAGATTCGGCACCGCGATTCTGGAGGAGAAAGACCTCGCCGGCCTGGCCGACGCGCATGTGGAGCTTGAGCGTGAGGTCGAACGCCTCCTCGCCCGCCGCCCCGACATCCGCCAGCTCTTCCTCGTCGGGTCCTGCCCATCCGAGGTGATCAAGCTCGACCTCTCCCGCACCGCCGAACGCCTGAACGCTCGCCACGGGCCGTCGGTCCGGGTCTATAACTACTCCGGCTCGGGCATCGAGACCACCTTCACGCAAGGCGAAGACGCCTGCCTTGCCGCAATGGTTCGGGGGCTGGATGAGACCGCCGACGCGAACCTCCTCGTCGTCGGCGCGCTCCCCGATGTAGTGGAAGACCAGTGCCTGTCGCTTCTCACCCAGATGGGCATCCGTAACGTCAGCTTTCTGCCTTCCCGCCGCGCCTCCGGCGCGCCGAAGGTCGGCCCGAAGACCCGCTTCATCCTGACCCAGCCTTTCCTGGCCGACACCGCCCACGCCCTGGAGCGCCGGGGCGCCGAGCGCATCACCGCCGTCTTCCCCTTCGGCGAAGAAGGCACCAACGACTGGCTCCGCGCCGTCGCCAAGGCGCATGGCGTGACGCTTGAAACGTTCGAATCCGTCACCGCCGCCCCCCGCGCCCGCGCCCGCAAGGCCGTCGCCGCGCACGCGGAAACCCTCCGCGACAAGACGCTCTTCATGTTCCCCGACAGCCAGCTGGAGATCCCCCTCGCGCGCTTCCTCGCCCGCGAATGCGGCATGCTCCCGGTCGAGGTCGGCACCCCCTACCTCCACCGCGGCCTGATGGAACCCGAACTCGCCCTCCTGCCCACCACGGTGCTCTCCGAAGGCCAGGACGTCGACCTGCAACTCGACCGCCACGCCGCGCTCAACCCCGACCTCACCGTCTGCGGCCTCGGCCTCGCGAACCCGCTTGAAGCCGCCGGCCACGCCACCAAATGGGCGATCGAACTCGTCTTCACTCCGGTTCACTTCTACGAACAGGCCGGCGACCTCGCCGCCCTCTTCTCCCGCCCCCTCCGCCGCCGCGCGCTGCTCCAGGGGGCCGCCGAATGACCCGCCGCCCGCCATATCGCGCAACACCCGCAACCCGCGCCTCCCTCCCCCCTCTGTGGGGGAGGGATGGGGTGGGGGGCACCCGGTCAGCCACAGGCGCGCCCTCACGCAAGGGGGCCGCCCAATGAAACTCACCCTCTGGACCTACGAAGGCCCCCCGCACGTCGGCGCGATGCGCGTCGCCACGGGTATGCGGTCCGTCCACTACGTCCTCCACGCCCCGCAAGGCGACACCTACGCCGACCTCCTCTTCACGATGATCGAGCGGCGCAACCACCGCCCGCCGGTCACCTTCACCACCTTCCAGGCCTCCGACCTCGGTGCCGACACCGCCACCCTCTTCAAGCGCGCCGCCCAATCGGCCTTCGACCGCTTCCAGCCACAAGCGATGATCGTCGGCGCCTCCTGCACCGCGGAACTGATCCAGGACGACCCCGGCGGCCTCGCCTCGACCCTGGGCCTCCCTTGCCCCGTGGTCCCCCTCGACCTGCCCTCCTACTCCCGCAAGGAGAACTTCGGGGCCGACGAGACCTTCCTCGCCCTCACCCGCGCCCTGGCCCAGCCTTGCGACCGGACCGCCGAGGTCTCCTGCAACATCCTCGGCGCCACCGCCCTTGGCTTCCGCCACCGCGACGACGTGGCCGAGATCACCAAGCTCCTCACCCAGATGGGCATCGCCGTAAACGTCGCGGCCCCCCTCGACGCGACGCCCGAGGACCTCAAGCGCCTCCCCGCCGCCCATTTCAACGTCCTCCTCTACCCCGAAACCGGCGAATCCGCCGCCCGCTGGCTGGAGAAAACCCACGCCCAGCCCTGGACCAAGACCATCCCGATCGGCGCCGAAGCCACCCGCGAGTTCATCATTGAGGTCGCCGCGCTGGCGAACGTCAGCGCCCAAGTCGACGAAAAGAACCTCCGCCAACCCTGGTGGTCCGCCTCCGTCGACTCGACCTACCTCACCGGCAAGCGCGTCTTCATTTTCGGGGACGCCACCCACGCCATCGCCGCCGCCCGCGTGGCGTCGAAGGAGATCGGCTTCGAAGTCGTGGGCCTCGGCTGCTACAACCGCGAATTCGCAAGGCCAATGCGCGCCGCCGCGAAAGACTACGGCCTCGAAGCCCTCATCTCCGACGACTACCTCGACGTCGAAGCCGCCATCATCGCCGCCGCCCCGGAACTGATCCTCGGCACGCAGATGGAACGCCACATCGCCAAGCGCCTCGGCATCGCCTGCGCCGTGATCTCGGCCCCGGTCCACGTCCAGGACTTCCCCGCCCGCTATTCGCCGCAAATGGGCTTCGAAGGCGCGAACGTCCTCTTCGACACCTGGATACATCCGCTGGTGATGGGCCTCGAAGAACACCTCCTCACCATGTTCCGCGAGGATTTCGAGTTCCACGACGCCGCCGGCCCCAGCCACCACGGCGGAAAAGCCACCCCGGCGCAGCCGATCCTCGAACCCACCCCCGACGCCGCCACTCAGATGATCGAGGCCGCACAGGCCCTGGCCGACGCCCTCCACTGGCTCCCCGACGCCGAGCGCGAGTTGAAGAAGATCCCCTTCTTCGTCCGCGCCAAGGCCCGCCGCAACACCGAGAAATACGCCGCCGAGAAGGGCGTCACCCAGATCAGCATCGAGACCCTCTACGAGGCCAAGGCCCACTATGCGCGATGACCGTTACACATCGCACGAACCCAAGACCGCCCCGGCGGACCTCTACCGCTTTGTCATCGTCACCCTCGACGCCCACGCCGCGGGCCCCGCCCAGCGGGTCGCGGGCCGCCTCGCCAAGGACTTCCCCGGCATCGCCATTTCCGTCCACGCCGCCGCCGAATGGGCCGAAAACCCCGCCGCCCTCGCCCGCGCCAAGGCTGACGTGGCCAAGGCGAACATCATCGTGGCGAACCTGATCTTCCTTGAGGAACACCTCACCCAGATCCTGCCCGAAATGCAGGCCCGCCGCGACCAACTCGACGCCTGCGTCGGCATCATCTCCGACCCGCAGATCGTCAAGCTGACCAAGATGGGCGACCTCGACATGTCGCTCCCCGCGTCCGGAGCCATGGCCTTCCTCAAGAAGCTGCGCGGCACCAAGTCCCCCTCCGGCTCCTCGGGCGAAAAGCAGATGGCGATGCTGCGCCGCCTGCCGAAGATCCTGCGCTTCATCCCCGGCAAGGCCCAGGACATGCGCGCCTGGTTCCTGTCGATGCAGTACTGGCTCGGCGGCTCCGACGACAACATCGAAAGCATGGTCCGCTACCTCGTCAGCCGCTATGCCCCGAACCGCGACTGGAACAAGGTCAAGGCGGCCGCCCCGGTCGACTACCCCGACGTCGGCCTCTACCACCCCGACGTCCCCGCCCGCGTCTTCACCGACGCTTCACTCCTCCCGAAACCCGACGGCATGACCGCCACCGTCGGCCTTCTGATGCTACGCTCCTACATCCTCGCCTCCGACACCGCGCATTACGACGCCGTCATCCGCGCCTTCGAGGCCCGCGGCATCGCCTGCGTCCCCGCCTTCGCCTCGGGCCTCGACGGCCGCCCCGCCATCGACGCCTTCATGACCGGTGGACGGATCGACGCCCTCGTTTCCCTCACCGGCTTCTCCCTCGTCGGCGGCCCCGCCTACAACGACAGCCCCGCCGCCGTCGCCGCGCTGGAAGCTCTCG
The DNA here is from genome assembly GCA_027489355.1 of Paracoccaceae bacterium. Lineage (GTDB taxonomy): Bacteria > Pseudomonadota > Alphaproteobacteria > Rhodobacterales > Rhodobacteraceae > Tabrizicola. The sequence continues at coordinate 227,309 of JAIXZY010000049.1, read as the reverse complement.
ACGCCCCCTACATCGCCGCCCACCCGCTGGAGTTCCAGACCCTCGGCCAATGGTCCACCACCGACGGCGGCCTCGGCCCGGTCGAAACCACCATGCTCATCGCGCTGCCCGAGATCGACGGCGCGACCAACCCCACCGTCTTCGCCGGCCGCCACGACGCAAACGGCTGCCAGGGCTGCGCCAAGAACTGCCCCGCGCCCGTGGACGTGACCTCCCGCGTGATGGCCCCCTGCTCAGAACGCATCGAGACCCTTGCGGAAAAGGTCTTCCGCCTCGCCACCCTCCGCCGGTCCGAGGTCGCCAAACGCAAGGTCGCCATCGTCCTCTACGGCTTCCCGCCGAACGCCGGAGCCGTCGGCACCGCCGCGTACCTCGGCGTCTTCGAAAGCCTCCTCAACACCCTCCACGCCATGCGGGCCGAGGGCTACGACGTCAGCCCGCCGGAAACCGTCGAGGCCCTCCGCGAGGCCGTCCTCCACGGCAACGCCACAGCTTTCGGCCAGCCCGCCAACGTCGCCGCCCGCGTCCCTGCCCGCGACCTCGTCCGCCGCTCGCGCTGGCTGGCCGAGACCGAGAAAGTCTGGGGCCCCGCCCCGGGCCGCGCCCAGTCTGACGGGGCCGATGTCTTCGTATTGGGCAAACAGTTCGGCAATGTCTTCGTCGGCATCCAGCCCGTCTTCGGCTACGAAGGCGATCCGATGCGGCTCCTGTTCGAAAAGGGCTTCGCCCCCACTCACGCCTTCACCGCGTTCTACGACTGGATGAAAACCGATTTCGGCGCCGACGTCCTTCTCCACTTCGGCATGCACGGCGCCTTGGAATTCATGCCCGGCAAGCAGGCGGGCCTTTCCGGCAAATGCTGGCCCGACCGCCTGATCGGCAACCTGCCGAACGTCTATCTCTACGCCGCGAACAACCCGTCCGAGGCGACCCTGGCCAAACGCCGGTCGAACGCCGTCACCATCACCCACCTGACCCCGCCCTTGGCCCAATCCGGCCTCTACAAGGGCCTCGTGGACCTCAAGGACAGCCTCACCCGCTTCCGCGCCCTCTCCCCCGACGCGCCCGACCGCGCCGACCTCGCGCTCCTGATCGCCGAACAGGCGAAGGCCGTCGACATGGATGCGACCGACCTCGACACCCTCTGGCTGAAACTCCTCGAAACGGAAGGCGCCCTCATCACCGACGGCCTCCACGTCCTTGGCCGCCCGATCACCGACGCCCAGCGCGCCGAATACCTCGCGCTCATGCCCGACGACCCCGAGGCCCGCGCCACCGCCGCCGAACACCTGCAAACCCAAACCGAAATCCCCGCCCTCCTCCGCGCCCTCTCCGGCCGCTTCATCTCCCCCGTCCCGGGCGGCGACCTGATCCGCTCGCCGCAGATCCTTCCCACCGGCCGCAACATCCACGCCTTCGACCCGTTCCGGATGCCCACCGCCTTCGCGCTGGCCGACGGCAAGGCCCAGGCCGACCGCCTGCTCGCGACCCACCCGACCCTCCCGAGAACCGTGGCCCTCGTCCTCTGGGGCAGCGACAACATCAAGTCCGACGGCGGCCCCATCGCCCAGGCCCTCGCGCTCATCGGAGCCACCCCCCGCTTCGACAGCTACGGCCGCCTCGCCGGCGCCGACCTGATCCCCTTGGCCGACCTGAAACGCCCGCGAATCGACGTGGTGATGACCCTCTCCGGCATCTTCCGCGACCTCCTGCCCTTGCAGACGCGGATGCTCGCCGAAGCCGCATTCAAGGCCGCCACCGCCGACGAACCCGAACACCTCAACTTCATCCGCGCCCACGCCCTCGCCTACGCGGCCGAGATGAACGTCGACATGGAAACCGCCGCCCTCCGCGTCTTTTCCAACGCCGAAGGCGCCTACGGCTCCAACGTCAACATCCTCGTCGACACCTCCTCCTTCGGGGACGAGGACGAACTCGCCGACGCCTACCAGAACCGGAAAAGCTTCGCCTACGGCGTCACCGGCAAGGCCAAAGGCAACCCGGCGCTGCTGCAAAAGGCCCTCAAGGACGTCGACCTCGCCTACCAGAACCTCGAATCCGTCGAACTCGGCGTCACCTCGGTCGACCACTACTTCGACACCCTCGGCGGCATCGCCCGCGCCGTCAAACGCGCCCGTGGCGGCCAGGACACCCCCGTCTACATCGGCGACCAGACCCGCGGCGGAGGCACCGTCCGCACGCTCTCCGACCAGATCGCCCTTGAGTCCCGCTCCCGCACCCTGAACCCCAAGTTCTACGAAGGCCTCCTGAAACACGGGGCCGAGGGCGTCCGCCTGATCGAAGCCCACGTCTCGAACACCTTCGGCTGGTCCGCCACCACCGGCACCGTCGAGCCCTGGGTCTACCAGCGCCTCACGGAAACCTTCGTCACCGACGAAGCCATGCGCCGCCGCCTTGCTGCCCTCAACCCCGAAGCCTCCTCCCGCATGGCCCAGCGCCTGCTGGAAGCGTCGGACCGCGCCTATTGGACACCCGATCCCGCCACCCTCGCCGCGCTGCAACAGGCCGCCGACGAACTTGAGGATCGCCTGGAAGGGATCGCCGCCGAATGATCGCTCATCGCCCTTCCCCAACTGTCATCCCCGCGAAGGCGGGGACCCATCTTTTGTCACAGCGCAGCCTCTGGATCCCCGCCTGCGCGGGGATGACAGACAGCGCCGAAAGGACCGCCCCATGAGCCCGCGCGACGAAATCCCGAACCTCCGTGGCCTCGACGGCGAAGGCTCCGTCCAGGTCCACATGGACCCGACCCAGCGCATCGAAGGCGCCAAGGTCTTCTCCGTCTACGGCAAGGGCGGGATCGGCAAGTCCACCACCTCGTCGAACCTCTCCGCCGCCTTCTCGGTCATGGGCAAGCGCGTCCTCCAGATCGGCTGCGACCCCAAGCACGACTCCACCTTCACCCTGACCGGCCGCCTGCAACCGACCGTCATCGACATCCTCAAGGAGGTCGACTTCCACGCCGAGGAGCTGCGCCCCGAGGACTACATCGCCGACGGCTGGAACGGCGTGAAATGCGTCGAGGCTGGCGGCCCCCCCGCCGGCACCGGCTGCGGCGGCTATGTCGTCGGCCAGACCGTCAAGCTTCTGAAACAGCACCACCTTCTGGAAGACACCGACGTGGTGATCTTCGACGTCCTCGGCGACGTCGTCTGCGGCGGCTTCGCGGCCCCCCTGCAACACGCCGACCGCGCGGTGATCGTCACGGCGAACGACTTCGACTCGATCTACGCGATGAACCGCATCATCGCCGCCGTCCAGGCCAAGTCCGGCAACTACAAGGTCCGCCTCGCGGGCTGCGTCGCCAACCGGTCCCGCGAGACGAACGAGGTAGACCGCTACTGCGAACGCGTCGGCTTCAACCGCCTTGCCCACATGCCCGACATCGACGCCATCCGCCGCTCGCGCCTGAAGAAGAAAACGCTTTTCGAAATGGACGACGAGCAGGACATCGTCACCGCCCGCGCCGAATACCTGCGCCTTGCCGAGACGCTCTGGCGGTCCGTCGGCGGCGAAGGCTCTTCGCCCGAACCGCTGCCCGACCGCGAAATCTTCGAACTCCTGGGATTTGACTGATGCCCACCTATGGCGAAACCCGCGACCGGGTCGGAACCTACTTCGACCGCACCGCGACCCAGACATGGGAGCGGCTGACGTCGCATGAGAAGGTCTCCCGCATCCGGGAAACCGTCCGCAAAGGCCGCGACCGGATGCGCGCCCTGATGCTGTCGCGCCTGCCGCAAGACCTGCGCGGCGCGCGGGTCCTCGACGCGGGCTGCGGGACCGGAGCGATGGCCAGCGAACTCGCCCTCCGTGGCGCCCAGGTCACCGCCGTCGACATCTCGCCCCAGCTGATCGAGATCGCCAAACGCCGCCTGCACCCCGCGCTGACGGATCAAGTCGACTTCCTCGCCGGCGACATGTCGGACACTGCCCTGGGCCGCTTCGACTTCGCCCTCGCGATGGACAGCCTGATCTACTACCGCGACGCCGACATCGGCCGCGTCATCGGCAACCTGTCCAGCCGCACGGCGCAGAGCATCGTCTTCACCGTCGCCCCGCGGACGCCGCTCCTGATGGCGATGTGGCACGCGGGCAAGCTCTTCCCGCGCTCCGACCGCTCGCCCACCATGGTCCCCCACGACGCGACCCGCCTGGCCCGGCACTGCCCCGGCACAGTCACCAAGATCGGCCGCATCACCTCGGGCTTCTACATCTCGGAATGCCTGGAGCATCGGTCATGATCCTCCGCAAGAAACATGTCGCCCAACTTGGCGCACGCTGGATGCCCTTCGCCGACGCCGCGTCGGAAGACCTGCCCATCGGCCAGCTCTGGCGGCTCGCGCTCTTCCAGGTCTCCGTCGGCATGGCCCAGGTCCTGCTCCTCGGCACCCTGAACCGCGTGATGATCGTCGAACTCTCCGTCCCCGCGATGGTCGTGGCCCTGATGATCTCGATCCCGGTCCTCGTCGCCCCCTTCCGCGCCCTCCTCGGCCACCGCTCCGACACCTACCGCTCCGCCTTGGGCTGGAAGCGCATCCCCTACCTCTGGTTCGGCTCGCTCTGGCAGATGGGCGGCCTTGCCGTCATGCCCTTTGCGCTGATCGTCCTCTCCGGCGACCAGTTCAAAGGCCCCGCCTGGGCGGGTGAAGTCCTTGCGGCGCTGGCCTTCCTCATGGCGGGCCTCGGGATGCACATGGTCCAGACCGCGGGCCTCGCGCTCGCCGCCGACCGGGCCAACGACGAAACCCGCCCCCGCGTCGTCGCCATGCTCTACATCCTTTACCTCTGCGGCATGGGCATCTCGGCCCTGATCGTCGGCTTCCTTCTGCGCGGCTACGAACCCCTGTGGCTCGTGAAGGTCGTCCAGGGCTGCGGCGCGATGACCCTGATCCTCAACGTCATCGCCTTCTGGAAGCAGGAGCGCGTCCAGCCCATGTCCAAGGCCGAACGTGAGGCCCCCCGCCCCGCCTTCGCCTCCGCCTGGAAGGAGCTCATGCAACAGGACGGCGCGCGCCGCCTCCTCGTCGTCGTCTTCCTCGGCACCCTCGCCTTCAATATGCAGGACGTGCTGCTGGAACCCTACGGCGGCCAGGTCCTTGGCCTGTCCGTCTCGGCCACCACGGTCCTGACCGCGCTTTGGGCGCTTGGCGCACTCGCAGGCTTCCTCTGGGCCACCCGCCGCCTCAGCCACGGGGCCGACCCCTATCGCCAGGCCTCGGTCGGCCTTCTTATCGGTATCGCCGCCTTCAGCCTCGTGATCTTCGCAAGCCCCTTGGACAGCTGGCCCGTCTTCTACGCCGGGGCATTCGCCATCGGCCTCGGCAACGGGATCTTCGGCCTTTCCACCCTCAACGCCGCCATGGCCCGCACCCAAGGCGGCCTCGGCGCGGGCCTCATCCTCGGAGCCTGGGGATCGGCCCAGGCCACCGCTGGCGGGCTTGCCATCCTGACCGGAGGCATCCTCCGCGACCTCGTCAACCGGCTGGTGGACAGCGGCCTCTTCGGCCCGCTCCACGACATCAGCCTTGGCTACACCGTGGTCTACCACGTCGAAATCGCCCTTCTCTTCCTGACCCTCGCCGCGCTTGGACCGCTGGTCCGGGTCGGCACCCACAACGCCAAACCGGACCAAGGCCAGCCAGGCTTGCGGCTGACCGAATTCCCAACCTGACAACGGAGGACCTCTGAATGGTTGGTGTCACTTTCTTCGGAAACTTCGACCTCGCCTCGCTGGCGATCTGGCTCTTCTGGGGCTTCTTCGCGCTTCTGATCTACTACCTGCAGACCGAGAACATGCGCGAAGGCTTCCCCTTCGAGAATGAGGACGGCTCCGCCGCCGCGAACCAGGCGATCTATCCCCTGCCGAAGCCCAAGACCTTCGTCCTGCCGATGGGCCGGGGCACGGTGACGGTTCCGTCGGCGGAAAACGAAGCCGCCCACCGCCGCACCGACCTGGCGCTGGTCCCCTCGGGGTCCGAGGGCTTCCCCCTGGTCCCCACCGGCAACCCGATGCTCGACGGCGTCGGCCCCGCCTCCTGGGTCCCGCGCCGCGATGAGCCCGAGGTCGATGCCCACGGCCACGCCAAGATCCAGCCGATGGCCCAGGTCGCCGGCATGGCCGTCAGCGCCGGCCGCGACCCGCGCGGTCTGCCCGTGCAGGCCGGAGACCTGGAAGTCGTCGGCCGCGTCAAGGAGCTCTGGATCGACGTGCCGGAACAGCTGGTCCGCTACATCGAGATTGACCTGAACTCTGGCTCCTCGCGCCTTGTGCCGATGACTATGTGCAAGATCTGGGCCGACCGCGTGAGGATCAACGCGCTCACCTCCGACCTCTTCGACGCGATCCCCGCGACGAAAAGCCTGACCTCGGTCACCAAGCTGGAAGAGGAAAAGATCTCCGCCTACGTGGCCTCTGGCTGGATGTACGCCAAGGGCCGCAAGCGCGGGTTCTAAGCAACCAAGGGAAGCGGCGTGCGCCCGCGCCGCTTCGTCTTACTCAAGCCTTGAAAGGGTCTGCCATGTCAGACCATGACTTCGCCTTCGAGCCGCAACCCGGCCTCCCTAAACCCCTGCCGCCCGGAGAGAACCTTCTCTGGCAGGGCTCCCCCGATCCGTCCGCCCTCGCCCGCGAAGCCTTCAAGGCCAACTGGGTCCTCGGCTACCTCCTGCTCCTCGCCGTCTGGCGCGCCAGCATCGCCTTCCAGGACGGCGGCTTCGGCCAGTCCGTCGCCGTTTTCATCCCCTACCTGGCGATCGCCCTTGCCGCCTACGCGCTTGTCCGGCTTCTCGCCCGCGCCTCGGCGAAAGCCGCGATCTACTCCATCACCTCAAACCGCGTGATCCTGCGCATCGGCGCGGCCCTCCAGGTCACCTGGACCGTCCCCTTCACCAAGATCGCCAACGCCTCGCTTGCCACCCGCCCGATGACCGGCACCGGCACCATCGCTTTGGAACTGGTGGACGGCCAGCACATCTCCTACCTCGCGCTCTGGCCGCACCTGCGCCCCGGCTTCCGCCACGGCGTCCAGCCCGCCTTCCGCTGCATCCCCGATGCCGCGCAAGTCGCCCGGATCCTCTCCGACGCCGCCCAGACCCGCGTGAACGAACCCGTCGTCACCTTCACGGCCCCCGCGGCCGTCGCGGCGGAGTGACGCGCATGTCCTACATGAAAGCCCTCGCCGACCGCCCCAGCCCCGAACGCGAGATGATCCCGCGGACGCTCCTCTGGGCCATGTTCGGCCTTGCCGTCTCGGCCCTTGCCATCACCAGCTTCGCCGTCCTGACCAAACGACCGCACGTCGGCAGTCCGGCCGCAGGGACGGTGGTGGCCGAACGCCAGCTGATCCTCGAAGGCCGCTCGGCCCAGGCCGTCACGGTCTACGCCGCCGACGGCACCCTCATCGCCGACATGGACCACGGCGGCTTCATCACCGTCATCCAGAACGCCATCCAGCGCGCCCGCACCGTCGCGCGCGTCCAGGGCAACCCGCCCATCCACATCGTCCAGTACGACAACGGCCGCCTCGTGGCCGAAGACCCCGCCTCGGGGGCGTCGATCGAACTCTACGCCTTCGGGTCCGACAACAAAGCTGCCGTAGAGCGGCTTCTCGATCAACCATAAGGGAACGAAATCATGGGTATCTTCACCAGATCGAAGGAAACCGTGCCCTGCACGGTGGAAGTCAGCCACCGCTTCGAAAGCCTGCACGCCCACGTCCGCTTCAACAACGGCGCCGTGGTCTATCCGGGTGACGAAGTCCTCGTCCACGGCGCGCCGATCCTGGCCGCCTATGGCGAGGTGATCGTCGAACGCCGCACCGCCACAATCACCCGGGCCACGCCGCTGGAACGCTGGTGGACCCGCGCCACGGGCGACCTTGGGTTCATGGAACTGTGTGAATTCTCCTTCTCCGAGGAGCTCCTGGCATGAAAGACACCACCACAACCCATGGCGAGCTGCACTCCGAACTGGCCGACCGCTTCGACACCACGGCGATGGCCACGGAAACCACGCTCCTCAACCCGCGCTTCTACACCACCGACTTCGACGAGATGGACAAGATCGACGTGACCCCCGTCCGCAAGGAATGGGACGCGCTTCTGGCCCAGATGAAGTCCGACCCGAACAAGGGCCATTTCAAGAAGACCGAAGCCTGGGACGACGTCGACTGGGAAGGCATGGACCCCGCCCTTCGCTCGGAATTCATCGATTTCCTGGTCTCCTCCTGCACCGCCGAATTCTCCGGCTGCGTGCTGTACAAAGAGATGAAACGCCGCGGCACCAACGCCGACATCTGCGAGCTCTTCAACTACATGGCGCGCGACGAGGCCCGCCACGCCGGTTTCATCAACGACGCCCTGCGTGAGGCAGGCGTTGCCGTGAACCTGGGCTTCCTGACCAAGGCCAAGAAGTACACCTACTTCCGGCCGAAGTTCATCTACTACGCCACCTACCTGTCGGAAAAGATCGGCTACGCCCGCTACATCACCATCTTCCGGCATCTGGAGGCACACCCCGAACACCGCTTCCACCCGATCTTCAAGTGGTTCCGCGAATGGTGCAATGACGAGTTCAGCCACGGCGAGGCCTTCGCGCTACTCATGCGCACCGACCCGAAACTGACCCAAAGCTGGAACAACAAGCTCTGGATCAAGTTCTTCCTCGTCGCCGTCTACTCGACCATGTGGGTCCGCGACCACGCGCGGAAGGACTTCCACAACGCCCTTGGCGTCGACATCGACTGGTACGACCAGGAGGTCTTCCGCAAGACCTCGACCATCGCGAAACAGGTCTTCCCGATGGAGATCGACATCGACCACCCGGCCTGGATTCCGGCGCTGAACCGGATGAACGCCGCGATGCTCGACATGGAAAAGGCCAAGCGGAAGGGGGGCCCGATGGGCCGCCTCCAACATGCCGCCGCCTCGGCCCGCGCGATGACGGCCTTCGCGCGGATGTATCTGATCCCGGTCAAACGCAGCACGCCGCCTGTCTCGGTGCGGCTGGAGCCGTCGTATTGACCGCACACGATCATACCGCCGCGCAAGCGGCAGGTAGGATGCGGGATGGGCGCGTCCCGGCATCCTGTGCGGCATCCCTTCGGGGGTGCCGCACATGACAAATCCCTGGATCATCGCCCTTTCCGCCATCTTCCTCTGGTGGGCGTCGACGGGGCTGATCCTCTGGCGCGTGCGCAAGGCCGACCTGGGCGGACCCGACGATCACCTCTGGTCCGTCCTCCTCGGCCTGCCGCTTCTGATCCTCGGCGTGGCCGGGGCGCATATCTCTTCGGACCAGCTGACCGTCGGATCGGTCTACACCAGCTTCCTGTCGGCCCTGGCCTTCTGGGGCTGGATCGAGCTGGCCTTCCTGTCCGGCATCGTCACCGGCCCGCACCGCAAGCCCTGCCCGCCCGAAGCGAAACTGCCCGAACGCATCTGGCGCGCCGTCGGGTCCATCCTCTGGCACGAGTTCGCCCTGATCGCGGGCCTCCTCGCCCTGACCCACCTCACCCTGAACGCGCCCAATCCCTTCTCGGCGCTGACCTTCGCCACGCTCTTCTTCGCCCGCGTCTCGGCCAAGCTGAACCTCTTCCTCGGCGCGCCCCGCATCAATATCGAATTCCTCCCGAAACCCCTCGCACACATCGCCAGCCACTTCCGCAAGGCCCGCGCCACGGCCCTCCTACCCCTCTCCATCGCCGCGCTGGCCCTTGCGACCGGCTGGTGGGCCGCGCAGGCCGCAAACACGACCGAAGACGCCCCGTTCATCGGCTATCTTCTGCTGGCCGTCCTCACTGCCCTCGCCCTGATCGAGCACCTCTTCATGGTCGTGCCGATCCCCGACCAGAAACTCTGGCGCTGGATGCTTCCCGAAGCCCCCACTGCCCAGACCAAACAAGACACCTGACAGGAAGCACACAATGGACTTCGCCACCTATTTCCAGGACCGCCTCACCACCCTCAAGTCCGAAGGCAACTACCGCGTCTTCGCCGATCTGGAAAAACGCTGCGGCAGCTTCCCCAAGGCCGAACGCCACCGCCCGGACGGCACCAAGGAGGAAGTCACCATCTGGTGCTCGAACGACTATCTCGGCATGGGCCAGCACCCCGACGTCGTGCAGGCGATGGTTCAGGCCGTGCAGACCTGCGGCACCGGCGCGGGGGGAACGCGCAACATCTCGGGCACCAACCACCACCACGTCATGCTGGAACGCGAACTGGCCGACCTTCACGGGAAAGAGGGGGCGTTACTGTTTACCTCCGGCTACGTCTCGAACTGGGCCGCGCTGTCGACCCTCGGCGCGCAGATCCCCAACGCCGTGATCCTGTCCGACGAAAAGAACCACGCCAGCATGATCGAAGGCATCCGCCACTCCCGCGCCGACAAGGTCTTGTGGAAGCACAACGACTGGCGCGACCTCGACCGCAAACTCCACGCCGTCGGCGACCGCCCGAAGATCGTGGCCTTCGAGAGCGTCTACTCGATGGACGGCGACATCGCCCCGATCCGCGAAATCGTCGAGGTCTGCGAGGCGCACGGTGCGCTGAGCTACATCGACGAGGTCCACGCCGTCGGCATGTACGGCCCCCGCGGCGGCGGCGTGTCCGAGGAACGCGGCCTCGCCCACCGCATCGACGTGATCGAGGGCACCCTCGGCAAAGCCTTCGGCGTCGTCGGCGGCTACATCACCGCCCGCGCCGAGCTCATCGACTTCGTCCGCAGCTTCGCCTCCGGTTTCATCTTCACCACCGCGCTCCCCCCCGCCTGCGCCGCCGCCGCGGCCCGGTCGATCCAGCACCTGAAAGCCTCGGCCGAGGAACGCACCCGCCAGAAGGCCAACGTCGCCCAGGTCCGCGCCCAGCTTGACGCCCACGGCATCCCGCACATGGCCAACGAAAGCCACATCATCCCGGTGATGATCGGCGACCCGGTGAAGTGCCGGATGATCTCGGACATGCTGATGGCCGACTGGGGCATCTACGTCCAGCCGATCAACTACCCCACCGTCCCGAAGGGCACCGAACGGCTCCGCATCACCCCCGGCCCGCTCCATTCCGCCCAGGACATCGCCCACCTGATCACCGCGCTCTCCTCGCTCTGGAGCCGCTGCGCCATCGCCCACGCCGTCGCCTGATGCCCTATCGCGCCGAAGTGTTCGCGACCCCCTTGCCTTTTCACAAGGGCGGCTCATCTCGTATGGCCGCCAACATCGGGAGGACACCCATGAAGCTGAAACTCACCGCCACAATTCTTGCCCTGCTCGCCGGCCCCGCGCTGGCCCAGGACGCGCCCACCGGCGATGCCGCCGCCGGCGAAAAGGTCTTCGCCAAGTGCCAGACCTGCCACGTGATCGCCAACGAGGCGGGCGAAGTTCTCGCCGGCAAGGGCGCCAAGACCGGCCCGAACCTCTACGGCCTGCCCGGCCGCACCGCCGGCACCTACCCCGAGTTCAAGTACGGCGACTCCGTCGTCGCCCTCGGCGCAACCGGCTTTGCCTGGAACGAAGCAGATTTCGTGACCTACGTCGCCGATCCGGCCAAGTTCCTGCAGGAAAAGCTCGGCGACAAGAAGGCCAAGTCGAAGATGATGTTCAAGCTGCCGAAGGAAGAGGACGCCAAGAACGTCTGGGCCTTCATCGCCTCGCTCGCTCCGGCCGCTGACGCCGCCGCAGCCCCGGCCGAAGGCGAAGCCGCCCCGGCCTCGAACTGATCCGTCCGGCCCGCCGCCCAGACCCGGGCGGCGGGCCGCCGTCTTACCAGGTCCCGGTCGAGGCCATGCTGGCCCAAGGCTCTGCCGGAGCCTTCGCCGCCCCCCTTTGCAGCAATTCGATCGACACGTTGTCGGGGCTCCGGACAAAGGCCATCCGCCCGTCGCGCGGCGGCCGGTTGATCAGCACCCCGTGCTTCTGCAGATGCGCGCAGGTCGCGTAGATGTCGTCCACCTCATAGGCCAGATGCCCGAAGTGCCGGCTGTCCGACGGCAGCCCCGTGTCCCCATCCCAGTTGTAGGTCAGCTCCACCGGGCAATCCTCCTGCCCCGGAGGCGCCATGAACACCAGCGTGAACCGCCCCTGCTCGCTGTCATAGCGCCGCGTCTCCTTCAGACCGAGAAGCCTGTAGAAGGCCAGCGACTTCTCCAGATCCTTCACGCGCACCATCGTGTGCAGATACTTGATGCCCATTCCATCCTCCATCCATTCATCTAGCGGTATCACACGCTTCAACCGCAAGCTATAGTCTCACCCGACTCGTCATAACCCGGAGCGCGCCATGCCCCTCACCCCCGAACAAGCCGCCGAGATCGAGGCCGCCCGGGCCACCCCCCGCCCCACGCTCCGCGCCGTGTCCGAGGGGATGGAGGCGCATCTCTACCGCGCCCACACGGTCCTTGACCACGGCTTCATCCGCGTCATCGACTACATGGGCGACGACTCTGCCATCGTCCAGGCCGCCCGCGTCTCCTACGGCGCCGGGACCAAGCACGTCCAGAACGACGAGGGGCTGATCCGCTACCTCATGCGCCACTGGCACTCCACCCCCTTCGAGATGTGCGAGATCAAGCTCCACGTCAAACTCCCCGTCTTCGTCGCCCGCCAGTGGATCCGCCACCGCACCGCCAACGTCAACGAATACTCCGCCCGCTACTCGATCCTGGATCGGGAGTTCTACATCCCCGAACCCGCCCAGCTCGCCGCCCAGTCCACCGTCAACAACCAGGGCCGGGGTGAGGTCCTCTCCGGCCCCGAGGCCGCCCGCGTGCTGGAGACCCTGAAGCGCGACGCCGCCACCGCCTATGACCACTACGAAGAGATGCTCTCCCAGGACGGCCAGCAGGGCCTCGCCCGCGAGCTTGCGCGGATGAACCTGCCGATGAACATCTACACGCAATGGTACTGGAAGACCGACCTGCACAACCTCTTCCACTTCCTGCGCCTGCGCGCCGACGCCCACGCCCAATACGAAATCCGCGTCTACGCCGAGGCCATCGCAGCCTGCGTCCGCGACTGGGTCCCCTTGGCGTTTGCGGCGTTCGAGGACTACCGGATGGGGGGAGTGACGCTGTCGGCGAAGGCCATCGCGGTGCTGAAGCGGCGACTGGCCGGGGAAGCGGTCACGCAAGAGGACTCGGGGATGAGCAAGGGCGAGTGGAGGGAGTTTGTGGAGGTTTGGGGGTGACTTTGGCAGTTAACGTTTTCATTTCCCACTCCTGGAGTTACTCCGGGCACTATGACAAGCTTGCTGAGTGGATTTTTCAGGAACCGTGGAATCTGAATGGGACTCCTCTAAACTTCTACGACACTTCCGTCCCTCAAGATGATCCCATTCATTTCGCCAACAGCGATCAACAGCTATACGCGCGAATTCTTGAAAGAATAAACATCAGCGATGTTGTTGTGTGTCCAACTGGAATGTATACCCATTACAGCAAATGGATTAGAAAGGAGCTGGATGGAGCTCAATACTTGAGAAAACCGATACTTGCCGTAAACCCTTGGGCGCAGCAAAAGGCAGCATCCGTGGTTTCCAGCGCTGCGAGCCAAACAGTAGGGTGGACCAGCAGTTCAGTGATCAATGGAATTTGGCAACTCTACGGCACATTAAGATGAAGGTATTTATTGTACACCGCGGCGATCGCCGGGATGACGCAGTTGCCTTCTTTAAGGCACTTGCGAAGAAATATAAGTTAGATCTTTGGATAGAATTTGTCGCTCTTACTCCAGGCGATTCATGGAAGACTCAGGCGAGCGAGAAGATCGAAGCCTCCGAAGCAGTTCTTGTATTTGATCCTGCAAGTGCAAAGCAATCTGAGAATGTACAGTGGGAAATCTCAGTTGCGACTGATTTGAACAAGCACATAATTGAATTCTCACCACGTGAGAAGAATCTTGAATCAATTGCAAGACTCCGATCAATATATGACTTTTCCGAAGACTTTGAGAAGTGTTTTTCCCGAGTTGCCTCGAATACGACAGAAGCTCTGGAGCTATACAAGATAATGGTAGCTTCTTCGCAGGAATTGCTTCAGCGGAGACAGCTTACGAATGGATTCTTCATTACTGTGATTGGCGGTATTGTCGCCGCCTCCGGTTACTTGGTGAAGGAACAAGTTCTTGCTGGAAACTCACTGTTATTTCTGATTTTTCCTGCCGCTGTCGCGCTGCTTCTGTGTAAATCTTGGAAGAACTTAATTGAGAATTTTGGAAAACTTAACACTGGAAAATTCCGAGTCATAAACAGATTGGAGAAGGAGCTTTGCGCTGAGATTTACTCTGCGGAATGGCTTGCTCTTGGAAATGGAGCACGGCCAAGCAAGTATCAGTCTTTCACGACTACTGAAGCAAACGTTCCAAAGTACTTCGCCTATCTCATTGTGGCTGGCGTTGGTCTCATTCTAATTCTGACAGACTGGAGTTCAGTGTGGAGTTCGATCTGGGACAAGCTGTCAGCTTTTCGCGAACCAGTATTGTCAGTTTGGTATTGGCTGAAGACACACTAAACAGCCTTCTGCAGCGACTTGGTTCGCGCCCACCCAAACTCCCGCCCTATCACACCGCCCCGCCCGCATCGCGGTGCCATGACGAAAACGGCCACTCCCGCGGATGCCCGGGACCGCCCGTAGGGTGCGCATTCATGGCGCACCGTTCATGGCGCACCGTTCCCCCGCGCAACGCCCACCAACCGCACCTATGCAAACGCCACCTTGTCCACCAACGTCGGTGCGCCCATCGTGGTGCACCCGTTGTGGTGCGCCATGAATGCGCACCCTACGTGGCCACCGCATTTGTGCGCCATGAATGCGCACCCTACCGGTCACGGTGGAAACTCGAATACGGCCAATCTTCCTGCCGTTCGACCAAACCGTGCTTCACCGGATTGTACCAACAATAATGGACGTGGTTCGCCCAATCTGCATCGTTGCGGATGTGATGCTCCCAAAACCGGCGCTGCCATAACCCGTGCTCCCGACGCTCGGCATGGCTGCGGCGGCGCGGCGTGTGGGGCATGGCACGGGAAAACCGCGCCTTGATCACGCTCCACCGCACCGAATACTCCGCATCGCCCTCCGGCAACGTCCACACCGCGTGCATGTGGTCCGGCAACACCACCCACGCGTCGATCCGGAACGGCCGTTCGGACTTCGTCACCCGCACGGCCTCGCGCAAGGCCTCGATGTGCTCGACCAACGTCCGCGCGCCGCGGTCGGCCAAATTCACGGTGAAGAACACCGACGCTCCTGGAACCCTGGGACGGATATACGCGGACATGGCCCCAACCATGCCGCAACGGGGTTAACGGGCGGTTACCCCACCCGTTAACCACCCGCTTTACAAACCCCTAACGCCCACGGCCAACCTATTGGACCCGAACGATAATCCCGAAATGTCCACCGTGGACAGAACCCCTTGCGGCCCCGTCACCCCCCGGTCTCGACCCGGATCAGCCGCACCTGGTCGGCCGTGAGGTACCCCGTCGCCGGCTCCCCCTCGTCCGCCTGCCACTCCGCGATGGCGCGGCGGGTGCCCGGCCCGAAGGTCCCGTCCGTCCGCAGCGTCTCATAGCCCAGCCGGTTCAGCCGCCGCTGCAGGTCCATCCGCTCGGACAGGGTCAGCTGCAGCAGGCTCTCCTCCAGCGCGGCGTTGCTGGTCCCCGGCGCCGGTTTCACCGACCCGGCCTGCTGGGCGATCAGCTTCACCTGGGCCGCCGTCACATAGCCCGTCTGGCTCTGCCGGTTGGCCTTTTGCCAGGCCATGATCGCCCCCCGGGTCTTCGAGCCCCAGAGCCCGTCCGCCACCCCGGTATCGAACCCCAGCGACGACAGCTGCCGCTGGATATCGACCCGCTGCGACCGGGTCAGCTTCAGCGCGGCCTCCACCGCCACCGGGCTCGCCCCGCTGTCATCCGGAGGCGGCGTCACCACCGCGCCCCGCAGCAGCACCCGCAGCTGCGCCTCGGTGACGTAGCCCGTCACCTTGTCCCCCCGGTCGCGCTGCCAGGTCGCGATCGCTGTCCGGGTGTTCCGCCCCCAGACCCCGTCGGTCCCGTAGGTCCGGTAACCCAGCCGCGTCAGCTCTCGCTGCACCGCGACCCGCTGCGAGAAGGTGATCCCCAGCCGCGCCTCAGCCTGCGCCGCCGACGATGCCTCGGTCGAGGCCCCCAGCCGCTCCAGCGCGCGCTCGGCATTGGCCCGGTAGGCCCCCTTGGGGAACTTCGCGAGGTAATCCCGGTAGGCCGCAGCCGTGTTCGCCTCCTGCGCCGCAAGATAGGCGTTCTTGTCCAGCTCCTGCTGGATCAGCGACTGGGCGATTCCCCCGATCACGTCCTCAAGGTCCTGCGCCGGGGCAGGAGCGGCGACGCCAAGCGTGGCGGCAAGGATCAGGGGCAAAGTGAACGTCCGCATCGGGGCATCCTTTCAAAGAAGCGCAGCGCCAGGGCCGCATTTTGCCCGGATAACGCGCAGATTCGGCGATGGTTGCAAGCTGGCACTGGTCAGGCCCGCCCGTCATATTACCTTTTCCGCCGAAGGAGCCGCCGATGACCCTCACCCTCTACGCCGCGACCGCCGCCGTCTTCCTGATCCTCGATGCGATCATGTTGTCTCTGGTGATGAAGCCGCTCTTCACCCGCCACATCGGCCCGCTTCTGGCCGAGCCGATCCGCATCGCTCCCGCGGCGCTCTTCTACCTCGCCTATGTTGGCGGGCTGGTCTACCTTGTCTCGCTGCCGGCCCTGAAGACCGGCGCACCGGTCCTGGTTCCGGCCCTGATCATCGGCCTGATGGCCTATGGCACCTACGAGTTCACGTCCTGGTCGATCATGAAGGACTGGCACTGGACGATGGTGATGACCGACACGCTCTGGGGCGGGGCACTGACCGCGGTGTCAGCCTGGGCCGGGATTGCGATCACGCGGATGGTCCACGGCTGAATGGCTTTGCGGCGGCACGTCCAATGTGCTAGCCAATGTGCAAGCCCTTGAAATCACAGATGGCAGGACCCCATGATCCTATACGGCATCCCCACCTGCGACACCTGCAAGAAGGCGCTGAAAGCGCTGGAGCGCGCCGGCAAGGACGTCACCTTCCGCGACATCCGTGCCAACCCGCTGACGCAAGGCGAGGTCGACCGCATCGTTCAGGAATTTGGCTCCAAGGCGGTGAACCAGCAGTCCACCACCTACCGCAGCTTCAACGATTTCCTGAAAGCCTCAGAGCCTGAGGCGCAG
Source organism: Paracoccaceae bacterium (assembly GCA_027489355.1). Taxonomy (GTDB): domain Bacteria; phylum Pseudomonadota; class Alphaproteobacteria; order Rhodobacterales; family Rhodobacteraceae; genus Tabrizicola. The sequence continues at coordinate 210,059 of JAIXZY010000049.1, read as the reverse complement.
ATCATGGCTCAGCCGACCGTGATGAAACGGCCGGTCATCCAGGACGGGGATCGCTGGTTTCTGGGATGGGACAGCGCGACCGAAGCCGCGCTGACCGATTAAAGCAGACGCAGGTCGCCGGCCGACTGCTTGCCGTCGCGGCCGGACTGCAACTCGTAGCCGATCTTCTGGTTGTCGCTAAGGCCCTTCAGCCCCGCGCGTTCCACGGCCGAGATGTGCACGAACACGTCCTTGCCGCCATCATCCGGCGCGATGAAACCATAGCCCTTCGTGGCGTTGAACCATTTCACGGTGCCTGTCGGCATTCCGCTTCTCCTCTCAGAACCCCCCGCGGCGTCATTGCCGCGAGCCGTGCCACCAGGTCTTCCAGGGCTTCGTTCAGAGAGCCGTGCAGGAATTCTGTCGTCACTGTGGCGATGATGCCAAGGATTCGCTGAAAATCAAGCCGCAAGGCGAAACGGCACTCCGGTCGGCAACCAGAGCGCCCGTTTTGCAGGCAGCGGATGGATCAGTTCGCGGGCGGCAGAGCCTCGAACCCGAAGGTCGCAACCGCCTGGTCGAGGCTCATCGTCTCGGTCCGGGTCTCGCCCAGGCGGCGAACCGAGACGGTCCGACCCTCGACCTCTTGCATGCCCACGGCCAGGATCACAGGGACCTTGCCCACCGAATGTTCGCGGACCTTGTAGTTGATCTTCTCGTTCCGCACGTCGGCTTCGGCGCGGACCCCGGCCTTGCGCAGGGCGGCGACCACTTCATGCACGAAGGGATCGGCGTCCGAGACGATCGAGGCCACGACGACCTGCCGCGGGGCGAGCCAGAAGGGCAGCTTCCCCGCGTAGTTTTCCAGCAGGATGCCGATGAACCGCTCGAAAGACCCCAGGACGGCGCGGTGCAACATGACCGGGCGGTGCTTCATCCCGTCCTCGCCCACATATTCCGCGTCCAGCCGCACCGGCAGGTTGAAGTCGGCCTGGAAGGTCCCGCATTGCCATTCGCGCCCGATGGCATCGGTCAGCTTGAAGTCGAGTTTCGGCCCGTAGAAGGCCCCATCGCCCGGGTTGATCTCGTAGGGCAGACCCAGGCTTTCGATGGCCTTCTGCAGCGCGTTCTCGGCCTTGTCCCAGATCTCGTCGCTGCCCACCCGAACGTCCGGCCGCGTCGACAGCTTGATGTCGAACTTCTCGAAGCCAAGGTCGCGGTAGACGCTGGACAGAAGCGAGATGAACCCCGCGCATTCCTGTTCGATCTGGTCTTCGGTGCAGAAGATATGCGCATCGTCCTGGGTAAACCCACGCACCCGCATCAGCCCGTGCATGGAGCCGCTGCTCTCATACCGATGGCACGACCCGAACTCGGCCAGCCGCAAGGGCAGGTCGCGGTAGGACTTGAGACCCTGGTTGAACACCTGCACATGGCAGGGGCAGTTCATCGGCTTCAGCGCGTTGATGCGCTTTTCCTTGGCGCCCTCTTCGTCCACCTCGACGATGAACATGTTCTCGCGGTAGGCCTCCCAGTGGCCCGACTTTTCCCACAGCACCCGGTCCACGACCTGCGGCGTCTTGATTTCCTTGTAGCCCGCCTGCCGCAGGCGGCCGCGCATGTAATCCTCAAGCTGGCGATAGATCGTCCAGCCGTTCGGATGCCAGAAGACCATGCCCGGCGCTTCTTCCTGCAGGTGGAACAGCTCCATCTCGCGGCCAAGCTTGCGGTGGTCGCGCTTGGCGGCCTCCTCCAGCATTGTCAGATGCGCCTTCAGGTCGTCGCGGTTCTTGAACGCCACGCCGTAGATGCGCTGGAGCATCGGGCGGCTTGCATCGCCCAGCCAGTAGGCCCCCGCGACATGCGTCAGCTTGAAGGCATCGGCCGGAACCTGCCCCGTGTGCTGCAGGTGCGGCCCCCGGCACAGGTCCTGCCAGTCGCCGTGCCAGTACATCCGCAGATCCTCACCCTCGGGGATGCGGTCGATCAGCTCCAGCTTGAAGGGCTCGCCCCGGCCCCGGTAGTATTCGACGGCCCGCGCGCGGGCCCAAACCGCGGTCTTGACCGGGTCCCGCGCGTTGATGATCTGCTTCATCCGGGCCTCGATGGCCCCCAGATCCTCGGGCGTGAACGGCTCTTCCCGGTCGAAGTCGTAGAACCAGCCCTGGTCGCGCACCGGGCCGATGGTGACCTTCACGTCCGGCCAGATCTCCTGCACTGCCCGCGCCATGATGTGGGCGAGGTCGTGGCGGATCAGCTCCAGCGCCGGGGCGTCGTCCTTCATGGTGTTGAGCGAGATCGTCGCGTCCGACGTGATCGGCCACTGCAGGTCCCAGTGCTTGCCGTTCACCTGCGCTGAGATCGAGGCCTTGGCCAGCGACGGCGCGATGCTCGCCGCCACTTCGGCGGGGGTTACGCCCGCCGGATACTGGCGCTGGTTGCCGTCGGGAAATGTCAGGGAAATCTGGGCCATCGGCCTTCTCCTCGTCGATTTGGCGCCTACGAAACGCCCGGTTGCGGGTTATGTCGGCGCGCTTGATGCCTTCGCGGTGGGTCGAAGTCAAGCCATGCGCGCCATTCCGCCCGCGGGTTGCGGCCACCCTGACGAAACGCCCCGACGCTTGCTATCTTCGCCGCATGACAACCTTCCTCACCACCCCGCAGGGCCGCCACATCGCCTACCACCAGACCCCCGGCAAAGGCCCCGGAGTGGTCTTTCTTGGCGGCTTCCGGTCCGACATGAGCGGCTCCAAGGCCCAGGCCCTGCAAGTCTGGGCCGAGGCGTCGGGGCGCGCCTTCCTGCGCTTCGACTACTCGGGCCACGGCCAGTCCCACGGCGCCTTCGTCGATGGCGCGATCTCCGACTGGCGCGAGGATGCCGCCGCCGTGATCGAGGTCCTGACCGAAGGCCCGCAGATCCTCGTCGGCTCGTCGATGGGCGGCTGGATCGCGCTCCTTCTCGCCCGGGACATGCCCGACCGGGTGGGCGGCTTCATCGGCATCGCCGCCGCGCCCGATTTCACCGAACGGATGTGGGAGGCCGAGTTCACCCTGGCCGAACGCACTGCCCTGCTTGAGGAAGGCGTCTTTCTCCGCCCCTCGGACTATTCCGACGACCCTTACCCCATCACGCTTCGCCTGATCGAGGACGGGCGGCAGAACCTGGTGATGAACGGCCCCCTGCCGCTGCACATGCCGGTCCGTCTCCTCCAGGGCAGCGCCGATACCGACGTGCCGCCCACCGTCGCGATCTCGCTCTTTCACCAGATCTCCAGCCCCGATCTGCGTCTGACCCTGGTCAAGGACGCCGACCACCGCTTCTCGACCCCGCCCTGCCTTGCCATGATCACCGAGGCGGTCGAGGACGTGATCCGCGCGCGCGAGGCGCTGCCGCTGGACGACACTCCGGGCTTGAAGGTTTCGAACATCCGGTGATGTGGGCTATCCGGCGGCCGGAAGAGTTTGCATTTGCATCCAGGTCCTTGTGGGCTAGCGTTCACAAACCGGTGCAAATGTTCTTGCCGAAATCCTGCGTCGAGGCCCCTCGTGAGTGAACCTGTCGTCCTGATCCCCGGCTTCATGGCGGATGCGCGCAGCTTCATGCCGCAGATCGCGCGGCTTGGGGCCGACCGACCGATCGTGCTGCTTGGCCCCGGTCTGGGCGACACGGTCGAGAAGATCGCCGCCGAGGTCGCACCGCAGCTGCCGCCCCGCTTCGCCCTTGTGGGTCACGGACTTGGTGGCAACCTCGCTATCGAGATCCTCCGCAAACGCCCCGAGGCGGTATCCCGCATCGCCCTCATCGCCACCGACCCGCTGCCGGAAACCCCGCAACTCGCGGCCGCGCAAGAGGCGCTTCTGGTCGCCGCCAAGACAGGCAACCTCGCCGCCTGCATGGCGCAGATGCTGCCGCTGACCGCCCTGCACGATGCCCCCTGGCGCGACGAGGTCGTGACCCTGGTCCTGGACATGGCCGAAACGCTGGGACCCGAGCAGTTCCAGCGCCACCTGCGCGTGCTGCAGCGCCGGCCAGACCAGCAGAAGACGCTGCGCAAGGCGAACGTGCCGACCATGATCATCGTCGGCGAAAACGACACCCTCGTCCCCCGCCGCCGGGCCGAGTTCCTGGCCGCGATGATGCCGCAGGGCTTCCTGGAGGTCATCGCCGAAGCAGGTCACCTGCCGCAGCTGGAACAGCCCGAGGCGGTGACGAAGGTTTTGGAAACCTTCCTCTCGGGCCGCCTGCCCACGCTGATGCTGCGCTAGGCGGACTGCGAAGACGCCAGGGCGATCTTGGATTTGGGTCTGCCCGCCGCGCGGTCGATGAAGTTCAGCACCAACGGACGGATGTTCAGGCGCCAGCTGCTCCCGGCAAAGATGCCGTAATGGCCCGCGCCCGGCTCCAGGTGGTGCCCCTTCTTGTCGTCGCTGAGACCCGTCAGCAGCTTCAGCGCCGCGACGCATTGGCCCGGGGCCGAGATGTCGTCATTCGCGCCCTCGACCGTCATCACCGAGACCCGGGTGATCGCGCCCATGTCGACCTTGCGGCCTGCCACCACGAACTCGTTCCGGGCGATTTCGCGGTTCTTGAAGATGCGCTCCACCGTGGACAGGTAGAACTCGGCCGTCATGTCCATCACGGCCAGATATTCGTCGTAGAACCGGTTGTGTGCGTCGTGGTCCGACGCCTCGCCCCGGGCGGCGCGCAGGATCTGGTCGGAAAACGCCTTGCTGTGGCGTTCGGCGTTCATGGTCATGAAGCTTTGCAGCTGCAGCAGCCCCGGATAGACCAGCCGCCCCGCGCCCTTGTACTTGAAGCCGACGCGCTGGATCGCCCAATGTTCCAACTGGCCCATCGTCACCCGGCGGCCGAAATCGGTGACTTCGGTCGCGGCGGCGTCGGGATCGACCGGCCCGCCGACCAGGATCAGCGAGGTCGGCTGCGCCTCGGGGTGTTCCGCCGCGAGGTAGGCCGCTGCCGCAAGGGTCAGCGGCACCGGCTGGCAGACCGCGATCACATGCGTGTCGGGGCCCATGACCTTCATGAACTCGGCCAGGTAAAGCGTGTAGTCCTCGATGTCGAACTTGCCCGCACTGACCGGAATGTCGCGCGCATTGTGCCAGTCCGTCACATAGACGTCGGCATCCGGCAGCAGACTTGCCACCGTGGACCGCAGGAGCGTGGCATAGTGACCCGACATCGGCGCAACCAGCAGCACCTTCCGCGCCATCGGCGACCGGCGGCGCACGAAGAACTGCACCAGGTTTCCGAAGGGCTTCTCCACCACCGGCTTCACATCGACAAGGTGATCCTGACCGTCCGGCCCGACGATCGATCGGATGCCCCAGTCGGGCTTGGCGATCATGCGGCTGAAGGTTCGTTCCGTCACCTCGCCCCAGGCGGCCATCAGGGGCAGCATCGGGTTCATCGACATGGCGAAGGCCGGATAGCTCGCGAACGCCCTGGCCGAGGCGCCCAGCCACTCATTGGTGTTGCGGGCGCTTTCCATCAGGTCGTAGGTGAACATATACTTCATCATGTCTCCTTGCCTCCGGCGGACGGATGGCGCATGGCGGGGCTTGGCGACACGCTATGCTGCATAGCGGCGAAGATAGGGGGGAATGATTAGCATGACAACAGAAGACAACACCCCCGAGACCAAAGAACGACTCGACAGGCTTAACGCTAACCTCGCGAAGGTTGAGGAATTGTCAAAGCGGCTGACCACTGCGCTGACCCAGCGCCGACAGGTCGACCCCGCGCTGCACGGCCCGGCTCCGGACGTGTACATGAAGGCCGCCGCCGCCTGGTTCGCCGAGATGGTCTCTAACCCCGCCAAGGTGGTCGAGCATCAGGTGAGCTACTGGGGCAAGACCCTGAAGCACTATGTCGAGGCGCAGCAGACCCTTGCCAAGGGCGAATTCAAGGCGCCCCCGGATCCGAACCCGAAGGACCGCCGCTTCCAGAACCCGCTGTGGGAAACGCATCCCTTCTTCAACTACCTCAAGCAGCAGTACCAGATGAACGCCGAGGCGATCTCGAACGCCGTGGGCGACCTAGAAAGCCTGGACCCCGCCGACCGCAAGCGGGTGGAGTATTTCACCAAGCAGATCGTCGACATGTTCAGCCCGACGAACTTCCTGGGCACCAACCCCGAGGCGCTGGAAAAGGCGGTCGAGACCGACGGCGCCAGCCTGGTGCAGGGGCTGGAGAACCTGGTCCGTGACATCGAGGCGAACCAGGGCGACCTTCTGGTGACGCTGGCCGACAAGGACGCCTTCCAGGTCGGCAAGAATATCGCCACCACGCCCGGCGAGGTCGTCTACCGGAACCGGATGCTCGAGCTGATCCAGTACACGCCGACGACGGAAAAGGTCCACAAGACCCCTCTCCTGATCTTCCCGCCCTGGATCAACAAGTTCTACGTGATGGACCTCAAGCCCGCGAATTCGCTGATCAAGTGGATCGTGGACCAGGGCTTCACGCTGTTTGTCGTCTCCTGGGTCAACCCCGACGCCAGCTACGCCGGCACGGCGATGGACGATTACATCCGCGACGGCTACCTGAGGGCAATGGCCGAGGTCCGCCGCATCACCGGCGAAAAGCAGATCAACGCCGTCGGCTACTGCATCGCCGGGACGACCCTGGGCCTGACGCTCGCGCACCTGCAGAAGGCGGGGGACGAGACGGTCAAGACTGCCACATTCTTCACCACCCTCACCGACTTCTCCGACCCAGGCGAGGTCGGTGTCTTCCTGAACAACGACTTCGTCGACGGGATCGAGCGCCAGACCGAACGCGACGGGATCCTGTCCCGCTTCTTCATGTCGCGGACCTTTTCTTACCTACGCTCGAACGACCTGATCTACACCCCCGCCATCAAGTCCTACATGCTGGGCGAAGCGCCTCCGGCCTTCGACCTTCTGTTCTGGAACGGGGACGGCACCAACCTGCCCGCCAGGATGGCCGTCGAATACCTGCGCGGCCTCTGCCAGCAGGACGGCTTCGCCAAGGGTCAGTTCCAGGTCTTCTGCAGACCCGTCAGCCTTTCGGACGTGAAACTTCCCGTCTGCGCCATCGCCTGCGAGACCGACCACATCGCGCACTGGAAGGGCTCGTTCAACGGCATCAAGCAGATGGGATCGAAGGACAAGACCTTCCTTCTGTCGGAATCCGGCCACATCGCCGGGATCATCAACCCGCCCTCCAAGGACAAGTACGGCCACTATGCCAACGACGCCCCCGTCGCCGGCGAGCCCGAGGCCTGGCTCAAGTCGGCGACCTTCCACAAGGGCAGCTGGTGGCCCCGCTGGGGTGCCTGGCTGGCGGAACAGTCAGGCCCGATGGTCAAGGCGCGGCACCCCGCCGATTCGCTGGCTCGGGCGCCCGGCACCTACGTCACGGCAACGCCCGAGCTCTGACATTTCATCCGCATTCCGCAGGGTTAACCGCATTGCCCGGTGGTTTTGCTGCATTGCAGAAAAAGACTTGAAATGCTGCACCGCAGCACGTATATCTTGGCCATCAAGGACCCGGGCCGATCCTCCCTCCCTCCTCGCAGGCCCCATGGAGAATGACATGACCAAGACCCCGGACTTCACCAAAGTCGTGCAGGACATGATGGCCTCGATCCCGGTTGACGCATCGGCGTTCCAGAACGCGTTCAAGACCCAGGCCGCCTTTGCCGAGAAGTTCTCGAAAGTGGCGATCGAAGCTGCCGAGAAGTCGACCGAAATCTCGGCCAAGTGGACCAAGGACGCGCTGGCCAAGGTTGGTGAGATCGCAAAGGCCAAGGCCGAACCGGCCGACTACACCAAGTCGGTGACCGACTTCGCCTCGGCCGCGGCCGAAATGGCTGCCGAGAACCTGGCCGCCTTCGCCGAAGTCGCCAAGAAAGTGCAGATGGAAACTGTCGAGCTGATGCTGGCTGCGGGCAAGGACATGTCGGAAGACGCCACCGCCGCCGTCAAGAAAGCCACCGCGGACGTGACTTCGGTCGCCAAGAAAGCCGCTGCGGCCGCGAAGTAAGTCGCCAGTACCGCGCAAAGTCGCGCATCAGGGCCCGGGGGCAACCTCGGGCCTTTCCTTTTGCGCCCTCAAGGCGCACCCTACCCGGATGACCCTCACCATCTGGACCTACGACTGGGTGCCACCCCCACCCCGGGGCCACGTCCGCGACCTCCGCCTCCGCTGGGCGTGCGAGGAAGCCGGTCTCCCCTACCGCATCGCCGCCGTCCGGTTCGAGGACCGCACCGGTCCCGACCACATCGCACGCCAGCCCTTCGCCCAGGTCCCCGTGCTGCAGGACGGCGAAGTCCGGCTTTTCGAAAGCGGTGCCTGCCTGCTGCACCTTGCGGAAAAGTCCGAAAGCCTCATGCCCCGCGACCCGCAAGGCCGCGCCGAGACGCAGGAATGGCTGATCGCAGGTCTCAACTCGGTCGAGATGGTCTCGGTCCCCTGGTGGTTCATCGGCCTGTCGAACCCGCCGGAAAACCCGCTGGAAGGCTGGCTCTCCGCGCGCCTCTCGCGGCTTGAGGCCGTCGTCGCGCAGCGCGACCACCTGGCGGCGGGCCGCTTCACCGTGGCCGACCTGCTGATGGCCGACATCCTGCGCGTCCCGAAACTTCGCGCGGCGCTGATCGACTATCCCGCGCTCCAGGCCTTCACCGCCCGCCAGCTTGACCGCCCCGCCTTCCGCAAGGCGCATCAGGATCAGCTCGACCACTTCGCCTCTGCCGATGCCGCACGCGATGCTGCGCGGGCCAAAGGCTGAGCTTTCTTTTTGCTGCGCCCTCCCCTAAGCTTCTCTGCAAGCGCAAAAGACGCACTGGGGGGAATGACATGGCCGAAACCGACAAGCCGCTTCTGATCAAGCGTTACGCCAGCCGCAGGCTCTACAACACCGAAACCTCGGACTACGTCACGCTGGAGGACATCGCCGGCTTCATTCGCCAGGGGCGCGAGGTGCAGATCGTCGACCTGAAAACCGGCGATGACCTGACCCGGCAATACCTCCTGCAGATCGTGGCCGAACATGAATCCAAGGGCGAAAGCGTGCTTCCGGTCGACGTGCTGACCGATCTCGTCCGCAGCTACGCCACCGGCATGCAGGCGGTGATGCCGCAGTTCCTCGCCTCCTCGTTCGAGATGCTGCGCGACAGCCAGGCCAAGATGGTCGAGAACCTGTCCGCCTTCCCGAACCCGATGGCGGCCGTTCCCGGGTTCGAGGCGCTGCGCAAGCAGCAAGAGGCTTTCCTGAAGTCGATGATGGGCGGCATGCCCGGCTGGGGCGGCTCCGGCCCCGCCAAGGAAGAGGAAGCAGCCTCCTCCGACGACATTGCCGAGATCAAGAAGCAACTGGCCGAGTTGCAGAAGAAACTCTCCAAACTCTAGCAGCCATGCGATTTCCGGTGCGGCGCGCCTCCCCCGCTTCCCCCGCCCCAGGCCCGACCGGGGGCCTCGGCCCGATGCCGGACAGGGCGTCCGATCCCTCTTGCGCTCACTGGCCGCACATCTCCGGCGAAGCCCTGACCCCGAACAGGACCTGACCGATGGCCGAAGCGGAAGGCCGCGTCACGCTCTGGGGAATCGAGGTCTTCGTGGCCTCGGCCGAAGAAGGCTCCATCTCCGCCGCCGCCCGCCGCCTGGGCGTCTCGCCCTCTGCCGTCAGCCAGCAGCTCACCACCCTGGAGGCCGCCCTCGGCGCCAGCCTCCTCGACCGTGCCAGCCGCCCCGTGCAGGTCACGCCCGCGGGTGCCATGTTCCGCCGCCACGCCCAGACCATCCTCAACGCCGCCTCCGAGGCGCGTGCCGAACTGGCGATGGCCGACCTCTCCGGCCTCACCACCCTCCGCCTTGGCGTGATCGAGGATTTCGACAGCGACGTCACCCCGCGCCTCCTCTCCACCCTCGCCCGCGACCTGAAGGGCTGCCGCTTCCTCCTGGAAACCGGCGCGAGCCACCGGCTGATGGACCAGCTCGAAGCCCGTGCCCTCGACATTGTCATCGCCGCCGACACCGACCAGCCAGCGGAGGACTGGCGCGAGATCCACCCGATCCTGGCCGAGCCCTTCGTCGCCGTCGCCCCCCCGGGGGCCAACATCGACGACCTGCCCCTCATCCTCTACACCGCCCGCCACCTGATGGGCCGCCAGATCGCCGCCCACCTCGCCAGCCACGGGTTGAAGCCCGCCCATCGCTTCGAACTGGACAGCTACGCCGCCATCCTGGCGATGGTCGCGGGCGGCGAGGGCTGGACGATCCTCACCCCTCTCGCCCTCCACCAGGCCCGCGCCTTCCGCGAAAAGGTGCAGGTCCGCCCCCTGCCTCTGCCTGCGCTCTCCCGCACCCTTTCGCTCTCTGCCCGTGCCGGAATCCTGCAAGGTGTCCCCGCGCAGATCGTCGCTCGCCTGAAACCCCTCATCGCCGAGGTCGTGGTCGCCCCCGCACTGGCCAGCACCCCCTGGCTCGCACCCGCGCTGCGCGTCCTCTGACCGGGCCCTCAAGCCTCAGCGTCTTGCTCTTTTCCCAAATACTCCCGCCGGAGGCTCCAACGCCGCCTCCAGGTCCCACGCCAAACCGCCGGGACCAACCGCGCGACAAGACGCCCCCCTCCCCGCTCCGTGCGGAGGGGATGGGGGTGGGGGCCACCCTCCGAAACCTTTCAAGTTGCTTAACAGAAAAATCCAAGACCCTGATTCAAAAGGACTCTCGGATCTTGTCCACCGTGGACAGCCTACCCGCGAACCTCCGCGGCGGCCTCCACGATCGCCCGCGCGATATAGTCCAGCTCTGCCTCTGTCAGCCGGGTCGGCAGCCGCACGTCGCAGGCCCGCATCAGCATCGCGCGGGTCAGGGGCAGGTCCGGCACCTCGCCCAGGAACTGCCAGTTCCAGAAGGCCCGCGCGTTCCCTTCGCTCAGCCCGAAGACCTGGACCGCCACCCCCCGCGCCTTGGCGGCCGCCTGGAAGGCCACAGCCTCGGCATCGCTCCAGCCGCCGACGAGGTTGAACTGAATCGAATCCGGCGCCCGCTCCTCGGGTCCCAGCGGCTCCGGCACCGCCAGGTGGGACGACCGGTTCAACCGCGCCGCCACCCGGTCATGCCCCGCCCGCCCCTTCGCCACCCGCTCGGCCACCAAGGGCAGCTGCGGCCGGATCACCGCCGCCGACAGGTTCTGCATCCGCAGGTTATAGAGCGGCAGCTTGTTCTGCCAGTGCGCGCAGGAATTGGTCAGGCCGGGATGCTTCTTCCAGTTCGACTCGTAGGCCCCCGACATGATGATCGCCCGCGCCGCGATCTCGGGGTCGTCGGTGACCATGATCCCGCCCTCGCCCGCATTGACCAGCTTGTAGGACTGGAAGCTGAAGCAGCCGACCTTGCCGATCGTCCCGATGTTCCGCCCGCCCCACACGGTCCCCAGCGAATGCGCCGCGTCCTCGATCACCGGCACCCCGGCCTCGTCGCACAGGGCCATGATCCGGTCCATGTCCGAAGTATGCCCCCGCATATGGCTGATCATCACCGCATCCGCATCCAGCAGCTTCCGGGCGAAATCCTCCATATCGACCCGGTAATTCGCCCCCACCTCGACCAGCACCGGCACGCAGTCCGCGTGCACCACCGACGACGGCACGGCGGCGAAGGTGAAGGCCGGGATCAGCACCTTCGCCCCCCGCGGCAGATCCAGCGCCTTCAGCGACAGGAACAGCGCCGCCGAACAGGACGACACCGCCAGCGCATAGCGCGCGCCCAGAAGCTCGGCAAACTCGGCCTCCAGCAGAGCCACCGGAGCATCCGAAGGGGCCGTGTAGCGGAACAGGTCACCCGAGGACAGCAACCGCTCGATCTCGTCCCGCGCGGCGGCGGGGATCGGCTCGGCATCGTAGACATTGGGAGCAAGGGTCTGACCGTCGGGAGCCATCATGCACCTTTTCTTAATCTCGGCTTAAGAAAAGGTGTAAACACCTGCCGGGTGAGGCGCCAGTGACAAAATCTTCCCTTCGCGTCTTTCCGCCTAGAATTTCGTCCCGTTCCGCGCCGCAAGCATCTGCATCGCGGCCTCCAGCTCGTGCCAGGCCGTGCGCGCCATGGACCGAAACCCCATGATCTCGAAGGCATGCTCGCCCAGCCGCAGGATCACCACGTTCATGTGGTTCAGCTGCGTCCGGACCGCCCGGCCCACCGGAAAGGCCGGAAGCCGTAGGTCCATCGGCACGAGCCGCGCCAGCACGTCGACAGCCCCCGCCCCGGTCAGCGTCAGCACCGTCCAGCCATCCGTCTGGTCGGTCACCGCCGCCCCCTCCAGCTCCGGGCAGTCGACGCCCATCAGGAAGGCCTGCTCCCGCCCGGTCCAGACAAGCCGCGCGCCCTTCCTCTCGACCAAGCTGTTCGGCTCCGGCATCGTCAGGCCCAAGGTCTTTAACCCCTTCGCCACAGCCTTCGCTCCACCGGGGAACACAGCCACGGACGTGATCCTTCCCACATCCGCCTCGGCCAGAGTCGACGTCCCGACTGTCAGGCTCTGCCCCTCAAGCGCGGTTTTTGCAATAAGTTCAGGCACGAAGCTTCTCCCCTTCGGGGTCGTGGAACACCGGGTTACAGACCTCGCAGATCACGTCCAGCCCGCGCAGATGGTCGACCAGCCGCACCTTCTCGCCCAACCGCGCCCGTCCGTCCTTCAGGAACCCCAGCCCCAGCCAGGCCCCCACGGTGGGCGACCAGCAGACGGAGGTCACATAGCCCTGGTCCGTCTCGCGGTGCACCTCGGTCCCCGGCACGAACAGATGCGCCCCCGCGGAAATCGGCGCGCTCGCCTTCAGACCCACCAGCTGCTCCCGCTCCGGCCCCCACATCCCGGGCCGCGTCGCCGCCGCCTTGCCGATGCAGTCCTTCTTCGCGCTAACCATCTTCTCCATCCCGATGTCATGCGCCGTCACCCGGCCATGAATCTCGGCATGGGTGATGAAGCCCTTCTCGATCCGCAGGACGTTCAGTGCCTCCATCCCGTAAGGCCCGCCGCCCATCGTCTCGGCCCGGGCCACGAGGTCACGGAACAGCGCCTCGCCATAGCGGGTGGGGACGGCAAGCTCATAGCCCTCCTCGCCCGAGAAGCTAATCCGGAACAGCCGCCCATCCACGCCGCCAATCCGCACCGGAGCCACGCCCATGAAGGGCAGGTCCACCGGAACCTCCAGGAAGGAATTCACCAGCGCCCGCGCCTTCGGCCCCGCCACAGCGAACTGCGCCCAGGACTCAGTCACGGAGATGAACCGCACCTGCCAATCCGCGCAGAAGGCCTGATGGACGAAATCCAGATGCCGCATCACCAGCCCCGCCGCAGCGGTGGTCGTGGTCATCAGGTAATGGTCGTCCCCCAGCCGCGCCGAGGTACCATCGTCCAGCACCAGCCCATCCTCGCGCAGCATCAGCCCATAGCGGACCCGGCCCACCGGCAAGGTGGAGAACGTGTTGGTGTAGACAAAGTCCAGGAACCGCCCCGCATCCTTGCCCTGAATGTCGATCTTCCCCAGCGTGGACACATCCGCCACGCCCACCGCCTGCCGGACCAAGTTCACCTCACGGTCGCAGGACTCGCGCCACGTCGCCTCCCCTGGCTTCGGGAAGAACGACGGCCGATACCACAACCCCGCCTCGATCATCGGCGCGCCCCAGTCGCGGCTCGCCTGATCCGAGGTCAGGAACCGCTGCGGCGCGAACCCCTCGGCACGCCCCCCGGCCCCCATCGCCGCGATCGACACCGGAGTATAGGGCGGCCGGAAGGTCGTGCCCCCCGTCTCGGCAATCCCCCGCCCCGTCGCATCCGCCAGCACCGCCAGCGCCGCGACGTTCGAATTCTTCCCCTGGTCCGGCGCCATCCCTTGCGTGGTATAGCGCTTCATGTGCTCGACCGACCGGAAGCCCTCCTGCGCGGCCAGCTTCACGTCCTTCGTCGTCACGTCATTGGCGAAGTCGAGCCAGGCCCGGCCCTTCCCGTCCACCGCCCACAGCGCCTTGAGCCGATAAGGCATGTCCTCGGCTTCCGGCACCGGAACCGACACCTTCCGCCCCAGCGCCTCCACCGCCTTCAGGCCAGCCGCATGGCCCGTGACCAACGCCCCGTGGGTGGAGAAAGACCCATTCGCCGCCCCCACCGCGACCAGCCCGGGCACCGCACCCTCCATCGGCACGAAGGCCGCAAGGTCCTCGCTCCAGCGGGGCCGCCCGTTCATGTGGCAGGTCAGGTGGATCGTCGGGTTCCAGCCGCCGGACATTGCCAGGCAGTCGGTCTCGATCTCGATGATCTCCGCCCCCTTGCGCACCTGGATGCCCGACAGCCCCAGCCGTCCACGAGAACCGACCACTTCGGCCCCCACATGCACCGGGCAATCTTCGACGCTACTGGCATCGGGCCGCGGATCGATGATCGCCGCCACCGTGACCCCCGCCGCCATCAACTCCCGCGCCACCCCACGCGCCTGGTCGGTGTTGGCGAACAGCGTCACGCGCTTCCCCGGCACCACGCCATAGCGGTTGAGATAGGTCCGCACCGCCGAGGCCATCATGATCCCCGGACGGTCGTTGTTTTCAAACGCCACCGGCCGCTCCAGCGCACCGGCCGCCAGCACCGCATGCTTCGCCACGATCCGCCAGAAACACTCGCGCGGCAGGTTCGGGCGCGCGGGCTTGTGCAGCCCCACCCGCTCCAGCGCGCCATAGGTGCCGTGGTCATAGGCGCCCGTCACCGTCGTCCGGGCCATGATCCGCACGTTCGGCAGCGCCTGCAGCTCCGCCACCACGGACGCCACCCACTCCCCGGCAGGCTGATCCCCGATGGTCCCCCCATCCGACAAGAGCCGCCCGCCCAGCGCGTGGCTCTCCTCGCACAGGATCACGTCCGCGCCCGCCCGCCCCGCCGTCAGCGCGGCCATCAGGCCCGAGGGACCCGAGCCGATCACCAGCACGTCGCAGAACGCAAAGGCCTTCTCGTAGGTCCCCTCGTCATGCTTGCCCGAGAGGCTCCCCAGCCCCGCCGCCCGGCGGATCAAGGGCTCGTACAACCCCTCCCAGAAGGCACGCGGCCACATGAAGGTCTTGTAGTAGAACCCCGCCGACAGGAACGGCGCGAGGTAATCGTTCACCGCCAGGAGGTCGAACCGCAACGACCCCAGCCGGTTCTGCGACTGCGCCACCAGCCCCTCGAACACCTCCTGCATCGTCGCCCGGACGTTCGGCGTCTGGTTCGTCGGCCCCACGACCTCGACCAGCGCATTCGGCTCCTCCGACCCCGCCGTAAGCACACCCCGGGGCCGGTGATACTTGAACGACCGCCCGACCAGCCGCACATCGTTGGCGAGCAAAGCCGAGGCAAGGGTATCCCCCTTGTACCCCGCGTAATCCTTCCCGTCGAAGCGGAAGCGGACCGGCTTCGTCCGGTCGATCAGCCCCTTGCCGTCGATCCTCATTTCGCGCGCCCCGCCACCATTTCCGCCCCAAGCACCTCATGCGTCACCGTGTTCCGCGTGACGAGCAGCCACTGCGAACACCCCGCCTCGTGATACCAGAGATCCTTCGTCACCCCCGCCGGATTGTCCCTGAGGTGCAGGTAATTGTCCCACTCCGCCAAGGGCGCACCCTCCGCGGGCCGGTGCAGATAATCCTCTGCCCCGTAATAGTAGAACTCCCGCCGGTCACGTTCACCGCAAAGGGGGCATGTCAGGCGCATCGGCCAACCCTCATTTTCTGTCCTAAAATATCCCCGCCGGAGGCATCCGACGCCGGGGCAAGGTGCAACGCCTCAGAGCCAGCGCGCCGTTGATGCCCGTCGCCTCCCCTCCCCCGCGTGGGGAGGGGCCGGGGGTGGGGGGCTGCCGTCAGATCACCCATCACCGCCCTCAATGCAGGTTGTGCTGGCTGCCGGTGCCTTCTTCGTCCAGAAGATGCCCCGTCGCAAAGCGGTCCAGCCGGAACTTGCGCGCCACCTCGTGCGGCTCGCCCGTGGCCATCAGATGCGCCATGCACCAGCCCGAGGCCGGCACCGCCTTGAACCCGCCGTAGTTCCAGCCGCAATCAATGAACAGACCGTCGATATGCGTCTTGTCGATCACGGGGGACCCATCCGGCGACATGTCCATGATCCCGCCCCAGGACCGCAGCACCTTGGCGCGGCCGATCATCGGCATCAGGGTCATGCCCGCTTCCATCACATGCTCGACCATCGGCAGGTTCCCCCGCGCGGCATAGCTCGCGTAGAAATCCAGGTCCCCACCGAACACCAGCCCGCCCTTGTCGGACTGGCTGATATAGAAGTGCCCCATCCCGAAGCTGATCACATGGTGGATGACCGGCTTCAGCCCCTCGGTCACGAAGGCCTGCAGGATGTGGCTTTCGATCGGCAGGCGCATCCCCGCCATCGCCGCCACCTGGCTCGACCGCCCGGCGACCACGATCCCGACCTTCTTCGCCCGCATCGCCCCGCGAGTCGTCTGGACGCCCCGGACCACACCATTCTCGATGTCGATCCCCGTCACCTCGCAGTTCTGGATCAGGTCCACCCCGCGCTGGTCCGCCCCGCGCGCATAGCCCCAGGCCACGGCGTCGTGCCGGGCCGACCCACCGCGGGGATGCAGCAAGCCGCCATAGATCGGGAACCGCGTATTGTCGAAATCCAGATAGGGCAGCATCTCGCGCACCCCGTCCCGGTCCAGCAGGATCGCGTCGTCGCCCTGGTTGATCATCGCATTGCCGCGCCGCACGAAGGCATCGCGCTGGCCGTCACTGTGGAACAGGTTGATCAGCCCGCGCTGCGAATGCATCACGTTGTAGTTCAGCTCGCTCTCAAGACCTTCCCACAGCTTCATCGAGTGCGAATAGAACTCGGAGTTCCCCGGCAGGAAGTAGTTGGCCCGCACGATCGTCGTGTTCCGCCCCACGTTCCCGCCGCCTAGATAGCCCTTCTCCAGCACCGCGACATTGGTGATTCCGTGGTTCTTCGCCAGGTAATAGGCCGTGGACAGCCCGTGGCCGCCGCCGCCGATGATGATGACATCATATTCCGCCTTCGGCGCCGGATCGCGCCAGGCGGGCGTCCAGCCCTTGTTGCCGAACAATCCCTCAGTGATGACCTTCAGGCCGGAATAGCGCATCTACAGACTCCCCTGACTCGGCCATAAGACCGGGTCAGGGCCGCTTATTCAAGACCGCTCGACGATTTCCTGCGCCCCCGCGACACCGGGCGTCGCAAACGGGCCGTGCGCTACTGCACCATCCGGAAATAGTCCATCGACAGGTTGCCGCCCATGCCGGTGCCGCAAAGGCCCATGGACATGTTCGACGTCCCTGATACCGTGTCGCCCGAGATGATCGAGGTGCCGCGCAAGCCATCGCCATTCGCCGCGAACTCGATCTCTTTCAGCGCGATCAGCTGGCCGCCGTGAATGGAAACCCCCGAGGCGAAGTTCATCCCGCCCAGCGAGACCAGCTGCGCCCCGCCGCCCTCTGCACAGTCATCCACCCGCCCGATCCGCGTGTCGGACGAGCCGGAGATCGACGAACTCCCCGTATGCAAAGTGGCGATCAGGCCGTCTTCCAGCGCGCCGCCGTTGCCGAAGCTGATCTGGCAGTTGGTGATCATCACCACGTTGCTCAGCGCCTGGCGGATCTGCAGCTGCATGCTGCTGCTTGAACAGTACAGATAGTTCACCGCGTTCGACCGAAGCGCCAGGACCCCGCCCCGATCCAGAAGGTCGCGCCCGGCCTCGACCACGTCCGAACCGGGAGTGGCAGCACGCGGTCGGCCGTTCACGATGGTGATGTTCCGCGGCGGGGCGGTCAGGTAGCTCAGCTGCCCATCGCGGGTCGCAAGCTGGATGTAATTCCACATCGCCTGCGTTCCCGTCGCATATGGCCCCGTGGGCACCTCGCGAAGGGCGTTGATCAGCCGGATCTGCATCGCGCCGTAGCGCAGCGCATCGGCCAGGCCCTCGTTGGTCTCAAGCCCCGATCCCGGAAGGTCCAGGTTGCCGGAATCCGGCATCGAGACGATGGTCCCCTCCTCGAAGTAGTTGTTGCTGTTGATCGAGACCACGTCGTTCGAGTGGATGCAAAAGCCGTTGAAGTAGCTGTTGTTGCTCTGGATATCGACGAGTTTCTCGGCCACGAAGCCCTCGCGCAGGCAGTCCGGGACATAGGTCTCGAAGACCGAAGAGGTCCGCACGTCCCAGGACTCGACCCCGGCAAATTTCAGCAGGTAGGTCGCGACTTCGTTGTCCCGCTCAACGTCGCGCTGCGTCAGCACCCGCACGGCCGACCGCGAGGTCGCATCGGGCGTGAAGGTGCGCGTCGTCGCGTCCCAGACTCCGAATTCGATGTCGCCGGCCGTCAGCACCCGCCCGTAGCGCGAGGTCGGCATGTTGTCCTCGCCCAGGGCAAGCGCGGCCGCCTTGGCGTCGTCTGCGGTCGCCGTCAGCGTCTTGTTGCGGACGTAAAGTGCGGCATGCGCCACGGCATCGGCGTTGACCTGCAACGCGGTGCGCTGGCTGATCGCGTTCGACACATCGACCGCAAGGCCGCCGACCGCCAGGAAGATCACCGTGAAGATCAGCCCACCGGCGGTCATCGAGCCGTCTTCGGAATGCCCGAATTCCTGCAGGGCCGGGAACCGCTGTGCCATTTCAGTACTCCACCCTGTGTTCGGCGCTGACCACCATCGTGGTGTCGATCATCAGCCCGAGAAACCCGACCTGCGCGATCTCGCGCGTCTCCAGCGTTGCCTGGGTCCGCACGACGCGCTGGCTTTCCGCCGTGGTGACGGTCGCGCTGGGGGACAGTCCGCGCAGCCGGTTCAGGGCGTAGTCCTGCGCCTTGGCGATCCGCTCGGCAGAATCGCCGGTGAACTGGCCGACAGAGTAAAGCCGGTTGGTGTCCTGCAAGACGCGCATCGCATGCGTCCGGCTCATGAACAGCATGCTCGAATCGACGATCAGCAGCAGAATCGCCACCACGAGCGGGACCCACAGCACGAACTCGATCGTGGAGCTCCCGCCCTCTTGCCTTAGAAAATCCTTAAATCTTCCGTATTTGCCGCCCGCCCGATCCGTCATGGCGCCTACCCCAGTCAAATGCCTATGCCGTTGGAAAAACAACACAACGTGGCATCTGAATACATGAGGCAACATTAACGCAAAATAAACGGATGCCCGTTCGCGTTAAGTTTGTGGCAATAAAAGGGCGGGCGGCGGGCGGTTACAATCCTTTCGAGCGATAGGTCTTTGCAACCCGGTCGATGGCCACGATATAAGCCGCAACCCGCAAGTCCTCGACATCCTGGCGCGAGTGCCAGACCGTGCGCATCGACTGGTAGGCGGTGCGCATCGTGTCATCCAGGCCCGACCGCACCAGTGCCAGTTCGTCCGACCCGGTCAGGAAGCGTTCCTTGAAGTCGTCCGCAAGCGACCAGCCCAGCCCCTTGTCCGCCGATAACCGCTCCAGCTCTTCGACCAGCAGGCGCGAGCGCGCCTCTTCGGCCCGCCGCTGCATGCGGCCGAAGCGGATGTGCGACAGGTTCTTGACCCATTCGAAATAGGACACGGTCACGCCGCCGGCATTGGCATACATGTCCGGGATGATGATGCAGCCCTTGCGGCGCAGGATCTCGTCCGCGCCGAAGGTGATGGGGCCGTTCGCGGCCTCGATGATCAGGGGTGCCTTGATCCGCTCGGCGTTGCCCAGGTGGATCACCCCCTCCATCGCCGCCGGGATCAGGATGTCGCAGGCCTCTTCCAGGACCGAGGCGCCGTCGGCCACATGGGTCGCGTTCGGATAGCCGGCCAGAAGTCCGCCGTGGCCGTTCATCCACTGGCGCACATCCTCGATGTTCAGACCTTTCGGGTCCAGAAGCGCCCCGTCCCGTTCGATCACCGCGATGACCCGGACGCCGTCCTCCTCGGACAGGAACTTCGCCGCGTGGTAGCCCACGTTGCCCAGGCCCTGCACGATCACGCGCTTGCCCTCAAGCCCGCCGGTCAACCCCGCCTTGCCCATATCCTCGGGGTGACGGAAGAACTCGCGCAGGGCGTACTGCACGCCGCGCCCCGTCGCTTCGACCCGTCCCTGGATGCCGCCCGCATGCGGCGGCTTGCCCGTCACGCAGGCCTTGGCGTTGATGTCGGTCGTGTTCATCCGCGCGTACTGGTCGGCGATCCAGGCCATCTCGCGCTCGCCCGTTCCCATGTCCGGGGCGGGAACGTTCTGCGCCGGATGGATCAGGTCCCGCTTGATCAGCTCATAGGCGAAGCGGCGGGTGATCTGCTCCAGTTCATGCTCGTCCCATTGGCGCGGATCGATGCACAACCCGCCCTTCGAGCCGCCGAAGGGCGTTTCCACGAGCGCGCATTTGTAGGTCATCAGCGCGGCCAGCGCCTCGACCTCGTCCTGGTTCACCGACAGCGCATAGCGGATGCCGCCCTTCACCGGTTCCATATGTTCGGAATGCACCGACCGGTAGCCGGTGAAGGTCTCGATCTTGCCGCGCAGGCGGACACCGAAGCGCACGGTATAGGTCGAGTTGCAGACGCGGATCTTCTGTTCCAGGCCGGGGCTCAGGTCCATGAGCTTGGCGGCGCGGTTGAACATCAGGTCGACGGATTCCCGAAAACTGGGCTCTCCGGTTACATTCATGCTGTCCTCCCTGACAGACAGGCGCCGTGGGCCTGGCGCCGGAGCCGACCCTAGCAGCCCCCGGACGGATCGGGAATCCCCCCGGGACGCGGCGGACCATCCCCCTGGAGGACTGCGCGAATCATTTGGAGGACAATGTGTTTTGAAACGATGAACAAAGCTTCGACCTTCCACGAATAAAATCAATTTGCCCGGATTCTAATGGATTGTTTCCCGATTATGGCATGATGGACCGGTTTCCGGGGCAAATGCCATACTTCTGCCCGATCTGCTGCATAGCTCTTCGATCGAGTTCCCGCCAATTTTGCCGGGGCGCTGCTGCTATGGATAGTGACATGTTGACCAGACCCGCTCAGCGATCGGTTTCCGCGCGCCTTTCCCGCAAGCTTGCACAGTTCAGGTCCGAAGAAGACGGATCGATCACCATCTTCGTGATCTTCGTCTTCGTGATGATGCTGATCTTCGGCGGCATCGCCGTGGACGTCATGCGCGCCGAGACGCGGCGGGTGGCACTGGTGCAGACCCTCGACCGTGCGGCGCTTGCCTCGTCGAACGTGGTGCTGCCGGTCTCGCAGACGCCGCAGTCGGTGGCCAGCGAATGGTTCCAGATGGCCGGCCTGGGCGACGGGCTGACCTACGACTACTCCACGCCCGAAATCACCGGCGAGGCCACCGCAAGCTCGCGGACGGCGACGATCAAGGCCAAGGTCCGGTCCTACAACCATTTCATGCACTGGCTTGAAGTGCCCTACTTCGACATTCCGGTTGTCTCCACGGCGCAGCAGGGCGTGTCCAAGATCGAGGTCATCATGGTCCTCGACATCACCGGCTCGATGGGCGAGACGTCGGGCAGCACGACGAAGATCGCGGCTCTGCGGACGGCGGCGAAGAAGTTCGTGACCGTGCTGAAATACAGCAAGGACGCCTCGGGCAACTACACGATCGCCAAGGACCCGAACAACCTGATCTCGGTCGGGATGGTGCCCTATTCGTCGAACGTGAACATCCCCGTCTCGCTGCGCAACCAGTTCAATTACACCAACCTCGCGAACTGGTTCGACCAGCCGGCCGGAACCGGCGTGCCGAACATCAACTGCCTCGAGATTCCGACCAGCACCTTCGGCGCGACGGGTCTTTCCCGCACCGACCCGATCCCGATGGCCACGGTGGCTGACACCACCAACAGCCGGACGACCCCAAAGAATTCAAGCACGACGGCGGGCGGGACGGTTGAGATGGCCTATTCGGCTCCTGCGGCACCGAACATGGGCTCGAACAACGTCGTCTGCAACCAGGGTGCGGGCACGCCGTCCAGCAACCTCGTCCTTCTGCCGACGACCGTGCCCTCGACGATCACCAGCCAGATCGACCTGCTGCAACCGCGCGGCTACACGTCGATCGCCGTGGGGATGCGCTGGGGCACGGCGCTGATCGACCAGTCGGCCCGCGACATCTACACCGCTCTGCGCGGCTCGGAACCCGCGATGGCCGGACGGCCCTCCAACAACAACGACAACGACACCCGCAAGATCATCGTGCTGATGACGGACGGCGATCACGTGTCGTCGACCCACGTCTACAATTACAAGACCGGCCTTTCGCCGATCTACCGTGGGGCCGACGGCAAGTTCGCGATCCGCTACACCTCGGGCGGCACCGCGCTGACGGGCGGGACGCGGCCCTTCATGCCCAACACCACTCGGACCTGCTCGGGCTGGACGCTGGCCGCGGACCGCGAGTACTTCATTCCCCACCTGAAGGCGACTTCGGTGGCGCAGAAGCGGAACTCGGACGCCGAGGGGGCCGGCACGGGAACCAAGATCACGGGCGCCTGCGATCCCCTGTCGTGGAAGGGCACGCCCAGCTGGACCGGCAGCGGCACCGTTCGCCAGCTCGACTGGAGCGAGGTCTGGCGCTATGTCACCGTCGACTGGATGATCCGGCAGCTTTACATGCGCTCGGGCGTGAGCGGCACGCTGGACTATACGACCGTCTACAACACCTTCGTAACGAACTACCTGGTCAGCGAACCCAACATGGACGCGCTGCTGGACCAGAACTGCACGGCGGCGAAGTCGGCCGGGTTCGAGATCTTCGGCATCATCCTCGGTGACGCCGTGGTCGAAGCGCCGGTCAAGAACTGCTCCTCGCCGGGCACGGGCTACTACTACAAGGTCAAGACGGGCGACGAGCTGACCAGCGTCTTCGAACAGATCGCCGTGCTGATCTCGGAACTGAGGCTCACGCAATGACTGCGCTGCGCCGTTTCCTGACCGAAGACTCGGGAGAGGCCGCGATCGAATTCGTGCTGGTCTTCCCGATCCTGTTTCTGGTCTTCACGGCCTCTTTCGAAAGCAGCATGTACATGGCGCGTTACGTCATGTTGGACCGGGCGGTCGACATGGTCGTGCGGGACGTGCGGCTTGGCATCATCGACAAGCCGACGCACCAGGTCCTGAAGCAGACGATCTGCCGCGAGGGGATGCTGATCGGCTCGGTCCCCACCTGCATGAACAACATGAAGATCTGGATGCAGCCGGTGAACACCGGGACCTTCACGATGGCCGCGCCGCCCAAGACCTGCGTCGACAAGGTCCAGGACATCAACACCTCCGAGCCGCCAGCCAACGAATTTGCCTACGGGACCGACAACGACATCATGCTGATGCGGATCTGCCTCAAGGAAAAGCCGATGTTTCCGACGACCGCCGTCAGCCTGAAGATGCCGACGGAAGCCGATGGCTCCTACATCATGCAAGTCACGTCCGTCTTCGTGAACGAGCCGGGATGACCGCCATGCGCCAGCTTCGACACCGCTTTGCCACCTTCCTGCGCGACGAGGATGGCCTTATCCTTGCCGAAAGCCTGATCATGCTGCCGCTGCTGATCTGGGCGATGGTCGCGATGTTCATCTACTGGGACGTCTTCCGCACCATCAACGTGACGCAGAAGGCCGCCTACGGCATCGCCGACCTGCTGTCCCGCCAGCGTGACACGATCTCGCTGAACTATGCCAACGGCCTGCAGAACATCATGGACTTCCTCACCCCCGGCGGCCATCCGGTCAAGATGAGGATCACCAGCATCCAGTACGTGGCCGCCACCGGCAAGTACAAGCTGCTGTTTTCCTTCTCGCCCAACAGCAAGGCGGGCAAGGCCACTCCGCTCACCGAGACCGAGGTCCAGGCCTGGAAAGGCACCAAGGTGCCGACGCTGAACGATGGCGAAAGCGTCTTCGTGCTGGAAACCGAGGTAGCCTTCAAGACGCAGATGAAGACTGTCCTCGCCGGCTTGCTGATCGGGGTCGATGATGGCACCTATGGCCAGTTCATCGTGACCAGGCCGCGTCATCGCCGGCTTTGCCTGGAAGGCACGACGACCTGCACCTGACAGCCCAAGACGGCTTTTCCCCGGCGCAATCCGGGGATAGCCTTGGTGCGTCACAGCGGGTCCCGTCATGCGCCGTCTCCTCGTCCTTCTTGCCCTCGCGGCCCCTGCCGCCTGCGCCCCCTTCCCCGAGATGGCCGCGCTTGGTCCCGATACCGGCCCGCCGCCGGAACTTCTGCCCGTCGACGAGCTTCTGGCTCAGGCCGGCACCATGACCGCCGATCCCGGCCCGGCGCTTGCCGCCCGGGCCGCACGGCTCAAGGCGCGTGCCGCCGCAATCACCGCCGCCGCGCCAAGCCCTTGACGGCGTTGCACCCGCCGGGGCTTCCGGCTAACAGTCTGCAGCCCTTAACTGCCTGAGGTTCTCCGATGTCCGCCGCCCCCCTGCGTCTTGGTCTTGCCGGTCTCGGGACCGTCGGCATCGGTGTCGTCAAGATCGTCCAGGCCCATGCCGAGCTGATCTCTGCCCGTGCTGGCCGTCCTGTCACCATCACCGCAGTTTCGGCCCGCGACCGCACGAAGAACCGCGATGCAGACCTCTCCGCCTATGCGTGGGAAACCGACCCCGTGGCCCTGGCCAAGCGCGCCGACATCGACGTCTTCGTCGAGGTGATGGGCGGCCACGAAGGCGCCGCGAAGAACGCGACCGAAGCCGCGCTCGCCGCAGGAAAGCATGTCGTGACCGCCAACAAGGCGCTTCTTGCCCACCACGGTCAGGCCCTGGCCGAACAGGCCGAAGCCGCGAACCTCGCCCTCCGCTTCGAGGCTGCCGTCGCGGGCGGCATCCCCGTGATCAAGGCCCTGACCGAGGGCCTCGCCGGCAACCGCATGAAGCGCGTCATGGGCGTGATGAACGGCTCCTGCAACTATATCCTCACCCGGATGCAAAACGAGAACCTGCCCTACGAGACGGTGTTCGAGGAAGCCCGCCAGCTTGGCTATCTGGAGGCAGACCCGAACCTCGACGTGGGCGGCATCGACGCGGGCCACAAGCTGTCGCTCCTCGCCTCCATCGCCTTCGGCACCAGGGTCGCCTTCGACGCCGTGGAACTGGAAGGCATCGGCAACGTGTCCATCGACGACATTCGCCTGGCCGAGGACATGGGCTACCGCATCAAGCTTCTTGGCGTGGCACAAATGACCGGCCGCGGGCTGGAACAGCGCATGACCCCCTGCCTCGTCCCCGCCGACAGCCCCTTGGGCCAGCTGCAGGGCGGCACCAACATGGTCGTCCTGGAAGGCGACTCGGTCGGCCAGATCGTGCTGCGCGGCCCCGGTGCCGGGATGGGGCCCACCGCCAGTGCCGTCATGGCTGACGTGATCGACATCGCCCGCGGCTTCCGCTTGCCCACCTTCGGCCAGCCCGCCACGACGCTCGCCGCCGCCCAACCCGCGAGATCCGCCACCCCGGCGCCCTACTACTTGCGCATGACGCTCCTCGACAAACCCGGCGCGCTGGCGAAGATCGCCACCTGCCTCGGCGATGCCGGCGTCTCCATCGACCAGATGCGCCAGTACGGCCACCAGGGCGCCAACGCGCCGGTGCTGATCGTCACCCACAAGGCCGCCCCCGACGACGTCGCCCATGCCATGACCCGCTTCGCCGCGACCGGGGTTCTGGTGGGCAACCCCGTCGCGATCCGCATCGAGGAAGTCTGACCGTTAGCGTCACCACGCTTGAAGCAAGACTAACCCCCCGCTACACGGGGAAAAAGCCGCGCGAACACCCCGGGGGGGACCCATGTCTGACAAGCTGCAATTCCAGGACCGCCTCCTGTCCCTCGGCCTCGGCCGCGTCTCCGAGGCGGCCGCGCTAGCCTCGGCCCGCCTGATCGGACGCGGGGACGAGAAGGCCGCCGACCAGGCCGCCGTCAACGCCATGCGCGACCAGCTAAACCTCCTCGACATCAAGGGCGTCGTCGTCATCGGCGAGGGTGAGCGCGACGAAGCCCCGATGCTTTACATCGGCGAGGAAGTGGGCACCGGCAATGGCCCCGAGGTGGACATTGCGCTGGACCCGCTGGAAGGCACCACGCTGACCGCCAAGGACATGCCCAACGCGCTGACCGTGATCGCAATGGCTCCGCGCGGCTCGATGCTGCACGCCCCTGACGTCTACATGGAAAAGCTTGCCATCGGCCCCGGCTTCAAGCCCGGCACCGTCACGCTGGCCATGTCGCCCTCGGAACGGGTCTCGGCCCTTGCCGCCGCCAAGGGCTGCTCGACCGAGGACATCACCGTCTGTGTCCTCGACCGCCCCCGGCATGAGGACATGATCGCCGAGATCCGCTCGACCGGCGCCGCGATCCGTCTGATCACCGACGGCGACGTCGCCGGCGTCATGCACTGCGCCGAGCCCGACATCACCGACATCGACATGTACATGGGCTCGGGCGGCGCGCCGGAAGGCGTCCTTGCCGCGGCCGCGCTGAAATGCATGGGCGGCCAGTTCTACGGCAAGCTCCTCTTCCGCAACGAGGACGAGAAGGCCCGCGCCCGCAAGGCCGGCATCACCAACTTCGACCGCGTCTACACCCGCGACGACCTGGTGCGGTCCGATGTGATCTTCTCGGCCACCGGCGTTACCAACGGCTCGCTTCTGGCCGGCATCAAGCGCGAACCCGGCTGGGTCACGCTGGAAACGCTGCTGATGCGGTCCAAGACCGGCTCGGTCCGCCGGATGACCTACAAGACCCCGGTCCGCTAACCCGACTGAAGGTCGGCCTCGGCCTTCGCCTTCGCCGCAAGGAACCCCACGAAGGTCCGCACCCGCGCCGCGATCAGCCGGTTGTCCGGATAAACCGCATGCAGCGGTACCGGCCGCCCCCGCCAGCCGGTCAGGATCGGCACCAGCCGCCCCTCGCGCAGGTCGTGGCCGATGATGAAGGCCGGCAGCTGCACGACCCCCACGCCCTCCAGCGCCGCCGCGCGCAGCGCCCAGCCGTCCGACAGCTCCAGCCGGGGCGAGATCGGCACATCCACCCGCTCCTCGCCCCGCAGATAGGTCCAGCTCCGCCCCTGCCGCAGGCCTGAGAAATGCAGCAGGTCATGGCCGACCAGGTCCAGCGGACCCTCCGGCACCCCCCGCCGCGCGAGATAGTCATCCCGGGCACAGGTGTATAGACGCGAACGCCCCAGCGCCCGGGTGATCAGGTTCGGCCCGACGTCCAGCGTCCCCCGGATCGCCAGGTCGAAATGGCTTTCGATCAGGTTCCGCGGCGCGTTCGACAGTTCCATCTCGATGGAAATGCCCGGATGCGCCGACAGGAACTCCGCCACCCAGGGCACCAGGAAGCGCATCGCCAGATCCGGCGGCGCCGTCACCCGCAGCCGCCCTTCAGGTGCGGTCTGCTCGGCCCGGGCGGCGCGCTCCGCCTCGGCCATGCGTCCCGGCAGATCGGCCAGCCGCTCGCGGAAGGCCACGCCCGCCGGGGTCAACCGCACGCTCCGGGTCGAGCGGTGCAGAAGCCGCACCCCCAGCCGCGCCTCCAGCTCGGCCACCTGCGCGCTGACCGTGGCCCGCGTCAGCCCCAGCGCCGCCGCAGCCGCGGTGAAACTTTCACGCTCGGCCACGGCCAGAAACGCGGCCAGCCCGTGCAGGGGATCTACCGTCTTCATTCGTCAAATCATCCAGACAATGCTGCAAGGTCCACGGGATTTATCCCTGCGACCAATTGCCACTATACCACCGCCACCAAAGCGGTTTCGCAACGGTTATTTCATCAGGAGACAGACATGACCCTTTTTACCCAGGCTGCCTTTTCCACCGCCGACGCCGGGACGGAAGCCCTCGCCTTCGGCCGCCACATCATCCGCATTACCGCGGAGCAGACCGGCGGGAGCCTCGGCTGCTTCGAGGCCGAGGTTCCCGCAGGGGAAGGCCCCCCCTTCCATGTCCATGAAAAGGAAGAGGAATTCTTCCGCGTTATCGAGGGCACCTTCGCCTTCTGGTGCAACGGCGCCCGGGTGGAGCTTGGCGCGGGCAGCGTGATCTGCGTCCCGCGCGGATCGGTGCATCGCTTCCAGAACATCGGCCAGACCACCGGCCGCCTGATGGTCGTGATGACCCCCGGCGGGTTCGAGGGCTTCTTCCCCGCCGTCGCCCGTGAGGCGAACCCGACGCCCGAGCGGATTTGCCAGATCGGCGAACAGTTCAACATCCGCTTCGTCTTCGACGCGGCCGAAGCCGCCTGACCCTGCCGCGCCCGGAGATCCCGGGCGCCCCTTTTGCAATGGAGCCCGCCATGACCCGCTTCGCGCCCCTCCTCATCGCCCTCCTGCCGCTTGCTGCCCAGGCCGAAGGCACCGACCGGGGCAAGTATCTCACCACGATCATGGGCTGCACCGACTGCCACACGCCCGGCCATTTCCTCGGCCAGCCCGACATGTCCCGCTTCCTTGGCGGCTCGGACGTCGGCTTCGAGATCCCCGGCCTCGGCACCTTCTACGGCCCGAACCTGACGCCCGACGCGACCGGCCTTGCCGGCTGGACCGAGGCCGAAATCGCCACCGCCATCCGCACCGGCGTCCGTCCCGATGGCAGCCATCTTGCCCCGGCCATGCCCTGGATGGGCTACGCCGCGCTGACCGACGAGGATGCGCTTGCCATCGCCGGCTACCTCAAGTCGCTGCCCCCCGTCGCCAATGACGTTCCGGGTCCCTTCGGCGCCGGCGAACCGACGGGCGGCTTCGTGATGAAGGTCGTCGCCCCCTGACGACCCGTCCGCCCCGGCATCTGGCGCGCGAATGCGCACCCTCCGGCGCAGACCATCCCCAACACGGGGTAAACGTCCGCGGCCAACCCCTTGATTCCACGCGCCCGGACAATCTGTCCACGCGCGGCCGCTCCGCCCCCCTTGCGCACATCCGTCCTTTGCGGCACCCCTTCCGCATGAGCGCCTTCCTGAACGTCGCCTCCTCCCTCACCGGCCGCCGCTGGGTCGGCCCGGACGACGCCACCGACCGTCTGGCGCAGGGGATGGCCCAGCAGACGCGCCTCTCGCTTCCCCTCTGCCGCATCCTCACCGCCCGCGGCGTCACCGCCGAGGCCGCGCCCGGCTTCCTGGCCCCGGCCCTGCGCGACCTCCTTCCCGACCCGCTCACCCTGCGGGACATGGCCCCCGCAGCCGACCGTCTTCTCCGCGCCGTCTCGGGGCGCGAGCGGATCGCGATCTTCGCCGACTACGACGTCGACGGCGGCTCCTCCGCCGCGCTCCTCCTCACCTGGCTCCGCCACTTCGGCCTTCCCGCGACGCTCTACATCCCCGACCGCATCGACGAAGGCTACGGCCCCAACGTCCCGGCGATGTCAGCTCTCGCCGCCGCGCATGACCTGATCCTTTGCGTCGACTGCGGCACCCTGTCCCACGAGCCCATCGCCGCCGCCAAGGGCGCCGACGTGGTCATCCTTGACCACCACCTCGCGCTGGAAACCCTGCCGCAGGCGCTGGCGGTGGTGAACCCGAACCGCCAGGACGAGGACGGGGCGCTGGCCCATCTCTGCGCGGCGGGGGTAGTCTTCCTCCTCCTTGTCGAGGCGAATCGCCGCCTGAAGCAGCAGGGCGCCCAGGGGCCGGACCTGATGGCCCTTCTCGACCTCGTGGCGCTTGCCACCGTGGCCGACGTGGCCCCCCTGACCGGAGTCAACCGGGCCTTCGTCCGCCAGGGCCTGAAGGTGATGGCCCGCCGCGACCGCCCAGGCCTTCGCGCGCTGGCCGATGTCGCGCGGATGGACCAGGCACCCACCTGCTACGCCCTGGGCTTTCTCCTGGGTCCGCGCGTCAACGCCGGCGGCCGGATCGGCCAGGCCGACCTTGGCGCGCGGCTTCTGGCCACCGCCGACGAGATGGAGGCCGCGCGCATCGCCGCCCGGCTGGACCAGCTGAACACCGAACGCCGCGAGATCACCGAACGTGTCCGCGAAGAGGCCCTCGCCCAGGCCGAGGCGCGCGGGCTGGACGGCGCGCTCGTCTGGGCCGCGGACGAGGGCTGGCATCCGGGCGTCGTCGGCATCGTCGCGGCCCGGCTGAAAGAGGCCGCGAACCGCCCCTCGGTCGTCATCGGCTTCGAGGGCGACATCGGCAAGGGGTCGGCCCGGTCGATCCCCGGCGTGGACCTTGGCGCCGCGATCCAGCGCATCGCCGCCGAAGGGTTGATCCAGAAGGGCGGCGGACACAAGATGGCCGCCGGTCTGACCCTGACCCGCGCCCAGTTGGAGCCTGCGATGGCGCGGCTTAGCGAGCTTCTGGCCCGCCAGGGCGCGGGGGCCGCCGGCCCGCGCGACCTGCGGATCGACGGGCTGCTGGCGACTTCGGCCGCCACCGTCGCGCTGGTCGAAGAGATCGAGAACGCCGGTCCCTTCGGCCAGGCCGCCCCCGCCCCGCGCTTCGCCTTCGCCAACGCCGCCGTCGCCTGCCGCCGCATCGGGGAAAGCCACCTGAAGATCGCGGTCACCGACGGAGCCGGTCCGGCGCTGGACTGCATCGCCTTCGGAGCCTTCGACGGCCCCCTCGGCGCGACCCTTGAAACCGCCGGTCACCGGCGTTTTCACCTGGCCGGCAAGCTGGAGC
Source organism: Paracoccaceae bacterium (assembly GCA_027489355.1). Lineage (GTDB taxonomy): Bacteria > Pseudomonadota > Alphaproteobacteria > Rhodobacterales > Rhodobacteraceae > Tabrizicola. The sequence goes on along the minus strand of JAIXZY010000049.1, from coordinate 179,447 downwards.
TGAACCACTGGAACGGTCGCACCCGGGTGCAACTGCGCCTCGACGACGCGGCACCGGCGTAAGGCGCATTTTTCCTCTTGCGGAACCCCCGCGCAGATTCTACACACCGCCCACCGAAAGCGCGGCCCGTTCGTCTATCGGTTAGGACACCTGGTTTTCAACCAGGTAAGAGGGGTTCGACTCCCCTACGGGCTGCCACTTCACCAACTTGTCAGTGCTGCATCGCGCCGCCTCACAAAGGCGTGCTTGATTGTTCTCGCCCCTTCAATAGATTGGCGAAAATTCCTTGCACAGGTGCCTGACCGTGAGCTTTCTGTCCCGCATTTCCACTGCCGCCCTGCTGATCGCCCTGCCCTTTGCCTCGCACGCTGCCTCGTGCAGCGATACCGGCGGCAAGTATGAAGCCTGGAAATCCGAGATGGCCGCCGAAGCCCAGGCCGAGGGCGTCGGCAAGCGCGGGATCGACGCGTTGATGGCGACCTCGTATTCCAAGGCGACCATCGGGGCCGACCGCAACCAGAAAAGCTTCAAGTACAGCCTGGAAAAGTTCCTGAACGTCCGGGGTGCCGACACCATCGTCTCCCAGGGCCGCAGCCGCAAGGCGAAGAACCCGGACTTCTATGCCAGCCTCGAAGCCGCCTATGGCGTGCCGGCGGGCGTGCTCATCGCGATTCATGGGATGGAGACGGGCTTTGGCGGCTTCATGGGCGACACGAACGTCGTCTCGGCCATCGCCACGCTGACCTATGACTGCCGCCGGTCCGACTTCTTCCGCCCGCACCTGATCGGGGCGCTGAAGATGGTGGACAAGGGTATGATCTCTCCCAGCACCGTCGGCGCCAAGCATGGAGAGCTGGGTCACACCCAGTTCCTGCCGGGCAACGCGTACAAGTACGGCGTCGATGGCAACGGCGACGGACAGATCGACCTTTACAACCAGGCCGACGCGCTTGCGACCACGGCGAATTACCTGCGCCAGAAGGGCTGGAAGCCCGGCAAGGGCTACCAGGAAGGGGAGCCGAACTTTGCGGTCATCAAGGAATGGAACGCCGCGAAGGTCTATCAGCAGGCCATCGCGATCATGGGTGCCAAGATCGACGGCTAAGGCCGGTCAGGTCTGGAAGACATAGGTCCCCGGCGCGGGTCCAAGGGGAGGCAGGCTCCTTGCCCCGGTGGGCGGCGGATCGGCCTGACCGCTGCCCTGCGACCGCAGCCAGTCCTTCCAGGCCGGCCACCAGGACCCCTGGGCCGATGTCGCCCGGTCCGGCCATTCCTCCGGGCCAAGGTAATGCGCCCCGGCCGGGCGATGCGTCCAGCGGAAGCGGCTGCGGGGATGGCCCGGCGGATTGACGATGCCGCTGTTGTGCCCGCCGCTGGTCAGCAGGAATGTCAGGTCGCCATCGGTGAAAAGCTGCGTCTTGTAGACCGATTTCCACGGCGCGATGTGGTCCTTCTCGGTCGCCACCACGAACATCGGCGCGGCGATGTCCTTCAGCGCGATCACGCTGCCTTCGACGGCGAAGCGGCCTGCGGTCAACCGGTTTTCCAGGAACAGCCCGCGCAGATATTCCGAATGCATCCGCGCCGGCATCCGGGTGGTGTCCATGACCCAGACGTCCATGTCCGACAGCGCCTCTTCCGCGCCCAGGAAATAGCGGCGGACCGCGCGCGACCAGATCAGGTCCTCGGACCGGATGGTCGAGAAGGTCCGCGCCATCTGCGGTCGGTCCAGATAGCCCTGGTCCCACATCATGTCTTCCAGGAAGGCGACCTGGCTTTCGTCGACGAACAGGAGAAGCTCTCCCGCCTCGGCAAAATCGACCTGAGCGGCCAGAAGCGACAGGCTCGCCAGCCGGTCGTCTCCGTCCCGCGCCATGGTCGCTGCCGCGATGGCCAGGATCGTGCCCCCCAGGCAATAGCCGATGGCATGGACCTTGCGCTCCGGGACGATCTTCCCGACAGCGTTCAGCGCAGCCATCACCCCATCGCGGCGATAGGTTTCCAGCGACAGATCGGCCTGGTCCGCACCCGGGTTGCACCACGAGATCATGAAGACCGTGAACCCCTGCCCGACCAGGTAGTTGACCAGAGAGTTCTGCGGCGACAGGTCCAGAATGTAGTACTTCATGATCCAGGCCGGGACGATCAGGATCGGCTCGGCCTCGACCTTCGGGGTCTGCGGCGCATACTGGATCAGTTCGAACAGGTCCGTGCGCAGGACCACCGTGCCCGGCGTGCAGGCCAGGGTTTCGCCCAGCCGGAACCCCTCGGGCATCGGGTCGTGCGCGCCGGTTGCAAGCTTCATCATGTCCTGCGCGAAATGGGTGGCGCCCTGGGTCAGGTTGCGGCCCCCGGTCTTCAGCGTCGCGGCCAGAATCTCGGGGTTCGTCGCGGGGAAGTTCGAGGGCGAGACCACGTCCAGCGTCTGCCGCGCCATGAAGCGGACGCGGTCGGCGTCCTCGGGGCGCAGGCCGCGCAGGTGATCTGTCGCGCGGTCCCACCAGTCCTGCACCGCCAGGAATCCCTGCTGCCACAGCGCAAAGGGCGGGGCCGCCCAGGCCGGGGCGTCGAAGCGGTGGTCATAGGGCTTTGGAGCGAAGGGCGGAGGTGCCTCGGGGTCCAGCCGCAGGGCATGCGACACCAGCTTCTGCGCGTTCTGGACCGCATGTTCCGCCAGTTCCAGCTGACGCCCCGGCGACCCCGCCATGTGAAAGGCCCAGTCGGCCCAGGCGCTGAGGAAGGCATGGGTCGACACCCCACCCGTCCGCCGCGCGATGGCCGCGCGCAGGCCCCGGTCAAGCGTCTGATAGCGATGCTCGGCCTGGGGTCCGGTCGGCTGCGCGACCGGTGCGACCGACACGGGCGCCGCGATCGGAACCGGCAGCGGATGAGGCAGTTTCTCGGCTTTTTTCGGCATCGCGCAGTCCTGTCTCTGTCCGTGGTAGCTTTCGCAAGTGGCCGGGGCGGACGAAGCCACTGGCCGACCGCCGAGGCAGGTCTTGCAGAATGGACCGCGCCTGACATTGATCCAGCGCAACCCGCTTCTGCAACCCCTTGCGCCCGCCCGCGCGCCCCTGTAACAGGCGCGTCAGTGGCCCGTTCGTCTATCGGTTAGGACACCTGGTTTTCAACCAGGTAAGAGGGGTTCGACTCCCCTACGGGCTGCCACCTCCGTTACAATCCGCCAACGCGCCTGTGACTGGCATTTCATGCGGTTATCGGGTTCATGGGCGCCAGTCCCGATCCCGGAGTTCCCATGTTTCGTTCCCTTGCCGCGCTTCTGCTTCTGTCCGCCGCCGCCCTGGCCGACACCTCCGACGGCGATGCGCTGAAGGGCATGACCTGGGAGCAGGTGGTCGACCAGGCGCGCGGCGGCACGGTGAACTGGTTCATGTGGGGCGGCTCCGACACGATCAACGCCTATGTCGACGGCTACGTCGCCGAAAGGCTCAAGGCCGACTACGACATCACGCTGAACCGCGTCCCGATCACCGACGCCGCCGACATCGTGAACCAGGTCCTGACCGAGAAAGAGGCCGGCGTGACCGACGCGGGGTCCGTCGATCTCATCTGGATCAACGGCGAGAACTTCCGCTCGATGAAACAGGCCGACCTCGCCTTCTGCGGCTATACGGCGATGCTGCCGAACGACGGCCTCGTCAACTGGGACAACCCCGCCGTCGCCAACGACTTCGGCGTCCCGGTCGATGGCTGCGAGGTCCCGTGGAACACCGTCCAGTTCGCCTTCGCCCACGACAGCGCCAAAACGCCCGAGCCTCCGGCGGACATGGCCGCGCTCCTGGACTGGATCAAGGCCAACCCCGGCCGCTTCACCTATCCCGCGCCGCCCGACTTCACCGGCTCGGCTTTCCTGCGTCACGTCTTCATCCATGCCGCGGGCGGGCCGGACAGCCTGCTCGGCCCCTTCGACCAGGCGAAATTCGACGAGGTTTCCGCAAAGACCTGGGCGATCCTGAACGAGATCGAGCCCTCCCTCTGGCGCGAGGGTGCTACCTACCCCACCACGGTCACCCAACTGAACGAGCTTTTCGCCAATGGTGAGGTCGACTTCAGCTTCAACTACGACCCCGCGCAGTTCGGGCTGGCCGTCGAGGCCGGCACCTGGCCGGACACGACGCGGTCCTTTGGCCTGTCCGACGGCACCATTGGCAATACCAACTACACGCTGATCCCGTTCAACTCGCCCAACAAGGCCGCCGCGATGGTGGTGCAGAACCTGCTCCTGTCGGGTGAGGCGCAGCTGGAAAAGGCCAAGACCGAGGTCTGGGGCGCCGCCCCCGCCATCGAGATCGCCCGCACCGCGCCCGAGGTGCAGTCGGGCTTCGCCGCGATCAAGACGCACCCCTCGGTTATCCCCGCGTCCGAGCTTGCGAAGGCCGCGCTGCCAGAGCTGCAGGCCGACTGGCTGACCGCCATCGAAAAGGGCTGGATGGAGACCGTCGGCAACTGACGCCCTGCGGCGTCGCTTGCCTGTCGGCCCGCTGTCGCGCACTCTGCCGCCCTCTGTCCGAAAGGCCCCAAGGTGACCGACCGCAGCCGTATCGCCCTGATGCTCGCCCCCGCGCTTCTGGTGCTGGGCGGGCTTTTCCTGACCGGGCTTGGGCTCACGCTCTTGCGGTCCTTCCGCTACATGCCCGCGCTTGGCCTGACCGAACCCGACCTTGCCGCCTATACCGCCGTCTTGACCGCGCCGGGGTTCCTGCGGTCGCTTGGCCTCTCGCTCTGGATCGCCACGGCCTCGACCGCGATCGCTGCCCTGCTCGCGATGGCGGCGGCGCTTCTCTTGCGTCAAAGCTTCCCCGGCCGTGCGCTCGTCAGCTTCCTGATCCAGCTGAACCTGACGGTCCCGCACATCGTCGGCGCCATCGGCATGCTCTACCTCGTCTCGCAATCCGGCAGCTTCGCCCGCCTTGCCAAGGCCGCGGGCCTGATCGCCGGGCCGCAGGACTTCCCGGCGCTGACCCAGGACCCCTGGGCCATCGGCATCATCCTGCTTTACGTCTGGAAAGAGCTGCCCTTCATCACACTGATCCTGCTGGCGAACCTCCAGGCCCTGGGCGAGGATCACGAGGCCACCGCACGCACGCTGGGGGCCACGCGCTGGCAGGCCTTCGCGCATGTCCTGCTGCCCCTGATGCTGCCGGGACTGATGGCGGCCTCGGCGCTGGTCTTCGCCTTTGCCTTCGGCGCTTACGAGGTCCCGCTCATCCTGGGCGCCCATGCTCCGAAGGCGCTGCCGGTCCTGGCCTGGCAAGCAGCGAACGACACCGACCTTGCCGCCCGGCCCGAGGCGATGGCGATGGCCGTCCTCATCGCCGGAATCGGTCTGGTCCTGCTTGCGCTTTATGCCCGCGCTGCCCGGTCCCGCCATGTCGACTAGCCTGCGGACCCTCGCCGCGCTGGCGCTGATGGCCTTCCTGATCCTGCCGCTCTTGCCGCTGGCAGTCTGGTCGCTGGCGCAGGGCTGGCGCTTTCCGGACATCCTGCCGGCCGAGCTCTCCACCACGGCATGGGCCTATGCCCTTTCGCCGCAGTCGGGCGTGCTGGAAAGCTTCGGCATCACCACCCTGATCGCCACCGCCACCACGCTGATCGCCGCGCTGGTGGGCCTGCCCGCAGGGCGCGCGCTTGGCCTCTACCGCTTCCGCGGCCGGGGTCTCGTCGTCCTGCTCCTGCTCGCGCCGGCGATCCTGCCGGGCATCGCCGTGGTCTTCGGCCTGCATGGCATCCTCTTGCGCGCGGGCCTTGCCGGGACGGTCGCGGGGGTAATCCTCGCCCATCTCGTCCCGGTCCTGCCCTACATGACGCTGGTCCTCGCCGCCGTCTTCTCGCGCTTCGACCCGACGTATGAACAGCAGGCCCGCACGCTGGGCGCGACGCCGTGGCAGGCGTTCCGGACGGTGACGCTCCCCGCGATCCTGCCCGGCCTGTTGACCGCCGCGCTCTTCTCCTTCCTCGTGTCCTGGTCGCAATACCTGCTCACCCTCGCCGTCGGCGGCGGCCGGGTACAGACCCTGCCGCTGCTTCTCTACGGCTTCGCCGCCGCGGGCCGGAACGACCTGACCGCGGCCATTGCGCTGCTTTACATCCTGCCCGGCCTTCTGATCCTTGCGCTCACCGCCCGGCAGATCACCGGCCGCAACACCGCCCTGGTCTCGGGAGCGCGGCCATGACGACACTTGCCCTGCACGGCCTGCGCAAAAGCTACCCCGGAGCCGGCCAAGCCGCCGTCCACGGCCTTGACCTCACCGTCGCCAGCGGCAGCCTGACCGCGCTGCTCGGTCCCTCGGGCTGCGGTAAGACCACGACGATGAAGCTGATCGCGGGCCTTCTGACCCCCGACACGGGCGAGGTCACGCTGGACGGCAGCCCCATCACCCCCCTGCCCCCGGAACGGCGCGGAGTGGCGATGGTGTTCCAGAATCCGCTTCTCTTTCCACATCTGACCGTGGCCCAGAACGTCGGCTTCGGCCTGCGGATGCGCCACCTGCCCCCGGCCGAGATCGCGGCCCGCGCGCAGGACATGCTGGCCCGTGTCCGCCTCGACGGACTTGGCGACCGCCGCCCCTCGGCCCTGTCCGGTGGCCAGCAGCAGCGCGCGGCCCTCGCCCGGGCGCTGGTCCTGCAACCCCGAGTCCTTCTCCTGGACGAACCCCTGTCCAGCCTCGACCCCGGCCTCCGGGACGAGATGCGCGCTCTCATCCGCACGCTTCAGCAGGAAACCGGGATTACCACGGTGGTCGTCACCCATGACCAGTCCGAAGCGGTTGCCCTTGCCGACCGCATTGCGCTGATGCTCGATGGCCGGCTTGCGCAGCACGGCCCGCCGCAGGACTTCTACCGCCGCCCCGCTTCGCAAGCGGTGGCGCGCTTCTTCGGCGGGACGAACTTCCTGCCCGGTCGATCCGAAAGCGGGCAGTTCCATGCGGCGCTTGGCGCATTGACCCTTCCCCCCGGCGCGCCCGAGGGGGCACATGTCCTGACCATCCGCTCCGAGGCGCTGCGCCTTCGTCCCGGACCGAACCCGGTGTCCGCGCGGATCGACGCAGTGACCTTCCTTGGCACGCAGACCCGGGTGACACTGACCGCCCAAGGTGTCACCCTTCAGGCGCTGACCACCCCGGATGAGGCCACGAGCCTGAGCGTGGGAGCCGAGGTGACCGTCTCCCTCCCGCCCGAGGCGCTCTGGCTGCTGCCGGTCGCCTAGCGCGGCTTCCGCTCTCCGGCAGGGTCACTCTCCGGTCGGGGCCAGCAGCACCGCCCGCCCCCGGCCCGCGTGCTTTGCCGCGTAAAGCGCCCGGTCCGCGGCGGCCAGAAGCTGCGGCGGCTCGGGCAGCGCAAGGTCGGTGGACCGGACAATCCCGATGCTGGCCGAGACCCGGCAGATCCGCCCCTCGAACTCCATCGGTTGCGAGATGCGGGCGATGATGCGTTCGGCGATGGCCTGCAGCGTCCTGGGGTCAGTGCGGTTCGCCACGATGATCACGAATTCGTCGCCCCCAACCCGCGCCGCGCAATCCTCGGCGCGAAGCTGGTCCCGCAGGATGCGTCCCACCGTCTCCAGCACGAAGTCGCCGGCGGCGTGGCCCAGCTCGTCGTTCACCGCCTTGAAGTAGTCGAGGTCCATGTGCAGCAGCCCGAAACCCGCCCGCGCGCTGCACAGCCGGTCAAGCACCAGGTCTGCCGCCCGTCGGTTGCGCAGGCCGGTCAACGGATCGGTCAGCGCCTCTTCCTCGGCCGCGATCCGCGCGCCTTCCAGTCGCAGGTTCAGCCCCCGCAGCTCACGCGTGACGGCCGCGTTGGCCTCCGCCATGTACAGCAGCTCCATCGCCAGATCGGTCGCGGCGAAGTCCGCATCGGTCAGCGCCAGTTCGCGCACCGCCGTGGTCAGGTCGATACCGAAGGACAGGTTCACCAGAACCGCCCCCGAGCCCGGCAGGCGCAGTCCCAGCCCCCGCAGGCCCGCGCGCAGCCCGTTCCGCGGCATCAGCCGAAAGCGGTGACCGCCCCGCGCCAGAACTTCGTCAATCGTCACCGCGCCGCCGGGCGAGCGCACCTCGTACAGCTCCTCGAACAGCGCGCCGGAACGCGCCGCGTCCTGCAGGACGCGTGCAAGCGTCGGCCCGTAGCTCAGCGCGCGTCCCTCGCTGTCCAGCAAGAGGTGCATCGGCATGAAATGCGCCAGCGCGCCGCTGTCCATCTCGATCCTTTGGTCGGGGCGGTCTGCTCGCATCCCTAACCCTCCGGCACCGCAAGGTCGAACCGCCGCCCCTTGGCATGGCCACGGTCCAGCACGGCAATCGAGGTGCAATCCCCCGCCTCGGCCGAGATCACGCACAGCGCGCCATAGTCGTCGGCCATCGCCAGCAGGAGACCGATCAGCACCCGCTGCGTGGCCCGCAATGGCGACTGGCAGCGCAGTTCGAACCGGTCCTCGCCCAGTTCGTCCAGCGTGACCTCGGGCACATCCAGATCGGGCAGCGCCAGCCGGGCGCGGCCCGGCAACTCCTCAAGCGAATGCAGGAAGTCGGCAAAAGAGACGCCGCCGAACCGCAACAGGCGGCGGATGCCTTCCCGGTCGGGATGGGTGACCAGGTGAATCCCCACATCCTCCCAGATCGCGTCAACGGGACGGCCCAGAACCTCGGCCGCGACCTGGGCGATGCGGTCCGCGGTGCCCAGGTCGTAATGCAGCATCGGCTCGAAGGTGCTGACCGCAAGCTCGGCCCGGCGGCACACCGCCTGCCAGCGGTCCGGGCCGAAGGTATCGATCACGTAGCTTTGCAAGGACCGCAGCAGCAGCGCATCCATCTCGGACCCCAGGACGGTTTCCCGGACGACACTATCCCGCATCGGTTAACGAAACCTCTGCGTCATGGCAGAAGGACCAGCGCGCCGTCTCCCGTCCCCAGCTGGTTCAGCTCGGCCGCGGTGACAGGGGGCGGGGCCTCCTGGTACTGCCGCAGCAGCGCAGCGGCCTCGGCCGGGGTGATGTAGCGCCCGTCCGGGTGCGCCGCCGGCCGCCAGAGCACCCTGCCACCGTCGTCCAGGTAGAGCCCGCCGATCTCGGTGTAATCCACGCTGCGCTGCAGGAACAGCATCGCCTCCTCGCCGGGGCGCAAGGGCAGAAGGTCGGCCACCACCAGAAGACAACCCGGCGCGGCGCCGTCCGGACCGCTGCCGCAGGCGCCCAGCCAGTCCTGCAGCTGGTACTCCTCGGCAGCGCCCAGGATCACGTCCCGCATCCCCGTGGCCGAGGCCGGCTGCACCGGAAGCACCACCGCAAGCTCTGCCGCCAGCGACGGACGGTCGCTTTCGGCGGCGCCCCCCTCGCCGGCAAGCGCCGCGGCCAGCGCCTCCTGCCCCGGCTCCTTCGCGCGCGCCTCAAGCACCGCCAGTACCTCGCCCCCGGGCTTGCCCCAGCCGCGCAGCGCGACCGGGTCCAGCGCCTCCGGCCCCTCTGCCTCTACCCGCGCCAGCTGGCTTGCGGCCGAGATCCGCTCGGCGTTCAGCACCGGCGTCAGCCACAGCGCGGCCAGCACGCAGATCCCCAGCGCGATGCGGATGTTCCCCTGCCGGATTCGCTCCATCCAGCCCGCGCCGCGCAGGACCGCGACGGCATAGACCAGCCCGTAGACCAGCCCCGTGGCGGCGACCAGCACGACGAATATCCGCTCGGGCGACCAGCCGCGCTCGGCCACGCGCAGCCAGATCGCCCAAAGCGCCAGCCCCGCCGCCACCGGCAGGATCAGCGCAAGGCCCTGCGCGCAGCGGACCAGAAGCGGGCTGTGCGTCGCCTCGGCATCGGTCTGGTCGATGGCGATCGAGATCAGGGCAATGCCTCCGGCCACCATGGCCAGCAGCACGGTCGCGGGCGACAGGTCCCCGGCCAGCCCGTCCAGGCCGCGGAACGGTAGCGCCAGCAGAAAGACCGCCATGACCGCAAGGACCACCGGCAGGAACAGCCGGAACACCCGCAGGACCACATAGGGGGAAAGGAAATCCGCAAGATCGTGGATCACCGCCATCCCCAGGCCGAAGATCGCGCCGGCCAGCGTCAGCGTGACCAGCTCCTCGTGCAAAAGCGCCCCGATCAGACCGATCCCGACGATCTGCAACAGCGCGTCCGACAGGTACAGAACCAGCCAGACCAGCCCCGTGAACGCCCCCGCGGCGGCAAAGCGCATCGCGATGGACCAGGCTTCCATGAACAGGACGGGATAGTCGTTCCACCGCCCACGCGCCTGCGCGATCAGGAAGGGCAAGGGCAGCGTCGCGACGGTGAACGCCGCCAGCGCCGGGATCACCCCCCGCGCGAAATCCCCCACCTCGGCGTAGCGCAGCCCGGTCAGCCAGACCAGCGCGCCGACCAGAAGCCCCAGCGCGACCGCCCTTGGCACCGCGCGCCGCAGCCCGATCGGCCCCGCCATCGCCATCATTCCGCCGAAGGCGGTGCAGAGGAACACGATCAGCGCCAGCGCCGGGAAGGCGGCGATCCGGTCCTGCGACATCGCCTCGATTGCGGCCCACAGCGCGGCGCCGCCCAATGCTCCCGTCACGGCAAGCTCGATCCGCGCCGCTATCTGGCCAGCCATCTGTGTCTCCCGGTTCCGACCCGCCCTTATGCGTCCAGGCGGTGGCGCGCATAGTCAGGATTTCCCGCCGGTTGCCAAGTCTTAACGCATTCGGCAGGCTGGACCCGACCCGTCGGAAAGGACCGCCATGCCCGCCACCATCCGCCCCCTTCGCGAAACCGACCACGACCAGTGGCGCGATCTCTGGACCGGCTATCTCGAGTTCTACCAGACCTCGGTCCCCCCCGAGGTCTACGCCTCCACCTTCGCCCGTCTCCTCGGCCCGGACCCTCGCGACTTCTCGGCTCTGGTGGCGGAAGAGGACGGACAGCTCCTCGGCCTCGCGCACTATCTCTTCCACCGGCATTGCTGGAAGATCGAGGAGGTCTGCTACCTGCAGGACCTGTTCGTGTCGCCCAAGGCCCGCGGCACCGGCCTCGGCCGCGCCCTGATCGAGGCGGTCTATGCCGCGGCCGACGCGGCCGGGACGCCTTCGGTCTACTGGCTGACGCAGGACTTCAACCGGCAGGCCCGCCAGCTGTACGACCGGGTGGGCCAGGCCACGCCCTTCGTCCGATACATCCGCCCGCCGACCTAGTCCCCACCGGGCGCGCGAAGCAACCGCCCGACCCGCGCATGCCATCAGTCTCCGTTCCTCGATCCGACCGGCAGGGGGCGGGCCTACACTCCCACATCAGCCTTTTGGTCCCGAACGGAGCGGCCCAGCCATACGCGATCGTGCAGACCTTCGCGCGGCCGAGTTGGCTGCAGGATCGACCGTGCATCCCCCTCCGCAACAAGTCTGTTGCGCGCTGGACCCCAACCCGCCTGGCCCGCAAACCGCAGTCCTGACCCGAGCCGAGGCGTCTTCCGGGGCAAACCCGTTTTCCCACAGGAGCGACGACGGAGCTGCCCGCCCCATCCACCCGCCGACACAGGCATCGTCCAGGAACGGACGCACTGTCGTCGGTGCCTGAAATCACCGCCCCCGGCGTCCGGGCCGACATAATCCACCCCTGACCCGGAAGGGAAACCACTCCCGAAACCAGCCGAAGGCCAACACCATACGAAACCGGCCCGCGCCCGGAACCGCAGACAGGAAACCGCTTCGTTCGCGCGACGCCGCTGCCTCGGAACCCACGCACCGCCGCCAGCCAGGTCGACAGATCGCAGGATGATCGACCCGCCCGCAGCTTGCTCTTTTCCCAAATACTCCCGCCGGAGGCCCCGGTCTGCCCCGGGAACCGCGGCCTGCCGACCCGCGGCCTTCGCCGACCGCTGCCAAAAAGCGCAAGGTGGCAGAAGCCGCACCGCTTGCGGCAAGGTTCCTACTTCTGCAGGCTCTTCAGGTATTCCGCGATCTGCACCAGCCGGACCGGCGTCGGGGTGGCGATGCCGTCGCCGCCGTCATAGGGCACCAGGTCGCCCTGCAGAAGCGGCCCGAACTCCGGCATCGGCGACGCGCTGTCCTGACGGCCCGGAGCAACGCCGGTATAGCCCCAGATCTTCGCCATCACCCTTGTGCCGGGAAAGGCACCGCCGTTCTTCGCCGAAAGCTGCGTCAGGTTCGCCGGCTTGCGGCCCAGCTCGGCCGCCATCGCCCCGTCGCCCTTGCCCGAAAGCCCGTGGCAGGCCGAACAGAAGCTGGCGAAATCCTCGGCACCCGTCGGGACCTTCTCCTTCTCGACGCAGGCCGCCAGCGCCAGCGGCAGCACGATCCATCCCCAACGCATTCCAGGTCTCCTCATTCCACCCGCCCCGCGGTCAAGCGTACCACCCGGTCCATCCGCGCCGCCAGCTCCAGATTGTGCGTGGCGATCAGCGCCGACAGCCCGGTCGACCGCACCAGCTCCATCAGCACCCCGAACACCTGGTCCGAGGTTCCGGGGTCCAGGTTCCCCGTGGGTTCGTCCGCCAGCAGAAGCTTCGGCCGGTTCGCCAGCGCCCGGCAGAAGGCCACCCGCTGCTGCTCGCCCCCCGACAGCGCCTCCGGCCGGTGCCCTGCCCGCGCGCCCACGCCAACCTTGCCCAGAAGCTCCATCCCCCGCGCTTCGGCCTCGGCCCTGGCCACGCCGTTCGCAAGCTGCGGGATCACCACATTCTCCAGCGCCGTGAACTCGGGCAAGAGATGGTGGAACTGGTAGATGAACCCCACCTCATCCCGCCGCGCCTCCGTCCGCGCGCGGTCCGACAGCCCCCCCATCTCGCGCCCGTCCAGCTGCACCGTCCCGCTGTCCGGCACGTCCAGCAGCCCCGCGATGTGCAGAAGCGTCGACTTCCCCGCCCCGCTTGGGGCCACCAGAGCCACGACCTCGCCCCGCGCCACCGTCAGCGATGCCCCGCGCAGAACGATCACCTCGGACGGCTTGCCCCGGTTGTAGCCCTTCTCGACCCCGTCCAGCCGCAGCATCTCACTCATAGCGCAGCGCCTCCACCGGGTTCATCCGCGCCGCGCGCCGGGCCGGGAAGAAGGTGACGATGAAGGACAGTCCCAGCGACAGCGCCACCGCCGACAGCACATCGCCAAGCTGCAGCTTGGCGGGCAGCGAATAGATACCCCGGATCGACGGATCCCAGACCTCGGCCCCGTTCACCCAGTTGATGAAGCTCATGATCTGGTCGATGTTCAGCGCGGTGACACAGCCCAGCGCCACCCCCGCCACCGTGCCCACCAGCCCCGTGAACGCCCCGCAGATGAAGAACACCCGCAGGACCGACCCCTCGGTCAGCCCCATCGTCCGCAGGATGCCGATGTCGCGGCCCTTGTTCTTCACCAGCATGATCAGGCCCGACACGATGTTCATCGCCGCGATCAGCACCAGCACCGACAGGATGACGAACATCACGTTGTCCTCGATGTCCAGGGCCCGCAGGAACGCGCCCGAACTGTCCTTCCAGGTCCAAAGCATCCCCGTCGGCCCCGCCGCCTGCAGGATCGCATTGCCATAGCTCTCGATCTCGTCCGGCTTCTCGACCATCACCTCGATCTCGTCGGCCTGCCCCTCCTTGTTGAAGAAGCTCTGCGCCTCGACAAAGGGCATGTAGATCCGCGTCGTGTCGATGTCGTAGCGCCCGGCGGTGAAGATGTAGACGACCTCATAGGCCTTGACCCTCGGCGTCGTTCCCATCGCCGTCTTGACACCGCCGGGCGCGATCAGCCGCACCCGGTCGCCCACCGTGACCCCCAACTCCCGCGCAACGCCTGATCCCAGCGCGATGCCTTCGGGAAACCGCGCCAGATCCCCGATCGCGTCCGACCCCGCCCCGATCCGCGGGATGGACGCGAAATCCTTCGGCAGCATCCCGTAGACCTCGGCCCCCGTGGTGTCCTCGCCGTCCGACACCATCAGCTTGCCCTTGATCAAGGGCGCCGCCCGCGTCACGCCCGGCACCTTGGCGATCGCCGCGGCCATCGCATCCGGCTCGGTAAAGCCGCGGATCATCTGCCCGTCCGCCCCCACCACACCACTGGAATAGACCGTGACATGCGCGTTGGCCCCAAGGATCGTGTCCACGAACTCGGCCCGGAACCCTGCCCGGACCGCCAGCGTCAGGATCAGCGCAAAGACCGCCAGCGTGATCCCGATCAGGCTGATCCAGGTCATGACCGAGACGCCGCCCTCGGCCCGCCGAGCGCGCAGGTAGCGCCAGGCGATCATGAATTCGAAGCCCGAGAAGGGGCGCGTGCTCTTTGCCATCTGCCTTTTCGCCCCGACCGGGCCTTCCTTGAGTGCCCGGCAACTTCTGCGACAGGGGCCGAAAGGTCAAGGCACGGCCCGGTGAAGGCGGGTCTCCGCCTGCGGGAGCCAACGAAGCGCAGGGAAGCCTATCTTTGTTGTCGAATTTGTTATATAAACGATTCGTTAAATATTGGATTTCCCCATGCCGGACCTCGACGCGCCCTTCGCCGCCCTCGCCGACCCCACCCGCCGCGCCATCCTCGCCCGGCTGGCGGAGGGCGAGGCCACGGTCCATGACCTCGCCCGCCCCTTCGCGATCAGCCAACCCGCGATCAGCCGCCACCTCAGGGTGCTGGAGGACGCGGGCCTGATCGAGACCCGCATCGCAGGCACCTCCCGCCCGCGCCGCCTGAAACCCGACACGATGGCGCAACTCTGGGACTGGCTCGGCCAGTACCGCGCGCTGTGGGAGACCCAGTTCCAGCGCCTCGACGCCGTCCTCGACAGCCTGCCCGACGATCCCCCCTCCCCGGAAAGGAACCCCTGATGTCCCTCGACCAGCTGCAAACCGTCCTCGACGGCGATACCGACATCGTCCTGCGCCGCGACTTCGCCCATCCGCCCGCAAAGGTCTGGCGCGCCCTGACCGAACCCGCGCTCATCCGCCAGTGGATGGCCGTCGATGGGCACCCGATGACGCGGTGCGAGTTCGACCCTCGCCCCGGCGGCAGCTTCCACTTCGAATGGCAAGGCCCGGACGGCACTTCCTTCTTCTTCTCCGGACCCGTGCTGGAGATCAGCGCGCCCCATCACATCACCCATGTCGAGCACTTCAACGGCGACCCCGCCATGTCCGCCCGCATCACCACCGACCTCACGCCCCGCGGGACAGGCACCCGGATGACGATGGTGATGCGCTACGACTCGGCTGAAGCCCGCGCCGCCGCCATCGCCACCGGCATGACCGATGGCATGGACCAGGTCTATGCAAAGCTCGACGAGATGGCGATCGACTGAGGCCCGCCGCGCCCGACCGAAACGCCCGACGCGGGCATCGTCCGCCCGCGCGGTTGCTGCCGCAGGTCCTGACGCCGCCGCTCCCAGCGCCTCCGACCCACGATCCGCCGCCGGCCTCCCGCGCCGACAGGGTGTGGCCCGACCCTGCCGTTCCTGCCGTCCGCCAGAAGGGCGGAGCGGCGCCACCCGCCGCAGTCTGCGCCTCGCGTCCCAACCCAGCGTGCCAGGCCACTCCGCCGCCGCACCTGGGCCGCGACACGCAGCCCCTCGCCCGGACCCGCCCTGCCCGGCCCACCGGACACGACCAGTCAGCGGCCAGCCTACCCTTGGCGAAAAGACCCGCCCGGACCGCCCTACATGCCGCACGAATGGCAGGCAGAGGCACCGCGCCCGCATGGTCCCACGCGATGCGGCAATCCTGACCGCCTGACCCAAGCCATCGGCAGTCCGCGGCCGAAAGGCCACTCGGGAACGCCCGCACCCAAGGCCCCCGCACTCTCCCGGCTCAGCAGCGCGGGGCCGAACCACCATCCGGCGGCTTTCCCTTCCCCAAATATCCCCGCCGGAGGCATCCGCGGCCGATCCTGGGCACCCCCGGCTTGCAGGACCGAAGCCCGCGTAGGGTGGGCCGTTCTGCGCCGAAGGCGCAGGTTGGCCCACCCTGCGCAAAAGTTGACAGATTCCTAACGCCCGCGACCAAACCCTTGTTTTCAAGGAAGGATCTCGTAATGTCCACCGTGGACAGATCAGAAGTCGGTGGGCGCCCCGCCCTCCTGCTTCCGCCGCGCTACGAAGCGGCGCAGCTCCTCCAGGTGGTCTCCGTTCATCTCCGGCGCCTCGAACTCCGCCAGGATCTGCCGGTAGATCCGATGCGCCCGCTCAACCGTCCAGACCGACCCGTCCGCAGCCCAGGCCTCATAGTTCCGCCAGTCCGACACGAAGGGCTGGTAGAAGGCCTGCTGATAGCGGTCCTGGGTGTGCTGGATGCCGAAGTAGTGGCCCCCGGCCCCCACCTCCCTGATCGCGTCGAAGGCCAGGTCCTCGTCCCGCGTCGCGAAGGTGACCTCCTCGAAGTAACGCTGGATCATCTGCAGGACCTCGCAGTCCATGATGAACTTCTCCGGGCTCGCGATCAGTCCGCCCTCCAGCCAGCCCGCCGCGTGGTAGACCATGTTGGTCCGGCTCTGCACCGCCGACCAGAGCGAGTTCGACGTCTCCCACATCGCCTGCCCATCCGGCACGTTCGCCGCGCAGACGCCGGAAGCCCGCATCGGCACGCCATAGAACCGCACCAGTTGCCCCGTCATCTGCGTCGCCCGCATGTATTCCGGCGTCCCGAAGGCCGGAGCCCCCGACTTCATGTCGACGTTCGAGGTGAAGGTCCCGATCGCGACCGGACAGCCGGGAGCAATGTATTCCAGCAGCGCCACCGCCGCCAAAGCCTCGGCAATCGACAGCGCCACCGCCCCCGACATCGTGACCGGCCCCATAGCCCCCGCCAGCGTGAAGGGCGTCACCACCACCGGCTGTCCCCGCTTCGCCATCCTCATCGCCCCGTCCAGCATCGGATAGTCGTGCTTCAGGGGCGAGACCGAGTTGATGTTGGTGTAAAGCCGAGGCTTCGCCTGAAACTCCTCCTCCGTCAGCCCGCCCGCGATGCGGACCATCTCCATCACGTCCTCGACCCGCTCGGCCCCCAGGGAGTAGGCGTGGACGACCTTGTCGGTCAGCGTGAGCTTCTCGTAGAGGCAATCCAGGTGCCGGACCGAGGCGTGGATGTCCACCGGCTCCACCGGGTAGCCCCCGGCAATGTGGATGCAGTTGAAATACTGCGTCAGCTTCATGAATTCCTTGAACGTCTCGAAATCGCCCGACCGCTTTCCGCGTTCCATGTCCCAGGCGTTCGGCGGCGAACTCACGTTCACGAACAGCATGTGCTTGCCGCCCATGATCAGCTCGCGCTCGGGATTCCGCGGCGTGATCGTGAAGGTCTCGGGCGCGCGGGCGACCATTTCCATCACGAAGTCCTCGTCCATCCGGACGTTGGTTCCGTTCACGATGCAGCCCGCTTTCCGAAGATGCTCCACCGCCTCGGGGTTCAGGAACTCGATCCCGATATCGCGCAGGATGCGCATCGCCGTCTTGTGGATGCGCTGCACGCCCTCGGCATCCAGCGGCTCGATGGGGGCGTCGGGGTTCACCGGGATCCGCCAGGGCATCTGGTCGATCACCGCCGAGCCCGCGCGGACCTTCATCCCCGCCCGCCCACCGGCACGCTTTCTCCGGGCTGGTTCATCGGTCATGGTCACCCTCCTTGGCACTCAGGGCGAAGATGACGGATGCCGGCCCGGTCTGAGCACCGGATTTGCGACGTGAACTGGTCGTTTTTCGCGCTTGAGCGCGGGAATTCAGGTCCGAAGGCCCGAAAGCCAGTCGGGAAGCGCGCCAATGTCGGTCAGGACCACATCGGCATGGGGCGCCAGATCCTCGCGTTTCGCGATCCCGGTCAGCACCGCGACCGTGCGCATGCCGGCTGCCCGGCCGGCCTCGAGATCATGGCGGCTATCGCCCACCATCGCCACCCGCGCCGGTTCCAGCCCCAGCTGCCGGGCGAAGGCGAGGCACATGCCCGGCCCCGGTTTCGCGCCATGACCCGAATCATAGCCCGAGATGAAATCGAAACAGTCGGTGATGCCGTGGTTCGCCAGATGCTGCCGCGCCGGAACCTCGGAGTCGTTGGTCGCCACGCCCAGCCGCAACCCGCGCTCGCGCAATGCAGAAAGCAGCGGGCGCAGCGGGACGGCCTCGGACATCGGCGCCTGGCCCGCACTGGCATCGATGCGGTCGGTCAGATCCTCGACCGAGGTGCCAGGCAGGTGGGGCGCGAGGGCAGCGGCGATGTCGGCAGCGGTGGCCGCGATCACCGGGCTGTCGGGCGCGAAGGTCCCACTGTCCAGATCATACCCGATCGCGCGGCCCAGGCGCCGGGCATGGCCCGCGTCGTCGGCGATGCGCGTCAGGAATGTCCGCGCCCAGTTGCCCCAGCTGATCCGGAAATCGAACAGCGTCCCGTCCTTGTCGAACAACAGACCGTCAATCATCTTTGCGCCCTTCAGGTCCAGTGCAGCTCTGCCCCGCCGGGAAGCGCCGCGCGCGCGGACTGGGGGGCGGTGTAGGCATGGCCGCCCGCGTCACAGAAGGCAACAACCCATCTGTCGTCCAGCATCAGGAAATCCAGCACCGCCGCCAGAAACTCGGTATCTGCCGCCCTTGCGCGCAGGTCCCCCAGGCTGGCCCCGGTCGAGGCCAGGAACTGCGGGAAGATCTCGTCATCGGCGGCGATCCATCCCAGCGCCTGGATGGCCAGGACTTGCGCAACTTCGGGTTGCATTGTTCTCTCTTTCGTTTCCTTCCGGTGGCACCGGGCAGAAATGTGCGCGGCGGCCACTGTTGGAAAGACTTTGTTAACCTTCTCGGCCGAAGATTTGTCCACAACAGGTGGAATGAAAAGACGGCTTCGCAAGATGAGCGCACGGATTCTCATCGTTGACGACGTGGCGGCGAACCGGATCGTGCAGCAGGCGCGACTTGCGGCGGCCTTCTACGACGCCATTCCCGCGGCCGAAGGGGCCGCCTGCCTCGACCTTGCCCGGGAAGAGCGGCCGGATCTTGTGCTGCTGGATCTGGGCCTGCCCGACATCTCGGGGCTTGAGGTGCTGCGACGCTTGCGCCGCGATCCCGTCAGCCGGGACGTGCCGGTGATCGCACTGACCGCCAGCGGGACGGCCGAGGAACGTCTTGCCGCCTTCGCGGCCGGGGCGGACGACGTGATGGACCGCCCGGCCAATGAACGGGTGATGCTGGCGCGGCTGCGCAACCTGCTGCGGGTGAAAGCGGAAAGCGAGTTTCCGGCAAGCGAGGGACTGGCCATCGCCGGCCTGGCCGAGGCACCCGTCGGCTTCGACCCGCAAGGCGTCATCGCGGTCGTGGGGTCGGACCCGGCCAACCCGCTGTGGTCCGGCCTTGGGGCGCAGGTGCGCGACCGGCTGGTGATGATGTCGCGGCGCGAGGCCTTGGCCGACCTGGCGGTCGGCGCGGCGATCCCCGAGGTGTTCATCCTGCACGACGACGGCCGCAATCCCTCTGGCACGCTGCGCCTTCTGTCCGAGCTGAAAAGCCACCAGGCCACCCGCCATGCCGCGGTCTGCGTGGTCGGACCGGCCGGCGAGGGGGACGAGGCCGCGATGGCCTTTGACCTGGGCGCGGACGATGCCGTCGGTCCGGGAGTCACGGCCGAGGAGCTGGCGCTGCGCACCCGTGGCCTCTTGCGGCGCAAACGCCAGTCCGACCGGAGGCGGGCGCGGATGCAGGACGGGCTGCGGATGGCGATGCGCGACCCGCTTACCGGGCTTTACAACCGCCGCTGCGCCGCGCCCCAACTGCAGGCCATCGCCGCCCGCGCCCGGGCCGAGGGCAGCCAGTTCGCGGTGATGGTGATGGACCTCGACCGCTTCAAGCAGGTCAACGACCAGCATGGTCATGCGGCGGGCGACCAGGTGCTGGTCGAGGTGGCGCGCCGCTTGACCGCGAACCTCCGCGAGACCGACGTGCTGGCACGCATCGGCGGCGAGGAGTTCCTGGCGATCCTGCCGCAAAGCTGCATGACCGTGGCCCGCCGCGTGGCGGAACGGCTGTGCCAGGTGATGGACGACCAGCCGATCCGCCTGCACTCGGGCGAAGAGCTGCGGGTCACCGTCTCGATCGGCGTGGCTGTGGCAGGGATGGCGGGCGAGGACAGCTATGCGATCGAGGGCCTTGTCGAACAGGCCGACCTCGCCTTGCTGGAATCCAAGGGCGCGGGGCGCAATCAGGTCACCTACCGGCGGTCGGCGGCCTAGTCACGCCCGCCTCGGCGCAGGCCCTTTTCCAGTCGGTCGGCAAAGTGCCGGCGATCTTCGGACGACATTTCGATCAGCCGGGTCTCGATCAGGCTTCGCCCAAGCTCGAGCCGGTCGGCGTTGCGCGTCTCGATTGCGGTCAGCGCGGCCTTCATCGCAGCGGGATCGAAGGGGTCGGCCCGCAAGGTTGCCAGCAGGGTCTCGAACTCCTCCCGCGCGGCGGCCCGGTCGGCGCGGAATTCTCCCAGCCGGTCCATCAGCGCCCGGCGGATCTCGCGGCGGTCGGTATCGTCCAGCGCCTCGCTGAAGGGGCCGAAGGACATGTCGCGGGGCATGTCGCGGTGGCCGCCGCCGAGCCAGGCGCCAACGGCAAGGCCGGCAACGGCCAGGTTCAGCGCGACCGAAATCGTGAGCGCGATCTTCACCCCGCGTGGGGTCGTCGGGGACACGGGAGCCTGTGGGGTCGGTTCGGTCATCTCAGCCTTCCGTCGTCAGAAAATCGGCTTCGGGGAAGAATTCCGCCGTATCCGTGGTGGTGCCGGTAAGATAATCCAGCGTCGTCGGACTGTAATAGCCAAGCACCAGCCCGAACACCGCCGCCGTGCCGAGCCCGGCCAGCGCCGGCGCCCCGCCCAAAAGACCGGCCAGACGCGCGATCAGACCCGGCCGCGGCCGCACCGACGGGCGCGGCGTGACTGGCTGCAGCCGCAGCGCATCCTCCAGCACGCGCTCCATCAGCGCCTCGGACGGCACTATGGGCCGCTGCGCTGCCGCTGCCAGCAGGCGGTCGAGATCGTCATCCTGCATCGCCGTCATCCTCATAGCCCAGGTCCGCCTTCCGGCCCGACAGGATCGCCGAGAGCGACCGCTTGCCGCGCGCGGTCAGGCTTTCCACCGCTTCCACCCCGATCTCCATGATCGCCGCAATCTCGGGGTTCGTCATCCCTTCCAGGTGGCGCAGGACGACCGCCTGCCGCTGCCGGTCGGGAAGCTCCCTCAGCGCGGCCTCAAGGGCGGCCATCCTGCCCGCGTCCTGCAACCGGCCCTCGGCCCCTGGTGCGGCATCCGCGACCTCGGGCGCGTCGTCCAGCGCCATCTGCCGCCTGCGGCCGCGGGCGCGCTGCCGGTCGATGCACAGGTTGGTGGCGACCCGGTAGGCCCAGGTCGTCACCTTGGTTTCACCCTGCCGCCAGTCGGGCGCGATCTTCCACAGACGCAGCATCGTCTCTTGCGCCACGTCCTCGGCCTCGGCCCGGTCGCCGCCCAGCAACCGCGCGGCATAGGAAAGGACCCGCGGTGTGACCCGTCGGGTCAGGGCCAGCGCGGCGTGGCGGTCGCCGTTGGCATAGAGCACCATCAGCGCCTCGTCCGAGACATCCCCATGCGCGTCGAAGGCCATCGTCATCCCGACTGCTTAGCGGCTGGGCGGCCAGGCCGCAAAGGCTCAGTTGTCGCCCATGCCCCAGCCGTGGCCGCGCTTATTGCGGTGCTGCATCGCGCCTTCGGCCTCGACCTTCGAGATCGCGCCGTCGTTGTCGGTGTCGATCCGGGCAAAGTGACGCTCTCCCGGACCCTGGCCCATCTCGTCTTCAGAGAGCGAGCCGTTGCCGTCGTTGTCCATGTTGTCCAGCATCGCCTGGCTCCGCTCGGCCATCTGGGCCTGCATCCGGGCCAGCATGTGGGCCGACAGTTCCTCGGCGCTCAGCGCGCCGTCACCATTGGTGTCGGCAGAGGCGAACTCGGCCTTGCGGTGCGCCTGCAGTTCGGCCAGCGTCACCTTTCCGTCCTTGTCCGTGTCGACGGCGTCGAACATCTGGGTCAGCATCGCGCCCCCGCCTTCGCCGCCCATTCCCATGCCGCCCATTCCCATCCCGCCCATTCCCATGCCGCCCATTCCCATCCCGCTCTTGTCAGCCATCGCGGCCGAAGCGGCCACGGCACCCAGCAGGGCCAAGGCAACGATTGCGGATTTCTTCGATGCAGACATCTTCTTCTCCTGTGTTCCAGGCCGGCATTTCCGACCCTTCTGCCTGTCACACGCGCCACCGTCCGCTTTCCGTCGCAGGTTCTTGCGACATCTGGGCACAGGCCGGTCTTTCCCCTGTGAAACCGCTGACCCAGTCGCTATGTAAGGCCCTTGCCAAACGCGCCCGCTGCGCAGGACACTCTCATGACCATGACCGAAACGACCCCCATGACCGACCAACAGGAGCGCCCCTGGAAGCCCGCCGTGCTGCGCGGCTGGCGGCGGCGCTGCCCGAACTGCGGTGCGGGACCGATGTTGCGCGGCTATCTCAAGGTGCGCGACAACTGCCCGGTCTGCGGCGAAGAGCTGCACCATCACCGCGCCGACGACGGGCCGGCCTACATGACCATCCTGATCGTGGGCCACCTGCTCGCCCCGATCCTGCTGTTCACCTATACCAAGTGGCGGCCCGAGCCGCTGGTGATGGCGGTGGGCTTCACCATCGGCACGGTGGCCCTGTCGCTGTATCTGTTGCCAAGGCTCAAGGGGGCGCTGGTCGCCCTGCAATGGGCCAACCGGATGCATGGGTTCGGCGCGCGTCCGCATGACTGACGAACCGATCCGTTCCGCCGCGACCGTGGTCCTCTGGCGCGAAAGCGTCGACGGGCCGCAGGTTCTTATGGGCCAGCGCGGCGAGGGGGCGGTGTTCATGCCGTCGAAGTTCGTATTTCCCGGCGGCCGGGTCGATGCCGAGGACGCGGCCGCCGCCCGTTCCGGCTTTCTTACCGCAGATTGCACCCGGCGCCTGACGCTGATGGTCCCGCCGGACGCCCCTCAGCCGGAAACTCTGGTCGCCACGGCCCTGCGCGAACTGACCGAGGAGACGGGCCTCAACCTGGCGGGGATGGAGCATCCGTCCTTGCGGTTCATCTTCCGCGCGATCACGCCGCCGGGCCGCAGCCGCCGGTTCGACGCACGTTTCCTGCTGGCCCATGCCGACAGCCTGGATGACAACCGCGAAGATTTCACCCTGGCGTCGGGCGAGCTTCAGCATCTGCGCTGGCTGCCCCTGCCCGAGGCCCGCGCCCTGGACCTGCCCTTCATCACCGAGGTCGTGCTGGCCGAGGTCGCGGCGCTAGTGGCGGGCCACGACCAGCCCGGCGTGCCGTTCTTCGACAATTCCGGCACCACCCCGCAATTCCGGCGGCTGGTCTAGCGCGCCGGTCCCCAGGGCTCCGCCCTTGTCGACCGGCCAGATCGGATGGGGCACCGGGTCCTTGGCGCGGAACAGGAACTGTCGGAAAATATCGACATAGCTGCGGTAGACGTAGCCCTCGTTCCGGCGCTGGTAGTGGTCGCGGTTGCCGAAATACAGCCCAGGCAGCCGATACCAGGGAACGGCCGGGTGCATGTGGTGCACGACGTGGAAATTGTTGTTCAGGAACAGAAGGCTCAGCGGCCCGCGGCTTTCGATGATGACAGTCCGCGCGCGGGCCTGGTCATGGGCACGATGCTCCAGGAAGGTGCGGATCTTCAGCAGGCTCATGCTGACGTAGACCGCGATGAGGTAGGCCCAGACAGGCATCTGGCCCACGGCGATCAGCCAGACCAGCACCAGCGCGACCCCCACCGCATGCAGCGCCCAGCCCAGGATGACCCGCCGATTGCCGTCGCGCGCCAGGCACCAGTCCATCGCCAGAAACGTCACCGTCGAGACGACCGGCCCGATCAGCACCCGACCGACCAGGGTGTTGTTGAACCGCAGGATCAGCCTCGCCACGGATGACAGCCGGGCCCACACCGCAGGGTCGCAGTAATTCGATTCCGGGTCGTCGTAAGGGTCGGTCAGCGCCGGGTCGAAATGGTGCTGCAGATGCGTGTCCTTGAAGCGCAGGTAGGGCACAAAGATCGTAAGGCCCGGAAAGACCAGCGCCTCGGACGCCCATTGCGACCGGAACGGATGGCCGTGCAGAACCTCGTGCGAGAGTGACGAGAACTGCGCCACCGCCAATCCTGCGGCAAGGATCGCAAGGGGGGGAGAGAAGGACCAAAGCCAGGTGGTCGCCAGGACCCAGAGGCTGTAGGTTGCCAGGAAGACGATCAGGGTGGGCCATTCGACGGCCCGGGTCTCGGTCTGCAAGATGCTGCTCGGCTCGTAACGTTTCTGTGACAGTAGCAAATCCACCGACGGACAGGAATTCGGGATATTGTAAACTTTTCTCCGCAGTCGTTCTGGAAAATCATCGGATGATGGAAAAAATCGACAAACGCGACCGCGCTCCCCAGTTCCGCACCCGCCTGGCCGAGGCAATGGCGGCACGGAAGATGAGCCAGGCAGAACTCGCGCGGCAGACCGGGGTCGACCGCTCGACCATCTCGGCGCTGTTGCAGGACGGCACCCGGATGCCCAACGCGCAGCTGGCCGCTGATTGCGCCCGTGCACTGGGGATCAGCGCGGACTGGCTTCTCGGCCTGTCGGGCCGCCCCGAACCGCTGGCCGACCTGCTTGCCGCCTCGCTTTCCCTGACCGAGGCGCCCCGGGCGCTGATCGACGAACGGATCTTCGCCTGGCACCAGGAGGCCGCGGGCTACAAGATCCGCCATGTCCCCGCGACGCTGCCCGACATGCTGAAGACCCGCGCCGTGGTGGAATGGGAATACGAGCCGCAGCTTGGCCGCACCGCCGAACAGGCCATCGGCGCCTTCGAGGACCGGCTGAAATGGATGCGTGGTGCGGGGTCCGATTACGAGATCGCGCTGCCCCTGCACGAGCTGACCGCCTTCGCGACCGGATCTGGCTACTACGAGGGGTTGCCGCCCGAAACTCGCCATCAGCAGCTGCGGCACCTGATGGCGCTGTGCGAACAGCTCTACCCGTCGCTGCGGCTTTGCCTCTTCGACGCGCGCAAGCTCTTCTCGGCCCCGGTCACCGTGTTCGGCCCTCTGCTCGCCGTGATCTACCTTGGCAGGCACTACCTTGCGTTCCGCGACAGCGCCCGGGTCGAGACGATCACCCAGCATTTCGACCTTCTGGTCCGCGAGGCAGAGGTCGGCGCGCGCGACATGGTCGCCCACCTGGCGGGGCTGCTGGAGCGGGTGCGCTAAAGCGCGGTCAGCGCCTCGGTCCGGTAGCCGTTGAAATCGAAGATCTCCCGCGCCGCGTTCAGCCGGTCGGCGGGGATCGCGCCCCGGTCGAGGATGATGCCGAACCGGCCCGAAGGCGTGCCGATGGCCAGCGTGCGGTAGCCGACATCGACCCAGATCACCCACCACTCCTCATTCCCGACGCGTAGCCGTCCCGGGCCGACGAGCGGCGCGAGGCCCGAGACGGCTTGCGGCTTCCCGGCCAGGCAGAGCGTCCCGCGCAGCCGCAGGGCCTGTCCCTCCGGCACGATCTCGACCGCGCCCGCCTCGCAGCTGCCCGCACTGCGGAAATCTGCCACCTGCCGCCAGGTTCCCGCGACCGGGGCCGACTGGAAGGCCGCCGCCGACCAGATCGGAGCGTCCGCGGCCCGGAACGCCGACGGCGAGGGCGCTTTCGCGGCGCATCCGGCCAGCACGAAGGCGATGAGCACGGCTATTCGATGCACTGCGTCACCCGCGCCCCGTTGTCCTGCAGGATCTCGTTGCAGCCATAAAGCGGCTTCAGCGGCGCGCAGGTGCCTGACCGCGCAAGGCAGACGCTTTCGCACTGGCTTTCCCGCTCGCACCGCTTGCCGGAGTCCCGGGTCTGGAACACGCAGGCCCGCAACTCGCCCTTCACCTTGACCCAGCGGCCCTTCTTCTTTTCGCAGGCCAGTTGCATCTCGGACTTCGGGGTGACCGGGGTCTCGGTCAGATCGGGCTTGGGCGCGGGGGCCACGGCCTCGGCTGCCGGTTCTGCGGCCGGGGCGGCCGGAGCCGGCTGGGCGGCAGCGGTTTCGGTTCCGCCCGCCTCACCTGCGGGCGGGACCGGCGCGGCTGCAGGCGCCGCCCCTGGGGGCGCGTCCAGCGTGGTGACCTCGATCGGATCGCCCGCGACGGCGTTCGGCGTGACGTCCGAGGTCTTCTTGCCCGGAAGGGCTGCCTGACAGGCCGTCAGCAGACCCGCTGCACAGACAAGGACGGCGACAAGCGACAGGCGGGACATCGGGCTCTCCGGTTCCGGCTCACAAGTGCCTTGATCCGCCCCGCGCCGCAAGTCCCGTCAGTAGGGAGCGGGATAGGCCCGGTGGGTTTCCGCTATGTCCTCCAGCACCTCTCGCGACAACGTGAGCCCCGCCGCCCCGAGATTGGTCTTCAGCTGAGCCAGCGTCGTCGCGCCGATGATCGGGATCGTGGTGAAGGGCCGCGTCCGGCAGAAGGCGATGGCCATCTGGCAGGGGTCCAGCCCGTGCCGCGCCGCCACTCCCAGATAAGCCGCCACCGCCGGAAAGACCTGCGCGGTCACCCGGCCCGACAAGTCCGGGTTCAGGCTGCGGCGCGAGCCTTCGGGGATCACGTCGCCCGCGTATTTTCCGCTGAGCAGCCCCGTCGCCAGGGGCGAGAAGGCCAGCAGCGGCATGTCCTCGATCACCGAAAGCTCGGCCCAGTCGGTGTCGAACTGCCGGCACAGCAGCGAGTATTCGTTCTGCACCGTTGCCATCCGCGGCAGGCCCAGCGTGTCGGCCAGATGCAGCCAGCGCGCCGCGCCCCAGACGCTTTCGTTGGAAAGGCCGATGGCGCGGATCTTGCCTTCCGCCACCAGCGCCTGAGCGGTGGTCAGTATGTCGGTCATCGCCGCCGTTTCGGCCGCCCGGTCGATCTTCGGGGGCTGGTAGGTCCAGGCCTGGCGGAAATGGTAACTGCCCCGGTTCGGCCAGTGCAATTGGTACAGGTCGATGTAATCGGTCTGCAGGCGCTTCAGGCTGCCTTCCACCGCCGCGCGCATCGTCGCGCCGCTAATCGGCTGGCCGGGGCGCACGTTCTGGCCCTTGCCGGTGATCTTCGTCGCCAGCACCAGCCGATCCCGCCCCCCGCGCGAGGCGAGCCAGGTCCCGATGATCTCTTCCGTCCGCCCCACCGTCTCGGGCCGGACGGGGTTCACCGGATACATCTCGGCGGTGTCCCAGAAGGTGACCCCGTGGTCCAGCGCCATGTCGGCCTGGGCGTGGCCCTCGGCCTCGGTGTTCTGCGTCCCCCAGGTCATCGTGCCAAGGCACAGCTCGGAAACGGTCAGGCCGGTCCGGCCAAGGGTCAGCGTCTGCATCGGGAACTCCTTCTTGTCGCAGGCAAACTAGGCCGGATCGCGGGTCGGGCAAAGGCCCGCGCTTGAGAACATTGCGCGAACACGATAGCTTTTCGACATGAGTCTGCCGATCCATCACCAAGCCCCGCGCCAGCCCCAGGCGCTGCAATCGCTGGCGGGCGAACTGACCCTGCAACGCGGTCGCGTGCATGAGCTGTGCGGCCCCTCGCGGCTCATGCTGGCCGCGCGGATCATGGGCAAGTGTCAGGGTCCGGTCATCTGGATCCGGCCCGGCTGGACGCCCGAACGGCTGAACGCCGCCGGCCTGCAACCCCTGGCCGATCCCGCGCGCCTGATCCTTGTGCAGGCCCCGCGCGATGAAAGCCTGCTCTGGGCGGCCGAAGAATCGCTCCGTTCGGGCGCGGCCCCGCTGGTCATCGCCGAGCTTCTCTCGCCCCCCGCGCTTACGCCCACCCGGCGGCTGCACCTGGCGGCCGAAACGGGGGCCGAGGCCGCCCGGCGCGACGGGGCGATCCCGCCCCTGGGGCTGGTGCTGCTGCCCGGCCAGGGCGGGGCGCAGGGGGTGGAAAGCCGCTGG
The DNA here is from genome assembly GCA_027489355.1 of Paracoccaceae bacterium. Taxonomy (GTDB): domain Bacteria; phylum Pseudomonadota; class Alphaproteobacteria; order Rhodobacterales; family Rhodobacteraceae; genus Tabrizicola. Next base: position 151,487 of record JAIXZY010000049.1, on the reverse strand, counting down.
CACATGGCCCCCGCCCCCAGCCGCGCGCTTCTGTGGGCCGAGGAAGAAAGCTTCACCCTCACCCGCCTGCGCGCGCGGCTTCTGCCCCCGGCCAGCTGGACGCTGCACACCCGCCCAAAGGACGAGGAGCTGGAGCCGCGCCCCCTGCCCGACGCCTGACTTGATCCGGATCATGGCCGCCTGTCACAGGGCCCCTATCCTTACCGCCGACCCACCAAGGAGAGACCCCATGCAGATCACCTTCACCGGCAAGACCGCTCTCGTCACTGGCGCGGGCTCGGGCATCGGCGAGGCCATTGCCAAGGGCCTGGCGGCCAGCGGCGCGAAGGTCCTTGTGCAGGACCTGAAACTCGACGCGGCCGAACGCGTGGCCGCCCTGATCACCAGCGCAGGCGGCACGGCCCGGGCGGCGGAGGGCGATGTGTCCGACGCCCCCACCGTGGAACGCCTGGTGGCCGAGGCCGCCGATTGGGGTGGCGGCTTGCAGCTTCTGGTCAACAACGCCGGGATCGGCGGGGCGCAGGCGGCGACCGGGGACTACCCGCTGGACGGCTGGCACCGGGTGATCGGCGTCAACCTGAACTCGGTCTTCTACGGGATGCACTTCGCCCTCCCCCAGATGCTGAAGGCCGGCGGCGGTGCCATCGTCAACATCGCCTCTATCCTGGGCTCGGTCGGCTTTGCGAATTCCGGCGCCTATGTGGCAGCAAAACATGCCGTGGTGGGGCTGACCAAGACCGTCGCGCTGGAATATTCGTCGAAGAACATCCGGGTGAGCGCCATCGGTCCGGCCTTCATCGACACGCCGCTTCTGTCCGCCCTGCCCCCCGGCGCGAAAGAGGCGCTCGTTGCCGCCCATCCGATCGGCCGCCTCGGTCGCGCCGAGGAAGTCGCGGATCTCACGCAATACCTGCTCTCGGACCGGGCCAGCTTCATTACCGGGTCCTACCACCTGGTCGACGGGGCCTACTGCGCCCAATAGCGCACGCGGGCTTGAGTTTGCCAAACCGCCCCCCGGTGCTACCCTTCAAGAGGACCAGCACCGGAGGGATTCCCCATGCGCCGGCTTGCCATCCTTGCCCTTGCCCTCCTCATGCCGCTTGGCACGGCCAGGGCAGCCACCACCGACTATGCTATGGACTCCGCGAACTCGACCGTCGCGTTCGAGACGGATTTCGGCCCCGACAAGATCACGGGCGCGATCCCGCTTCAGAAGGCTGACCTCCGGCTCGACTTCGCCAATGTCGCCAATTGCACGGTCGACGTGGCACTGGACGTGACCGGAGCCACAGCAAGCTTCCCCTTCGCCGCCCAGGCGCTGAAAGGCCCAAAGGTGCTGGCCGCCAGACAGCACCCCCGGATGACCTTCACCTCCACCTCGGTTGAAGGCGCGGGCGACACGGCCAAGGTCACCGGCAACCTCACCATCCGCGGCGTGACCAAAGAGGTCACTCTGACCGCCCAGCTCTTCCGCCCCGCGGGGAGCACTGCCACCGACCTCGACCATCTCACCGTCAGGCTGTCCGGCCGCGTCAATCGCTCGGACTTCGGCGCGACCGGCTGGGCCGACATGGTAGGAGACGAGGTCCGCATCCTGATCACCGCAGAGATCGACGCCCAGGGCTGACATGCTGAGAAATGGCCCTGCCGAGTTCGGCCTCGTCACCCGCGTCCTCCACTGGTCCATGATGCTTCTCGTCGTCGGCCAGCTGGCCCTAGGCCTGCGCATCGCCGACATGGAGCCGGGGCTGGCGAATCTCTGGCTCTACGGGCTGCACAAGACCATCGGCTTCGGCATCCTGGCCCTGATCCTGGTCCGCATCGCCTGGCACGTCACAAGCCCGCCCCCCGTTCCGCTTGGACCCCGCAACGCCGCCTTCTGGGCTGCCCGCGCCGCGCACTGGGCGATCTACGGCCTGCTCATCGCCATTCCGCTTTCCGGCTGGGCGGGCAGTTCCGCCACCGGCATCGACGTGATGATTGCCGACCGCTGGACCGTCCCGCCGCTTGTCGAAGCCTCGGAAGACGGTGAGGCCTACTGGTTTCGGCTGCACGACATTCTGACCAAGCTCCTCATGGCGCTGGTCACGATCCACATGCTTGGCGCCTTCAAGCGCGAGATGGAGGGCGACGGCACCCTCACCCGGATGATTAAGGGCCGCCCCTAGCGCCGCTGGCCCTTTTCCCACGCTTGGGCTAAGCAATCGCCGGACTCAAGCGAAGGCGCAGACATGGCACGCATCCTCATCACCTCGGCCATTCCCTATATCAACGGGATCAAGCACCTTGGGAACCTGGTCGGCTCGCAGCTTCCCGCCGACCTCTTCGCCCGCTTCAACCGCGCGATGGGGCATGAGGTGATGTTCATCTGCGCCACCGACGAACACGGCACGCCAGCCGAGCTTGCCGCCGCCAAGGCCGGGAAACCGGTGGAAGAATACTGCGCCGAGATGCACCAGGTGCAGGCCGACATCGCCAAGGGGTTCCGTCTGTCCTTCGACCATTTCGGCCGGTCGTCCAGCCAGCGGAACCACAAGCTGACCCAGCATTTTGCCGGGAAACTCGCCGTGAACGGCCTGATCGCGGAAGTGTCGGAAAAGCAGGTCTTCTCCATCGACGACAATCGCTTCCTGCCCGACCGCTACATCACCGGCACCTGCCCGAACTGCGGCTATGAATCGGCACGCGGCGACCAGTGCGAGAACTGCACCAAGCAGCTGGACCCGACCGACCTGATCAACCCGCGCTCCTCGATCTCCGGCTCGACCAACCTGGAGGTCCGCGAGACGAAGCACCTCTACCTCAAGCAGCGCGCGCTGAAGGACAAGCTGGAGGCCTGGATCGACTCGAAAAAGGACTGGCCGATCCTGACCACCTCGATCGCCAAGAAATGGCTGAACGACGGGGACGGGCTGCAGGACCGGGGGATCACCCGCGACCTCTACTGGGGCATTCCGGTCAAGAAGGGCGACCAGCCCTGGCCGGGGATGGAAGGCAAGGTCTTCTACGTCTGGTTCGACGCCCCCATCGAATACATCGCCGGGACGGCCGAATGGGCCGATGCGAACGGGCTTGGCGACGAGGCGTGGGAACGCTGGTGGCGCACCGACAAGGGCGCGTCCGACGTGACCTATTACCAGTTCATGGGCAAGGACAACGTCCCCTTCCACACCCTGTCGTTCCCGGCCACCATCTTGGGAAGCGGTGAGCCGTGGAAGCTGGTCGACTACCTCAAGTCCTTCAACTACCTGAACTATGACGGCGGCCAGTTCTCGACCTCTCAGGGCCGGGGTGTCTTCATGGACCAGGCACTGTCGATCCTGCCGTCGGACTACTGGCGCTGGTGGCTGCTGTCGCACGCGCCCGAGTCGAGCGACTCGGAATTCACCTGGGAAAACTTCCAGACCAGCGTGAACAAGGACCTGGCCGACGTCCTCGGCAACCTCGTCTCCCGCGTGACCAAGTTCGCCGTGTCCAAGTTCGGCACCGACGTCCCCGCGGGCGGCACCTTCGGCCCGCTGGAGACCGCGCTCATCGCCGACCTCGGCACCCGCATCGCCGACTACACGAAGTTCATGCAGGACATGGAGGTCCGCAAGGCCGCGGCCGAGCTGCGCGCGATCTGGGTCATCGGCAACGAATACCTGCAATCCGCCGCGCCGTGGTCCGTCGTCAAGACCGAGCCAGAGCAGGCCCAGGCCATCATCCGCCTCGCGCTGAACCTGATCCGGGTCTACGCCATCCTGTCCTCGCCCTTCATCCCGGACGCCTCGGCGGCGATGATGAAGGCCGTGGGATCAGAGGACTGGACCTGGCCCTCGGACATCCATGCCGCGATCCGCACCCTTGCCCCCGGCCATTCCTTCGAGGTGCCGGAAAACCTGTTCCGCAAGATCACCGACGAAGAGCGTGCCGACTGGCAAGCCCGCTTCTCCGGCGTGAGGAGCTAGCAGTTTTCCGCCATCGTGCAGGCGCAGAAAGCCGCTGCCGTGCGGGGCTGATCGACGGCCCGCGCAACTAGCAAGCGTATGGACAAGTCCCATACGCTAGGAAAACGGACTGCCAGACGTTTTGGGGCTGACTGCCACAAGCCGTTAATGCAACCTTCCCAAGCACTTGCCGGCAGAATACGCGACCGAGCGAATCGTTAATTCCCCTTCAGACCTCGGCGTCCTGAAAATGCAGAAAAAGGTTCGTGTGCAGCCGCAGAATAGACCCCGGTGTAGATGAAAATTTGCCCACACAGGCCAATCTTTGGAACAATTTTCCGCCGACCGTTGAAACTTGGGGAGGCAGATCGCCCGGAACGGTGCTAATGTCCCGCCATCAACCCCGAGTCGCTGCCCCCGACTTGCTGCCATGTCAGGAGAACTCGAGATGACCCAGGCCCTGCAAACGCGTCCGCGCTCTTTCAGAACCTACGCCGCCGTCGCCCTGTTCCTTGCCGTTTATGGTGGAGTGCTGGTTTTCGTCTTTGCACCCAAGGACTTGATCTCGGTCCAGTCCCCCACCGCCCTCATCGCGACCGAGTAGACCGCCCCTAGATGATCGCCCCCTCCACCAGCGCCCGCCCCTCGGCGACACGGGCGTAGTGGAACTCGGACATGTCCAAGGTGCGGTAGCCGCCATGAACGATCAGCTCGGCCGTCGCCCGTCCCATTGCGGGCGATTGCTGCAGCCCGTGCCCTGAAAAACCGTTCAGGAACAGGAAATTGCCGATTTCGGGATGCGGCCCCGTGATCGCATTCTGGTCAAGCGTGTTGTAATCGTACTGCCCGGCCCACTCGCTGATCACCTTGACCGCCTCGAAGGCGGGAATGCGCGTGGCGATATAGGGCCAGATCTTGTCCATCCACAGCCCGTAATCCATTGCGAAATCGTCGAAATCCACGGCGGGGTCGACATCGGCATGCCCCCCCGCCATGTAAGTCCCCCCGCCGACCTCGCGCACGAAGGCGCCCGAAGGATCGATGACCAGCGGAAGGGGCCGGTCCAGTGGGGTTTCCGCCTGAATCACCCAGTTGTACCGCTTCCGCGGCTCGATCGGGATCGCGATCCCGGCCATCGCCGCCACCTTCGCCCCCCGCGTCCCGGCGGCGTTGACCACGGTCCCGCAGCCGATCGTCCGACCAGATTTCAGCGTGATCCCAGTCACTTGGCTGCCCCGGACATCCAGCCCGACCACCTCGTCCGCCACATATTGCACGCCCGCCTCGCGGGACTTGCGGCGGAACCAGTCAAAGACGGTCGAGCCGTCGAAATAGCCCTCGTCCCGGGTGTTCAGACTGCCGAGCACCAGGTCGTCGACCATCATGAATGGGAATTCGGTCTTGATCTCTTCCGGCGTCAGCAGACGCGTTCCCGCGCCGGCAGCTGCCTGCACCTTGTGGTTGGCGCGCAGAACGTCAGCGAAGTCTTCATGGTCCGCGAGATAGAGGTATCCGAAGTTCTGGATCTTCAGCTCCGGTACGCGATCGTCACCGCCCATCTGGGCCCGCAGTGACTGCACGAAATCCGCTCCGAACTGCGAAATGCGGATGTTCAGCTCGGTCGAGAACTGCTGCCGGATACACGAAAACGACAGGCTCGACGCCGCCTTTTCATAGGAGGGATCACGCTCGACCACCAGCACCCGGCCCGTGAAGCCCATCCGCGTCAGCCACCAGGCGGTCGATGACCCCATTATCGCCCCGCCGATGATCACCACGTCATAGGCGGCGTGTTTCGGTTCGGTCTGAAATCCCTGCATTTTTGTCCTGCCGCTAGCTCTCGGACACGGGTTTAGCGCAGCTTTTCGCGGGGGTAAATCAGGTAGCAGGCGGCACGTCTACCGAAGGCAGCCAGGGCTTGATGTCCAGCAGCGGCGTTTCGTCGTAAGCGTCCAGTGCGTCAACCTCCAGCCGGCCCGCGGCGGCATCCAGCAACAGAATGCGGACCACGCCGATGGCAATCGGGTTCGGTCGACTGGGCGAGCGGAGCGCGAAGACCCCGGTCGGCTCCTCGCGATGCGGAGGGCACAGCACGAGCGTGTCGCGCCGCGCCTGCCCCGTCCAGTAGAGCAGGATCACTGCTTGCCCGGCCTGCAAGCCCCTGAGGGCAGGACGAAACTCCGGATCGACCTCGACCCGGAATCTGCCGCCCAACTCGCGCGCCTCGCGCAGGTTCTTCGGGCAGTTTCCCCGGCTCCAGGGGGTCCGCAGGCGGCCGATGAAGCCAAGCCGGGCGGCGTCTGCCGTCACCGCCGGATCGTGGTCAAGCGCAACCTGGTCCGGGCGCAGCGGCTTGTCCGGTGGAAGATCGGGCATGTCCTTCCCCTTTCGACCAGGATGCTGGGCCGCCGCGCCCGGTCGCGCAACTAGTCGTTGGTCCCGTGGTCCATCATGGAATGGTCCATCCCTTCGCCCATCATCGAATGATCCATCCCGTCCATGCCCGTCGGCGGGTCGATCTGGAACTCGATCTCCACGCGCCCCGCCTTCTCGAAGATCAGCGTGCCCTTGTGCGTCTCGCCCTCGGTCAGCTTGCCGGTCAGCCCCATGAACATGATGTGGTAGCCGCCGCGTTCCAGGCTGACCGTCTCGCCCGGGGGGATTTCCAGTGAATCGACATGGGTCATGGTGCCGACGCCATTCGCATCGACCTTGCTTTCATGCACTTCGGACTTTGCGGCGATCTCGCTTTCGACGCCGATCAGCCGGTCGGCCTCGGTGCCGGTGTTGACGATCGCCATGAACCCGCCGGCCGCCTTGGCGGTGGCGGCGGGCTGGGGAATGTGCGGATGGATGATCTGGAGATCACCCGAGACGATCTCGTGCGCCCAGAGGGGCGTGGCAAGGATCACGGCAGCAGCAAGAGAGAGGAAACGTTTCATTTCGGAAAGTCCTTTCGGGACATCAATGGGTTGTGACACGGTCCGCTGGCCATCTGCGCCCCGGACTCGTACTGCTCAGGAAGAAGGACGGGCCGCGCCAGACGGCCGGCGGTCAGGCCAGCGGCGGACCCTGGGGCGTGCGCGCAGGGTCGAGAACCTTGGCGACACGGCGGTTTTCGCGCGGCGCGGGACTTGCGGCAACAAGCGCGAGATCGGCCGGAACAATGGCACCGGCGGGGGGCGGCAGATCGGCCCCGCCGGCAATCTGGCAGGCCTGGCACAGTGGATCGGCATGACGGCCCGGCTGACCCAGTTCGCCGCAGAGATCGGCCAGACTTGCCCCGGCCGCTGTCATCGCGGCAAGGGTCGGCTCGTCCGCACTGGGAGCACGATGCGCAAACCCGGTCGCGACCAGCGCGAGGGTCAGGACGGCCAGAAGCACGATCTGGCGAAGATGCATGACACGGGCCAGCATGGCCCAAGCCTTAGGCACTTCGCGGCGGCCACGTCAACCGGGCAAAGCGGCGCAGGCGGCTTGCCTTGGCAAGACTTCGCGGAAAGAGTGGGGGCGCAACGCAACTCTGGAAGTCATCATGTCCAACCTCGTCCCGGTCTTCGACGGCCACAACGACATCGTCCTGAAGATCGCCGCCGCCGGTACCAACCGCGCGAAACTCTGGCTCGAGGGCGAGGGCGCGGGCCATCTCGACCTGCCGCGGATGCTCTCCTCGGGCTTCGCGGGCGGGTTCTTCGCGGTCTACATCCCCTCGCCCGAGACGGCGGATTTCACCGACTACGACGCGATGATGGACAAGCCGCCCTACGACCTGCCCCTGCCCGAGCTGATCGAGGCCGCAGCCGCCCAGCCGGTCGCGGTCGAGATGCTGGGCCACCTCATGTGGATGGAGCGCGTGTCCGGCGGCCGTTTCCGCTGGTGCCGGACCGCGGCCGAGATCCGCGCGGCGATGGCGGAAGGCGTGGTGGCGGGGATCCTGCATTTCGAGGGCGCGGAACCCATCGGCGCAAACCTTGATGCGCTGCACCTGTTCCACGCGGCGGGGCTCCGCTCGCTTGGGCCGGTCTGGAGCCGTCCGACCATTTTCGGCCACGGCGTGCCGTTCCGCTATCCCTCGACCGGCGACACCGGGCCGGGGCTGACCGATCTGGGCAAGGCGCTGGTCCGCGAATGCAATGCGCTGAAGATCATGGTGGACCTGTCGCACCTGAACGAGGCCGGGTTCTGGGACGTGGCGAAACTGTCCGACGCTCCGCTGGTGGCGACCCATTCCAATGCCCATGCGGTGACGCCCTCGAGCCGGAACCTGTCGGACCGGCAGCTCAACGCCATCCGCGACACCGGCGGCATGGCCGGTCTGAACTTCGCCACCGGTTTCCTGCGCCCCGACGGCCGGAAAAGCCCGGACATGACGCTGGACCCGGTGAAGCGGCACATCGAGCACATGCTGAAGACGGCGGGCGAGGATTGCGTGGGAATCGGCTCGGACTATGACGGCGCGACGACGCCCAAGGACATCGGCGGGGTCGAAGGCCTGCCGGTCCTGATCGGCGCGATGCGCGAAATGGGTCTGGGCGATGCGCTGATCCGGAAGATCGCGCACGGCAACTGGCTGCGCCTGCTGGAGCGGACCTGGGGGGCGTGACGCTCAGGCCGCCAGCGCCGCGCGGAGGCCCTCGGCCAGATCGGCGAAGCGGTCGGACAACGGGTTCGACCGCCGCCAGACCAGTCCGATCGTCCGGCTGGGCCGTGGCTCGGGCAGGCGATCCAGCACCACCGGGGCCGAGCGCCCCTCGACCCTTGCCGCCATCTCCGGGATCAGCGTGACGCCGATCCCGGCCCCCACCATCTGCACCAGCGTCGCCAGCGACGAGCCTTCCATGATGTCGCCGGACAAGCCGGGTGACAGCTTGCAGACCGCAATGGCCTGATCGCGGAAGCAGTGACCCTCTTCCAGAAGGAGCAGCGGCATCTGGCGCAGGTCGTCGGGGGCCGGCACCGGATCGCTCTCTGCGGAATCGGGGCGGACCAGCAGGAACTCCTCTTCCAGAAGCAGGTGTTCCACCAGGGACGGCTCGGACACCGGAAGCGCCAGCAGCGCAAGGTCCAGCCGCCCCTCGCCCAGGTCACGCAGAAGCCGCGGCGTCACAGCCTCGCGCGGGCGAAGGTCGAGATCCGGGAACCGGCCGGACACTTCGCGCATCAGCCGGGGCAGCAGATAAGGCGCCACCGTCGGAATCACGCCCAGCCGCAGCCGCCCGGACAAGGGTCCCGTCGAAGCCCGTGCCAGGACCCCAAGCTCATCCACCGCGCGCAGCACATCGCGCGCCCGCACCGCAAACTCCTCGCCCAGGGCGGTCAGGCTGATCTGCCGCGCCCCCCTTTCCACCAGGGGGGCGCCCAGAATGTCTTCCAGTTCCTTCACCTGCAGCGAAAGCGCAGGCTGCGAGATCGAAGACGCCTCGGCCGCGCGTCCGAAATGGCGGTGGCGGGCCAGTGCGTCGAAATAGCGCAGATGTTTGAGGGTCAGCTTTATCATAGGCTCTACATATCGCGACGATAGGAAAATGAAAATTCCTATTATGGATTGGAGGTGCTACACGATCTCGCGATACGACCCTGCGAGTCGCCCTCCGGTTCCGGGACAGGGCGCTTGCGATGTTTTTGGAAAGCCAGTTCAGGGAGAGCAAGATGGACGGCAATGACGTTGGACGCTCGGGCAAATGCCCGGTGATGCACGGCGCGATCACCACGACCAATTCCTCGGTGACCGATTGGTGGCCGAAGACCTTGAACCTTGACATCCTGCACCAGCATGACACCAAGGTGAACCCGCTCACCGGCTTCAACTACCGTGAGGAAGTGAAGAAGCTGGACTTCGCGGCGGTGAAGCGTGACCTTGTCGCGCTGATGACCGACAGCCAGGACTGGTGGCCGGCTGACTGGGGGCACTATGGCGGGCTTTTCATCCGCATGTCCTGGCACGCCGCCGGGACCTACCGCATGGCCGACGGCCGTGGCGGGGCGGGCACCGGAAACCACCGCTTCGCGCCGCTGAACAGCTGGCCGGACAACGCCAACCTGGACAAGGCGCGTCGCCTGCTGTGGCCGATCAAGAAGAAATACGGCAACCGCCTGAGCTGGGCCGACCTGATGGTCCTGGCCGGGACCGTCGCCTACGAATCGATGGGCCTCAAGACCTTCGGCTTCGGCTTCGGGCGCGAGGACATCTGGCATCCCGAAAAGGACGTGTACTGGGGGTCGGAAAAAGAGTGGCTGAAGGACGAACGCTATCCGTCCAAGGAAGACCGCTCGTCGCTGGAAAACCCGCTGGCCGCCGTGGTCATGGGCCTGATCTACGTGAACCCGCAGGGCGTGGACGGCAATCCCGACCCGCTGAAGACCGCAAAGGACGTGCGTGAAACCTTCGCCCGCATGGCGATGGATGACGAGGAAACCGTCGCCCTGACCGCGGGCGGCCACACCGTCGGCAAGGCGCACGGCAACAACGACGCGTCGCGCATCGGACCCGAGCCGGAAGGCGCGGCGCTGGAAGAGGGCGGCCTCGGCTGGATGGTCCATTCCGCCCGCTCCGTCGGCCGCGACACCATCACCTCCGGCCTCGAAGGTGCCTGGACGACCAACCCGACCAAGTGGGACGGAGGCTACTTCCACCTTCTGCTCAAATACGACTGGGAGCTCGTGAAGTCCCCCGCCGGTGCCTGGCAATGGCAGCCGATCAACATCGACCCGGCAGACATGCCCGTGGACGTGGAAGACCCGTCCATTCGCCGCATGCCGATGATGACCGACGCCGACATGGCGATGAAGATGGACCCGGTCTACCGCGAGATATCGGAGCGGTTCGCCAAGGATCAGGCGGCGTTCAGCGATGCCTTCGCCCGCGCCTGGTTCAAGCTGACCCACCGCGACATGGGCCCGAAGGTGCGCTACCTGGGGCCGTGGGTCCCGCAGGAAGACCTGATCTGGCAGGATCCGGTTCCGGCTGGCTCGACCGCGTGGAACGTCGACGCCGTCAAGGCCAAGATCGCCGCCTCGGGCCTGTCGGTTTCCGACATGGTGACCACCGCCTGGGACAGCGCCCGCACCTTCCGCGGCTCGGACAACCGGGGCGGCGCGAACGGCGCCCGCATCCGCCTGGCCCCGCAGAAGGACTGGGAGGGCAATGAACCCGCCCGCCTGGCGCGCGTGCTCTCGGTGCTGGAGCCGATCGCGAAAGAGGCCGGGGCCTCTCTGGCGGACGTGATCGTGCTGGCGGGTAACGTCGGTGTCGAGCAGGCGGCAAAGGCCGCAGGCGTTGACCTCACCGTGCCCTTCCATGCGGGCCGGGGCGATGCGACGCAGGAGCAGACCGATGCGGAAAGCTTCAGCGTGCTGGAGCCGCTGGCTGACGGCTTCCGCAACTGGATGAAGAAGGACTATGCCGTCTCGGCCGAGGAACTGCTCCTCGACCGCGCGCAGCTCATGGGGCTGACCGCGCATGAGATGACCTGCCTCCTGGGCGGGATGCGGGTGATCGGCACCAACCACGGCGGGACGAAGCATGGCGTCTTCACCGACCGGGTTGGCGCGCTGACCACCGACTTCTTCACCGGCCTGACGGACATGGCCTACAAGTGGGTGCCGAAGGGGTCGAACCTCTACGAGCTCACCGACCGCAAGACCGGCGCGGTCAAGTGGACGGCGACGCGGGCGGACCTGGTGTTCGGCTCGAACTCCATCCTGCGGGCCTATGCCGAGGTCTATGCCCAGGACGACAACCGCGAAAAGTTCGTCCGCGATTTCGTTTCGGCCTGGGTCAAGGTGATGGAAGCAGATCGCTTCGACCTGCGCGCCTGATCGGGTTTACCCAGTAGGACGAGTGTCAGTGGCGGCGGCCCGGGAGCTTCTCCCGGGCCGTTCGTCATCGGGACAGGGCCAGCCGGACCCGCTTTTCGATTTCGACGACAGCGAAGAACAGAACCCCGACGCCAAGGATCAGCATCCCCTCCTTCAGGGGCACCGCCGCGGTTCCAAGAAGCCTTTGGACCAGGGGCAGGTAGGTGACCGCCAGTTGCGCAGCGGTGATCGTCAGCACCACCACCCAGACCACAGGCGTTCCGCGCACCGCCGCCCAGGTCAGGGACGTGCCGTGCAGGTTGCGGACAAAGAACAGGTGAAAGATCTCCAGCACGACCAGGGTGTTCATCGCCAGGGTCTGCGCAAGTGCCAGCGAATGCCCCTGCTCCAGCGCGTAAAGAAAGACGCCGAATACCGCCGCGACGAACAGCGTAGAGACCAGAGCCACATGCCAAATCAGGACGCCGGTCAGAATCGGCGCATCCCGAGGCCGTGGCGGGCGCGTCATCGTCCCGGCCTCGGTCGGTTCGAAGGCCAGCGCAAGGCCCAGCGTGATGCCGGTGATCAGGTTCACCCACAGGATCTGGACCGCCGTGATCGGCAGGGCGTAGCCAAGCAGCAGGGCCACCGCCACGGTCAAGGCCTCGCCCGCGTTGGTCGGCAGTTCGAAGCTGATGACCTTCTGCAGGTTGTCCCAGACTGTCCGCCCCTTGCGCACCGCCGCGACGATCGAGGCGAAGTTGTCGTCGACCAGCACGAGGTCCGCCGCCTCTTTCGCCGCCTCTGACCCCTTCAGGCCCATCGCCACGCCCGCATCCGCCCGCTTCAGCGCGGGGGCGTCGTTCACTCCGTCTCCCGTCATCGCGACCGACAGCCCCTGCGCCTGCAAGGCGGTGACCAGACGCAGCTTGTGCTCGGGGCTGGTGCGGGCGAAGACGTCGGCCGCAAGCACCTCGCGGGAAAGGGCCTCGTCGTCCAGCGCGTCGATGTCCGCGCCGGTCAGCACCCGATGCGGATGCTGAAGCCCGATCTCGACCGCGATGGCCTGCGCGGTTCCCGCATGGTCCCCGGTGATCATCTTCACCCGGATTCCTGCCGCATGACACTCGGCTACGGCCGCCACTGCCTCGGGCCGGGGCGGGTCGATCAGGCCGAGCAGTCCCAGGAAACGCAGGTTGCCGTCCAGCATCCCGTGGTCGATCGCCTCTCCGCTCTCCTCGCGTTCGGCGAAGGCAAGCACCCGCAGGCCTTTGCGCGCCAGGGCTTCGGCCCGGTGGTGCCAGTGGTGGCCGTCCACGTCGCCGCACATCCGCAAGACCCGTTCGGGGGCACCCTTGACCTGGATCCTGCGACCGGCCGGACTTTCGCTCAGAACCGCCATGAAGCGGTGCCGGCTGTCGAAGGGAATGCTGTCCAGCCGCGGCCCGGCGGGATCGGCGCCGACCTTGCGGGCGAAGGCCAGCAGGGCCCCCTCCATCGGGTCGCCCTCCACCCGCCACTGTCCATCCGTCTCATGCAGCCGCGCGTCGTTGCACAGTGCCGCAGCCTGACCAAGCCGCGCAAGATCGCCCGCAGGCATGACTTCACCCACGGGCGCATAGCCTTCGCCGCCGATGCGGAAGCGGCCCTCGGGTGTTTCGGCCGCCACCACCACCATCTCGTTGCGGGTCAGTGTGCCGGTCTTGTCGGTGCAGATCACCGAGATCGAGCCGATGGCCTCGATCGCCGGAAGCCGCCGCACGATGGCATTGCGCCGTGCCATCGACTGCACGCCCAGGGCCAATGTGATCGTCATCACCGCGGGCAATCCTTCGGGGATCGCCGCGACGGCCACACCGACCACGGCCATGAACAGATCGGCGAAAGCCAGATGACCGGCGTAGTGCCCGTAGGCCAGCAAGCCGGCCGAGGCGGCAAGGATCACCAGCGAAAGCCGGCGTCCGAAGCGGTCGATCTGCGCGACAAGGGGGGTCGCAAGTTCATCGACCGTCGCGAGAAGGCCGCCGATCCGGCCGATCTCGGTTGCACGTCCGGTTGCAACCACGACGCCACGGGCGGTCCCCTGCGTGACCAGGGTCCCGGACCACAGCATCGAGCGCCGATCCCCGATTGCGGCTTGGGCAGCAACCTCCGCCACCGATTTCTCCACCGGGACGGATTCCCCCGTCAGGATCGCCTCCTCCGCGGAAAGGTTGCGCGCTTCGATCAGGCGCAGGTCTGCGGGGATCCTGTCCCCCGCTTCAAGCAGCACGATGTCGCCCGGCACAAGATCCGCCGCATCGACGGTCAAGCGCCGCCCGTCGCGGAGGACCGCGGCACGCGGCGCCAGCAACTGACGGATCGCCGCCATCGCCGCTTCGGCCTTGCCCTCCTGCAGGAAGCCGATCGCTGCGTTGACCAGGACCACGGCAAGGATCACCGCCGTATCGACCGCGTGTCCCAGGGCCCCGGTGACGAGGGCCGCCGCAAGCAGGACCAGGACCAGGACATTGCCGAACTGGCCCAGAAAACGCCTCAGCGGCCCTTTTGGCCGCGTGACCGGCAACCGGTTTGGGCCGACCTCGGCCAGGCGCCGCCCGGCTTCATCGGCGCTCAATCCGGTTTCGCGGCTTTCCACCGCCTGCAGGCATCGCGCGGCCGACAGACTGTGCGGCGACGGGGGTAAAGCGTAGGGCATCACGCCTCCGGGAACGGCCCGGGCGCGGGTCCGGGCAGGCCCGAACGATCTATGGCCTTCGGGCCGGGATGAAAAGCCCAGTAGCCGCCGCTGCTACAGGCCCAGAAGCCCGCGCGCCTCAGCGACCGTGGCGACCGGGCGCTGATGTCTTTCGCAGATCTCCACGACCCGCCGGACCAGCGCCGCGTTCGAAGGCGCAAGCGTGCTGCGGTCCAGTCGGACGTTGTCCTCCAGCCCCGTGCGGGCATGGCCGCCAGCCGCGACCGACCATTCGTTCAGCGTGATCTGGTGCGGGCCGATCCCCGCCGCGCACCACTCCGACCCCGGCAACAGCCGTTCCACCGTGCGGATGTAATAGTCGAAGACGTCCCGGTCGGCCGGCATGGCGTTCTTCACGCCCATGACGAACTGCACGTAGGCGGGCGCCTTCAGCCGCCCGTCGCGCTGCATGGCAGCGGCCTGGTGGATGTGGGACAGGTCGAAGCACTCGATCTCGGGCTTGACGTCGTAGGCCAGCATCTCGGACGCCAGCCAGTCCACCAGGTCGGGCGGGTTCTCGTAGACGCGGGTCGGGAAGTTGTTCGACCCGACCGACAGCGAGGCCATGTCCGGCCGCAAGGGCAGCATCCCGCCCCGCGCCTTGCCCGCGCCGGACCGCCCCCCGGTCGAGAACTGGACGATCATCCCCGGGCAATGCTTGCGCACGCCTTCCATCAGCCGGGCGAACTTTTCCGGGTCCGAGGACGGGGTTTCGTCGTCGTTGCGGACATGCGCATGCACGATGGTTGCCCCTGCCTCGAAGGCCTCATGGGTGGATTCGACCTGTTCCGAGACGGTGATCGGCACGGCCGGGTTGTCGGCCTTCTTCGGCAGCGAGCCGGTGATGGCGACACAGATGATGCAGGGCTTGGTCATTGGGGCGCGAGAATGAAGTCGTGTTCCACCAGGAAGAAGGGCTTGTCGAAACCCGCCATCGCGATCTCGGCCGGGTCGGTGATCCGGTCGAACTTCGCCAGAAGGCTTTCCTTCACTCCGAAGACAGCGTCCGAGGCGATGTAGGGATCGTCGGGGTCGAAAATATGGGTGACGAGCCGGGCATGGGCCGGGGCCTCGATGATGTAGTGCAGGTGCGCCGGGCGGAAGGGGTGGCGGCCAAGCGCCGCCAGAAGCTTTCCCACGGGGCCATCGTCCGGGATCGGGTAGAACTTGGGCTTCACGCCCTTGAACCAGTAGCTGCCATCCGCCCCTGTGCGGAACACCCCGCGCAGGTTGAAGTCGGGCTGGATGCCTTTCTGTTGGACGTCGTAGAAGCCTTCGTCGTTGGCCTGCCAGACGTCGATCTTGGCATTTGCAAGCGGCGTCCCGTTGGTCGAGCGGATCGTGCCGCGCACCAGCATCGGCTCGCCCTTCTGGTCGAGGCAGATGTCCGACCCCATCGGCAATTCCGGCGCATCGGCGACGTGGAAGGGGCCAAGGACGGTGGACTCGGACGCGCCCGAGGGTTTGCGGTTGTTGATCGCGTCGACCAGCATCGACACGCCCAGGACGTCGGACAGCAGGATGAACTCCTGCCGCCAGTCGGTGCACTTGTGGCCAGTGGCGGTCAGGAACTGGATCGCCTGGAACCATTCGGATTCCGTCGGCTCGATTTCCTTCACGGCGGCGTGGAGATGCTTGGTCAGGATCGCCATGATCTCGGCCAGGCGAGCATCCTTAGCCTTGGCGTTGCGACTGATCACAACCTCGGCCGAGGTGGCTTCGGTGAAGAACCCTTGTTCGGTCATGTCAATGCCCCAGGATCTGGCGAAGGGCGCGGGTAAGATCGCCCTCCGGGTCGGAGGATGCCGTCTGGCTGCGCCAGGCAACGTGGTGGTCGGGTCGGACAAGGATGCAGCCCGCGTCACGGATTTCGCGGACCTTGTGCCAGTCGCCGACATGATCCTCGTAATCCGCGCGCGGCCCGATGGTGACGGCGCGGACCGGCAAGCCAAGCGCCTTTCCGGCGGCCTCGGCGGCCTTGACCCAGCCCTCGCCGCCGATCCCGGTCAGGATCGTGAACTGGCCCTTGCCGCAAAGGTCCAGCGTCGAATGCTTCCCCCCTGCCCTGTCATAGACCCAGGCATGCGGCAGCCGCGCGCCGGGCGCGGTGGTGGGGTGATAGTACAGCTCCATGTTCTCGCCTGCCAAAGCGGTGGTCCCGTCGCTGACCACCGCGCCCGAGGCGTAGCGCTGGTTCATCTCGACCCCGTGGCAGTCGAATTCGTAGACCTTCGCGTCGATAGCGCGGCGAAGTGCCTCGCGCTGCTTCTCTCCGGCTTCGGTTGCATCGCAGCGCGCGGCCATGCTGCGTTCGATCCGGTCGTGGTCGACGCCGCCGTCCATCCCCAAAGCCTCGAAGATCGGACCGAACTCCGCGATGGACTTGTTGGCGCGGGTGACGATCTGCCGCGCCACCGGCGCGCGTTCGGTCGAATAGCTGTCCAGAAGCTGGGGCGTCGCTTGACCTTTTACGACCGCAGCAAGTTTCCAGGCCAGGTTGAAGCCGTCCTGGATTGACGTATTCGAACCAAGTCCATTCGACGGCGGATGCCGGTGCGCGGCGTCGCCCATGATGAAGACCCGGCCCGACTGCATATGGGTCGCGAAGCAGTTGTTCACCGTCCAGGTGTTTGCACCCAGAAGCTCGATCTCCAGATCCGGGACACCGACGAGCTGGCGCGCGACCTGCGTCGCCATTGTCGCATCCACCAAGGGGGCGGGCTGGTTGATGTCGTAGCCCCAGACGATCAGCCATTCGTTCCAGGGCCGGACCATCCGCACCAGACCCATCCCGATGCCGCCCACGTCGGCCCCGGGCTGCATGACCCAGTAGAGGACCGAGGGGCGATGCGACACATAGCGCGACAGGTCGGCGCGGAAGAGGATGTTCATCGACCCGCCGACGCCCATCTTGCCCTCGAACGGCAGGCCCGCGTGTTCGGCCACCAGCGAGTTGCCGCCATCCGCACCTACCAGGTACTTCGACCGCACGGTGAAGTCCTTGCCGGTCAGCCGGTCGCGGCAGGTCGTCGTCACGCCGTCGGCGTCCTGGACATGGCTCAGGTATTCCGTGCTCATCCGGCTCTGCGCCCCGCGTGCGCAGGCGGTCTTGAACAGGATCGGCTCCATGAAGGTCTGTGGCAGGTCGTTCATCTCGCACGGGGAAGCGCGCAGATGACGGGCCTTGCTTTCGGGAGAGGTTCCCCAAGACTGCATCCGGCCCAGTTCCTCACCGGCCAGGGAAACGCAGAACACGTTGTTCCCCATCAGGTCCTGATGGGTGGCGTGCAGCATCGCCTCGGCCTCGACCTCGGGGCCAAGGTCGCGCAGGACCTCCATCGTGCGCTGGTTGGTGATGTGGGCGCGGGGCGTGTTCGCCAGCCATCGATAGCGGTTCACCACCAGCGTCTCGACCCCGTACGAGGCGAGCAGCGCCGCCGTGGCCGAGCCCGCAGGCCCGGTCCCGATGATGAGCACGTCGGTGGTGATGTCGGCAGTCATTCTTTCCTCCCTTCAGGTCGGGCCGGGAGGCTTCCCCCGGCCGCAAGGTCCTAGGCTGTGATCCAGCCGTAGCGCGTAGTGTCTTTCCCGGCGTAATCCGGGTCGAGGTAGATGAAGAGCCGGGTGATCTTGCCGTTCTTCACCGTGAAACAGTCGCACCAGCGGCCCGCGCCCCACTTGGGCTGGTCGGCCATCCAGGGTCCGTCGCGGTGCTCGCCCTCGCTGGTCCCTTCGACGGCAAAGCTGTCGGTGCCGGTCATGTACCAGGTGAACCCGTCGTAATGGTGCTTGATCGACTTCAGCGTTCCGCCCACGTCAGAGGACATCCGGATGACCTCCTCCTTTCCCCGGGCCACGCCCCATTTCGGGAAGAAGACCTCGGCATCGTCGGAGAAGTGGTCGAAAAGGCCAAGTCCCGTGGTGGGCGATACGCCGCCCGCGTCAAGCGACTTGAGGTAGCTGATGGCAATGGACTTGCGGTCTTCGTCGGTCATGGCTTGCTCCTTTCGTCGATGAGGATCAGGCGGCGTTGCACCGGGAACAGGGACAGGCCCGTGCGGTCATGGATCAGCCCCCAGAGACCGCGCGGCGCGAACAGCATGGTCGCAATGGCCAGCACTCCAAGCGCCAGGAGATACCAGCTGCCGTAGTCGGCGAAGGCGGTCTGCAGGCCCCAGAAGACCAGGACGCCCAGGATTGGCCCTTCCAGCCGCCCGATCCCGCCGATGACAGCAATGAAGATCACGTAGGCGGTCCAGTTGGTGACGCTGAAGGCCGCGTCCGGCGAGATGCGGGCGGTCTGGACGTAGATCAGCGCGCCGACCAGGCCGGTCATGGTGGCGGCGGCGAGGAAGACGATCCACTTCACCCGGCGCGCGTCCACACCCACGGACCGGGCGGCGTTGTCGTTGTCGCGGACGGCGGCAAGGGCTAGCCCGGTGCGAGAGCGCAGAAGCGCGTAGATCGCGGCCATCGTGGCGACGGCTAGTCCGAGGGCCAGCCAGTATGCCAGCACATCGCGGGCGGCGGCGTCGCGGAGTCCGAAGAGGTTAGCGATGGTCTCGACGCCGATGATGTCAGAGGTGGCTTCACGCGGGAGAGAGGTGCCGGTGCCGCCGCCGAGGGTTTTCCACTGGGCAATGACCAGGCGGGTGACTTCGGCGATAACCCAGGTGCCGATGGCGAAGTAGGCCCCGGCCAGGCGGAAGGCGAAGAAGGCCATCGGGATGGCGAGGAGGAAGGCCGCGAGACCTCCGAGGAGGATGGCGGGGACTGGGTCCCAGCCCATCAGGATGACGCCCGCGAACATCGCGTAGGCGCCGATGCCCACGAAGGCCTGCTGGCCAACGCTGACCATGCCGCCGAACCCTGCGATCAGGTTCCAGAGCTGGGCGAGCGTCAGCATGGTCAGGATGAAGAACAGGTCCTGGATCAGGCTGCGCGGCGCGAAGGCGGGCAGGATCAGGCCGACGGCGATCAGTGCCAGCGCGGCGATGCCGGCGATGGTCGAGGCGCGGGTGCGGGTGGTGACCTGGTGCATCTCAGTCCACCGCCCTGGGGAAGAGGCCGCGCGGCCGGATCAACAGGACGACCAGGAAGGCGATGTGGCCTGCCAGGATCTGCCACTCCGGATTGATCTGCGCGCCGAAAGTCTGGGCGACGCCGATGATGGCGCCTCCGGCGAGGGTGCCCCAGAGGGAACCGAGACCGCCGATGATGACAGCCTGAAAGGCATAGAGGAGGCGCGCGGGGCCGATGGAGGGGTCGAAGTTCGCCCGCATGCCGAGGTAAAGCGCGGCGAGGGTCACGATGACCATCGCAAGGCCGGTGGCGATGGCGAAGACGGATTTGGGATTGAGGCCCATCAGGCTCGCCGTGGTCGGGTCATCGGACACGGCCCGGAAGGCGCGGCCGAGGGCGGTGGTGTAGAAGATCCGGTTCAGCAGGAAGATCGCGGCGACGGCGCTGGCGAAGGTGAGAAGCGGCAGGGTGCCCACCGTGACGATGCCGAGGTTGATCGAGGCGCTTTCCAGCGCACCCACGGACAGGCGCTGGCTGTCGGCCGAGAAGACCTCGAGCATGCCGTTCTGCAGCGCGACGGAAAGGCCGAAGGTGACAAGGAGCGGCGGCAGGATGTCCTTCCCGAGCACGCGGTTCAGCACGAAGCGTTGCAGCGCCCAGCCCACGGCGAACATCAGCGGCGCGGCAA
The DNA here is from genome assembly GCA_027489355.1 of Paracoccaceae bacterium. GTDB lineage: Bacteria > Pseudomonadota > Alphaproteobacteria > Rhodobacterales > Rhodobacteraceae > Tabrizicola. The sequence goes on along the minus strand of JAIXZY010000049.1, from coordinate 131,314 downwards.
GAAGCGCGGCGAGGAAGGGGTTGAGGCCGAGCGTCGCGGTGATCAGAAGGATCGCGAAAGCCGCAAAGACGATCAGGTCGCCGTGGGCGAGGTTCACGAGCCGCATGATGCCGAAGACGAGGCTGAGGCCCGCGGCGAAAAGCGCGTAGAGCCCGCCGAGAAGGATGCCCTGGACGAGGACGTCAAGCCAGATCATCGCGCGCCTCGCGGGTGGGGACGGTTTCCAGATTGAGCGCCTTGCGGCGCAAGCCTTTTGTCTCGCCTCTGGCGCGAGCGCCAACCGGCTCGGGCGATGGGGGCGCTTCGCCCCCCAAACCCCCAGAGGATATTTGCAGAAGGGAAAGGCCGGTCATGCAGCAGCCCCGAAATAGGCGGCATGGATGGCCTCACGCGTGACTTCCTTTGCCGGGGCAGTGAGGGTGACGCGGCCCTCCATCATGCAGTAGACGCGGTCGGCGACAGAAAGGGCGCGGGTGATGTCCTGTTCCACGACGATGACGGCGGCGCCGGTGGCGCGGATCGCCGGGAGGGCGGCGTAGATGTCGCGGATCACCACGGGGGCGAGGCCCAGGCTGATCTCGTCGCAGAGAAGCAGTTCAGGGTTCGACATGAGCGCGCGGCCGATGGCGACCATCTGCTGCTGGCCACCCGACAGCGCCGTCCCGGGGGAGTGACGACGCTCTTTCAGAATGGGGAAGAGGCCGTAGATTTCGTCAAGCGACCAGCGGCCCGAGCCTTTGCGGACCTGCCCGCCGATCAGGAGGTTCTCTTCGACGCTGAGCGAGGGGAAGAGCTTGCGGCCCTCGGGAACCATCGCGATCCCGCGCTTCAGGATCTGGTCGGCGGGCAGCGCGCCGATGGGGGTGTCGCCCAGGCGGATCATCTCGGGGGCGTTCCGCAATACTCCGGTGATCGACCGCATGAGTGTGGTCTTGCCCGCCCCGTTCGCGCCGATGATCGCGACGCATTCGCCCGGGTTGACATGCAGGTCGACGCCGAACAGGGCCTTGAACTGCCCGTATTGCGCGGTGAGGCCGTGGGTGGACAGAAACGCCATTCAGACCTCCATCCCAAGGTAGATCTCGCGGACTTCCTTCGAGGCCATGATCTGGTCGGGGTCGCCGATGCCGATGACGCGGCCGAAGTCCAGCACCAGCAGGCGCTCGACCACCGAGGTCAGGGCGTGCAGGACATGTTCGATCCAGATGATCGTCACCCCTTGGGCGTGCAGTCCTCTGATCGTGGCGACAAGCGCCTGACATTCGCCCTCGGTCAGGCCGCCGGCAATTTCGTCCAGAAGCAGAAGCTCCGGCCCCGTCGCCATTGCGCGCGCCAGTTCCAGCCGCTTGCGATCAAGGAGCGACAGGGTTCCGGCCAGCTGGTTGGCTTTCGCCAGAAGCTCGGTGTCCTTCAGGATCGCGACGCAGGCGTCCTGCACCTCGGCCTCGCGCTTGCCCTGCCCGTAGGCGGCGGCGGTGAGGAGGTTTTCGAACACAGTCAGCCCCTCGAAGGGCTGCGGGATCTGGAAGCTGCGGCCGACCCCCATTCGCACCCGTTCCATAGCGGGAGTGCGGGTCACGTCGCGACCAAGAAGCGTGATCTGTCCGGCGTCGGGCAGGAAATTGCCGGTGACCAGGTTGAAGAGCGTCGATTTCCCCGCGCCGTTCGGGCCGATGATGCCAAGCGCCTGACCCTTGGGCACGGCAAAGGACACGTCATCGGTCACCTTGAGGGCGCCGAAGCTTTTCGAGACGTGGGAAAGGGTCAGGACGTCGGTCATGCGTTAACGGGCCAGGGCTGCGGCCCCCGCTGGGGACGGGGGCCGCGAAGGATCAGGCCAACGCCTCCATCTTGCCGCCGGTCGGAATGGCCGGGGCGGTCTGGTTGTCGACGATGACGAGGTCGAAGGTCCCGTCCTCCTTCCGCCGCCACTGGCCGCCCACGAGGGGCGTCTTGGTGACGTTCTGCTTGGCGAAATCCGGCACGTCCTCGCCGTTCCAGGCGATCTTGCCGACCATCGTGTCGAGATCGGTGGCGGCGATGGCGGCGGCCACGGCATCGGCGTCGGTCACGTCTGACACCCGGCCCATCACGTTCGACGCGACCTCGAACAGCGAATGGACAAAGCCGATGGGCTGGGTCCAGGGGCGGCCCGACTTCGCCGTGTAGTCCGCCGCAAGCTCTGCGGCCGATTGGCCGGTCAGCGAGGACTTGAACGGGTGGGTGTTCGACCACCAGACCTCCGAGGACAGGTTGTGCCCGGCCTCGCCCAGGGCCTCGACCGATTGCGGGAAGAGGATGGCCTTCGCCACAGTGATGATCTTCGGATTGTAGCCCTGCTGGAGCGCTTGGTTTCGGAAGGTCGTGAAGTCGGGCGGGATCACCACTCCGGTCACAATCTCGCAGGCGGCGGCCTTGAAGGCGTTGATCTGGGCCGAGAAATCGTCGTTCAGGTTCTGGTAGCGGCCCGGATCGGTCAGTGTGTAGCCCTGCGCCGCGAAGCCGGGGCCGACGCCGACGTTCGGGTCTCCCCAGGCATTGCCGTCGCCGTCGTTGGGGAAGAGGCCCCCGACCTGCTTGTTGGTCTCGATCTGGTTCCACATGTTCAGGAAGACGGCGATCACGTCCTCCAGCCCCCAGAAATAGTGGAAGGCGTAGTTGAAGGGCTTCCAGCTGGCCGGGTCGCCGGGGTTGCCCTGCTGGCCGATGAACCAGGGCTGCCAGGGCGCCTTCGTCGAGATGACGGGCATCCCTTCCGCCTCGCAGGTGGTGGCGACGGGGTTCGTGGTTTCGGGGGTCGAAGCCACGACCATCAGGTTGATCTCGTCGTCGACGATCAACTCCTTCGCGACGGCCGCGGCGCGGTTCGGATCGGACTGGCTGTCCTTGACGATCACCTCGAAGTTCTGGCCGACCTCGGTCGCGAGGAACGCCTCGATGTTGTAGGCGTCGCTTTCCGCGAAACCGGCGAGCGGGCCGGACTGCGGGCTGACATAGCCGATGCGGATCTTGGCCCCTTGCGCGATGGCGGGCGCGAAAAGGCCCGGCGTGGCGAGCGCGAGGCCAGTGGCGGCGCCGGATTTCAGAAGCTTGCGTCTGGTAATCATCGTTGGTCCTCCCAGTGTTGATTCAGGCTTGCCGTCCCTCAGGTTGGGCAATGCCCGTCGTAGGCCTGTTGCAAGAGCTGCCGGATACCGACCCGGCTGACGGGGCGCGGATTTTCGTAAGGATTCTTCGTCGCGATCTCAGCCGCTCGGTCGAGGTCGGGCTCGGTAAGGCCCAGGTCCGCCAGCCGCAAAGGCGCGCCAACGGACTTGGCGAAGTGCCAGAGACCCGCGCCCGCCGTGCCGCCGAAAGTCTGGGCGATGGGTTTGAGCAGGTCCCCGACGGCGGCTTCGTTGTAGGCGGTGGTGTGGGGCAGGAGGACCGCGTGCGTTTCCGCATGGGGCAGGCCGAAGCTGCCGCCCAAGACATGGGCCAGCTTGTGGTGCAGAGCCATCGAGACATAGCCAAGCGCGGTCGAGCAGCACCAGGCGGCATAGAGCGCGCCGGAACGCGCTTCGCGGTCCTGCGGGTCCTGCGCCAGCGCGGGCAAAGCATCGCGGAAGGCGGGGAGCGCCTCGCGGACCATCGCTTCGATCACCGGGTTGCGGTCGGGGGCGTAAAGCGCCTCCATCGCATGGGCGATGGCGTTCAGGGCCGAGGTCACGGTCAGACCCACCGGCAGGGTCAGCGTCAGGTCGACGTCGTACACGACGACCTCGGGCCGGATCGCGGGGTCGCGGCGGGTGGTCTTTTCGCCTGCTGCCGTTTCGCCCAGAATGTCGGTCATCTCGGACCCGGCATAGGTCGTCGGGATCACCACCTGATCGGCCCCGGTGCGGACAGCGATGGCCTTGCCGAGGCCGGTGGTGGAGCCGCCACCCAGCGAGACGACGCAATTCGCCTGCGCCCCGCGGAAGGCCGCAACGGCCTCCTCCGTCACTTCGACCGGCGTGTGCATCGCGGCCCCGGCAAAGACGCCTGCGGCCTTGTCGCCAAGCGTTGCGGCCAGAGCCTCTGCCTCGGCCTTCTGGTGCGGGGTGGACAGGACCAAAGCGCGGGAATGGCCCAGCCGCGCGACTTCGTCGGGGACCTGTGCCAGCGTCCCGTGGCCGAAAACGACGCGGGTGGTCAGGCCAGGGAAGGTGAAGGGGCGGGTCATCGGGGGGCCTCCATCCGGGGCGAATTCCCGGCGGCAAGGTCGGAAAGGATGCTGTCGAAGAGGGCGATCTCGGCGTCCGAGACCTCATGGGGCCGGGCGGGGAAAACATCGCAGCGCAGGCGGGCTTCGGCGAGGCCAAGGGCGGCCGCGGTCTCGGCAAAGGCCGAAACCGGGATCCACGGGTCGGCGCTGCCGGCGCTCAGGTAGACCGGCAGCCCCGATGGCAGAGCGGCGGGCCGGTCGTCGGTCGTCACGCCCACCCGGCAGCCGGTGAAGGCAACCACCGCGTCCGGGGCCGCGTGACCCGTGAAGGCGTGCTCCAGCGACAGGCAGGCGCCCTGGCTGAACCCTCCGAGAACCAACGGCAGGCCGGGTGCCTTGCCGCGCAGGTCCGCAACGGCCGATGCCAGCCCCTCCAGCGAGGCCGCCAATTCCGCCCGCGTCGTATCCGTCAGCGGATCGACGGCGCGGGCGTTGTACCAGGTCTTGTCCCCGGCCCTCGGCAGCGCACAGGCAACGTCGCGGGCGGACAGGGGACGGATCACCGCCGCCTCCATCTCCTCGGGCGACTGGCCCCGGCCGTGGACGAAGACGCACAGCACCTTCGCCTTGGCCGGCTCCACGCCCCGGAACAGGATGTCCGCCACGCCCGGCATCAGAAGTTCGCCGGTTCCAGGCCCGCTTCCATCTCGGCGCGGCGATCCTCGAACCACGGCGGGAAGACGAGGCTCTGGCCGATGGCATCGGCCGGTTCGTCCTTGGCCCAGCCCTCGGGGACCGTCCAGGCCAGCTCGAACAGCGCCCCGCCGGGCGAGCGCATGTACATCGACTTGAAGTAGTTGCGATCCTTCTGTTCCGAGACGTCGGTATAGCCCATCCCCTCCAGCCGGGCCTTGAGCGCGATCTGGTTTTCCTCGGTCTCGGTGTTGAAGGCGAGGTGATGGACCGTCCCCCCCGCCAGCGTCCAGGTCCCCTGCGGGCTGTCGCGGTCGGTGATGATCTCGATGACCGAGCGCAGCCCGTCGTTCTGCGGGACGACCCACATGCTGCCCTTGTCGTCGGCGCCTTCCCGGCGGAACTGCATCCCGATGTCCAGGAACTCCTCCATCGCGGCTGCATCCATCACCGCGACGGCGCCGCCGTAGATGCCCTTGATCCCATGCGCCTCGGACACACCCTGCGCCGGGTTGGCGATCGATTTGCGCATGTCGCCCGGGTTCTCGACCAGCTCATGCGGGATGCCGCAGGGGTGGGCGAACATCACGCGGGTCAGGCCGAAGCGGTCGCCCTTGGTGGCCGGGATGCCGTGCTTGTTCAGCCGGTCAACCCAGTAGTCCGCCGACCCCACCGGAATCGCCTGCATGATCGTGCGGGTCTGGTTCGTCCCGCGCCGGCCATAGACCCCCGGCTTCTTGAACGGGAACGTGGTGATGATCGTCGACGCGTCCCCGTTCTTCGACCCATAGTACAGGTGGTAGACCGGCAGCACGCCGTCGAACAGCACCGTGCGCTTGACCGAGTAAAGCCCCAGCGCTTTGGTGTAGAAGTCGTAGTCCTCCTGCACGCCGTGCGTGCTCATCGTCAGGTGGTGATAGCCGGAGACAAGGGCCATGAACGTCATCCTTCCTCTGAACTGCGTTGCGAAGCGGCGTCGCGGTCCAGGACCAGGACGACCGAGAGCGAGACCCCGGACTTCTCGGGACGAAAGTCGCCGATCAGGCCGGGCTTGACGGAAAACAGCGCGTCGCGGCCGATGGCCGGGTCGCTGCCGTCGAAGATCGAGGTCACCAGCCGCTGATGGCCGGGCGCGGAAACCGCGAAGTGGATATGGGCCGGCCGGTCCAGCGACAGGCCGATCCGGCGCGCAAGCTGGCCCACGGGGCCGTCATCGGGCAGCGAATAGCCGGCCGGGCGGATGCTGCGGAAATGGAAGCGGCCCTCGTCGTTCGCGGTGAAGCGGCCGCGAAGGTTGTGCTCTGGCTGGTTGTCCGGGTCCTGGTTTTCGTAACGGCCCTCGGCATTGGCGTGCCAGACCTCGACCTCGGCCCCGGCCAGGGGGTCGCCCTCGGGGCCGGTCACAAGACCCGTGACCACCAGGGGCTGGCCCGCGCCGCCCCGGCACAGGTTCGCGCCCATGGCCAGCGCCGGCGCGTCGGCGCGGTAGAACGGCCCCGGCAGGGTCGACGGGGTGGCGCGGCTGTTCCCCGGCCCCACGCCCGCCATCACCGCATCGGTCAACCCCAGCACATCGGCCAGCAACACCCATTCCTGCCGGCGCGCGTCGGTCGCATAACCCACGTCCGTCAGGAACTGCACCAGCGCGTCCAGCTCCTCGGCCGAGGGCTGAAGCCGCGCCACCACGTCATAGGCATGGTCCAGGATCATCCGCACCGCATCGCCCAGACGCCCCGGAGGCAGCGCGGCAAGGCGTTGCCGCTGCTCGGCCGTGCCATCCTGTCCGCTGGAACCCGAGCGATGCCCGTCCATCCTGTCCTCCCCCTCTTGGCATCGAAGGTACGAGACGGAAGCGTCGTGGCTAATGACTTCTGAAAAGATCAATATACCATTCCGTTATGAAGCTCTCCGAGTCGCACCTGATCCAGCTTTCCGCCGTGGTCGACGCAGGCAGCGTCAGCAAGGGCGCGGCGGCGTTGGGGCTGTCGCAACCCGCCCTGTCCCGGTCGCTCGCGCAGCTTGAGGCGCGGGTGGGCAAGCCCCTCTTCATCCGCGACCGCCGCCCGCTGCAAGCGACGCCGCTGGGGATGCAGCTGGCCGCGCACGGCCGCCGGATCCTGGTGGAAAGCCGCCGCGCGACCGAGGCGGTCCAAAGCCTGTTGCGCGGAACGCGGGGCCTCGTCCGCGTCGGCGGCGTGCCCTTCTTCATGGACGCCATGATCAGCCGGATCATTGCGTCCTTCCAGAACCAGCATCCGGACGTGGACTTCCAGCAAAGCTACGGCAACCTGACGGAAGTGGGCCTTGGCCTGCGCGCCGATCAGCTTGACCTGGGCGTCGTCCCGCTCGGCGCGTCGGGAGAGCCGGAGGGGCTGGCCTTCACCGCGATCCTGCCCGCGCGCAACGTCGTCTGCTGCCGCGTGGGCCACCCGCTCCAGAATTCCAAACGCCTGTCGACGGCGGACCTCGGGCGCTTTCCCTGGGTGGCTCCCCTGCCCGGCTCGCCGCTGCTGGCCGACCTCTTCGCGATCCGCTCGTCCCTGGGGTCGGTCGATCTCGACATCCGCTATTCCGGCGGGTCGCTCCTGTCGGTGATCAACTACATGTCCGAGACCGACGCGCTGGCGGTCTTGCCCTTTTCCGTCTGGTTCGCCGAGCGGAAACAGAACCGCATCGCCGTCCTGCCCGTCGACATCCCCCAGCCGCAGCGCCACCTTGGCATCCTGCGGCTCATGGGGCCGCCGACCAACCCGGCTGCGGCGGCCTTTGCCGATTTCGTGGTCCAGTCCTTCGAGACGATGCAGCAGCTGATCCTGCGGCACGAGAATGCCGTGGTCTGGCGCCGCTAGGTCGGCTTCATTGCGTCGTCAGGTCCCGTACAGCCCTGCCACCCTTCCGCGCAGTGCGATGAGGGCCAGGACGGTGTCCACGGTTGGGGTGGGCGTTGCGGTGATGCGGCCGAGTTCCTGGACCGAGCCGACCAGCGCGTCGATCTCCATCGGGCGCCCGGCGTCGAGGTCCTGCAGCATCGAGGTCCGGTGCGCCCCGACCGCGGCCCCGCCGTCGATCCGGCGCTCGACGTCGATGGGGAAGCTCACGCCCAGCTTTTCCGCGATCTCCTGCGCCTCCAGCATCATCCGCCGCGCCACATCGCGGGTGCCGGGGTCGGTGCAGAGCACATCCAGCGTGGCATGGGTCAGCGCCGAGATCGGGTTGAACGACAGGTTGCCCCAAAGCTTCACCCAGATCTCGTCGCGCAGCCGCGGCCGGACCGGGGCCTTCAGCCCCGCTGCCTGCAAGACCTGCGACAGGGCGGTGGCGCGGTCGGACTTCGACCCGTCGGGCTCGCCCAGCGAGAAGCGGTTGCCCTCGATATGCCGGATGGTGCCGGGCTCGCTGACCTCGGCCGCCGGGTAGACGACGCAGCCCAGGACGCGGTCGGGGCCGAAGCCGTCCCACTGCACGTTGCCGGGATCGACGCTGTGCAGCCGGGTGCCTTCCAGCGGGCCGCCGATCTTGTGGAAGTACCACCACGGCACCCCGTTCACCCCGCTGACGATGGTGGTCGAAGGCCCGATCAGCGGTTGCATCGCCCCCACCACCGGCGGGACCGAATGGGCCTTGAGCGTGACGATCACATAGTCCTGCGGCCCCAGATCCGCCGGGTCGGCGCTGGCGCGGACCGGGACGGTGACCGGCGCGGCCCCCTCTTCCAGAAGCGTCAGGCCCTTGGCCTGCATCGCCGCCAGGTGCGGCCCGCGCGCGACGATGCTGACATCGGCCCCGGCCTGCACCAGTTTGGCCGCCATGTATCCGCCGATCGCGCCGGCGCCGAAGATGCATATCTTCATCGCGCGCCCTCAGCCCGGCTGGCCCAGCCCCAGCTTCTCGGCCAGGCCGATCCGCTGCAGCTTGCCCGTCGCGCCCTTGGGGATCTCGTCCAGGATGATCACCCGGCGCGGCACCTTGAAATCGGCCATCCGCGCCGCGCAGAAGTCGCGGATCTCGCGTTCGGTCGCGGCCTGCCCCTCGCGCAGGACGACCGCCGCCGCGACCTCCTCGCCCAGCTTGGGATGCGGCATGGCGAAGGCCACGACCTGCTGGATCGCCGGGTGGTCCAGCAGGATGCCGTCCACCTCCAGCGGGCTGATCTTCTCGCCGCCGCGGTTGATGATCTCCTTCAGACGCCCGGTCAGGCGCAGATAGCCCTCGTCATCCAGCGCGCCCTGGTCGCCGGTGCGGAACCAGCGGCGGCCCTCGGCCTCGAAGAAGTTCTTCGCATTGGCCTCGGGGTTGCCCTCGTAGCCCGGCGTGACGTTCGGACCCGAGATTACCACCTCGCCCGTGCCGTCGATCAGCCGGTTCTCGACCTCATGCGCGATGCGGACCAGCGGCCCCGCCGCGACGCCCACCGAGCCCGGCTTCTGCGCGCGGGGCGGCAAGGGGTTGCAGGCCATCTGGTGCGTGGCCTCGGTCATGCCATAGGCCTCGATCACCGGGGCGCCGAAGGTTTCGGCCAGTTCCAGCATGACCTGGGCCGGCAGCGAGGCCGAGGACGACCGCAGGAAGCGCAGCGGGTGCGCCTCGATGATGTCGCGGTTGCGCGCGGCGCGGGACAGGATCGCCTGGTGCATGGTCGGCACGGCGGTGTACCAGGTGGGTTCCGCCTCCTTCATCCAGCCGAAGAACTTCAGCGCGTCGAAACCCGGCGCGCACCAGACCGAGCCGCCCGCCGCGAGCGAGGCGGTGACCGCCGCGATCAGGCCGTGGATGTGGAAGAGCGGCATCACGTTCAGGCAGCGGTCTGCAGGCGTCAGCGCCAGCGAAGCGCCGATGTTGCGGGCCGAGGCGACCAGGTTCGACTGCATCAAGGGCACAATCTTCGGCCGCGAGGTGGTGCCCGAGGTGTGCAGGATCAGCGCCGTCGCATCGGGGCCGGGTTTTCCGGACGGAGCCGGGGCTGCGGCCCGCGGGCCGCTGAGACGGAACTGGCCCGCGGGGTCGTTCGGTCCGCTGTGCAGGCGCAGGATCGTCATGCCAAGCGGCGCGGCGGCCGCGAGGGCGGGACCGTCGTAGCCCTCCGGAACCACGATGGCCTTGGCCTTCAGGTCCTCAAGGTAGAAGCTGAACTCCTTCTCCTGGTAGGCCGGGTTCAGCGGAGCGGTCACCGCCGCCTGCGCGATGGTGATGAAGGCCGTGGCCATCTCCGGCCCGTTGGGCAGCACGATCGCCACCCGGTCCGCCGCTCCGATCCCGAGGCCGCGCAGATCGGCCTCGACCTCGGCCGCCAGCGCCCTGAGCGCGCCAAAGCTCAGCCACGCGCGCCCCGGTGCGCCGATGGCGTTCGATCCGGCATCCTTGTCCGCCAGCAACGCTACAACTGTGGCTGTCATGTCGATTTTCTCTTTCGTTCAGCGGTGGTCCGGAGCACAGACCTAGCGCGAGGCGGCGTAGTAGGAAACCTTCCGCTCCAGATACGCCAGGAATTCCGACAGCGCGAAGGCCAGGCCGAACAGCACGATCAGCACAGCCCAGAATTCCGCCATCAGGAACTGGCTGGAATAAAGCTCGAACAGCGCGCCGAAGCCCACGATGGAAATCAGGAGCTGGCCGATGATCACGCCCTTGACCGCGCGGATCACCCCGATGCGGACGCCGCCCAGGATCTCCGGCAACGCGGCCCAGAAGTAGATCTTCACGAAGGCGTCCAACGGCGAGGCGCCGAAGCTGCGCGCCATTTCCACCAGCGACCGGTTGATCTGCCGCACTCCGGCGCGGGCGTTCAGGATGATGATCCAGATCGCGAAGAGCGTGGTCGTGATGATCACCGTCTTGGTGCCGAAGCCGAACAGCACCATCAGCACCGGCACCAGCGCGGTCAGGGGGGCCGAGAGGAAGATGTTGACCCACGGCAGCAGAAGCTCGTCGATGATCCGGTTCTTGCCCATCAGGATGCCGATCGGGATGCCGATGACGATGGCAAAGAATACCCCGGCCAGGAAGGCATAGGCCGTCACCCAGAGCGCGTTCAGGAAGGCCCGCGTCGGGATCAGCCCGACCAGCGTGGCCACCACTTCGGAAAAGGGCGGGATGAAGAAGGTCAGGCCAAGACGGCCCACCACCTCCCACAAGAGTGCCCAGATAATCAGCGAGGACAGGGCCGGCAGCCTGTAGCCAAGAAGTGTCATGCGACCCTACTCCACATAGCTGCGCAGCGAGGCCCAGATCCGGTCGACGATGTCGAGGTATTCGGGGTCGCGGCGGATGTTGTCCACGCTCTTGTCGCGGAAGCTGGACGGCCGGATGATCTCGGACACCCGGCTGGGACGCGGCAGCAGGATGGCGATCTGGTCCGAGACGTAGACCGCTTCTTCGATGGAATGGGTCACGAAGATGAAGGTCTTCTTCTCGTTCTTGACCAGCTGCAGCAGGTCTTCCTGGAACTTGCGGCGCGTCTGTTCGTCGACGGCCGAGAAGGGCTCGTCCAGCAGCAGCACCTGAGCATTGACCGACAGGGCGCGGGCCAGGCCGACCCGCTGGCGCATGCCGCCGGACAGCTGGTGGGGGAACTTCTTCTCGAACCCCGCAAGGCCGACCTCGCGGATGTATTTCTCGGCAATCGCCTCGCGCTCGGACTTCGCCACGCCGCGCAGTTCCAGCCCGAAGGCCACGTTGCGCAGCACGCTGGCCCAGGGCAGCAGCGCGAAATCCTGGAAGACGAAGGACCGGTCCGGGCCGGGACCCGTGACCTTCTGGCCGTTGACCTCGATCTCGCCCGAGGTCGCCGGCAGAAGCCCCGCGATGATCTTCAGAAGCGTGGTCTTGCCGCAGCCCGACGGCCCGAGCAGCGACGTCAATTCCCCGCGGGGAAATTCCAGCGTCAGATCCTTCAGCGCCTGAACGTCGCCGTAGACCTTCGAGACATTGCGGACGGAAACGGCGCTGTCGGTTACGGCCTGCCGTGTCTCGGGCTTAATCGGCTGCATATCCACGGTTGTTCCCTTCAAAGAGGACGTTTTCAAGCTTCTCAAGCAGGTTCAGGAAGATCACTGCCAGAAGGATGATCGAGAAGATGGCCGCGTACATGCTGGGGTAGTCGGCGATGGAGCGGCTGTAGGTGATGATGTCGCCAACCCCGGTCGGCGTGATTTTCAGTTCGGACAGGATGGCCCCGATGAAACCCGCCGAAACGCCCAGGCGCAGGCCCGAGAAGATGACGGGCGAGGCGGCGGGAAGGATGATCTTCAGCAGCACGTCCCGGTCGCGGGCCAGGAAGGACGTGGCCATTTCCTTCAGCGACGCAGGCGTGTTGCGCACCGCCGAGGCCGTGTTCAGCACGATGACGGGCATCGCCATGATGCAGACCACAAAGACCTTCGAGGTCAGGCCGATGCCGTAGACCATGACGAGGATAGGGATCAGCGCGGCCAGGGGTGCGGCCTGCATGACGATGAAGATCGGCGAGAAGAGCCACTCGAACCCTTTGCTCAGCCCGATCCACAGGCCAAGCCCGATCCCGAAGACGGCCGAGATCGCGACGCCTACCACAAGCGGTTGCAGGGTTTCGGCATAGGCCACGAAGATCGACCCGTCGAAGGTCATCCGGGCCAGGGCCGCCATCGAGTCGAGGAAGGTCGGGAAGGCATAGCTGACGGGGATGCGTCCGGCGATCTCCCAGGCGCCGAAGACGATCAGGGCCGACAGAAGCTTCAGCAAGAGGGGACGGTGTCTGGTCACGTCGCGGTCCACCTTGGGGAATGTGAAGACGCCGTCGGCAGGCGGGCTGCCGACGGCGGGGTCGGCAGAGGTTACTTCATCGCCGCGTCGAGGGGCGCGAAGTACCAGAAGTCCTCCGGGTTCAGCGTGGCCGGGTCGCCTTCCAGCTGGCCCGCTTCGACGAACCACTCCATGTCGGCCTTCGCCGCCTCGCGGCCGCCGCCGTTGGGGTCGTACAGGCCGCCGGCCACGGCTTCGGTGTAGAACTCGTCGATCCCGGCAAGAACTTCCTCGGGCAGCTGGCCGATCGGGCCATCGGGGCTGGTCTCACGCCGGATGATCGTCGGGTCCTTGGCCATGTCCGACCAGGTGCTGTGCAGCGCCTTGACCAGGATGTTCACCGCCTCTTCGTTCTCCTTGATCCAGTCGAGGTTCGCGAACAGCGCCTCGTCGCTGGCCTTCACCTCGAACATCGGCAAGGAGTTGAAGCGGTCGCCGGCTTCCTCGATGATCTTGTTGCGGTTGGCGAGGTCGAGGATCGTGGCCTTGCCTTGCCCGGCCAGCATCGCCAGCACGCGCTTGTCGGACCCCGGGACATAGGACCGCTCGCCGAAGGTGATGCCTTCCTTCTGCTCGATGACGTTGGCGATGGAATCCGTGCCGCCCCCGCGCGAGTGAAGCATGATCGGCTGGCCGTCCAGATCCTTCAGCGTGTTGAATTCCTTGGTCGTCACGGGGAAGAACACCAGCTTGGACAGCTGGAAGATGATCCGCACCGGAGCCTTCGACCGCTGCATGGCTGCGTAGGGCGTGCCGAAGGCAATATCCATGTCACCGCTCAGCACCGCCTGGATGGCAAGCTCTTCCTCGGCGAAGGCGGTCCATTCGTAGTCCAGCCCGTTGGCCTTTGCGCGGTCGAGCGCGACGAAGAAGGCGGCCATCTCGTCCGAGGGCGGCTCTGCCAGTGCGATGCGGATCGTCTCGGCCTCGGCGGCCGACAGGGTCATGCTGGCGGCAAGGGCGACCCCTGCAAGTCTTGCGATGAAGGCGTTCATGATTCTCCTCCCTGAGAATTCGTTTCACTGCCGGCTTTGCCCGGATCGGCCTCCTGCTCTCCCCGCTCCGGGCGGTCGTCTCCTGCTTTCACACCTCTCCGAACAGTCGCCGGGCCACCGAGCCAAGATGCTTGCGCATCGCCTCGTAGGCCGCCCCCGGATCGCGGTCGGCAATCGCCACGGCAATCGCGTCATGCTCGGGAAAACTGGAATGATCGCGCGAGGGGCGTTCGGTCTCGCGCGTCACGCTGCCCCAGGCCACGGCCCGCCGCACCTCGTTCAGCTGGTCGAACAGGGTCAGGAGCAGAAGGTTGTCGCTGGCCTCGGCGACCGAGCGGTGAAACAGGTCGTCCTGGATCTCGTATTCCTTCCAGGTGGTCGCATCCTTTGCCCGTTCGATGGCGCGGCGCATTTTCTGCAGCGCCTCCGCCGAGGCGTTGACGGCAGCCTCGCGGGCGATGGCGGGCTCGATCGTCATGCGGGCGCGCATCATGCGGAAAGGCGTCAGCTGACGGGCGAGGTCCACCATCGGTCCGGGCTGGTCGGCCTCGGGGCGGGGGCCGTCGGACACGAAGGTTCCCTTGCCGACGTGGCGCCAGATGACCCCGTCACGCTCCAGCGCGTCCAGCGCCTTGCGCAGCGTGGCCCGCGACAGGCCCAGCTGGTCGGACAGGTGCCGCTCGGGCGGCAGACGCCCGCCGCCGGAAAACCCGCCCTCCTTGATGAACCCGCGCAGGCGGGCCACCGGATCCAGCACATCTGTCATCTGATCGCGCATCCACCGCCCCCGATTGGTCAACCAATTAACCCACTTTAGCAAGGCTAAGCGACGATTCTTCAAAAATCAATCAAAAATCGGTTTCGCCAACCCGCATAAATCCAAACCATTCCGATTGATTTCAGACCGGTCCTGCGATAGCGTCCGCCGCATGCGTCCGTCCTGAAGAGGTAGAACATGGCCGACTACGTGATCCCCGCCCCCCAAATCCCCTCGATTCCCGTCAGTGGCGGCGGGGACTTTCCCGTGCGCCGTGTCTACTGCATCGGGCGCAACTACGCTGCCCACGCGGTCGAGATGGGCCATGACCCGGATCGCGAGCCGCCCTTCTTCTTCCAGAAGAACCCCAACAACCTCGATTCGACGGGCGAGTTCCCCTATCCGCCGCACAGCAACGACGTGCACCACGAGGTCGAGCTGGTCGTCGCGCTGAAATCGGGCGGCACCAACATCGCCATTTCGGACGCCTTGAACCATGTCTGGGGTTATGCCGTGTCGCTGGACATGACCCGCCGCGACCTGCAGGGCGAGGCGAAGAAGCTCGGCCGCCCGTGGGAGATCGGCAAGGCTTTCGAACGCTCAGGCCCCGTCGGGCCGCTTCAGCCGGTATCGCAGGTGGGCCACCCCGACCACGGTCGCATCGAGCTGAAGGTGAACGGCGATCTGCGCCAGGAGGGCGACCTGAACCAGATGATCTGGAAGGTGCCAGAGATGATTTCCTACCTGTCGGAGTATTTCGAACTGCAGGCCGGGGACGTGATCATGTCGGGCACCCCCTCGGGCGTGAACGCCGTGGTTCGCGGCGACACGATGGAGGCGAGCATCGAGGGGCTGGGCTCGCTGACCGTCAAGGTCGTCTGACCGCGGCCGGCGAAGGTGTCGACTTGGCGCTTTCGCCCCGCCGGCAAGCGGTTTAGGTTCCGCGACAGGCTGTCGGGCGGGTCGGTGCAGCGTGCATCGCCTCGCCCGACGCATGGCGCCACAGACAACAGCAGGGCTGCAAATGACCGATCGTTCCGTTCCCGACATCATCTACACCAAGGTTGACGAAGCCCCGCAGCTTGCGTCGGCGTCGCTTCTGCCGATCATCAAGTCCTTCGCCGCGGCGGCGGGGGTCTCGGTCGGAACCCGCGACATCTCGCTTGCCGGTCGCATCATCGGCGCCTTCCCGGAACGGCTGACCCCGGCGCAGCGGCAGGAGGACGACCTGGCCGTCCTGGGCGAACTGGTCACCAAGCCCGAGGCGAACGTGATCAAGCTGCCGAACATCTCGGCCTCGGCGCCGCAGCTGATCGCGGCGATCAAGGAATTGCAGGGGCAGGGCTATGACCTGCCCGACTATCCCGAGGACCCGTCGACGCCCGAGGAAAAGGAAGCCCGCCGCCGCTATGACGCGATCAAGGGCTCGGCGGTGAACCCGGTCCTGCGCGAGGGCAACTCGGACCGCCGCGCGGCCGTGGCGGTGAAGAACTATGCCAAGGCCAACCCGCATTCTATGGGGGCCTGGTCGGGGGACAGCAAGACCCGCGTTTCGACCATGTCGGGTGGGGATTTCCGGTCGAACGAGAAATCCCGGACGCTGACCGAGGCGCAGGCAGGCGCCGCGCGGGTCGAGCTGGTGGGCAAGGACGGTTCGGTCACCCTGCTGAAGGACGGCGTGAAATACCTGCCCGGCACGGTGGTCGATGCGACCTTCATGTCCGTGAAGGCGCTGAAGACCTTCCTCGCGCGGCAGATCGACGAGGCCAAGGCGGAAGGCGTGCTCTTCTCGATCCACCTCAAGGCCACGATGATGAAGGTCTCGGATCCGATCATCTTCGGACACGCGGTCAGGGCCTTCCTTGCCCCGGTCTTCGAAAAGCATGGCGCCGCGCTGGAGGCCGCCGGGGTCGATCCGAACTCTGGCCTCGGCACGCTGCTGGACCGGGTGGGCACCCTGCCGAACGCCGCCGAGATCGAGGCCGACATCGCCGCCGTGATGCGGGACCGGCCCGCGCTTTACATGGTGAACTCGGACAAGGGCATCACCAACCTGCACGTTCCCTCGGACGTCATCGTCGACGCCTCGATGCCCGCGCTGATCCGGGCGGGCGGCAAGGGCTGGGGGCCGGATGGCAAGGCCGCCGACACCAATTGCGTGATCCCCGACAGCTCCTACGCCGCGATCTATGACGAGGCGATCAGCTACTTCAAGGCGACCGGCGCGCTGAACCCGTCCACGGCGGGCACGGTGCAGAACATCGGTCTCATGGCCCAGAAGGCGGAGGAATACGGCTCGCACCCCACCACCTTCGAGATCCCCCATGACGGCAGCGTGCGCGTGATTGCAGCCAACGGCGACGTGCTGCACCAGCACGAGGTTCAGGCCGGCGATATCTGGCGCGCGGCGTCGACCCGCAAGGCCCCGATCGAGGACTGGGTCCGCCTTGCCGTCGACCGTCAGAAGGCCGAAGGCTGCCAGGCGATCTTCTGGCTGGACGCAACCCGCCCGCACGACGCCGAGCTGATCAAGTATGTGCAGCCCATCCTTCAGGCCGCTGGCGTGGCGGACCGCTTCCAGATTCTTGCCCCGCGCGAGGCGACGCGGCTCTCGCTGGAAACGATCCGCAAGGGCCAGAACTCCATCGCCGTAACCGGCAACGTGCTGCGCGACTACCTGACCGACCTGTTCCCGATCCTGGAACTCGGCACCTCGGCCAAGATGCTGTCCATCGTCAAGCTGATGAACGGCGGCGGCATGTTCGAGACCGGCGCCGGCGGGTCGGCGCCGAAGCACGTGCAGCAGCTGGTCGAGGAAAACCACCTGCGCTGGGATTCGCTGGGCGAATTCTGCGCGCTGGGGGAAAGCCTGAAGTTCCTGGCCGACGTGAAGGGCAATGCGAAGGCGCGCGTCCTGGGCAAGGCGGTCGATGTGGCGACGCAAGGCGTCCTTGACCACGACAAGTCGCCGAAGGGGCGTGTGGGCCAGACCGACAACCGGGACAGCCACTTCTACTTCGCGCTTTACTGGGCGCAGGCCCTTGCCGCGCAGACCGAGGACAAGGAGCTTTCCGCGCATTTCGCCCCCATCGCGCAGGCGCTTGCCGCGAACGAGGCGAAGATCGTTCAGGAACTGGGCCGCGACCAGGGGAAGGCCGTCGATCTTGGCGGCTATTACCACACCGATCCGGCCAGGACCGAGGCGGTGATGCGGCCGTCGAAGACTTTCGTCGACATCATCGGCTGAATGGTAAGGGCCGGACCCGGCGACAGGTCCGGCCCCACGACCTTGCGGGAACAGCATGGCCTGGGCACGGATCAAGACAGCGGACGGTCACATCGTCACCGGGCTTCTCCGGGGGGACCGGCTGCAACCGATGGCAGGACTGGGCAGCGACCAGACCCAGGGTGCGCCCATCCCGATGCAGGGTGCCAGCCTGCTGGCCCCGTGCGCTCCGGGCAAGTTCGTCGGGCTGTGGAACAACTTCCACGCCGCCGCTGCGCGCAATCGCTGGGCGATCCCGACCCATCCGCTGTATTTCCTGAAGCCAGCCTCCTCCGTCACGGGGGATGGCGCGACGGTCGCACTGCCGCAGTCTGCGGGGCGCGTCGTCTTTGAAGGCGAGCTCGGCATCGTCATCGGTGCGCGCTGCCGGAACGCCAGCGCCGCCGAGGCGGAAGCGGCGATCCTGGGCTATACCTGCATCAACGACCTGACCTCTCTGGACATCCTGACCGCCGACCCCGCCTTTCCGCAATGGACGCGGGCCAAGGGGTTCGACGGGTTCGGCGTGATCGGGCCGGTCATCGCCACCGGCCTCGACTGGCGCGACCTGACGATCCGCACGCTGGTCAACGGACGCGAGCGTCAGTCCTATCCCGCGGCAGACATGATCCTATCCCCGCCCGAGATTGTCCGCCTCCTGTCCTGCGACATGACGCTGGAACCCGGCGACGTGATTGCGGTCGGCACCTCGATCGGATCGCGCCCGGTGAAGGCGGGCGATGTGGTGTCGGTCCAGATCGACGGGATCGGATCGGCAACCGTGACGATGCAGGACACGGCCGAATAGGCGCGCCGCTCTCCCGACAGGACGGCGCAACGGTTGCGGGGGCCGTTTCCCGGTTGACTCAGGTCAACGCCGGCGTCTGATCTTTCCACGATCCTCGCAGACTGCGGGTGACTGTGACCGGTGTCGAAAGGGGCCAGACATGCGTCTGACGTTTCATGGCGCGGCAGGGGATGTGACCGGCTCATGCCATCTGGTCGAGGCCAACGGCCGCCGCATCCTTGTCGACTGCGGCATGTTCCAGGGCGGACGGGAACTGGACGAAGAGAACGCGGGCGATTTCGGGTTCGATCCCCGGTCGGTGGACCTGCTTTTGCTGACCCACGCGCATCTGGACCACTGCGGGCGCATCCCGCTTCTGGTCAAGCGCGGCTTTGCCGGAGAGATCATCTGTACACAGGCCACGCGGGATCTGACGCGGCTCGTGCTGCTCGATTCCGCGCGGCTGCATCAAGAGGAAGCACGGCGTCAGCATCGCCACGGGCTTGGCGGACAACCGCTTTACGATACGCTGGACGTGATGGACAGCCTGGACCGCTTCGGACGGACCGCGACCTGCGGACACCAGATGGACCTTGGCGACGGGATTGTCGCGGACTGGCATGACGCGGGGCACATCCTGGGCTCTGCCAGCGTCTCACTGGCAATCACCAGCCGCGGCGGGACCAAGCGCATCCTGTTTTCCGGCGACATTGGCCCGCAGAACCGGTTGCTGCTGACCGGACCCCGCCCCCCCTCGGGCATGGACGTCGTGGTGATGGAAAGCACCTATGGCGACCGGGACCACAGGTCGATGGAAAGCTCGGTCAGCGAGTTCCTGGCCGCGATCCGCCACACGCTGGAACGCGGCGGCAATGTCATCATTCCGACCTTCGCCCTGGAACGCGCGCAAGAGCTTCTGTTCGTCCTGCGCGAGGCGCGGGTGGCGGGCAAGCTGCCCCCGTCCCTGCCGGTGTTCCTGGATTCGCCAATGGCGATCTCGGCCACGCAGATCTATCGGCGGCATCCCGATGACCTGAAGCCCGAACTTGCTGTCCAGCTTGGGCAGGGCCATGACCCCTTTGCCCTGCCGGACCTGCATTTCGTCGAAGAAGCGTCCGAATCGATGGCCTTGAACGCCGTCAGGTCGGGGGCGGTGATCATGGCGGGCTCCGGCATGTGCACCGGGGGACGCGTGCGCCACCATCTGCGCCACAACCTGGGCCATGCCGATTGCAGCGTGGTCTTCGTGGGCTTCGCGGCCCGAGGAACGCTGGCGCGGATCATCATCGACGGCGCGCAGTCCGTGAAACTCTTTGGCGATACGGTTCCGGTGCGGGCGCAGATCCACACGATCAACGGCTTTTCCGCCCATGCCGGGCGGTCCGGGCTGATGGACTGGCACCGCCGCACCGGCAGTCCCGAGGTTACTTTCCTTGTCCACGGCGAGGACGCAGCCCGGGCCTCGCTTGCCGACGGGCTGGGAAAGACCCGGATCGAACAGCCCGTCCTGCACCAGCGATACGACCTGTAAGGCCCAAGGAGACGCCAGTTGGAACCGAAACATCGCACCAATCTGGGATATTTCGTGTTCGCCCTGCTGATGGTGCTTGGCTTTCAGGCCTGGATGGCCTGGCGGACCACGGCGGTGATCGACTACAGCCAGTTTCTGTCCTATCTCGACGCCGGACGCATAAGCTCGGTCACCGTGACCGAGACCGAGATCTCCGGGCACTTCAGCGAACCGGTGGACGGCAAGCCGGATTTCATCACCACGCGGGTCGAGCCAGGCTTTGCAGCCGAACTGGCCAGGAAAGGCGTCACCTTCGGCGGCGGCCATGACCAGACCTGGCTGACGACTCTCCTGTCCTGGGTGATGCCGACGCTGCTGTTCATAGGCATTTGGGCCTTCTTCATCCGCCGCCTCGCCGAGCGTCAGGGCATGGGCGGACTGGTGAACATCGGCAAGTCCAGGGCCAAGGTCTATGTCGAACGCGACACCGGCGTGACCTTCGACAACGTGGCGGGAGTGGACGAGGCCAAGGCCGAACTGCAGGAGGTCGTGTCCTTCCTGAACGACCGCGACCGCTATGGGCGTCTGGGGGCCCGCATTCCGAAGGGAATCCTGCTGGTCGGCCCCCCCGGCACCGGCAAGACGCTGCTGGCCCGCGCCATCGCGGGCGAGGCGAAGGTGCCGTTCTTCTCGATCTCGGGGTCCGAATTCGTCGAGATGTTCGTGGGCGCCGGCGCCGCCCGGGTGCGCGACCTGTTCGAACAGGCCCGGCTGGCGGCCCCCTGCATCATCTTCATCGACGAGCTGGATGCCCTGGGCCGGGCGCGAACCGGGGTGTCCGGATACGGCGGCAACGATGAGAAGGAGCAGACGCTGAACCAGCTTCTGGCCGAACTGGACGGATTCGACCCGGCGGTGGGCATCGTGCTTCTCGCCGCGACCAACCGGCCCGAGATCCTGGACCCGGCGCTGCTGCGGGCGGGACGCTTCGACCGGCAGATCGTTGTGGACCGGCCCGACAAGATCGGGCGCGAGCAGATCCTTCGGGTCCACATGCGCAAGATCAAGGCCGATCCCGACCTGCACCTGGACGAGATCGCGGGTCTGACCACGGGCTTTACCGGCGCGGATCTGGCAAACCTGGTGAACGAGTCCGCCATCGTCGCCACCCGGCGCGGGGCGGAACGCGTGTCGGCGGCCGATTTCACCGCCGCCGTCGAACGCATCGTCGCCGGGGCCGAGCGCAAGACCCGCATCATGAACCCCGATGAACGCGCGCGCGTCGCGCATCACGAGATGGGCCACGCGCTGGCCGCGGCCTCTTTGCCCGGCATGGACCCGGTGCAGAAGGTGACGATCATCCCCCGCTCGGTCGGGGCGCTGGGTTTCACCATGCAGCGCCCGACCGAGGACCGCTTCCTGATCACGCTGTCCGAGCTGAAGGACCGGATGGTCGTCCTTCTGGCCGGACGCGCGGCCGAGGCGCTGGTCTTCGGCGAGGTATCGACCGGGGCGTCCGACGACCTGGCCAAGGTGACAGACATCGCCCGGGAATGCGTCACGCGCTACGGCATGGCCGAGCCCATCGGCAACGTGGTGCTGGAGGAACAGAAGTTGCGATTCCTGGGGGACGGGACTTTGACGGGACGGGCCAGGGAGTTTTCCGAGGCAACGGCGCGCGAAATCGATCTGGCGGTGCGCGCGCTGGTGGCCGAGGCCTATGATCGGGCGCGGACGATCCTGACGGCGCGGCGCCGGGATCTCGACGCGGGCGCGGCGCTTCTGTTGCAGCGGGAAAGCCTGACGCCGGAAGACTTCGCTCCGCTGCGCCGGGCGGTTGGGGTGGCCGATGCCTGACCGGCCCGACGCCTGGTGGTCCCGGCCCGCGTCCGAGCTTCTGGCGGCGGTGGGCTCGGGGTCAGACGGGCTGGACGGTGCCGAGGCCGCCCGGCGGCAGGGACGTGCGGGGACGAACCGGCTGGCCGTGCACGAGGCGCGCCGCTGGCCAGGACTGCTCTTGCGCCAGTACGAAAGTCCCCTGGTGCTGATCCTGATCCTTGCGGCCGTCGTGTCGATGATGGTGCAGGAATGGACCGAGGCCGCGATCATCCTTGCCATCGTGGCCGGCAGCACGCTGCTGAGCTTTGCGCAGGAATACCGTGCCGCCCGCGCCGTGCAGGCCTTGCAGGCGAAACTCGCGCTGACGGTCACGGTGCTGCGCGGGGGCGAACCCTCCGTCGTGCCGGCCGATACGGTCGTGCCGGGGGATCTCGTGCTTCTGTCGGCAGGCAACCTGATCCCCGCCGACGGGGTGGTGATCGAGGCCCGGGACTTCCTGGTCAGCCAGGCCGCGCTGACAGGCGAATCCTTTCCGGTGGAAAAGCGCCCCGCTCCGTCCCCGGCTCAGGCGCCGCTGGCCGGGCGGACCAACGCGGTGTATCTCGGCACCTCGGTCCGCAGCGGCACGGCCCGGATGCTGGTCGTGGCCGTGGGACGTGGGACCGAATATGGTGCCATCGCCGAACGTATGGCCGGGCGCGACCCCGAGACGGATTTCGAACGCGGGCTGCGCCGCTTTGGCGCGCTGCTGATGCGGGTGATGATGGTGATCGTGACCCTCGTCCTGACCGCGAACCTCCTGCTCGACCGTCCGGTGATCGACAGCCTGCTCTTCGCCGTGGCGCTGGCCGTCGGCCTGACGCCCGAGCTTCTGCCCGCCATCGTCAGCGTGACTATGGCTGCGGGCGCGCGGCGGATGGCGAAGGAAGGTGTGCTCGTCCGCCGCTCGGCCGCGATCGAGAACCTGGGCACCGCCGACATCCTGTGCACCGACAAGACCGGCACGCTGACCAGCGGGCAGATGGCCCTTGCGGCGGCGACCGACCCGGCGGGCGAAGCGTCTGACGAGGTCTTCCGCCTGGCCCTGATCAACGCGCATTTCGAGACCGGGATCGAAAACCCGCTGGACGAGGCCATCGTCGCGGCTGCGGCCGCGCGCGGCGTGGCGCTGCCCGACCAGCCGAAGGTGGACGAAATCCCCTACGACTTCCGCCGCAAGCGGCTGACCATCGTCGTCGACCTGCCGCAGGACGAGGCGCATCTGGTGGTGACAAAGGGCGCCTTCGACGCGGTGCTGGCGTGCTGCGATACGGTGGCCTCTCCGGCCGGGCCGGTCCCGGTGGATACGGCGGTGCGGACCCGGCTGGCGGCTCTGGTGGCGGAAAAGGGGGCCGAGGGCGTGCGCGTGCTGGGTGTCGCAACCCGCCGGCTGCCGCCGAAGCCGCGCTACGAGGTCCCGGACGAAGCGGGCATGACCTTTGCGGGTTTCCTGCTTTTCGTCGATCCGCTGAAGCCAGGGATCGACCGGACCCTTGGCGCGCTGGCGGAGCTTGGCATCTCGGTCAAGATCATCACCGGCGACAATCGACATGTGGCCGAACACGTGGCCCGCGGGGTGGGCCTGGTGCCCACCGTCATCACCGGGGCCGACCTTGTGGCGACGCGGGACGAGGCGCTCTGGCACCTGGCCGAACAGTGCAACGTCTTCGCCGAGGCCGACCCGCAGCAGAAAGAGCGCATCGTGCGCGCGCTGCAGACCCGGGGGCATTCGGTGGCCTATCTGGGGGACGGGATCAACGATGCCCCTGCCCTGCGGCAGGCCGACGTGGGCATCTCGGTCGAGGATGCGGTGGACGTGGCGCGGGAAAGCGCGGACATCGTGCTGCTGGCACCCGACCTCGACATCCTGCGCCAGGGGATCCTGGACGGTCGCCGGACCTTTGCCAACACGCTGAAATACATCCAGATCACCACCAGCGCGAACTTCGGCAACATGATCAGCATGGCCGCCGGCACGTTGTTCCTGCCGTTCCTGCCCCTGACCGCCGCGCAGATCCTGCTGAACAACTTCCTGTCCGACATCCCCTCGCTGGCCGTGGCTGGCGACCGTGTCGACCCCGAGGCGGTGCGCCAGGCCCCGCGCTGGAACATCGCCCGCATCCGCAGATACATGGTTGTCTTCGGCCTGATCAGCACGGTCTTCGACCTCTTGACCTTCCTGATCCTGATCCGCCTGTTCAACGCCGGCGCGCAGGAGTTCCAGTCCACATGGTTCGTCGTCTCGCTGCTGACCGAGCTTGCGGTCGTCATGGTGCTGCGCACGCGTCGGCGCTTCTGGTCAAGCCGGCCCGGAACCGTGCTGCTGGCCGCGACCCTGTCCGTCGCCGTCCTTGCCCTCGCCCTGCCCTTTCTGCCGGTGGTCGCACCGGCCTTCGGCCTTGGGCCTCTGCCGCTTCCGGTCCTGGCGTCCTGCGGGGGCATCGTCGTCCTCTATCTGCTTGCAACCGAGGTGCTGAAGCGGGCCTTTTACCGCCACGGCGCATCCTGAAACCCTGGTAGCCGCAATGAACGCGCCTCTCCGCCCGACCCGCGACCCTGGCAGGCTTTCCCTCCCCCCTGCCGCCGCAAGGAGACGCCGATGACCAGAGCAGCGGGAATGACCGGGCATCGGCTCTGTTACGGAACGGCGGCCTGAGATGGCCTTCTTCCGTGACAGGGCCGAGGCCGCCGAGACCCTCATCCGCAGCCTGCCGGCCGAGGTGGGGAAGGACTGGCTGGTCCTTGCCCTGCCGCGCGGCGGCGTGCCCATCGCCGCTGCGATTGCCCGCCATCTGGGGGCGACGCTGGACCTGATGCTTGTGCGCAAGGTCGGGTCGCCCGGCGACCCCGAGCTTGCGCTGGCTGCCGTCACGGGACCCGGCCCCGACGAAAGGGTCGTGAACCAGGCCCTCTGCACCCGCTTCGGACTGACCGACGCTGACGTGACCTGCCTTGCACGGCCCGAACTGGACGAGATCGCCCGCCGCCGCAAGCTCTGGGCCGCGCCGGGACTGCCACTGGCCGGGCGCAAGGTCCTGATCGTCGATGACGGCATGGCCACAGGCGCCACCTTGCGCGCCGCGCTTGCTGCCGTGCGGCGCCAGGGCGCGGCGCAGATCGGGGTGGCGCTGCCGGTGGCGCTTGGTCCTGCGCTTCGCCTGCTGCCGGCCGACGTGGCTCCGCTGATCTGCCCCTATCCCGAGGCCGGACTGGCCGGCGTCGGCGCAGCCTACCACGACTTCCCCCAGGTCACCGACACCGAGGTCGCGCAGCTTCTGTCCGGGACCGGCGCGACCAGGGCCTGACCGGCGGGCGGTCCCGACATCCTTCTGCGCAGGAGCAGACTGGTGCCCGCGGCCGGACTTGAACCGGCATGGCCTTGCAGCCGAGGGATTTTAAGTCCCCTGTGTCTACCATTTCACCACGCGGGCGGCGGTCGCGACCTTAGCGGCTGGCGAGAGCGGGCGAAACCCCGCTCCTTGCCTTTCCCCGTCCACCCCGTCTAGCTTGCGCCACCACGTTGAAGGAGAGCCCGCATGTCCGCGACGCCAGCCCCCGTCACATCCTTCCAGTCCCGTGACATCGTTGCAGCGTCGCTGGGCCACCTGGCGCGACTGGTCCAGCCGAACGGCCGCTTCATCTATTCGCACGAGGCCGATGACATCACCGCAGTCCACACCGGCTACAACCTTCTACGGCACTGCGGGACCGTCTGGTTCATGGCGCGCGCGGTCAAACGCATGCCCGGAACCGTGGACCCGGAGGTGATGCAGGCGCTCCGGCGCGCGACCGCCTTCATCGGACGCAAGCTTGAACCCGTGCCGTGGTCCGCCGAACCGGCCCTGGCCTTGGTCGGCAACGGGGTGGTCAAGCTGGGCGGCGTGGGCCTGGGGCTTCTGGCGCTGTCCGCCATCCGGAACTTGCACCGTCTGCGCGACTTCACACCGCAGTCCATGCCGCTTGGCCTGGAGGAGACCATCGCCCGGATGCGCACCTATGCGCTCAGCGAAATCGACGGCGAGGACTTTCGCCACAAGCGCGCCTTCCCCTCGGGCGAGGTCCATTCCTTCCGCTCGGACTACTACACCGGCGAGGCGATCTTCGGTCTCCTGATGACCGGCCCGACCACGCCCGAACTGACGCGCGCCACGATCGCGCTGATGCGCAAGGGCTACGGGTTCGCCCAGCAAAGCCACTGGATGGCCTATGCGGCCTGCGAGGCGGTTCGCCTCGACGTCGTGCCAGAGGCCCTCGGCTCGGCCTATCTGACGGGGCTCATGGAAGCGATCCTGCATGATCCGTCCTACCGCTACCGCCGCCAGTCCACCCCCATCGCGTGCCGGTCCGAGGCGCTGACCCGCGTGCTGCTGCTGGCGCGGAACCGCCCCGGCCTTCTGTCGCCGGACCTTCTTGCCCGGATGCGCGCCCATGCCTCCGACAACCTGGCGACGCAGCTCGACTGGTACAGGGACGGTCAGTTCTGGAAGGGCGACGACGGGAAGGCCGTGCAGATTGACTACATCCAGCACAATGCCACCGCCTACCTGCACTGGGCGCTGCTGGAGGAGGAGTGACGCCCTCTCCGCTCAGCTCACCCCCGCCAAGAGACGGCTCACCAGCTCGAAGCTGTTCCTGACCCCCATCTTGCGGATCATGTTCGCGCGGTGGACTTCGACCGTCCGGGGCGAGGAGCCCATCGCCAGCGCGATCTCCTTCGAGGTGAACCCGTTGACCAGATAGCGCGCGATCCGCCGCTCGGTCGGCGTCAGCGTCCCAGCCGGGCCTTCTACCTCCAGCGGGCGGTAGGTCCAGACCGCCAGCCGCTGCGGGTCCTCGGCATCAAGCGCCGTGCCGTGGCCCTCCATCCACAGGACCTGCCCGTCCTTGCGCCGCATGAAGCGTTCGTCGCGGTAGACCGGCGCCGCCCGCATGGCCTTGCGCGCCCGCTCACCGATCAGCTCGTAATCCGTCTGCCCCGGATAAAGCACGCGGATCGACTGCCCCTCCAGGTCACGCGGGGACCAGCCGAACACCGCCTCCACCCGAAGGCTGGCCCGCAGGATCACACGGTCCGCCAGGATCAGCGTCGCATCCGGCGCATGAAGAAAGGCCAGCCGCTCATAGTCCCGCATCGCCGCTCTCTACGTAGCCATATACGTATTCTTACGGATGGTAGCCCCCAGCGCAATCTTTCAGGATCATCACAGTCCGATGTTCCAGACGGAACCGGGAGGAGATCACCGATGAACAAAGTCTACCCCAGCGCCGCTGCGGCCCTCGACGGGCTACTGCACGACGGCATGCTGATCGCGTCGGGGGGCTTCGGCCTTTGCGGCATCCCCGAGCTTTTGATCGCCGCCATCCGCGACAGCGGAGTGAAGGGCCTCACCGTCGCCTCGAACAACGCCGGCATCGACGGCTTCGGCCTGGGCGTCCTGCTGGAAACCCGGCAGGTGAAGAAGATGATCTCGTCCTATGTGGGCGAGAACGCCGAATTCATGCGCCAGTATCTGAGTGGAGAGCTGGAGCTTGAATTCAACCCGCAGGGCACGCTCGCCGAACGGATGCGGGCCGGTGGGGCGGGGATCCCCGGCTTCTACACCGCGACCGGCGTCGGCACCGTGATCGCCGAGGGCAAGGAACACCACGACTTCGACGGCAAGACCTATATCCTGGAACGCGGCATCGTCGCCGACCTGTCGATCGTCAAGGCCTGGAAGGCCGATCCCTCGGGCAACCTCGTCTTCCGCAAGACCGCCCGCAACTTCAACGTCCCTGCCGCCACCTGCGGCAAGACCTGCGTCGTCGAGGTCGAGGAAATCGTGCCGCTCGGCTCGATCGACCCGGACCACATCCACCTGCCGGGCATTTATGTGAACCGCATCGTGACCGGCAAACACGAAAAGCGCATTGAACAGCGCACCGTCCGCAAGCGGGAGACTGCATGATGAGCGAGACCAAAGGCTGGGACCGCAACGGCATGGCCGCCCGCGCGGCGCAGGAACTGCGCGACGGGACCTATGTGAACCTTGGCATCGGCATTCCGACGCTGGTATCGAACTACATCCCCGAGGGGATCAGCGTGACCCTGCAATCCGAGAACGGGATGCTTGGCATGGGCCCCTTCCCCTATGAGGGCGAGGAAGACCCGGACCTCATCAACGCGGGCAAGCAGACCATCACCGAGCTGCCGCAGACGGCCTATTTCGACTCTGCGCAGAGCTTCGCCATGATCCGCGGCGGCAAGATCGCGATGGCGATCCTGGGTGCGATGGAAGTGGCCGAGAATGGCGACCTCGCCAACTGGATGATCCCCGGCAAGCTGGTGAAGGGCATGGGCGGCGCGATGGACCTGGTGGCCGGCGTCGGCCGCGTGGTCGTGGTGATGGACCACACCTCGAAGCACGGCGAGTCGAAGGTCCTGAAGGAATGCACCCTGCCGCTGACCGGCAAGGGCGTGGTGGACCGCATCATCACCAACCTCGGCGTCCTCGACGTGGGCCACAAGGGCCTGCACATCGTCGAGCTTGCCCCCGGCGTCACCGAGGAAGAACTCCGTGCCGCGACTGAGGCGACGATCGTTGGCTGACCATATCGTCACCCGCGAACACGGCCCCACGAAGGGCCGCTTTGTGATCCGCCACGGCGGGGAAGAGGCCGAGCTGACCTATTCGGTCACGACGCCGACGCTGATCATCGCCGACCACACCGGCGTCCCGGACAGCTTCCGGGGAACCGGGGCGGGTCTCGCGCTGGTGGAAGCCCTGGTCGCGGCAGCCCGGAAGGACGGCTTCAAGGTCGTCCCTCTCTGCCCCTTCGTGAACGCCACCCGGAAGAAGCACCCCGACTGGGTCGACGTCTTCGTCTAAAGCCCCGCGATGTCGGTGCGGAAGACGCAAGGATCGGTCACCAGCATCGGCGGGCTGACGCACAGGCCCTGCGCCACCTGCCAGGCGGCCAGCACCTTCGGCACATAGTCCCGCGTCTCGGCATAGGGCGGCACGCCCCCATTCTCGCGCACTGCGCCCTCGCCCGCGTTGTAGGCGGCCAGCACCATCAGCGGGTCGTTGTCGAATTCCTTCAGAAGCCAGTCCAGATAGGCCACCCCGCCCTTGATGTTCTGGACCGGATCGGTGGAATCGCTGACCCCGAACCGCTCTGCCGTCGCGGGGATCAGCTGCATCAGCCCGACCGCCCCGGCCGAGCTGACGGCATCGGACCGCCCCGCGCTTTCAATCCCGATCACTGCCAGCACCAGCGCGGGCGAAACGCGCGTGTCCAGCGTCGCCCGCAGGATGTCCTTGCCGTACTTGTCGGCGACCTCCTGCATGTGCTGCATCCTGGGCGCGCGGACCGAGGCGCCGTCCGGCCCCTGGGTCAGCGAGGCCAGCGCGATGTCGAAGCGGTCGGCCGCCGCCCCCAGGCCCGCCGGCACCTTGTCCCAGAACCACGCATACGAGGACGACGGCGCCGGCCCCGGCTCGCCCACGGGGCCATTCGGCTGATCCGCCGCCTTCGGCTCTTCCAGCCCGTGATCGGGGTTCGGGTCCACCTTCGGCAGCGCCGCCAGATAGCGCGCCTGTTCCTCGGGGTCGATCTGGACGGTGATCCGCTTGCCGGGCTGCTCGCTCCCGACCTTGATCCGCTTGAAGCCGGTCCCTTCGGCCATTGCCGCGTTCGAAAGGGCCACGCAGAGAATCGCTGCGACGCGTGAAGTCTTGCTCATCATGGTCGGGGCCTGCTCGCCTCGTTGTTTTGCGAAGGAATCGCAGGTTCGCCGTCCCACAGCCAGCATTTTTGGTGATCAATCATGGCAATTCCGCCAGATTCGACCCAAAAACCACGACCTATCACGCAACCCTGAACAGAATGCTAAGAAATCTTTCCTTTCTTTCCCGAAGGTTAGACGCATTCCCGCGCATTTTTCGCATCGACCCAAATTCTGCTGATCTCGTCCAAACTGCTGCCACGTTTGGGGGGCTATATACCCTCATACCGAACGATGAAGGCGCAGCGAAGGCCCGGATCGAAGCGGTTGAAGTTCAAAGTGAGCACCTTAGAAAGGGACAAGACAATGACCAAGTTCTCCGCTTTCCTGAAAGACGAAGCTGGCGCCGTGACCGTTGACTGGGTGGTTTTGACCGCCGCCATCGTCGGCCTGGGCCTCCTGGTCTTCAACTTCGTCCGTCCGGCCGTTTCCAGCCTGGCCGCCGGCATCGGCACCGAACTCGGCGAAGCCCAGACCTGCATGACCTCGGGCGGCACCACCTGCTAATCGCGCAAGCGACCCAGTTCCAGACGGCCGCGCTTCCCCGGAAGCGCGGCCTCTTTCATTTCGGGTCCACGGCAGGCCTCGGACGCGGCAACAGGACGCTGAAAGACCGCGGATCGCCGCGGGCCAAAAGGGGAACGGCACCCCGTTTCCAGCCGGCGGCCAGGACCACCGGGAGCAATTCAACCGGCGGCTGCATCCTCGGAAATACCTTGCCTCATCCAAATTCCTGCCATGATTGAGCGGCTAGATGGCATCAGACCGATGATGGCAAAGGCAAGCCACTCTGAACCGGTTAGTTGAACATCGAACCGAATGGAAAAGGGACAAGACAATGACCAAGTTCTCCGCCTTCCTGAAAGACGAAGCCGGCGCCGTGACCGTTGACTGGGTGGTTCTGACCGCCGCCATCGTCGGCCTGGGCCTGCTGGTCTTCAACTTCGTGCGCCCTGCAGTCTCGAACCTCGCGGCGGCGATCGGCGACGAGCTGGGCAACGCCCAGAACTGCATGCTGAACGACACGTCGCTGGGCTGCTGATCCACCTCCGACGCGCATCATCAAGGCCGCACCCCTGGTGCGGCCTTTTGTGCATCCGCAACATGCCCGACATCCGTTAAACTTTCGCCGCATTCGGGCGCCATTGTCGCGATATTGGAACCTGTCCGCGCTTGCGCCACCCGCCCCGGCTGTGGCACGGGCCTGACACTGGAAGAGGCGCGGAGCCCCCCGGGAACACATCCGGGCAGCACCACCTAGTTGAGGTTGAAATGAGAGCAGTCTTTGCCTTTGTGCTTCTTGTCGGCATGGCCCTTGCCGGCGTGGCCGTCTACATGATTCAGGGCTACATGGCCGAACTGGAAGGCGCCCTGCGGAAAGAGCAGGCCTTCAACGCCAAGGCGGGCAAGCTGGTCGAAGTCTACGTCTTTGCCAAGCCGAAGAAGTACGGCGATCCCCTGGCCGAGGAAGACGTCACGCTGATCTACTGGCCCGAGAAGTCGCTGCCCGAGACGATCTTCCGCGACAAGGCCGCGCTCTTCCCCGAAAACGCCACCGGCCCGCGCTACATCATGCGCACGACCGAAGCCTTCGAGCCCGTCCTTGCCAGCCGCGTGACCGAACCCGGTCAGCTGGCGAACCTGACCTCGAAGCTGGAAAAGGGCAAGCGGGCCTTCGCGATCAAGGTCGGCACAAACTCTGCCATCGCGAACTTCGTCAAGCCCGACGACTATATCGACATCCTTTGGACCGGCAGCGTCGGCGGGCAGGGCGAGATGACGCGCCAGATCGAAAGCGCGGTCCTGGTCATTGCCGTGGACAACGTGCTGAACGAGGCACAGATCGATTCGGACAGTGTTGCGAAAACGGTGACGGTCGCCGCCACGCCCGAACAGGTGGCCCGTCTGGCCCAGGCCCAGGCGACCGGAAAACTGACCCTGTCGCTCGCCGGCGGCGCCACCGACGTCGTCGAGGGAACGGTCGAGACCAACACCAACGACATGCTTGGCATCGTCCAGCAAGAGGTCGTCCCCGAGGTGATCGTGCCGGAAGTGAAGAAGTGCTACGCCAAGCAGCGCAGCGGCGGCGTTCTCGTCGATACCGACGTCGAGATCCCCTGCAAGAGCTGACCCGCTTGCCAATTCAACCACAGGGCGCGGCCACATCATCTGGGGCCGCGCCCAATTCATTTTTCAACCACTTGCGACCTGTTGCAGTTTATCCACATCAACAAATCCCCCCAAAGCATTGATTCTTGCAAAAAAACCCGGCGTGGGTCATTCTCCTCCGACATAAGGGCGTTCAAGACCCAAACGAGGCGTGGTCGAAAGGGCAGATCACATGAACATGAAACGACTCCTGATAGCAGGTTATCTTGGTGCGGCTCTCGCATCGACGGCGATGACGCCGGTCTCGGCCGAAGTCCTGCGCGTCTTGCAGGGCCAGGCCTCCGAAGCACTCAACGTTCCGATGAACCGGGCCGTTGTCGTCGAAAGCGACGTCCCCTTCGCGGAACTCTCGATCGCGAACCCGGGCATCGCCGACATCTCGACCCTCTCGGACCGCTCCATCTACGTTCTCGGCAAGGCGCCGGGGCGCACCACGCTCACGCTATTGTCGCCAGAGGGGCAACTGATCTCGAACGTCGACGTGCATGTCACGCCCGACATCGCAGAATTCAAGGAACGTCTGCAGCAGATCCTTCCCGGCGAGCATATCGAGGTTCGCACCGCCAATGACGGCATCGTGCTGTCCGGCCAGGTGTCCTCGACCGCCAAGCTGGACCGGGCGCTTGACCTTGCCAACCGCTACGCCCCCGACCGGGTCTCGAACCTGATGGTGGTGGGCGGCACGCAGCAGGTCATGCTGAAGGTCCGCTTCGCCGAGATGAACCGGACGATCTCGAAGAACTTCTCCTCTTCGCTCGCCTTCAATGATGGCGGGCAGCTTGGCGGTGAAACCGGGACGCTTCTCGGCTCTGGCGCGCTGATCGCGGCCGGGGAAAACGTTCCCTACCGCGCCAACGTCACCGGCGCGCTCGGCCTTGGCGGGTCGATCGGCGGGCTGGAGTTCGACGTCCTGCTCGAGGCGCTTGAATCCAAGGGCATGGTGCGGACGCTGGCCGAACCGAACCTGACGGCGCTGTCCGGGCAGGAAGCCAAGTTCCTGGCCGGCGGCGAATATCCCGTTCCGGTAGCCCAGGACAACGATACCATCTCGGTCGAGTTCAAGCCCTTCGGCGTCGAACTGAACTTCACCCCGGTGGTCGTGGACCAGGACATCATCAACCTGACCATCGACGCCGCGGTGTCCTCGCTGGACCCCAGCAACGGCTTCACCTCGGGCGATTTCACCATCAGCGCCTTCAAGCGCCGCGAGACCTCGACCACGGTCGAGATGCGCGACGGGGAAAGCTTCGCGATTGCCGGGCTTCTGCAGGACGACTTCCGCGACCTGAACTCGCAACTGCCCTGGGTCGGGGACATTCCGGTTCTCGGCGCGCTGTTCCGCAGCTCGGAATACCAGCGGGCGCAGTCCGAACTGGTGGTCATCGTCACGCCGCACCTTGTCTCTCCCGTGGCGGGCGAGGCGCTGTCGCTGCCGACCGACCGGGTCCGCATCCCGACCGAACGCGAGCTGTTCCTGTTCGGCGACGTGGCCTCCGGCCCCAAGAAGGGCGCGGCGGCCGAAGTGGCCCGGCAGGACTTCAGCTCCTCCTACGGCTATGTGATGGAGTAAGGAGATGACCCGCATGCTTCCCAAGCTGCTTGCAGCCTCTGCCCTCCTCGCGCTGACCGCCTGCGGCGAAACGTCGACAAGCTGGGACCGTGAACTCGGTTCCGAAGTCGACAAGGGCCAGTTCGGCAACGCTACGATGAACAACACGCTCATCCAGACCGGTGAGCTGCAGTACACCGTGGCACTGGCCGAACGCTTCTCGGCCGAGGTGCCGGACACGATCAACTTCGCCTTCAACAGCGCCGAGCTGTCGGACGAAGCCCGGTCGATCCTGAAGAAACAGGCGGACTTCATCCGCCAGTTCCCCGAAGTCCGCTTCCGCGTCTACGGTCACACCGACAAGGTCGGCTCCAACGGCTACAACCAGCGGCTCGGCCTGCGCCGTGCCCAGGCGGCGGTGGGCTATCTCACCTCGCTCGGGATTTCCCGCTCGCGGCTCGAGGCGGTGGTGTCCTACGGGGAAACCCAGCCGATCATCGCGACCAACCAGGCCGAAGTGCGCAACCGCCGCACCGTGACCGAGGTTTCGGGCTTCGTCAGCAACCACCCGCTCGTCCTGAACGGCAAGTACGCAGCGATCATCTGGCGCGACTACGTCATCAGCGGCACGCGTGAGCATCTGGGCGAACGCGCCGACGCCGAAGGCGAAGGCGGCGGCGGCGGCGGCTGAGCGACGTACCAGCAGAAAAAGCGGCCGGGCCTTGTGCCCGGCCGCTTCGTTTCCAGAATCGTGATAATCCCAGAATCAAGCTTCTTTAGCCCAATTATCGCCACCATTCTTGAACAAGGTCCGCCGATAGGATGAGTTCAGGGGTCCCGGGTTCCAGGGCAGACAAGACGCGACGGTCTATCGGCCAATTCATTGGAACTCATAGGTAAAAGACCCGCACCGAAAGGACGCTACGCGAGATGACGAGCAAAGCCACTGTACACAGCGATCCGGCACCGATCCTCGCCTGCACGATTTCGCGCGATGTGCAGCGATTCGATCTGCTGATCGACGACATGGAGCAGGAGCTTGGCGAAGCCTGGGGCGACCTCAACTTCGAGGATGCGCTTGTCTTCCTCAAGCAGCCCGACAGCACCGGCATGCAGTTCGTCGCCATCGCGGTCGACAGCGAGGACGAATCCGAACTGTCCAAGATGAACGACGTGATCAAAGCGGCCAAGGCCAAGAAGATCAAGGTCCTGCTGATCGCCAACCAGGTCAGCCCCTCGATCCTGCACCAGATGCTGAAGCTTGGTGCCGACGACTTCGTCCCCTACCCGCTGCCCGAGGGCGCTCTGCACGACGCGATCGAGCGTCTGCGCAAGCCTGCGCCGGTCATGCCCGACGGTTACGACCCGGAAACCGGCACCTTCAACCCGGTCTTCAAGGCCAAGGGCGACCGCAATGGCGTGATCCTGCCCGTGCATGGCATGGCCGGCGGTGTGGGGGCCACGACCTTTGCCGCCAACCTTGCCTGGGAACTGGCCCAGATGCCCGACGCCGAGGGGATGCGCGTCTGCGTCATCGACCTTGACCTGCAATTCGGGTCGGTCGCGACCTATCTCGACCTGCCGCGCAAGGAAGCGGTGCTGGAAATCCTGACCGACACCAACTCCATCGACGCCGACTCGCTGATCAAGTCGATGCTGACCTTCAACGAAAAGCTGCACGTCTTCACCGCGCCGGCCGACATGCTTCCGCTTGAAATGATCACGCCGGAAGACGTGGGCCGCATCCTCGACACGGCGCAGGCGAACTTCGACTTCGTGATCGTGGACATGCCGTCGGCCGTCGTCGCCTGGACCGAGGCGGTCCTGACCCGGTCCCATGTCTACTTCGCCCTGCTCGAACTTGACCTGCGCTCGGCTCAGAACATCCTGCGCTTCGTCCGCGCCCTCAAGGCCGAGGCGCTGCCGCATGACAAGGTCCGCTACGTCCTGAACCGCGCGCCCAAGTTCACCGACCTGTCGGCCAAGGCCCGCGTCAAGCGGATGGCCGAAAGCCTGGACATCGAGATCGAGGTGCAGCTTCCCGATGGCGGCGAGCAGGTGACTCAGGCCAACGACCACGGCCTGCCCATCGCCGAAAGCGCGGGCAAGAACCCGCTGCGCAAGGAACTGCAGAAGCTTGCCAAGTCCTTGTACGACCTGAACAAAGCCGCTGAAGCCGCCAAGGCCTGAACCAGGGGGAATTATCCGTGTTTAGCCGCTTCAAGAAAGACACGCCCGGTACCGCAGGTGCCCGCCCGACCCCCGGTCCGACTGCTCCGGCCGCAGCGCCCTCTGACAAGGCCGCCTTCGCCCGCGCGCCGGCCCAGCCGCCCCAGCAGCAGCGCGCCGCCGCCGAGGCCGTCGCCGCCGACAAGGAAAAGAAGCGCAAGGAGCGCCTGACCGAGCTCAAGGTCGAGATCCACAAGCGGCTTCTGGAGGATCTGAACCTTGCGGCCATCGAATCTGCCACCGAGCAAAGCCTGCGGGGCGAAATCGCGGCGCTGACCACCGAAGCCCTGGACGAAATGTCGGTTGCCCTGAACAAGGAAGACCGCATCGCCCTGACGCAAGAGTTGTACGACGAGGTGATGGGCCTTGGCCCGCTGGAACCGCTGCTGAAGGACGAGACGATCAACGACATCCTCGTCAACGGCCCGAAGCGCATCTTCGTCGAACGCGCGGGCAAGCTGGAACTGTCGGACGTCACCTTCCGCGACGAACGCCACCTCTTGCGGATCATCGACAAGATCGTGTCCGCCGTGGGCCGCCGCGTCGACGAATCGAACCCCTATTGCGACGCCCGTCTGCAGGACGGCAGCCGCTTCAACTGCATGATCCCGCCGATCGCCGTCGACGGCTCCCTCGTCTCGATCCGGAAATTCAAGAAGGACAAGCTGCGGATCGACGACCTTGTGCGCTTTGGCGCCTTCACCGAGGAAATGGCAGCCTATCTTCAGGCCGCCGTGTCCTGCCGGCTCAACATCATCGTCTCGGGCGGTACGGGTTCGGGCAAGACGACCACGCTGAACGCGCTGTCGTCCTTCATCGACAACCACGAACGCGTCCTGACGATCGAGGACACCGCGGAACTTCAGCTGCAGCAGGTCCATGTGGGCCGGATGGAAAGCCGCCCGCCGAACGTCGAAGGCAAGGGCGCCGTCACCCAGCGGGACTGCCTGAGGAACGCCCTTCGTATGCGTCCTGACCGCATCATCGTCGGCGAAACCCGGGGCGAGGAAGTCATCGACATGCTCCAGGCCATGAACACCGGCCACGACGGGTCGATGACCACGATCCACGCCAACAACCCGCGCGACGCCGTCAGCCGTCTGGAAAACATGGTCGCCATGTCCGGGATCGAGATGCCGCTGAAGGCCATGCGCTCGCAGATCGCCTCGGCTGTGAACCTCATCGTGCAGGCCAGTCGCCTGCAGGACGGGACCCGCCGCATGACCTCGGTGACCGAGATCACCGGCATGGAAGGCGAGGTCATCTCGATGCAGGAAGTCTTCCGCTTCGAACGTCTGGGGGTCGAGCCTTCGGGCAAGATCATCGGCCGCTTCAACGCGACCGGCATCCGCTCGGCCTATTCCGACCGCTTCCGCCAGTGGGGCTTCGACCTGCCGGCCTCCATCTATGAACCGATCATCTGACCATGCAGATCAGCGCCGCACCCCTCATCTATCTCATGATCTTCGTGGCGGTCGTCGTGATCGTCAACGGGATCTACCTGATCGTCTTCGGCAAATCGATCAGCCTGAACTCCAAGGTCAGCCGCCGGCTGACGCTTCTGGAAAAGAACGCGAACCGCGAACAGGTGCTGGAACAGCTCCGCAAGGAGATGAACCAGCACCTGAACGCGAAGAACATCCCGCTTTATTCCATGCTGGCCAAGAAGGCGCAGCGGGCGAACATCGCCTTCTCGCCCCAGGCCCTGATGGGCATCATGGCGGCGCTTTCGGTCTTCGCCTTCCTGGCGCTTTCTGTCTTCACGGCGGCAGAGCTTGGCCTGCGGATCGTGCTGGGCATCGCGATGGGCGTGGGCGGGGTCTTCTTCTGGGTGAACAACACCGCCAAGAAGCGCATGTCGCTGCTTGAGGAACAGCTGCCCGATTCCATTGAACTGATGGTGCGCTCCCTGCGCGTCGGGCACCCCTTCTCGACCGCCATCGGCATCGTCGCCAAGGAAATCCCCGACCCGCTCGGCTCGGAATTCGGGGTCATCGCTGACGAGGCCGCCTATGGCCGCGACGTGTCGGAATCGCTGAAGGCCTTCGCCGAACGGATGGACAGCCAGGACCTGCGCTTCCTTGCCGTCGCCGTGTCGATCCAGCAGCAGTCGGGCGGCAACCTGGCCGAGATCCTGGAAGGTCTGTCCAAGGTGGTCCGCGCGCGCTTCAAGCTCTTCCGCCGCGTCCGCGCCATCACGGCCGAGGCGAAGTGGTCTGGCATGTTCCTGTCGGGCTTCCCGATCGCGGCGCTCCTGATGATCAACGTGCTGAAGCCGGACTATTACGACGACGTCAAGGAGACCTCGGCCTACATCCCGGCGGCGCTGTTCGTGATCACCTTCCTCATCATCAACGTCATCTACATGAAGATGATGACCAACATCAAAGTGTAGGTCGAACATGGGCTTCCTCTCCGATTTCATGACCGGACTGACCGACCGCTTCGGCCCGATGGCGCCGCTGCTGGGCATCGGGCTTCTCGGGATGCTGCTGATCCTGCTGGCGCTGCCGGTGGTGATGAAGCGCCAGCGCGACCGCTTCCGCGAGTTGAAGGACCAGGTGCCGCGCGCGAGCTCGGACAAGAAGCGCGCGCTGCGCAAGGCCGACAAGGTCGACAAGCTGGAACGCTTCGCGCATTTCCTGGAACCGCAGAAGAAGGAAGAGCTGTCGGCCGCCAAGCTGCAGATGCTGCGCGCGGGCTACACCGGCAAGAACGCCGTCCGCATGTTCCACGCGATGCAGTTCCTGCTGGCGATCCTGTTCCTGGTCGGCGGCCTGATCCTCGCGCTGATCAAGTCCATGTCGCAGGAGATGACGCCGACCGACCTTCTGCTGCACAGCCTTCTGCCCTGCGCCATCGGCTACTACCTCCCGCGCTACTGGGTGAACAAGCGCGTCACCCAGCGCCAGACCGAGATCATCCAGGGCTTCCCCGATGCGCTTGACCTGATGCTCGTCTGCGTCGAGGCGGGCCAGTCGCTCGACCAGTCGATCATCCGCCTGGGCAAGGAAACCCGCGCCGGCTATCCGGCCCTTGCGGACGAATTCGACCTGGTGGCGCAAGAGGTCAAGGCCGGGAAAGAGCGGATCGCCGTCCTGAAGGACATGGCCGAACGGGTGGGCGTGCCCGACGTCGCCTCCTTCGTGACCACGATCATCCAGTCCGCGACCTTCGGGACCTCGATCGCCGATGCGCTGCGGGTCTATTCCGCCGACATGCGCGACAAGCGCGTGATGCGCGCGGAAGAGAAGGCCAACATGCTGCCGACCAAACTGACGCTCGGCACTATGCTGTTTACAGTTCCGCCGCTTCTGGTCATTCTGATCGGGCCTTCTGTCTACGGAATGGTTACAATGCTGGGCCAACTGCAAAGCGGCCTCTAACAACGGGACTAGACTTGCGCCAAGCGGCCCTGCTGACCGTCTGCGCTGCTCTGCTGGCCGGCTGCGTGCCGGCCGGTGGCGTATCCAGAAACAGTCCCTACGGCGTCGATGCCCGGGGCGAGGGGGTCGACGGCATGACCGTCGGCCACCGGCTGATGGAAGCGGGCGAATACGAACTCGCCCTGAAGTCCTACCTTCGCGGCGCAGGCGAGATCGGGATCAACGCCGATGTCCTGTCCTCGCTGGGGTCGGCCAACCTCAAGCTTGGTCGGCTGGGCCAATCTGAAAAGCTCCTCCGTCGCGCGCTGGAGCTGGACCCCAACTTCGTTCCCGCCCTGAACAATCTTGGCGTCGTCCTGATGGAACAGGACAACTACGGCGAAGCCCGGGGGATGTTCCAGAAGGCCTTCGCACTGGATAGTGGCGAAACGGACTCGATCCGCGAAAATCTGATGCTCGCTATCGCGAAGAGCGAGGCGAATGTGTATGATCCCGCACAAGAACAAGAAAATGGCGGGTTCCGTCTCGTCCGGCAGGAAAAGGGCAAGTTCGTTCTCCTGTCCGATCTCTAGGCGGCACCCAGAGCAGTCAACAAAAAGGACGCTTAAGATGCGCCATCCGGTTTTTGTCATGCTGTGCCTAGGCGGCACGGTGGCCCTGTCCGCCTGTCAGAACAATTCTGACGCGCAGGTGCAGCGGGCCCTCAAGGACGTCAACGTCATCGATGAAAGCAACCTGAACGACGTGATGCTGACGGTCGCCGACCCGAACGAGGCTGTCGACTATTTCACCCGCACGTTGCAGCAGAACCCCGACCGGATCGACGTCATGCGCGGTCTGGCCAAATCGCTGATCCGTGCGCAGAAGCCGACCGAATCCGCCCAGGTCTGGCGCAGCGTCGTCGCACATGCCGATGCGACGCCCGAGGATCGGGTGATGCTGGCCGATGCGCTGATCCGCTCGAACCAGTGGGCCGAGGCCAAGGCCGAGCTGAACCAGATCCCGCCGACGCATGAAAGCTTCGACCGCTACCGGCTGGAGGCGATGGTCGCCGACAGCGACAAGAACTGGAAGAAGGCCGACAGCTTCTACGAAATCGCCGCCGGGCTGACCACCACCCCCGCAGGCGTGCTGAACAACTGGGGCTTCTCCAAGCTGACCCGAGGCGACGCGCAGGGGGCCGAAAAGCTGTTCACCGAGGCGCTGACCTACGACCCCTCGGTCTTCACCGCGAAGAACAACCTGGTCCTCGCCCGCGCCGCACAGCGCAAGTACGACCTGCCGGTCGTCCGCATGACCCAGACCGAACGTGCGGAACTCCTCTATTCGATGGCGCTGGCCGCGATCAAGCAGGGCGACGTGTCCGTCGGCAAGGGCCTGTTGAACCAGGCGATCGAGACGCACCCGCAGCA
Organism: Paracoccaceae bacterium; assembly: GCA_027489355.1. Classification (GTDB taxonomy): domain Bacteria; phylum Pseudomonadota; class Alphaproteobacteria; order Rhodobacterales; family Rhodobacteraceae; genus Tabrizicola. The sequence goes on along the minus strand of JAIXZY010000049.1, from coordinate 90,954 downwards.
TTTCGAAGCCGCGGCACGCAGCCTTGAAGCCCTTGATGCCAACGTGGCGATGTGATGCTTGAACCGACCGATGCGATGATCCTTCTGGTTCCCGTGCTGCCCATCGCGATCTGGGCGGCCGTGTCGGACCTGAAGCGGATGAAGATTCCGAACACCGCCGTTCTGGCGATGGCCGCGATCTGGCCGCTGATTGGCTGGTATCTGGTCGGCGTGACCCCCTGGCTCTGGGGGTTCGCGATCATGGCCGTCGTCTTCGTGGCGGGCTTCCTGCTTTATCTCACCGGCACCTTCGGGGCGGGGGACGCGAAATACGCCGCCGCCATGTCGGGGCTTTTCGTCGGCGGCAACATCGGCGAGATCCTCCTGATCATCTTCGTCTGCATGGTCGGCTCGCTGATCCTGCACCGAATCCTGCGCAGCCTGCCCTTCATCCGCAACGCGACCCCGGACTGGGAAAGCTGGACCCGCAGGCGCTACTTCCCCTTCGGACTGGCGCTATCGGCCATCGTCGTCTTCTACCTTCTTGCCGCCATCTGGCCACAGGGCTGACACAAGTTACGTTTACGACTCAAATCGAAGCCGTTTGCTACGATTGTCCACGGAGCTTGCCCTATGAACGCTGAAGCCCCGGTGTCCGGCGTCCAGCCGCCGCCCTCTCCCCGTTCGCTTGCCGATACGGGGCTGTCCACCGTGATGATGCGGGACATCCTGCTCAAGTCGATGTTCCGCACCAACCAGGACCAGGTCAGCGCGCTGTCCAAGGTGATCTGCCTGCCCGTTCCGCTGACGCAGGAACTTGTGGACCTCGCGCGGTCACAGAAGCTTCTGACGGCCACCGGCACGCTGCACGCCAATGCCGGCAACGAGATGGGCTACGAGCTCACCGACGCCGGCAAGGCCCGCGCGCTGGATGCGCTGTCGCAGTCGGAATACTACGGCGCGATGCCGGTGCCGCTGGACCAGTATTCGGTGCAGATCAAGCGCCAGTCGGTCCGCGACATCCGCCTGAACCGCGAACAGCTGATGGCCGGCATGGGCCACCTGATCCTTCCGCCCGACCTGATCGACAACCTCGGCCCCGCCGTGACCTCGGGCCGCTCGATCCTCCTTTACGGCCCGCCCGGCAACGGCAAGTCCTCGATCAGCCACGGCATCCGCGCCGCCTTGGGCGACAAGGTGTACGTCCCGCGCGCGATCGAATACTCCGGCCAGATCATTTCGGTCTACGACCCGATCGTGCACTCGGCCGCCGAGATGGCCGTGGACGATCCGAACTCGCTCCGCCGCACCTCGAACCGCTTCGACAACCGCTATGTCTACTGCGAGCGTCCCTCGGTCATCACCGGCGGCGAACTGTCGCTCGACATGCTGGACCTGAACTACAACCCGACGGCCCGCACCTACCAGGCGCCGCTGCAGCTGAAGGCCACCGGCGGCATCTTCATCATCGACGACCTTGGCCGCCAGGCGGAACCCCCGCAGAAGATCGTCAACCGCTGGATCGTGCCGCTTGAAGAATCCCGCGACATCCTGGCGCTGCAGTCGGGCGAGAAATTCACCGTGCCCTTCGACACGCTGGTCATCTTCTCGACCAACTTCCACCCGAACCAGATCTTTGACGGCGCGGCCCTGCGGCGCATCTTTTTCAAGATCAAGATCGACGGCCCCAGCCAGGAGAACTTCCTGAAGATCTTCGCAATGGTCGCGCGCAAGAAGAAGATGCCCTTGGACGAAACCGCGCTCATGCACCTGATGAAGGTCAAGTTCCCGACCATCGCGAACAACTACGCGAACTACCAGCCGGTCTTCCTGATCGACCAGATGATCGCGGTCTGCGAGTTCGAGAACATCCCCTACCAGATGACGCCCGAGCTCATCGACCGCGCCTGGGGCAACATGTTCGTCCGGCAGGAGGACATCGCGCACTAAGGCACCCAAATTCCTTAAGTAAGGAATTTGTCAAAATTCTTCCTTAAGAATCTTGGAGGGCGTCACGCGAAGACCGTGACGCCCTTTTCCGTCACCACCGCATCCAGCCGCTGGTCAAAAGCATCGATCGGCACTTCGTCCATCTCCTGCGCCGCAAACGCAAACCCCACCGCCAGCACCGGCCCCCGCGCCCGCAACCCCTCCAGCGTCCGGTCGTAGAACCCCCCGCCATAGCCCAGCCGGTAGCCCCGCGCATCGAAAGCCAGCATCGGCACGATCACCACTTCGGGCTCCAGCCAGGCGCCCTCCTCGGGCACCAGCGCCTTGAACGTGCCCTCGACCAGCCTGCACCCCGGCGACCACTCCCGGAACCGCAGCGGAGCCGCCTTCGCAACGATCACCGGCACCCCGACCGGCCCCGGGTGCACGGCCATCGCCGGCAGCGGGTCGATCTCGGATCGCATCGGCATGTAGCCCGACAGCACCTTGCCCCGATGCGGTGCCAGAAAATCCGCCAGGATCTCAGCCGCTTGCCCCTGCCCCGCCGCAAAGGCCTCGGCCCGCCGCGCAAAGGCCTTTGCCCGCGCCTCTGCCTTTACATCCGTCATGTCAGCATCACCGTCGCCAGCCCCAGAAATGCAAAGAACCCCATCACATCCGTCAACGTCGTCACAAACGTCCCCGAGGCCAGTGCCGGGTCCAGCCCCATCCGCTCCAGCGTCAGGGGCACCAGCACGCCCCCCAGCGCCGCCACCACCTGATTGACCATCATCGCCAGCGCCAGCACCGCCCCCAGATGCCAGTCGCCGAAGATCAGCACCCCCGCCGCCCCCAGGATCAGCGCCAGCCCCACCCCATTCATCAACCCCGCCAGAAGCTCCCGCCGCACCACCCGCCCCGCATTGGCCCGGGTCAGGTCCCGCGTCGCCAGCGCCCGAACCGCCACCGCCAGGGACTGAGTCCCCGCGATCCCCCCGGTGGAGGCCACGATCGGCATCAGTGCCGCCAGGGCCACCAGCGTCGCAATGGTGTTCTGGAACTGGCTGATCACCAGCGCCGAGAGGCTCGCCGTGAACAGGTTCACCACCAGCCAGGGAAGCCGCTGCTTCACCGTCTCCAGCGGACCATCGCTGACGCTCGCCTCCTCGCCCACGCCCGCCAGCAGCAGCATGTCCTCCTCGTGCTCCTCGTCCAGCACGTTCATCGCGTCGTCGATGGTGATCACCCCCACCAGCCGCCCCGACCCGTCCACCACGGGGCAAGAGATCAGGTGGTACTGGTTGAAGATATAGGCGACCTCCGCCTCCTCCTCGGTCGCTTCGACGGTGCGGAAACTGTCCTCGGTGATCGCCTTCAACGCCACGTCGCGGCCCGAGCTCAACACCCGCCCCAGCGTCACATAGCCGACCGGCACCATCCGCGGATCGACCAGGATCACATGGTAGAACTGGTCCGGCAGGTGGTCCGCGCCGCGAAGGAAATCAATGGCTTCGCCCACCGTCCAATGCGCCGGCGCCACGACCAGCTCGCGCTGCATCAGGCGCCCGGCGGAATGCTCCGGCCAGGCCAGCGCCGCCTCGACCGCCACCCGGTCGGCCGCATCCATCGCGCCCAGAATGCGCCCCTGGTCCTCGGCCTCCAGATCCTCGACGATGTCGACAAGGTCGTCCGAGTCCAGGTCCCGCAGCGCCTCGGCCACCACCTCGTCGGGCAGCGCGTCCAGCACGTCCTCACGGATCGCGTCGCTGATTTCCGACAGCACCTCGCCGTCGATGACCGCCGAGCCCATCGCCAGCAGGGCCTCGCGGTCGGTATCGCTGACCTGCTCCAGAAGGTCGGCCACGTCGGCCGGGTGCACCGGGTCGAGCAGCGCCTCGACCCGCGCCGCATCACCTGCCCGCGCCGCATCCAGCGCCGCATCCAGCGTCGCCTCCAGCGTCGCGGCGTCCATCGCCTCGGGCGGCGTCCTGACTGTCGTCTCCGTCATGCGCGCCTCCTGCGTTCGGGCGACCTTAGGCCGCTTTGCGGGCAACGGCAAAGCCGCTCGGCCGTCCTGCCGCCTTCGCGCTTTTGCGAAACAGTTTCAAGCCTTGATCGTCAGTCGAAAATTTACCGCCGCCGCGAAACGCTCTACCCTGCGGCGGTTCAATGGGTGTGACATGACCGATCTTCTCCTGGGCCAAGTTCTCAGCTTCACCGGCGACCCCTTCGTGGACGGCCCGTCCGCCGCCCGCGTCCTGACGCAAGGCGCGGTCGCCATCGAACAGGGCCGCATCGCCGCCCTGGGCGAGGCCGCCACCTTGCGCGCCCGCTACCCCCAGGCCCGCCTGCACGACCACGGGCGCAAACTCATCTCGGCGGGATTCATCGACGCCCATGTCCACTATCCACAGACGGCGATCATCGCCTCCTGGGGCAAGCGGTTGATCGACTGGCTGAACACCTACACCTTCCCCGAGGAAATGCGCTTCGCCGACCCGGCCTATGCGCAGGAAATCGCGGACCGCTACCTCGACCTCGTCCTCGCCCGCGGCACGACCACCGTCTGCTCCTACGCCACCATTCACCCGGCCTCGGTCGACGCGATCTTCACCGCCGCCCGGTCGCGCGGCATGCGGATCTTCGCCGGCAAGACCTGCATGGACCGCAACGCGCCCGAGGGCCTGCGTGACACCGCCCAATCGGCTTACGACGACTCCAAACGCCTGCTGGAGAAATGGCACGGAAAGGACCGCCTCTCCTACGTCGTCACCCCGCGCTTTTCACCCACCTCCACGCCCGAACAACTTGCCGCCCTGGGGGCGCTCTGGCGCGAATACCCAGACTGCCTGATGCAGACCCACCTCTCCGAGCAGACCGACGAGATCGCCTGGGTCCAGTCCCTGTTCCCCCAGTCCCGCGACTACCTCGACACCTACGAGGCGCAGGGCCTCCTCCGCGAAGGCGCCGTCTACGGCCATGCCATCCACCTGACCGAGCGTGAGCGCGCCCGCCTCATCGAGGCCGGCGCCTCCCTCGTCCACTGCCCCACCTCCAACACCTTCATCGGCTCCGGCCTCTTCGACATGACGCTGGCAAAGCACCTCCGCGTTGGCCTCGCCACCGACACCGGCGGCGGTTCGAACTTCTCCATGCTGCCCACGATGGCCGCCGCCTACGAAGTCGCCCAACTGCGCGGCCAGTCGCTCCATCCCGCGCAACTCTGGTGGCTCGCCACCCAGGGCTCCGCTCGCGCCCTCCGCTGCGACGATCAGATCGGCAACCTCGCCCCCGGGATGGAGGCCGACCTGATCGTCGTCGACCTCGCCTCAACTCCAGCCATCGAACAGGCCACCCGCCGCGCCACCGACCTCTGGCAGGCGCTCTTCCCCACCATCATGATGGGCGACGACCGCGCGATCACCGAGGTCTGGGTGGCCGGCAGACGCCGCGGGGCCTGACCTTCGCCTTGCTCTTTTCCGAAATACTCCCGCCGGAGGCATCGCCCGAGGGTTTGCGCGTCCTTCACGCGCAAGCCCGAGACAAAAGTATCGCGCCGCAGGCGCTCAATATGACAACCGCCCCGACCCGCAAGACTGCCGATCGGACAGGCCCACCGCCAGCCGAAAGCGCCTGGGGTGAGGTTTGTCGCCAGCATGGTAAAGACCACCTGAACGCGCCCGGGTAACCCCTTGATCTGAAATAACCAGAAAAGCTTGTCCCGCGTGGACGGCCTACTCGGCCAGCTCCCAGCCATCGGGGTAGAAATCATGCTTCAACGCGATCTCGGTCGCCGCATGTTCCCGCTCCCAGATCGCCTCTGGTGTCACCGGCATCGGCCCGAACGAGGCGATCAGCGTCTCTCCATCCTTCAGCCGCCGCGTGGAAAACCCTGCCAGCCGCAGCGCCCGCTCGAAGGCCGGCCAGCTCGCGTCCAGCTCCTCGACGAAGAAGGCAAACTCCACCACCGCGGTCTTCGGCAGGCTGACCCCCTTCGACTGGCGGAAGGTCTGGAACGTATCGCGCCGCTGGGCGGCGTAGTCGTGGGACATGGGCGGGCCTCCTGACGGCCCTTCTACCTCACTCCGCCCGGTGACAGAAGCCCCGCTCGTAGGGCGCGTCCCAGGTCCAGTCACTGGCATTCAGCGCCTCGAACCCCACCGGTTCCAACTCGCGCGTGGTACCGTCCTCGGTCGCGGTCATCTTCCACAGGTCCACGTCGCAGTCGAAGTTTTTCCCGGCCAGCTCGCCCCCGTGGTAGTAGCCCACCACGGTGAACTGGTTGTCAATGAACTGCAGCTGCGTGACGATCCGCCCGCTTCCCTCCTCGTCGGCGTATTCCGTGACGATCTGCAGGACGCTCCCGTTGCCCGTATCGAGAACCTCCAGCGCCTGCTTCGTCGCGAAGGCCCCGATGGCGATGGTCGGGTTGTCGAACTGCGGCTCGCCCTCGGCCACCGCCGCCTGACCGGGGTTCCCGCCCCAGATCGTCAGCCGCGCCATATCCTCGTTCTGGGTCAGCCGGGCAAGAAAGGTGAACCCGTCCCCGGTCGAACCCGCCCAGTTGCCGCTGGCTTCCGACAGCACGGTCTCCGCAGCGGCCGGAAGCGCGGCGGCAAGGGCGAGGGCAAGGCTCGGTAACAGGCGCATGGGGGTCTCCAGGTTGTCCCGCGCCGACCTTGCCCGGCTTTCCCGCCGGGGAACAGGGCGGGAAATCCGGACGTCACCCCGCCAGCCGGGTGGCCAGCCGGCGCTGCGTCTCAAGCACGCGCGGAAGGTCCAGCGTCACCATCTGCCCGTCGCGCACCACCTGCCGCCCCTCGACGATCAGGTGGCGCACCCGCGTCGGTCCGCAGAGGACCAGCGCCGCCACCGGGTCCCAGGACCCTGCCGCTTCAACCCCGCGCAGATCCCAGATCGCGAGGTCCGCCCGCTTGCCCGGCGCGATCACCCCAAGGTCCTCGCGCCCCAGCACCTGCGCCCCGCCCAGCGTGGCGATCTCCAGCGCCTCCCGCGCGCTCATCGCGTCGGCGCCGTGCGCGACCCGTTGCAACAGCATCGCCATCCGCGCCTCGCCCACCAGATTGCCGGCGTCGTTCGAGGCTGACCCGTCGGCGCCCAAGGCCACCTTGACCCCCGCATCCCGCATTGCGCGCACGGGGGCAATGCCGGACCCGAGTCTACAATTCGAACACGGACAATGGGCAACCCCCGTCCCCGTCCGGCTGAAAAGTTCAATTTCCGAACCTTCGAGCTTTACGCAATGCGCGTGCCAGACATCCGCGCCGGTCCAGCCCAGATCCTCGGCATATTGGCCCGGGCGGCAGCCGAACTGGGCCAGAGAATAGGCCACGTCCTCATCGTTCTCGGCCAGATGGGTGTGCAGCATCACGCCCTTGTCGCGCGCAAGCAGCGCCGCGTCGCGCATCAGCTCCCGGCTGACCGAGAAGGGCGAACAGGGCGCAAGTCCGACCCGTATCATCGCCCCCGGGCGGGGATCGTAGAAGCGGTCCACCACGCGGATCATGTCCGCAAGGATCGCGGGCTCCCTCTCCACCAGACTGTCCGGCGGCAGTCCCCCCGCGCTTTCGCCGATGCTCATCGCCCCGCGCGTCGGATGGAAGCGCAGGCCCACCTCTGCCGCAGCCGCGATGGTGTCGTCCAGCCGCGCGCCGTTCGGATAAAGGTACAGGTGGTCCGAGGTCATCGTGCAGCCCGACAGCGCCAGTTCCGCCAGCCCTACCTGGGCCGAGGTGAACATCTCCTCGGGTCCGAACTTCGCCCAGATCGGGTACAGCGTCTTCAGCCAGCCGAAGAGCAGCGCATCCTGCCCCCCCGGCACCGCACGGGTCAGCGTCTGGTAGAGGTGGTGGTGCGTGTTCACGAGCCCCGGCGTCACCACGCAGCCCGAGGCGTCGATGACCTCGGCCGCGCCCGCCGAAAGGCCGGTGCCGACGGCCAGGATCTCCCCGTCGCGGATGTGGACATCGCCGCGGGCGATTTCGGCCCGGCTGGCGTTCATCGTCACCAGGACATCGGCGTTGCGGATCAGAAGGTCGGTCATGGGTGCAGCCTTGTTGCACCTTTCGGCCCGGCCCGGTGCCCCCCGGCCGATCCCGGGGGCCGCCCGTCAGAAGGGAGAAGGACACGCGCGGCACGGACAGTGTAGCGGGGCGGCGCCCTTTGCGGCAAGGTCGGGCGACCCCGGATTCCCAGAAGGATGTTGCAAGACTTTCCGAAAAGTCTTGCCCCCGGCCTCAGCCGTTCAGCAGGGCCAGCGCCTCGGCATGCAGCTCCCGGCTTGCGGCCGCAAGGATCTGCCCGCCGTCCAGCGCGGGGCGGCCCTGCCAGTCGGTGACGATCCCACCCGCGGCCTCGATCACCGCGATGGGGGCCTGCACGTCATAGGCCTGCAGCCCCGCCTCGATCACCAGGTCGATCTGGCCTGCCGCGATCAGCGCATAGGCGTAGCAATCGGTCCCGTAGCGCACCAGTTTCGCCCCCGAAGCCACCCGCCGGAAGGCCGCGCCTTCTGCGGGCGTGCCAACCTCGGGGAAGGTCGAGAACAGGATCGCCTGCGACAGCGGGCGCGCCGAGCGGACGGCCAGCGCCGCCTCGCCCATCGGGCCGACCACGCGCGCGCGGCCAAGCCCGCCTTCAAAGCGTTCGCGGATATAGGGCTGGTCGATGATGCCGTAGAGCACCCCCTCGGCATCGCGGACCGAGATCAGCACCCCCCAGGTCGGCGTGCCGGACAGGTAGCCGCGCGTGCCGTCGATCGGGTCCAGCACCCAGGTCAGGCCCGAGGACCCGCCGGAAATGCCGAACTCCTCGCCCAGGATGCCGTCCTGGGGACGGCGCCGGGCAAGGACTTCGCGCATGCGCTCTTCGGACAGGCGGTCGGCAGCCGTCACCGGGTCGAAGCGTTCGGTTTCCTTGGTCTCGGCCGCAAGATCGCGCGTCCGGAAGTGCGACAGGGTGGCAACCCGTGCCACGTCCGCCAGTTCATGCGCCGTCGCGATCAGCTCGGACGCCAAAGACTCGGAAACCCGCATCCCATCCCTCATGGCTGCCGGACCCGCGTGAGGGGGGTCCGCGCCCCCAGGGCGCTAGACGCCCAGGGGGACGAGGTCAAGGCACCTTTCAGGCGGCTTCGGATAGAACCCGCGCCAGATCGAACAGACGGCGACGCTGCGCTTCGGGGATCGCATAGTACGACCGCACCAGTTCCAGCGCTTCCTTGTCCGACATCATGTCGCCGTGGGCATAGGCCGCGGCCGCCTGGCCTTCGCCCAGCCCCTCGAAGAAGAACGAGATCGACACGCCCAGCGCATCCGCCACGTCCCACAGGCGCGAGGCGCTGACGCGGTTCATTCCGGTCTCGTACTTCTGGATCTGCTGGAACTTGATGCCCACCTTGTCGGCCAGCTGCTGCTGGGTCATGCCCACCATCCAGCGGCGGTGACGGATGCGCTTGCCAACATGTGCGTCTACGGGATGCTTCATTCTCTACTCCAAAAACGTGTGTCCATTCCCCTCGAGGATATATAAGCAGATTCCGTGCCAAGACTGCCGGGGCCGAACTGGTTAACAAAAAATCTCTCCCGGCCGCCAAAACCTGTCCTTTCGGATATGTCGAATTATCCATACGTATAACACACGGTGGGGTTGTCCCCACCTGCCCGCAAGAGAGGCAGAGCCGAATCAGCACTCTCCCTAAAGTGGTATCGCATTTCGCGTTGCATTTTGCACATGCCCTCGGAGGACCGTCGCATTTTGCGAAAATGCCATTCATTGCGTTGCAAGAAACTGTAGGGGCATTAAAAGCACTACACTGTAGGTGGTAGAAACAACCCGGCCCGGAACCCTGAAGAATGCGCGCATGGCAAGTGTTTGAATTCGATGGCATCCCTCGGCTGACCGAGATTATGCCTCCAATTCCCGTTAAAGGCGAACTTGTTCTGCGGGTGGAAGCAGTCGGTCTCAACTTTGCGGATATGCTCGCGATTCAGGGCAAGTACCAGGTTCGCCAGGTTCCCCCCTTCACCCCGGGGATGGAACTTTCGGGCGTGGTGGAAAGCCTCGGGCCGGGGACAACCGGCCCTGCACCCGGTACGCGTGTGCTTGCCACATGCCCGGCCGGGGCCCTTGCCGAACGGATCTGCCTGGCCGCAGACCGCGTCCATGCCATTCCCGACGCCATGAGCCTTGTCGAAGCCGCCGGCTTCCCCATCGCCTACGGCACGTCCCACCTGGCGCTGACCCACAAGGCGCGGTTGCAGCCGGGTGAGACGCTGTTCGTCACCGGGGCGGCCGGGGGCGTCGGGCTGACGGCCGTGGAAATCGGCAAGCGTCTCGGCGCACGCGTCATCGCCTCGGCCCGTGGCGAGGCGCGCCTTGCGGTCGCGCGCGAGGCAGGTGCGGACGTACTGATCGACAGCGAGGCCGAGGGGCTGAAAGAGCGGCTCAAGGCCGAGGGCGGCGTCGATGTCGTCTATGACGCCGTCGGAGGGCCTGCCTTCGACGCAGCACTTCGCGCCTGCAAGCCGGACGGACGGCTATTGGCGATCGGCTTCGCCTCGGGCGAGGTGCCGCAGATCCCCGCCAATCTCCTGCTGGTCAAGAACCTGACCGTCTCCGGCTTCTGGTACGGCGGCTACGAGACCCACGCGCCCGCCCTGGTCGCCGCCAGCATGGCCCAGCTGCTGACCTGGCGGGCCGAGGGGCTGATCCGGCCGCATGTCAGCCACGTCCTGCCCTTTGACGAATTTCCTCAGGGCCTGGCGCTCTTGAAGAACCGCAAGGCGACCGGCAAGGTCGTCATCCGCGTCGGTCAGGACCCGTAGGCGCAGCGCAACTCGCTGACCAGCATATCGACCGCCTCGTCGTTGCGCCGGTTGGCCCGGTACAGCGCCAGCTTCATCTCGCCCACCTGCGGCAACTGGTTGTCGGCGGCAATCGGGACCATCCCCTCCGGGATGCTGCCCACCATCCGCATGGTGATCGCAAGGTCCGCGGCCACCGTCGCCTCGACCGCCTGCTCGCTTTCGCCCCCGGCTGCCATCTCCCAAGGGATGCCCGCGGCCTCCAGCGCCGCCTGGGCGTGGGGGCGGAAGATGCAGGTGTCCTTGAAGCCCAGCCGCAGCGGCCGGCGCTGCCAGGCGTTGCCATCGGGCGCGCCGACCCATACCAACCCGCGTGAGGAAAGCACCTCGGCCGCGGGGTCGGGAAGCTCTTCCGTGGTGATGATCACGTCAAAGGCGCCGCGGGCGAAGTCCTGCTTCATCAGCACCGTAAAGGACGAGACCAGGTTGATTCGCACCCGTGGATAGGCCTGCGCCATCCGCCGAAGGATGCCGGGGATCACCGGATAGACCACGTCATGCGGCACACCCAGCCGGATCTCGCCCTCGCAGCAGGTCGCTGACAGCGCCGACAGCGCCTCGTCATTCAGCGCCAGCATCCGGCGGCCATAGGACAGAAGCTGCTCTCCCTCGGGCGACAGCGCCAGCTTCCGCGCGGCGCGCAGGAAAAGGTTCATGCCCAGCGCCTCTTCCAGACGCTTGATCTGCATCGAGACGGCGGATTGCGTCAGATTCAGATAGCCCGCCGCGCGCGTCACGCCACCCACATCGGCCACGGTGACGAAAGAGCGCAGCGAGGCAAGGTCGAGGTTTCGGGGCATATCACAGATCCTGATGGGTGATCGCACAATCATTCGTTTCCACTATGCACACGAAAGGCGCATTGTTCAAGCATCCTGATGCAACCGCATCCACCCATCACCCGATCCGATGAAAGGACCCGACCATGCCCGCCCCGCTTCTAGCCCTGCCGCTTGCCCTCCTTCGTCCCTCCACCCTGGCCGGCCTGCCGCGCGCCCTGCTCCGGCGCTCGGCGGTGGCACGGTCGCGGCACTCTCTCGCCCGGCTCGACGACCATCTCCTCCGCGATATCGGCCTGACCCGCGCCCAGGCAGCGGCCGAGGCCGAGCGTCCCTCCTGGGACGCTCCGTCGCACTGGAAAGGCTGAAAGGTTGACGGTTTTCCGCAGCTTCGCGCGCGCGAGGTTCTTGAAATGAAGGTCCGGGTTCCCAATATTCTGGGCACGAGGTCGCGCCGGTTCCCCCGGCGTTGCCCTTAGGGACAACATCGGAGGCTTCAATGGCTCAATTTGATACGGTCCGCAGCGTAGGCGTCGGAACCCGCGCGCAGATCGACGAAGGGCTTCGCGCCCACATGAACAAGGTCTACGGGCTGATGTCCGTGGCGATGCTGGTCACTGCCGGCGTTGCCTGGGCGGTCGGTTCGTCGGACCAGCTCTTCTCCATCCTGCGCAACCCAGCCACCGGGCAGATGACGATCCTGGGCTGGGTGGCGATGTTCCTACCGCTGGGCATGGTCTTCGCCTTCGGCGCGATGATCAACCGCATGTCGGTCGCGGCGGCGCAGCTGTTCTTCTACGCCTTCGCGGCGGCGATGGGCCTGTCGCTGGCCTGGATCTTCCAGGTCTTCACCGGCGTCTCGATCGCGCAGACCTTCCTGATCACCGCGATCTCCTTCGCGGCGCTGTCGCTGTACGGCTACACCACCAAGCGCGACCTCAGCGCGATGGGGACCTTCCTGATGATGGGCCTGATCGGCCTCTTGGTCGCGATGGTCGTGAACATCTTCCTCGCCTCGTCGGCGCTGGCCTTCGCGATCTCGGTGATCGGCGTGCTGATCTTCGCGGGTCTGACCGCCTATGACACCCAGCGCATCAAGACCGACTACATCCAGCATGCGGTCCACGGCGACCAGGAATGGCTGGCCAAGTCGGCGATCATGGGCGCGCTGAACCTCTACATGGACTTCATCAACCTGTTCATGTTCCTGCTGCAATTCATGGGCAACCGCGAGTAAGGCGGACCTCCAGGACGACGAAGGGCCGGTCGCAGGACCGGCCCTTTTCATTTACGACCGCAGGTCGGCCAGCATCCGCAGCACCGGAAAGCTGATCCCCGGCCCCAGGGAAAGCTCCTCGGGCTGCACTGTGCGGAACCCCAGCGCGGCGTAGAACGGCACCGCCGTCCGCGTCGACAGGCAGTCAAGCCAGTTTGCCCCCGCGGCCCGCGCTTCTGCCATCACCCGTTCCATCACCATGTGCCCAAGACCCTGCCGCGCCGCGGCTGGGTCGGTCGCCACATGGCGGACATGGGCCTGCGCCAGGTCCAGCTTGCCGCCCGACGGGCTGCGGAAGGACCAGCCGCCGGCGGCCAGGATGCGACCACGAGGGTCCTCGGCCACGAAGTAGCGCCCCGAGGCCAGAAGCTCCGGCTGCGCCCGGGCAAAGCGCGGCACGGCAAGGACCAGCGTCGAGGGCGGATAGTCCGGGGCCAGAAGCCGCGGATAGCTGCGGCCGAGCAGCCGGTCGATCCCGGCCAGATCGGTCGGGACCGCAACGCGAAGGGTGATCGTCTGCGTCATCGCCCGGATGTGGGGCGCGGGCGCGAAAAGGCTAGACCACCGTGCCGAAGAAATAGCCCACCGCCCAGGTCACCGCCATCGCCACCGCGCCCCAGAAGGTGACGCGCATCACGGCGCGCCCGACGCCCGCCCCGCCCGCCCGGGCGCCCACCGCCCCAAGGATCGCCAGGAACACCAGCGACAGCCCCGTGACCCACAGCGCAAGCTGCGGCTCGGGTGCCAGGGCGGCCGCTGCAAGGGGCAGCGCCGCCCCCACCGCGAAGGTCAGCGCCGAGGCCCCGGCCGCCACCAGTGGCCGCGCCTCGGTGTGCTCGAAGATCCCCAGCTCGTCGCGGACATGGGCCGCCAACGGGTCCTTGGCATGCAGCGCCTCGGCGACCTGCCGCGCCAGTTCGGGCGGCACGCCACGGTCCTCATAGATCCCCGCCAGCGCGCGCAGCTCTTCCTCGGGGTCGGCCGCGATCTCGGCCTTCTCGCGCGCGATGTCCGCCGCCTCTGTATCCGACTGCGAGGAGACGGACACATATTCCCCCGCCGCCATCGACAACGCCCCCGCCGCAAGGCCCGCCGCGCCCGCGACCAGCACCTCGGCCCGGCCCGAAGCCGCCGCCACGCCCACGATCAGCGAGGCGGTCGAGACGATCCCGTCGTTCGCCCCCAGGACGGCCGCCCGCAGCCAGCCCACCCGTGCGACATAGTGCTCTTCCCGGTGATTGCGTTCCATGACGGCTCTCCTTCTGGTCGCGCCTCTCCTCACGCCGGGGGCCGGTCAGGTCAAGCCGAACGGCATCAGCACCGGCTTACCGCAAAGGAAAAGGGCCGCGTCCCACCGGACACGGCCCCCGATTCCGTCGGTCGGCGCGATCTTACTTGATCTTGCCTTCCTTGTACTCGACATGCTCCCGCTTGACGGGGTCGTACTTCTTGATGACCATCTTTTCGGTCATCGTACGGGCGTTCTTCTTGGTCACGTAGAAGTGGCCGGTGCCCGCGGTCGAGTTCAGGCGGATCTTGATGGTGGCGGGCTTTGCCATGGTCGTTTCCTCTACATCGGGGAATCCAGCGGCCCCCGGTCAAATCCTTGAAGCCCGCCTTTTATCGGTCTTCTCGGCAGAGTCAACCGCTATCGAGGGCCTTATTGCCACATGGCGGCGCGCAATTCCCACGGCGTGACCTTGCCGTCCTTGTCGGCGTCCGCCGCATCGTACTGCGCCTTCTCGGCTGCCAGGAACTCGGACATGGTAACCTTCCCGTCACCGTCCGCGTCCTTTGCGGCAAATCGGGCGGCGTGACGCTCTGCCATGCCGGGCATCATGCCCCAGGGGCTCATCATGCCCATCCGACCGGCACCGAACTCGCCCGCCTCCAGCACACCATCGGCATTTCCATCCATCAGGGCGAACATCGCTTCGGCCTGGGCAGCCGCTTCCTCGGCCGAGACGTCGCCGCTCTGGTCGGCATCAAGACCGCCCATCATCGCGCCCCGCCCCATGCCGTAGCCAGGCCCCATGCCATAGCCGGGCCCCATCCCATAGCCCGGTCCGCCACCGTATCCCGGTCCCATGCCCCAGCCCATGCCTCCGCCCCAGCCAGTCCCCGCGTCCCAACCGGGACCGCCCCCCCAGCCCCAGCCGGACGGCCCCTGAGCCAGCGCGGGCGATGCGGCGCCAAGGCCGATGGCAGCAATGATCGCAAGTGACTTGTGCATTACATCCTCCTGGTCATTCCGGTGGCACGCTCCGCCACCCGTTCAGCCAAGCACCGCGGCGGGTCAGACGTATTGATGCACATCAAGCGCACAGGAAGGTGATCGCCGTCCGACCGGGCTTAGCCCACGGGGGTCGCCTGCCCGACCGGACGGGCGGGAAAGCGGGCGCGGAACCAGTCCCAGGCCCCGGCTTCGGCCTCGATCACGCCGGGCACCGCGCGCAACCGCGCCTCCCAGCGCCGAACGCGCCGCCTGAGGCCCACCAGCGACGTCGACTCGGCCTCGTTGCGATTGGCATGGTCGTAGTAGGCGCTGCCGATGGTGCGCTTGGCATTGTTGCGCCCGTTCGCATCGCCGCGGGCGTGTTTCAGCAGGTGCAGGTCGTCGGACTTCACATGATGATGGTGCAGGCAGGCGTTCGCCCAGGTCACATGCTCCGGGCCCGCGGCATATCCCGACCCGGCACGCGTCAGCAGCTTTGCAACGGGCATTTCCACGCCGACGGTGTTCACCACCCGGGGCAGCACCCCACGGCGGGGATATTTCGGTGAATGGATCGACATGGCCCTGAACCGGCGCGGGCGGAACAGGGTCTTGAAGTTTGCCAGTTCGCCCGCCGACGGGTCCGGCAGCCGCCCCTCGCAGCGGGTGAAGCTCTCGACGACCGAGCCGCCCTCCCAGACCGCTTTCCCGGCAGATCCGAAGTGGCGCCACATGAGCGCGATGGCATCGGCTTCGGGGAACAGCGCGGTCAGGTCGTCGATGTTGCGCTTGCCGACCGTGACGTTGACGTATTCGTCGGCATCGATGTGCAGGACCCAGTCGGCCGTGCGGACATGGCGCAGTTGAAAGGCCCGGTGCAGCGCGTGGCGCTGGATCGTCCCTCCGCGCGTATAGGGGCCGGGGTTCGGATGATGCTCCACCCGTCCGGTCGCGGTCAGAAGCTCCAGGATGCGGTCGGTCCCGTCTTGGCAGTCGTTGGTGTAGACGATGATCCGGTCGAACCCCACGGACAGGTGATGCGCCAGCCATTCCACCAGGAACAGCGCCTCGTTGCGCATGCAGGCGACGATGATCTTCTTCGCTCTGGCCAAACCGGGCTCCTTCGCCATGCTGGGCAAAGGCAAGCACAGAGCCGCCCCCTCGACAATGGGAAGATGCGCGGAGAGCCTGTAAGCCGGATTCTGTCCGGGGCCGAAGCCCCTGGATGACCATTCCTCTGCCAACCGTGTCGCCACGGCGGTCAAGCTGCCAACCCGGGCCTCTCGGGCGTTGGCGTCCCTGCGGCGGTATCCCGTTTCCAGGACCAGCCCCGCGCGAGGCCCCTATTTGGCATTGCTCCGGGTGGGGCTTGCCGTGCCGGTCCTGTTGCCAGTCCCGCGGTGGGCTCTTGCCCCACCGTTTCACCATCACCCCGGCGAACCGGGGCAGTCTCTTCTCTGTGGCGCTTTCCCTGGGGTTGCCCCCGCCGGGCGTTACCCGGCACCCTTGCCAACGGGAGTCCGGACTTTCCTCGGACGTTGCCGCCCGCGGTCATCCAGCCCTCCGCGCGCCGGTCAGTTAGGCATCAGTGCGCGATGCGTCAACCGCAAACCGCCGCAAGCCCGCCGCAAGGGCGCAGTCAGCGGCCTCGAGCGGCCCCGCGGCCCAAGGTCGGAACCGCAGCCGGAAGGCAGTCAGCAGAGCCCCGGCGGTGGAGTCGGGGTAGCCGAAGGCTCGCAGATCGGCGGCAAAGGATGCTTGGTCCGTTGCGGTGTTCGCTTCCGGGTCGGGCCAGACCGCCAGCCCCTGCAGCGCCAGGCGCCGCCAGTCGAAGCGTGCGCCGGGGTCGCCCTTGCGCTCGGGCGCCATGTCGCTGTGGGCGATCACCGCCTCTGGCCCCAGCCCGTGCCGCGACAGCACCCCCGCCAGCAGCCGCTCCAGCGCCGCCATCTGCGGTTCGGCAAAGGGCTCTCGCCCGGTGTTCGCCAGTTCGATCCCGATGGAACGCGAGTTGACGTCGCCCTCCCCGCGCCACTCGCCCACGCCGGCGTGCCAGGCGCGCGCGGCCTCGTGGACCAGCGACAGGACCGTGCCATCCCCATCGATCAGGTAATGGGCCGAGACCTCGGCCGCCGGGTCGCACAGCCGCTCCAGCGCCGCGGCGCAAGAGGGCATGGCGGTGTAATGCAGGACGACCAGCTCCACCCGTCCCCTGCCCCGCCGCTCGCCAAAGTTGGGCGAGGGGTGCGTCAGGCTCACTGCAGCGCGGTGCGGAACGGGCGCGGGTCCCACGAGCAGGCGAAGCCGTCACCGTCCGGGTCGACGCCCATCCGGTCGCGGTCCGGGCCGCCCTTGGCCAGGAAGTCCTGCTGCGCCTTGTCCGGCGAGGCGTATTTCGCGCAGGCCGAATCGGCGCTGCGGATGCCAAGGCCCGACCGCTTGTACATCTGCACGCCCGGCGCATGGGTGGTCGCCAGCGCGAATTCGACGATGTTCGGCCCGGTGTCGCCCGGCCGCTGCGGCAGGTCCTTGGGCTGGACCACGACATATTCCGCCCGGTTCCGCGCAATGCGTTCCGCGTCACTTTCGATGGTCTCGCGGGCCGAGACGGCGCTGAAGTCCTGTTCGTCCGAGATGCCGGTATGGCTGGCAACCTCGCCCGATTCCTCCTTGATCCCGGCCGGAGCGCCGCCCCGCGGGCGGTCGGCGCTGTCGGTCGCGGCCGGATCGACGGGGGTCGCCAGCGGCGCAGGCGTCACCGCCGCGGGGGCGGCCGTCACCGGAGCCGGCGCGACGCCCTGCGCCCGGTCGATCGCCGCCGCCGCGGCCGCCGGATCGAACGCCCCGCCAGGGGGCGGAACGGTCACCGGCGCCCCCGCAGGGGCCGGGGCCGGGGCGGCGCCGCGCACATAGGAATTGTAGTCCTGGAAGCCCACGCCAGCCCCCGTCTCGGTGGTGCTCGGGGTGCAGGCGGCCAGCAGAAGCGCAGCCATGACAGCGCCGGTGGCGGGAAGGAAGGTACGGCTCATCACTGCCTCGAAGGGTGCGTTTTGCGGCCCCTTACCACCATTTTTCCGCCTTGGCCACAAAGCCCGCACGGCTTTCCAACACATGTGCGTAATTCAGCAACGGCGCCTCTTCCCAAGGCCGACCGATCAGCTGCAACCCAAGCGGCAGCCCCTGATGGTCCAGCCCCACCGGGACCGAGATCCCGGGCAGCCCGGCCAGGTTCACCGTCACCGTGAAGACGTCGTTCAGATACATCTTCACAGGGTCCACATCGGCCATTTCGCCCAAGCCGAATGCCGCGCTCGGGGTGGCGGGGGTCAGGATCGCATCCACGCCCTCCGCAAACACCGTCTCGAAGTCCCGTTTGATCAGCGCCCGCACCTTCCGCGCGCGGTTGTAATAGGCGTCGTAGAACCCGGCCGACAGCACATAGGTCCCGACCATGATCCGCCGCTGCACCTCCGGCCCGAAGCCCTCGGCCCGGGTCTTCTCGTACATCTCGGTGATGCCGTCGCCTTGGCTCAGCTTCGCCCGATGCCCGTACCGCACCCCGTCATACCGCGCGAGGTTCGACGAAGCCTCCGCCGGAGCGATCACGTAATAGGCCGGCAGCGCGTACTTGGTGTGCGGCAGGGAAATGTCCCGCACCTCGGCACCAGCATCCTTCAGCATCTCGACGCCGCGCGCCCAGAGCGCCTCGATCTCGGCGGGCATCCCGTCCATCCGGTATTCCTTGGGGATACCGATGACCTTGCCCCGGATATCCCCGGTCAGCGCCGCCTCGAAATCCGGGACCGGAAGGTCGGCAGAGGTCGAATCCTTCGGATCATGCCCCGCCATCGCCTGCAGCATGATCGCCGCATCGCGCACCGACTTGGTCATCGGCCCGGCCTGGTCCAGGCTCGACGCGAAGGCCACGATGCCCCAGCGCGACACCCGCCCGTACGTCGGCTTGATCCCGACGATCCCGGTGAACGCCGCCGGCTGCCGGATCGACCCGCCGGTATCCGTCCCCGTCGCCGCCAGGCACAGGTCCGCCGCCACCGCCGCAGCCGAGCCACCCGACGACCCACCCGGGGTCAACTGGACGTTCGACCCCTTGCGCCGCCAGGGGCTGACGGCATTGCCATAGGCCGAGGTCTCGTTCGACGAGCCCATGGCGAACTCGTCCATGTTCAGCTTGCCCAGCATGACCGCGCCCGCGTCGAACAGCTTCGACGTGACGGTCGACTCATACTCCGGCTTGAACCCCTTCAGGATGTTCGACGCCGCCTGGCTCGGCACGCCCTTGGTGCAGAACAGGTCCTTGATCCCCAACGGAATCCCGCACATCGCCGGGGCCTCGCCCGAAGCCAGCCGAGCATCTGCGGCACGGGCCTGCTCCAGCGCAATTTCCGGCGTCTTGTGCACGAACGCATTCAGCGCATCGCCAGCATCAATCGCCGTGAGACAAGACATGGTCAGGTCGACCGCCGAGATCTCACCCTTCCGCAGCGCATCCCGCGCCGCCGCGATGGTCCAGGAGTTAGCACTTGTCATGGGCGCGCTCATTCCACCACCTTCGGCACCGCAAAGAACCCCTCGCGCGCATCGGGCGCGTTCTTCAGAACCTGGGCCTGGATGTTCCCATCCGTGACCTCATCCTTGCGGCGCTTCAGCCGCATCGGCGTGACCGAGGTCATCGGCTCCACGCCCGTCACGTCGACCTCGTTCAGCTCTTCCATGAAGCCCAGGATGCCGGACAGCTGTCCCGCCAGCTTGGGCAGGTCAGCCTCCTCCACCCGGATCCGCGCCAGCTTGGCGACCTTCCGTGCCGTGTCGATGTCGATGGCCATCGGGCTCTCCCTTGGATTTGGCCCCGTTTAGCGGCCCCCGCCCCGCCCCGCAAGCGGGTGAAGCGGGGGCTGGGCCTACCGCAGCAGGTCCCGCCGGGGCGGCAGCGGCTCCAGCCCGATGTCGCGCCGCAGATGGTCGTTCAGCCCCAGCGGCGGCACAGACGCAGCCCGGCGCACGGGCCAGCGCAGCAACGCCAGCAGCACCCGCCAGCGGCCATGCGCCGCGATGATGTCGTCCAGCGCCACGCGCAGCGGCGGCCGCTCGTCCTGCAGAATCACAATCATGATGTCCTCCGGCGACGCGCGGTCGTCCGGTCCCATGCGAAAGGTTGGATTGGGCCGACCGGGTCAGGCGCGGCGCGCCCCACGGTCAGCGGTCAGCGGGTCTGAATGGACCGACCCCGGCGCCTCGCGCCCAAGGTCCGGCTGTCGTCAGCAGGCGCGGCTTCGGCGCTGCGATTGGACAAGGATGCCAGCGGCCAGTCCAAGGGAAATTCCTTGACGGGTATATGCAGTCATATGTCCGCCTCCCTGGCTCGCGTGGATCGAAGGCCGTCCGCTTAACTCGCCCCCGTGAGTCGCGCACGCATAATCGGCGCGCCCCCGCGACATCCTGCCGCACTGTGCCACACCGGCCACAGATGGTCGGCGACACTTCCCCCGCCGCTGACCTTGATCACGGCTTCGCGATTGTAATGGATACAGTCCTCACGAAGGTTAGATGCCCACGCCTGACCAAGAAGGAGAGACCCATGCAGATCATCTGGCTCGGCCATTCCGGCTTCCGCATCGAAATCGAAGAGGCGGTGTTGCTGGTCGACCCCTGGCTGACCGGCAACCCGATGTTCCCGGGGGGGAAGGAAGATCAGGCCGTCTCGGGCGCGACCCATATCCTGCTGACCCACGCCCACGGCGACCATGCTTCGGACGCGGCGCGGCTGGCGGGCAAGCTCGGGATCAAGGTCCACTGCATCCATGAGCTCTCCGAATGGCTGAATGGCCAGGGCTGTCAAACGGTCGGCTTCGGCAAGGGCGGCACGCTCAACCTGAACGGCGCGAAGGTGACGATGGTGAACGCCGTCCACTCGGCATCGATCGACTTCGGGGGCAAGGGCCTCCTGCCCGCCGGGGACGCCGCGGGCTTCATGATCGCGGGGGAAGGCCACACGATCTATCTCTCGGGCGACACCGACATCATGGCCGACATGGCCTGGATGGCCGAGTTCCACCAGCCCGACATCGGCATCCTTGCCTGCGGCGGGCACTACACGATGGACATGGAACGCGCCGCCTGGGCCGCGCGGAAATGGTTCAACTTCCGCTGGGTGATCCCCTGCCACTACCGGACCTTCGGCATCCTCGCCCAGGACGCCTCGGTCCTGAAGGCCGGCCTGCCGCCGGGGATCGAGGTGATCGAACCCGAGGTCCTGGATCCGATCCGCATCTGAATTCCCTGTCCACGCCGGACACGCCTATCGGCCCCTGCGAAATCAAAGGCTTGACCGCGGACATTTGCCCTCGGTCAACCATGTTCCATCTCGAACGGGCCTTTCATCCCTGCCAGGATATCCCCGCGGGAGGCATCCGGCGGTGGCCCCCGGTGCGCACGACCCGCCTTTCATACTGGCCCAAATATCCCCGCCGGAGGCTCCGCCGTGACCACCTGCGCGGGCGTCGGGAAGCCTGCACCTTCCGTCCTCTGCACGAAGGGCCGGACTGTGCGGGCGTCCGGGACCAAACCTTTCCAAATGCCTAACGGCCGAGAGCAAGTGACTGGAATCATTGAGACATCAGAGCTTGTCCACCGTGGACACTATCCGCGCCTCTCTTCGAAAAACCCCTTCAGAAGCGCCTCTGCCTCCCCGGCCCCGATCCCGTCGTAGACCTCGGGCACGTGGTGGCACTGGGGATGGGAGAACACCCGCGCCCCGACCGTGACCCCCCCGGATTTCGGGTCCGCCGCCCCGAAGTAAAGCCGCCCCACCCGCGCCGCGCTGATCGCGGCGGCACACATCGGGCAGGGTTCCAGGGTCACGTAAAGATCGCAACCGACCAGCCGCTCGGACCCCAGCACCCCGCACGCCTCGCGGATCGCCAGCATCTCGGCATGCGCGGTCGGGTCGGAAAGCTCCCGCGTCCGGTTGCCCGCCCGGGCCAGCACCCGGTCGCCCCGCACCACGACGGCCCCCACCGGGACCTCGCCCCGCGCCGCCGCCGCCCGCGCCTCGTCCAAGGCCAGCCCCATGAACGACCGGAAGCCTTCGCGTTGCTCTTTCATGCCCGCTTCAATATCCTGCCATCCCGGCCAAAGAGGCCCCGAAGGATGATGGCCATGACCGGAAAAGAAAAGCCCCCCGCCGCGAAGACCCCGGCCAAGGCGACCGACACCCCCGAGGGCGAGCGCATCGCCAAGGTCCTGTCCCGCGCCGGCATCGCCTCGCGGCGCGAGGCGGAGCGGCTGATCGAACTGGGCGAGGTGAAGGTCAACGGCAAGGTCATCACCTCCCCCGCCCTGAACGTGACCGCGAAGGACAAGATCACCGTCCGGGGGGAGCCCGTGGGCCAACCCGAACCGCCCCGGCTCTGGCTCTACTACAAGCCCGAGGGGCTGGTGACCTCGGCCTCGGACGAGAAGGGCCGCGACACCGTCTTCGACCACCTGCCCGAGGACATGCCGCGGGTGATGTCGGTGGGCCGCCTGGACCTCAACTCCGAGGGGCTTTTGCTGCTGACCAACGACGGCGAGCTGAAGCGGCGGCTTGAGCTGCCCTCGACCGGCTGGCTGCGGAAGTACCGCGTGCGGGTGAAGGGCAATCCGACCGACCCGGACCTGGAGCCGCTGCGCAAGGGCGTCACCATCGAGGGCGAGAAGTTCCAGCCGATGGAGGTCAAGCTTGACCGCCACCAGGGAGCGAACGCCTGGCTGACCGTCGGCATCCGCGAGGGCCGCAACCGCGAGATCCGCCGCGCCATGAGCCATATCGGCCTGACGGTGAACCGCCTCATCCGCACCTCCTACGGCCCGTTCCGGCTGAACGAACTGCAACCCGGCGAGGTCGAGGAGGTGCGCCCGCGCGTGCTGCGCGACCAGTTGGGGCTGTCGGAGGGCGATGTCCCGGCCTCTTCGCGCACACCCCGGAAGGCCGAGGCGAAACCGGCTGCAAAACCCGCGCCCAAGGGCGGGATGCTCAAGCCCGGCGAGGGGCTGAAGCAGCTGTCCGAGACCTGGCAGAAGGCCACGCGCCCGCCCGCCCGAAAGGCGGAACGCCCTGCGGGAGAACGCCCTGCCCGGCCGCATGGCACGCCGCCGCGCCCCGGTCCGCGTCCCGGCGGGCCGAAGAAGGGGTAAGGCTTCCGGCTGCGGACAGGGGAAGATTGCCGCCTATTCCCCGCAGCCGTGACTGGCATGGTCCCGGGCCTTGGGCTAAGGTCGGGCGAAGCGGCAGGACAAGGGAGCGTGAGGCATGTCGGGCGGCGGAATTCGGACGCTCTCGCTGGTGCTTCTGGTGGCGCTGACGGCCTATGTGGCCTGGTCGGGAGGCGCGTGATGGCCGAACGCTTCGGCGGCAAGTATTCTCCCGGTGGCGGGCCGTCCGGTCCGGTCGGCGGTCCGGTCATCGCGCCGCGCGTGACCGGCAAATGGCGAACGACGGTGCTGTTCCTGTCGGCCTTCCTGTTCCTGTTCCCGGCCTTTGGCGACGGCCCGCGCGAGATGCTTTTGGGCCTTCTTGCCGGGGGGCTGATCGTCCTTGCGGCCTGGCTTACGCGCGAGGGGATGGTGGCCGAGGCGGCGTATAACGCCCGCAAGCTGGCCCGGCGTCCGGCGTTTCCGCGGAAGGCGGCGGGGGCGGTGGCCACAGGGGCGGCGCTGGCCGTGGGCGGCGTGATCGCGGATCAGGGGATGGTCTATCCGGTCCTTTACGCCCTCGTCGGCGCCGGGTTGCATCTGGGCGCCTTCGGCCTGGACCCGATGGCCGACAAGGGGATGGAGGGGATCGACGCCTTCCAGACCGGCCGCGTGGCCCGCGCCGTCGAAGAGGGCGAGGCGCATCTTGCCGCGATGCAGAACGCGATCCTGCGGGCGAAGGACCGGTCGCTGGAGAAGCGGGTGGCGCAGTTCGCAGGTGTGGCGCGGGGGCTTTTCCGCACGATCGAGGGCGATCCGGGCGACCTGACGGCGGCGCGGAAGTACCTGTCGGTCTATCTGATGGGCGCCCGCGATGCGACGGTGAAGTTCGCCGACCATTACGCCCAGACCCGCGATGCCCAGTCCCGCGCGGATTACGAGGCGCTGCTGACCGATCTGGAAACCACCTTTGCCCAGAAGACCACCGCCTTTCTTTCGAACAACCGCACCGATCTGGACGTCGAGATCGCGGTGCTGCGCGACCGTTTGAAGCTTGATCATTGACCAGGGAGAACCCCGATGTCCGAGACTGTCCAAGCCAATGCCCAGGCCCTTCTGATCGAGGTCGAGAAGGTCAATGCCGTGATCCTGCCCGAGCCCATGGCCGAAGTGGTGCCGCTGGAGGCCGCGCCTGCCGACAAGGCCGATGAGATCAAGCGACGCATGTCCGAGGTGGACCTGGCGAACACCCAGTCGATCATCGCCTTCGGCTCCTCGGCCCAGGCCGAGTTGCAGGTGATCAGCCAGGCGATGCTGCAGGATGTGAAGAACAAGGACGTGGGGCCGGCCGGGGATTCCCTGCGCAAGATCGTCACCACGATCCGCGGCTTTGCGGTCGAGGAGCTGGACCTGCGGCGCGAATCGAGCTGGTGGGAAAAGCTGCTGGGCCGGGCCGCGCCCTTCGCCGAGTTCGTGGCGCAGTACGAGGACGTGCAGGGCCAGATCGACAAGATCACCGGCGAGCTTCTGACGCATGAGCACACGCTTCTGAAAGACATCAAGAGCCTGGATGTGCTGTATGAAAAGACGCTGAGCTTCTACAACGAGCTTGCGCTGTATATCGCCGCGGGTGAGGCCAAGCTGGCCGAGACGGACGGCACGGCGATCCCGGCGAAGGAGGCCGAGGTGGCGGCGGCGCCCGAGGCGGACAAGGTGATGAAGGCGCAGGAATTGCGCGATCTGCGCGCGGCGCGGGATGACCTGGAACGCCGGGTGCATGATCTGCGTTTGACCCGGCAGGTGACGATGCAGTCGCTGCCCTCGATCCGGTTGGTGCAGGAGAACGACAAGTCGCTGGTGACGAAGATCAATTCGACGCTCGTCAACACGGTGCCGCTGTGGGAAACCCAACTGGCGCAGGCGGTGACGATCCAGCGGTCGAAGGAAGCGGCCGGCGCGGTGCGCGAGGCGAACGATCTGACGAACGAGCTGCTCAAGGCCAATGCCGAGAACCTGCAGGAGGCCAACAAGGTGGTGCGCGAGGAGATGGAGCGGGGCGTCTTCGACATCGAGACGATCAAGGCCGCGAATGCCACGCTGATTGCCACGATCAACGAAAGCCTGGCCATCGCCGACGAGGGCAAGGCCCGGCGCGCGGCGGCCGAAGCGGAACTGGTGAAGATGGAGGCCGAGCTGCGCGAGACGCTGGCCTCGGCAAAGGCACGGCAGTCGGCGCCCTCGGCGACGGCATAAGGAACGGGATGGCGCGGGTGGGTTCTTTCAGGTTCTTGCTGGCCGGGGTGGCCTGCCTGGCGCTGGCCGGTTGCCTTGGCGCGCCTGCACCCGAGCTTCCTCGTCCACCGGCGGCCCCGGTCGCCCCGCCCCCGCCAACGCCGAAAAGCATCGCCGCGACGGCCTATTACGCCCAGGTCCAGCAGGTTCTGCTGCGCGAGGGGATGCTGCGGACCGATCCGGGGTCCGAGGTCCGGGTCAGCCCGGAGCGGCTGACCGAGAACTTCCTGCGCATCGCGCTTTACCAGGAATTCACCCGCGGCACTGGCGGGATCACCCGCGCCGAAACCGCCTCGCCCCTGACGCGCTGGCGCGATCCGGTGCGGGTCGCCCTGCGCTTTGGCGCCTCGGTCCCTGCCGACAAGCAGGCCACCGACCGGGCGCGGATCGCAAGCTACCTGGACCGGCTGTCGCGCGTGACCGGCCACCCGATCGGGTTGAGCGAGAGCGAGCCGAACTTCTGGGTCTATGTCGTGTCGGAGGACGAGCGCGAGGCGCTGGGGCCGGAACTGCAAAGCCTGCGCTTCAGCATCGAGCCCGACGTGATCCAGGCCGTCACGCGGATGAGCCCGACGACCTATTGCAACGTCTTCGCGATTTCGGGGGCGGAAAGCCATGTCCATCGCAATGCGGTCGCGGTAATCCGAGCGGAAAACCCCGACCTGTTGCGCCTGTCCTGCTTCCACGAGGAAATCGCTCAGGGGTTGGGCCTGCCGAACGACAGTCCCCGCGCGCGCCCGTCGATCTTCAACGACGACGAGGAATTCGCGCTTCTGACCGACCAGGACGAGATGATGCTACGCATCCTCTACAGCCCCGAGTTGCGCCCTGGCATGACGGCCGACGAAGCGCGGCCCATCGTCTTATCGCTTGCACGCCGGATGGTCGGCGGCGAAAGTTGACCCCAAACGGAGGGTGGCCACATGGTCTTCGATTTCCTCAAAGGCGAATTCATCGACGTCATTTCCTGGCTGGACGACACGCGCGACACGATGGTCTGGCGCTTTGACCGGCGGGGACAGGCGATCAAGTACGGCGCGAAGCTGACGGTGCGCGAGGGGCAAGCGGCGGTCTTCATCCACGAAGGTCAGCTGGCGGACGTGTTCCAGCCCGGTCTCTACATGCTGGAGACCAACAACATGCCGATCCTGACCACGCTGCAGCACTGGGACCACGGGTTCCAGTCGCCGTTCAAGTCCGAGGTCTATTTCGTCAACACCACCCGGTTCAACGACCAGAAATGGGGCACGAAGAACCCGATCATGGCGCGGGACCCCGAGTTCGGCCCGGTCCGCCTGCGGGCCTTCGGGACCTATTCGATGCGCGTGACCGACCCCGGCAAGTTCATGACCGAGATCGTGGGGACGGACGGAGAGTTCACCTCGGACGAGATCAGCTTCCAGATCCGCAACATCATCGTGCAAGAGGCATCGCAGGTGCTGGCCAAGTCAGGCATCCCGGTTCTGGACATGGCCGGGAACCTGGAAGACCTGGGCAAGCTGATCGCCAATGCCATCGCGCCCAAGGTGGCGGAATACGGGCTGTCGATCCCGGAATTCTACATCGAGAACATCAGCCTGCCGGAAGAGGTCGAGAAGGCGCTGGACAAGCGGACCTCGATGGGCGTCGTGGGCGATCTGAACCGCTACATGCAGTACAATGCCGCCGAAAGCATGTCGCAGCCCGGCAGCGCGATGGGCTCGGCCATGGGGGCCGGGATGGGCATGGGGATGGGTGCCAGCATGGCGCAGAACATGGGGCCTTGGGGGGCGCAGCCCGGTGCGGCCGCCGCCCCGCCGCCGCCCCCTCCGCCGCCGCCCGCCGGGAAGGTGTGGCATCTGGCGGTGGACGGCGCGACCTCGGGTCCGTTCGGCGAGGCCGAACTGGCGAAAGCCGCGGCCGAGGGTCGGCTCACGCGCGCGACGATGGTCTGGACGCCCGGCCAGGACGGCTGGAAGATGGCCGCGGAAACCGAGCTGGCGCTGATCCTGGACCAGGTGCCTCCGCCGCCGCCGAAACCGTAAGGCCATGCCACAGGACGAATACCGCTACCCCTGCGAGCAGTGCGGGGCGCAACTGCGGTTTGCACCCGGCCAGACGCGGCTGGTCTGCGACCATTGCGGACATGTGCAGGAGATCCCGCAGAGTGCCGCCCCGAAGCGGGCGCGGGCGCTGGGAGAGTTGGACCTGCGGAAGGGCCTGCAGGATGACTTGTCGGACCGCGACATGGTCGAGGTGCGGACGACCACCTGCCCGAACTGCGGCGCGCTGGTCGAGATCTCGGGCGCGACCCATGCCACGGAATGCCCCTTCTGCGCGACGCCGGTGGTGCTGGATACCGGGACGACCCGGCATATCAAGCCGCAGGCGTTGATCCCTTTTGCGCTGACGGAATCCGAGGCGCGCAAGGCGATGACGGACTGGATGGGAAGCCTCTGGTTCGCGCCGAACACTCTGCTGGAGTACGCACGAAAAGGCCGGGCAATGAACGGAGTTTATGTGCCGTTCTGGACCTTCGATGCCGACACGCAAAGCCGCTATACCGGCCAGCGCGGCGAATACTACTACGAGACGCGCACCGTCCAGGTCCGGGTCAATGGCCGGATGGAGACGCGGCAGGAACAGGTCCGACACACGCGCTGGTATCCGGCCTCGGGCCGCGTGGCGCGGGATTTCGACGACGTGCTGGTCATGGCCTCGCAAAGCCTGCCCGGGCGGCTGGGAGACGAGTTGACGCCCTGGGACCTGAGCGCGCTGGTCCCATATGGGCCGGAGTACCTGGCGGGCTTCCAGGCTGAGGGCTACACGGTCCGCCTGGCCGACGGGCATCAGACGGCGCGGGAGCGGATGGAGGCGGTGATCCTGCAGGACGTCCGCCGCGACATCGGCGGCGACGAGCAGCGGGTCAACGACGTGGACACGACCTGGTCGGACGAGACGTTCAAGCACATCCTGCTGCCGATCTGGACCGCGGCCTACAAGTACAACGGCAAGAGCTACCGTTTCCTTGTGAACGGCCAGACCGGAGAGGTGCAGGGCGAACGACCGTGGTCGGCCTGGAAGATCGCCTTTGCGGTCCTGTTGGCGCTGATCGTGGCCTTCGGCGCGGCCTATCTGTATGACCCGCAGGCGATGGGCTTCGACCAATCGGGATGGATGGACTGATCAGTCCTTGCCGCGCTGGAAGAAGAGCATCCAGCCCGCATAGACCCCGGCCGCGATGAAGAGGACGCCCCAGAGGGGCGAGCCCACGTAGAAAAGTTCGAACAGGCCCCAGGCCAGCGGCAGGAGGACCGTGATCCAGCGCACCCAGGCTTGGGCGAAGAAGGGGTCGTTGGGGTCGAGAAACTTCATGCCTTTGGCCCCGCTTCGTGGCATCCTGCGTGCCAGAGAGGGAGGCCGACATGCCGCAGATTGTCAAGGATTTCCAAGGCCAAACCGTCATCACCACCTTCGAGACCACCCCAGCGATGGCCTTCGATCTGGTCGAGGCGCTGGAGGCCGCCTACCACGACTGCATAAGCCGCCAGCCGGGGTTCATCGCGGCGGGGCTGCACATGAACGATGCCCGGACGCGGATCTGCAACTACTCGCAATGGCGCGCCCGCGAGGATTACCAGGCGATGCTGCGCACCCCCGAGATGCGCGAGAGGAACCGCCGGATCAACGAGTTGTGCCGCGGGTTCGAGCCGGTGATGTACGAGGTGACGGGCGTCTTTTGAGTTACGCGGAGGGGACGACGTTGCAGGCCCGGAACGCCTCCACCGCCGGGCGGGCTCCGGTCAGGTCGAAGGGAACCTGCGTCTCGCCTGCCAGGGCGGTGGCGGTCGCGTTGTAGGCCAGACCGTCCAGCACATTGTCGAAGCCGGTGTCCGTGACGGTCAGCGTCTTCCCGTCCGCGGACAGCCGATGCCTCGCCGTGCCGATGGTCAGCGCCGCCGGGCCGTCGAAACGGAGGCCGAAGGTTTCGCTTTCGGGCCAGGGCTCGGGGCGGGTCAAGGTGATGGCATAGGGCTGGGGCAGCGAGGGATCGAAGGTCACGCGGATCGACAGGGATGCCGTATCTTCAAGGACCGTGCAGACCGGGGTCGCGGTAAACTCCCAGGCCGCAGCCGGTGAGGCGAGAAGGACAAGGCAGATCGCTGCGCGCATGGTCCGAAGATGGAGCGGACCGGGATGAGGTCAAGCCAGCCGCTGGATCAGTGCCTGGGCGGCAGCCGGGTTTGCGGCCTTGTGGCCCGAGATGACGAAGGCAAAGACGTCGCGGTCCCGGGCAATCTTGCGCAGGCGTGTGGCCCACCGGTCAAGGGCGGGTTTGGAATAACCGAGCGCCTCGCCGTCCTTTGTCCCCATCAGGCGCAGATAGGCAAAGGGGGCGGTGGCGGCATCGATCTCGGGATAGGGTCCGTCCGCCCCCAGGACGGCGGCAACGCCCCGGTCGGCGAGGAGGGCGGCGAAGGCCGGCGCGAGGAAGCTTTCGTGCCGCGCCTCGATGGCATGGCGCAGGGGCAGGCCGTTCAGACTGTCGGGCAAGAGGTCCAGAAACCCTGCTACATCAGCACAGTCGAAGGTCTTGGTGGGCGGGAACTGCCAGTTGATCGGACCGAGCTTTGGTCCCAGTTCCGCCAGCCCCGAGGCGATGAATCGCTCGACCGAAGCAGCAGTGCCGGACAGCTCGCGCCGCGTGGTGACATAGCGCGGGGCCTTCAGGGTGAAGACAAAGCCGTCGGGGGTCTGGCGGGCCCAGTTGCGGAAGGTCGCGGGGGTCTGGGTGCGGTAGAAGGTGCCGTTGACCTCGATCGCCGTCAGCGCGCGCGACGCGAAGCGCAGCTCGTCTGCCTGGCGCAGGCCTGCGGGGAAGAAGGGGCCGCGCCAGGGATCAAAGGTCCAGCCGCCGACGCCGATGCGGATGGGGTGGGGCATGGGGTCTCCTGCAGTCACGGAAGCATAACGCCTGGCACCGTCACCTGTTCCCTGGGGCGTTAACCGGGCGGCAAGGCCTTCCGGCGACACTGCCTCAAGGAACGGAGGTGACGATGGACCCGGTAGACGAATTCGCCCGGCTGAAGGCCGAGATCAGGCGCCTGCAGGACCGCGCCGATGCCTTGCGCGACGGTCTTCTGCGGCCCGGCGCGCGCCTGCGGTCGAACGCATACGAAATCACTGTCAAGCGCCAGAAGCGGCGGGTGTTCAACAAGGATCGCTTGCCCGAAACCGTGCTGGCCGACCCCCGCTACTGGGACGAACGCGTAAGCGAAGTGGTCACCTGTCGCGCGCTGACCCATGCCGGGGAGGCGGACATCATCCTGATCGAATGACCCGTAGGGTGGGCGATTTCGCCCACCCTACGGAGGAAAACACTTGAAGGGGCAGTCCATGCCGAACTATCGCCGTCTGCGCATTCCCGGAGCGACCTACTTCTTCACCGTCAATCTGGCCGAACGCGGCGGGACCGCGCTGGTTGACCGCATCGACCTTCTGCGTGAGGCCTACCGGCTGACCGTGGCCGAACATCCGACCCGTTGTGAGGCGATGGTGATCCTGCCCGATCATATCCATGCGGTCTGGACCCTGCCCCCCGGCGACGCGGACTTTTCCCGGCGCTGGCAGAAGATCAAGGGCCGGTTCACCCACGCCTCCGGGCTGCGAGGTCTGCAGTCGCGCAGCATGGCCGAGAAGCGCGAGGCCGGGCTGTGGCAGCGGCGGTTCTGGGAACACCGGATCCGCGACCCGGACGAGGAACGCCGCGCCATCGCCTATTGCCTGAGCGATCCGGTCCGGCACGGGTTGGTGGCGGCGGCAGAGGAGTGGCCGTTTTCCACTTTGCACCGCGATCTTCGGGCGACGGTGGGCGAATCGCCCACCCTACGGGCGGTCGCTTGAGCGACAAGCCCGGTTCTGCAAGCCCGCCGCGCCGGCCGCTGGATCGGGTCGGCCGCGCTGGACCACAGGCAAGTGGAGCGTCATGCCCAGCCTGGCGCGCGGCCGGACGTCCAGACGCTGCGTAGGGTGGGCGATCCGCCCACCCCCCCTCCTAGCGCCCCCGGCGCGATCGTTTCCCGCCGCGCTGTCCGG
Source organism: Paracoccaceae bacterium (assembly GCA_027489355.1). Classification (GTDB taxonomy): domain Bacteria; phylum Pseudomonadota; class Alphaproteobacteria; order Rhodobacterales; family Rhodobacteraceae; genus Tabrizicola. The sequence goes on along the minus strand of JAIXZY010000049.1, from coordinate 59,334 downwards.
CCCGGCCTGCGGTGGACCGCCCTGCCATCTTGACCGCCTCGGTCACCGCCTCTTCGATCACCTCCTGCCGGGCGAAGGGGTCGTCGGCCACGGCAAGCTCCACCGCCTCCAGGCGCTTGACCTCGTCGCGCAGGCGGGCGGCTTCCTCGAACTCCAGGTTCTCGGCGGCCTTGCGCATCTGGGCGCGCAGCGCCTCCAGGTGCGCGGCGAGGTTCTGGCCGACCATCGGCTTGTCGACCTTGGTCGTGACCCGGGACATGTCGGTATCGCCCTGCCAGAGGCCCGCCAGGACGTCCTCGACGTTCTTCTTCACCGTCTCGGGGGTGATCCCGTGTTCGATGTTGTAGGCCATCTGCTTTTCGCGGCGGCGGTTGGTCTCGGCCAGCGCACGTTCCATCGACCCGGTGATCCGGTCGGCATACATGATGACCCGGCCTTCAGCGTTCCGCGCCGCGCGGCCAATTGTCTGGATCAGCGAAGTCTCCGACCGCAGGAAGCCTTCCTTGTCCGCATCCAGGATCGCCACCAGCCCGCATTCTGGAATATCCAACCCTTCGCGCAGCAGGTTGATCCCGACCAGCGCGTCGAAGGCGCCGAGCCGCAGATCCCGCAGGATTTCAATGCGTTCGATGGTGTCGATGTCCGAATGCATGTAGCGCACCCGGATGCCCTGTTCGTGGAGGTAGTCCGTCAGATCCTCGGCCATGCGCTTGGTCAGCACCGTGACCAGCGTCCGAAGCCCCTTGGCCGAGACCTTGCGGATTTCGTCCAGAAGGTCGTCCACCTGCATCTCGACGGGGCGGATTTCGACCACGGGGTCCAGAAGGCCCGTGGGGCGGATAACCTGTTCAGTGAAGACGCCCCCAGTCTGCTCCAGCTCCCAGGCCGCGGGGGTGGCCGAGACGAAGACGGATTGCGGGCGCATGGCGTCCCACTCCTCGAACTTCAGCGGGCGGTTGTCCATGCAGGACGGCAGGCGGAATCCATGTTCGGCCAGGGTGAACTTGCGCCGGAAGTCGCCGCGGTACATGCCGCCAATCTGGGGGACCGAGACGTGGCTTTCGTCGGCAAAGACGATGGCGTTGTCGGGGATGAATTCGAAGAGCGTCGGCGGCGGTTCACCGGGCGCGCGCCCCGTGAGGTAGCGCGAATAGTTCTCGATCCCCGCGCAGCTTCCGGTCGCCTCCAGCATCTCGAGGTCGAAGTTGGTGCGCTGTTCCAGGCGCTGCGCTTCCAGCAGTTTCCCTTCGGATTCGAGCTGCTTGAGGCGATGGAAAAGCTCGTCCTTGATGCCCTTTATCGCCTGCGCCAACGTCGGGCGCGGGGTCACGTAGTGAGAGTTCGCATAGATGCGGATCTGCTTGAACGTGTCGGTCCGCGCGCCGGTCAGCGGGTCGAATTCGGTGATCGACTCCAGCTCTTCGCCGAAGAAGCTGAACCGCCAGGCGCGGTCTTCCAGGTGGGCGGGCCAGACTTCCAGAGAATCGCCCCGCACGCGGAATGAGCCGCGCTGGAAGGCGGTTTCCAGGCGGCGGTACTGCTGGGCGACGAGTTCCGCCATCACCTTCCGCTGGTCGTAAAGCTGCCCGACGATCAGGTCCTGCGTCATGGCCGAATAGGTCTCGACCGAGCCGATGCCGTAGATGCAGGAGACGGAGGCAACGATGATCACGTCGTCGCGTTCCAGAAGCGCCCGAGTGGCCGAGTGGCGCATCCGGTCGATCTGTTCGTTGATCTGGGATTCCTTCTCGATATAGGTGTCGGTGCGGGCGACATAGGCTTCGGGCTGGTAGTAGTCGTAGTAGCTTACGAAGTATTCCACCGCGTTGTCGGGGAAGAAGCCCTTGAATTCCCCATACAACTGCGCGGCCAGCGTCTTGTTGGGCGCCAGGATGATCGCCGGGCGCTGGGTTTCCTCGATCACCTTGGCCATGGTGAATGTCTTGCCGGTGCCGGTCGCGCCCAGAAGGACCTGGTCGCGTTCGCCCGCCTGGACGCCCGCCGTCAGGTCCCGGATCGCGGTCGGCTGGTCTCCCGCCGGCTGGAACGGCGTCTGCATGACGAAGCGACGCCCGCCTTCCAGCTTGGGCTTGGTCAAGACGTCCGGGCGCTCGGTCAGGGCGTTGATGTTGTTGTGCGGCATCGCGCGCCTCGCAGGAGTCGGGAAAGAGCAGATTTGATCCGTTTTTGTTCCAGTTCAAGCGGTGATCCGCGGGTCCGGGTGAAACCGTTGCCCGACGGGCGGTAAGCGGCTAAGGCTCGCGGCCAGAGGTGACAGATGGCTGAGAAGATCGATACGCGGGCCGTGGGGCTGGATGTGGGGCTGGCGTTCATCCGCTGGCTGTCCGGGGCCGAGAACCTGCATTACGGGCTGTGGACGGGGCTGGAGGTCACGGCCGGCAACCTGCGGGCGGCGCAGGATGCCTATACGGTCAAGCTGTTCGGCTACCTGCCGGAAGGTCGGCTGCGCATCCTGGATATCGGCGGCGGCGCGGGCGAGACGGCGAAGAAGTTGCTGGCGCTGGGGCATCAGGTGGACATCGTCGTGCCGTCAGCCTTCCTTGCGGCGCGCTGCCGCGAGACGGCCAGGGGCGCGACGGTGCATGAATGCACCTTCGAGGCCTTCACGGGCACGGGGCCGTTCGATCTGTGCCTTTTCTCGGAAAGCTTCCAGTACATTCCACTGGGCGAAAGCCTGCCCAAATGCGCGCGACTGCTGGCACCGGGCGGCAAGGTGCTGATCGCCGACTGCTTCCGCACCGAGGCCTACAAGGGTCGGCAGGTGCACGGACCGCAGCCGGGGGGCGGACATCAGCTTGCGGCCTTCCAGGCGGCGGTGGAAGGGTCGGCCTTTGCCATCGAGGCCGAGGAAGACATCACCGAGGCCGTCGCACCCTCGATCGACCTGGAGCAGGCGCTGTTCCATGTGCTGGGTCACGGGGTGACGCGCATCTCGGACGAGATTCGCGGCAAGCGGCCAAAGGCGCACTGGGCGCTGGCCAAGGTGATCGGCCTGTTCCTGTCACGCAAGCGGCGGGCCAACCTGATGCAGCGGCTGACCGGGACGACCCGGACGTCCGACGCGTTCAAGACCTACAACCGCTATCGGATCATCCGACTGGCGCGGCGGTAGGGTTGCAAGTTTATCGCACGCACAACTTTAGGTTGATTTGCGTGCTGAGTTGCGACAAGCTGTCAGGGCAAGCAGCAACTGAAGCTGTCGGTCGGCGTCGACCTACCCCACCCCACACTCCCAGACGCCGACCGACAGCCTTTTCTGACGCTTGCGCTTTCCCCGCAGCGTTGAGATATACGAGGCCACGTTCGGAGGAATTGCCCATGCGCGCCCGCATCTACCAGCCTGCCAAGACCGCCATGCAATCCGGGACCGCCAAGACTCACCAGTGGGTGCTGGAATTCGCCCCGGCGTCGGAGCGTGACATCGATCCGCTGATGGGCTGGACCTCGTCCAGCGACACGCAAAGCCAGGTGCGGCTGAGGTTCGAGACGCGCGAGGCGGCGGAGGCTTATGCGGCCGAGAAGGGCATCGCATACGACCTGGTCGAGCCCAAGGCGCGCAAGCCGGTGATCCGCCCGCGCGGCTATGGCGAGAATTTCGCCACCGACCGCAAGGGCGCCTGGACGCACTGAATGGCGGTCGTCATCGCCGAAGAACATCCGCTGACCCCGGACCTGTCGCTGCTGTTTGACCGGCATACGGCGGACATGCACGCCGACACGCCGCCCGAATCGATCCACATGATGGACAAGGGGGCGCTTGCCGCGCCGGGCATCCGTTTCTTCGTCCTGCGCGACGACGGCGTGCCGCTTGCGATGGGCGCGTTCAAACGGATCGATGCGGGCCACGCCGAGATCAAGTCGATGCATGTCCTGACCGAGGCCCGGGGACGGGGGCTGTCGAAGGCGATGCTGGACCATCTGGTTTCCGAGGCCCGGAAGGACGGGTTCACCCGCCTGTCACTGGAGACCGGGGTGCAGCCCACCTTCGTCGCCGCCCGCGCGCTATACGCCCGGGCGGGGTTCCAGGATTGCCCGCCCTTCGAGGGCTATTGGGACGATCCGAACTCGGTCTTCATGACGAAGGTGCTTGCCTGATCCTTTTGGCTTCTGCAAAAGGACCTTCGTGCGGGCTCATAGCTCAACTGGATAGAGCAAGGACCTTCTAAGTCCGAGGTTGAGGGTTCGAGTCCTTCTGGGCCCGCCATTTTTTCAAGGTGACAATCACGCATATGGTTTTCCTGCCCGCCCGGGGCAGGAAACCGCTGCGACACCCGTCCTCAGATACGACGCAGCCGGAACGCGATTGCAAAGGCGAGCCTGGACGCGATCTGGGTCAGGACGAAGGCGATCGGCCAGGCGATCAGGAACTGCTTGGGCCAGGAGGCAAGCCACTCCTGCGTCAAGCCCATGCCGATGGCTGACATGATCCCGGACATCGAGGCCGACATCATGAAGGTGATCAGAAGCTGGGCGATCAATACGGTTTTCTTGTCCATTGCACGTTCTCTCATGTGCGGATGCTGAGGAAACGGGGCGCCCCGTCACATCACAGCACCAGCCAGGTTAAAGGTTGGTGCCGTGGGTTCGTGCCGAGACACGACTGGATCACGCGGGACGCGTGGACCGGAATAACCGAACCGGCCTGAAATCTTTTCGACAGCGCGGTCGCTAAGGCCAACGCCGCTGCCTGTCAAGGCGTGCGGGGCGCTGGGCGATCATTCGGCTGGGTCAGGTGATCGAGCTTGGCGCACCGCCCTCGAATCGGTTGCCGTGGCGGTAGTCGCAGGGTGCCTCCTGCATCTGCAGGTGCAGCGCGGTGCCCGTGTAGGGATGGGCGCGGGCGACGTCCTCGTCAAAGTCGATCCCAAGGCCGGGGGCTTCGGGGGGCAGGATGTAGCCGTCCTCCCACTTGATGGAATTGCGGATCAGCTTCTGGTGGAAGGCCCCGCCGGTTTCGATGGTTTCCGCGATCAGCAGGTTCGGGATCGAGGCGGCGAAGTGGACGTTTGCCGCCCATTCGACGGGGCCGGCATAGAGGTGCGGCGCCATCTCGGCGTTGAATATCTCGGCCATGGCGGCGATCTTCTTTGCCTCCCAGATGCCACCAACCCGTCCAAGCGCGGGTTGCAGGATCTTCACGCCTCCGGCGCGGAGGAGGGTGCCGAATTCGGCCTTGGTCGTCATGCGTTCGCCGGTGGCAAGGGGAACGCGGACGGATCTGGCGACCTCGGCGAATTCCAGAAGGTTGTCCGGCGGGATCGGCTCTTCGTACCAAAGCGGGTTGTAGGGTTCGAGCTCGCGTCCCATGCGGATCGCGCCGGGGGTGGTGAACTGGCCGTGGGTTCCGAAAAGGAGGTCGACGCGGTCACCCACCGCCTCGCGGATGGCCTTGCAGAAGGCAACGGAGCGGGTGATGTCGGACATTGCCGGTTCGTGGCCGCCGCGGATGGTGTAGGGGCCGGCGGGGTCGAACTTCACGGCGGTGAAGCCCATGTTCATGAAGCGCACTGCGGCTTCGGCGGCGGCGTCGGGGTCGACCCAGAACTCGGCCGATTCCATGCCCGGTTCGGGGTAGAGGTAGGTATAGGACCGGATGCGGTCGTTCATCTTGCCGCCGAGGAGCGCGTAGACCGGGCGGTTGCGGGCCTTGCCGAGGATATCCCAGCAGGCGATCTCCAACCCCGCGAAGGCACCCATCACGGTGGGGTCGGGGCGCTGGGTGAAGCCGGCGCTGTAGGCGCGGCGGAACATCAGCTCGATGTTTTCCGGGTTTTCGTTTGCCATGTGGCGTTCGAAGACGTCCTCGATCACCGCGCGCATGGCCTTGGGGCCGACGGTCGAGGCGTAGCATTCGCCGTAGCCCACGATGCCGGTGTCGGTGGTGAGCTTCGGGAAGATCCAGTAGCGGCCACCCCAGCCGGGGAACGGGGGGGCGAGGACGAAGATTTCGAGATCCTTGAGTTTCATCGCGCTCTCCCTTCCGTTGGCCGGAGAGCGGGGGTTTCACACCCCCGCACCCCTTGGGATATTTGGTGAAGGGAAAGCTAGAGGGCGCCGCCCTGGAAAGGCCGCACGAAAGCGACGCGAATGTGTCGCATAGTTGCTAGGAGAGACAGCTTTGGCGCAGTCTGGCAAGGAGGTCGGCCAGGCGGTCGGGCATCGACAGGAAGGGCGAATGCCCGGAGGGAAGCGCGTGGCGGCACGCCTCGGGCAGGCGGGAGCCCATCTGGCGCTGGTAGTCCGGGGGGATGGTCTGGTCGGCCTCGCAAGTGATGTAGTGGCGCGGCAGCGCATCGGCCGACTTGGGCCAGAGGGGGGTTTCCTGCGGGGTGACGGGCTGCGGGCAGAGCCGGGTGGTGGCCCAATCGGCGAGGTCGGGCGGGCAGTCCTGGTAGAAGGCGGCGGGCGCGAGGGCGGGGTCGATGGTGAAGCTGCCACGGTCCGCGGCCAGGCGGATTGCGGGGAGAAGCGGCTGCGACGGCCCGGCGCGGCGCATGTCGGCGAGGCTTTGTCCGGGCGCGGGCAGGTAGGCGCAGAGGTAGATCAGGCCCTTGAAGCGGCTGGGGCCTGCCTCGGCCGCGGCGGTGATGGCGTAGCCGCCGGCGGAATGGCCGACGAGGATCGTGTCTGGTCGGGCGGCGGCAAGAATTGCCTGGGCGTAGTCGTCCAGCGTGGTGGGGCTTCCGTCGCGGCCGGGCAGGTCGATGGCGCGGGCGGGGACGCTGCGGCGGGCCAGTTCGGGCAGAAGGCGGTCGAAGCACCAGGCGCCGTGACAGGTGCCGTGGATCAGGAGAAGCTCAGACATGGGCGATCCGGGTGAGGAAATCCGACAGGGCGGCGGCGAAGGCTTCGGGGTGGCTAAGCATGCCAAGGTGAGAGCCGCCGCGCAGAAGCTGGAACTGCGATCCGGCGATGAGGTCGGCCAGCTCGCGCTGAAGGTCGGGCGGGGTCTTGCGGTCGTCCGAGCCGGCGAGGACGAGCGTCGGCAGGCGCAGGGTGGCGGTGGTCTGGTAGAAATCGGCGGTCGCCGTGGCCGAGGAGAGGCCCTCCCACCCCTCGGGGCGTGTGCGTTCCAGCATGGCGCGCAGGTCCGCGAGGACGGCCGCGCTGCGCCAGCGGGGGCCGAGGAGCAGTGCGCATTCGGCGTCGAGGTCGGGGCCTTCGGCCCTGAGCCGGGCCAGCCGTCCTTCCCACACGGACGGGTTGGCAAAGCGGGTGGCCGTACCGGTCAGGACCAGGGCGCGCACCAGGTCCAGCCGCTTCACCGCAAGGCCCTGCGCGATCAGCCCGCCCTCGCCCGCGCCAAGAACCACGGCGTCCTTGAGGGCGAAGTGGGTCATCAGCCGTTCGACGTCCCTGATCAGTGCGCCCATCGCATAGGGCGGGCGCGGGGTGTCCGAAGCCCCGTGGCCGCGCAGGTCGAGGCGGAGGATGCGCTGGCGCGGGAGATGCGGCAGAAGCGCGTCCCAGAGTTGCAGGTCGAGGCCCGTGCCGTGCAGCAAGACCAGCGGCGGCGCGGCTGGCGGTCCCGTCAGGTCGGCATTCAGCCGCAGGTCGTCCAGCCAGACCAGCGTCACGCGAAACGCTCCAGCGCGGTGGCGAAGGTGGCGGGGTCGACATTGCCGCCGGTGGCGACGGCGATGACGGTATCGGGAAGGTCGTCGGCGAAGAGCGCGGCGGCAAGGGCGGCGGCCCCTCCGGGTTCCAGCACGACGCGCAGGTGGGTAAAGGCCAGCGCCATCGCCCGCAGGGCCTGGTCGTCGGTCACCACGGTCCCCGGTCCGGCAAGACGTTGCAGGATCGGAAACGTGAGGTCGCCCGGGCTGGGGGTGAGGATCGCGTCGCAGATCGAGCCGGTGCTGGCGGCGTTCCGCTGCCGTACGCCCGAGGCCAGCGAGCGCGCCATGTCGTCAAAGCCGGCGGGCTCGGCGGTGCGGACAATCAGGCCGGGGGCGCGGGCGTCCAGCGCGAGGGCGATCCCGGCAGATAAGCCGCCGCCCCCGCAGCAGACGAGGACCGGGGCCTTTGCGATCCCGGCCTCAGCCGCCTGATCCGCCAGTTCAAGCCCGACGGTCCCCTGCCCCGCGATGACCTGGGGGTCGTCGAACGGCTTGATGAGCGTCAGGCCACGTTCGGCCGCCAGGCGGGCGCCGATGGCATCGCGGTCCTGGGTTGCGCGGTCGTAGAGTACCACCTCGGCCCCGTAGGCGCGGGTATTGGCGATCTTCACCTGCGGCGCATCCGAGGGCATCAGGATGACGCAGGGCGCGCCATGAGCCGCCGCCGCATGGGCCACGCCCTGCGCGTGGTTGCCCGAGGAATAGGCGATGACGCCCCGGCTGCGGGCCTCGGCCGACAGGGCCGAGACCGCGGACCAGCCGCCGCGCGCCTTGAAGCTGCCGGTGACCTGGAGGCATTCGGCCTTGACGAAGATGCGCCGGCCCGCCGCCGCGTCAAGCAGCGGCGCGTTCAGCAAGGGTGTGCGGCGGACATGGCCCGCCATCCGTGCGGCGGCGGCCTCGATCATCGCAAGGTTCATTGCATCCCCTCAAGAAAGCCGCGGATCAGCGCCACCGCCTCGGGTTCGTCGAGGAAGGGGATATGGGCGCGGCCGGGAACCTCAACAAAGGCCATGTCGGGGCGGCGGGCGCGCATCTGCTGCACGGTCGCGGGCGTCAGCAGGTCGGAGTTCGCGCCCCGGATCAGCGCAAGCGGCAGGCCCGCCAGCGCGTCGAAGAGCGGCCAGAGGTCGACCGGAGGGCCTTCGAAGGCGGCGAGGAAGGCCTCGCGCAGGGCGGGGTCATAGGGCAGGCGCAGGCCCTCGGGCGTCTCGACGGCCAGTTTCCGGGCCTCTTCCAGCCAGCGCGACATTGGCACGCCGTCGAAGCCGGGGGTGCGGGAGAGGCGGTCGGCGTAGCCCTGGTGGGTGCGGCCCGCCGGGGTGCGGCCGACATAGTCGAAAATCCGGGTCAGGCCCTCGCGCGCGATCTCGGGGCCGACATCGTTGAGGCAGAGGCCAAGCACACGGTGTCGCGCCGTGGCCCCAAGGACCATACCGATCAGCCCCCCGCGCGAGGTGCCAAGGATGGCGGCCTTGTCCACGCCCAGATGGTCGAGAAGCCCCAGCGCGTCCTTCGCCTCTTGCGCGACGGTATAGCTGGCCGCGCCGGTCCAGTCGCTTTGCCCGCGCCCGCGATAATCCATCCGGATCAGGCGGAGCGGCGGCAGGTGGGGGATCAGATAGTCGAAATCGGCCATGCTTCGGGTCAGGCCGGGCAGGCACAGAAGCGGCAGGCCCGCGCCCTGATCGCGGTACGCCAGACGGGCGCCGTCCTCGGCGCGGAAGTGCGAAATATCGGTCATGCGGCCAAGGTGGCACGCGGGGCCGTCCGGCGGAAGGGCAAAGCTGCGCTTTGGTCGCGGCCCCCGGCGCTTGTCGCGGCGGTCCGGGCAGACTACACCCGTCCCCGCAACGGATGAGGCGGGACGGATGTCTGACAGCTCGGCGGTCGAGGATCGGCCAAAGTCGAAACGGGTGGGCGCGCTGCGCGGGTTGGTGCCGTTCCTCTGGCCCTATCGCGGTCTGGCCGGGCTGGCCCTGCTGGCGCTGATCCTGACGGCCTCGGTCAGCCTGGTGCTGCCCCTTGCGGTGCGGCGCGTGGTGGACGGATTCAACAGCGCCAACGCGGCGCTCCTGGACAAGTACTTCGGCGCGGCGTTGGTGATCGCGGGGCTGCTCGCCGTCGGGACGGGGATGCGCTACTACCTTGTCACCCGGCTGGGCGAGCGGGTGGTGGCCGACATCCGCCGCGCGCTTTTCGACCGGGTGCTCGGCATGTCGCCCGCCTTCTTCGAGCGCATCCTGACCGGCGAGGTCCTGAGCCGGATCACCACCGACACCACGCTGATCCTGTCGGTGATCGGCTCGTCAGTGTCGGTGGCGCTGCGCAACGTGCTGATCCTGCTGGGCGGGCTGGTGCTGCTGTTCCTGACCTCGGCCAAGCTGACGGGGCTGGTGCTGCTGATCGTCCCGGCGATCGTCGTGCCGATCGTCGTGCTGGGCCGCAAGCTGCGCGTCCTGTCGCGGGAAAACCAGGATTGGATCGCCGCGTCCTCCGGCTCTGCCTCCGAGGCGCTGACCTCGGTGCAGACGGTGCAGGCCTTCACCCACGAGGGCGCGACGCGGTCGCAGTTCGCCGAGGTGACGGAGAAGAGCTTTACCTCGGCCCAGGCGCGGATCCGGACGCGGGCGGTGATGACTGTCATCGTGATCTTCCTGACCTTCGCCGGGATCGTCGGTGTGCTTTGGGTCGGCGCGCGGGACGTGCGGGCCGGGGACATGTCCGTGGGCGCGCTGATCCAGTTCGTGATCTACGCGGTGATGGTCGCGGGGGCGGTGGGCGCCTTGTCGGAGATCTGGGGCGAGTTGCAGCGGGCGGCCGGCGCGACCGAGCGGCTGGTCGAGTTACTGGGGACCGAGGATTCCGTTCAGGACCCGCCGCGCCCGGTGACCCTGCCCCGGCCGGTGCGCGGCGAGATCGCGTTCCAGGACGTGAGCTTCCGCTATCCGGCGCGGCCCGAGGCCTCGGCGCTGAACGGGGTATCCTTGCATGTGAAGCCGGGCGAGACGGTGGCCTTGGTCGGGCCGTCGGGCGCGGGCAAGACGACGATCCTCCAGCTTCTGATGCGGTTCTACGATCCGCAGTCGGGCCGGATCACGCTGGACGGCATCGCTCTGCCGGACATGGCGCGGGACGATTTCCGCCGGTCCATCGCGCTGGTGCCGCAGGACCCGGTGATCTTCGCCACGTCGGCGCGCGAGAACATCCGCTTCGGCCGTCTGGACGCCACCGATGCCGAGGTCGAGGCCGCCGCGAAGGCCGCCGCCGCGCATGACTTCCTGACCGCGCTGCCGCAGGGCTATGACAGCTACCTGGGCGAGCGGGGCGTGATGCTTTCGGGCGGGCAGAAGCAGCGGGTGGCCATCGCCCGCGCCATCCTGCGCGACGCGCCGATCCTGCTTCTGGACGAGGCGACCAGTGCTCTGGACGCCGAAAGCGAGCGGCTGGTGCAGGCGGCGGTCGAGAAGCTGGCCGAAGATCGCACGACGCTTGTCGTCGCGCACCGTCTGGCAACGGTGAAGCGGGCCGACCGGATCGTGGTCTTCGACCAGGGCCGGATCGTGGCTCAGGGCACCCATGACGAGCTGGTGGCCGAGGGCGGCCTTTACGCTCGGCTGGCCCGTCTGCAGTTCACCGACGGCACGGTCTGACGTCACGTCCCGCCCGCGCGGGTGCGGACAAACCGACTTCACAAATCCCGCGCGTCCGCCCATCCTGCCCTGAAGCCTGCGGCACAAGCGGGCATCAGGGGAGGATACCATGACCACTTTCGCCACGGCCGCGGACCTGAAGGCCATCGAGGCCGAGATGCCCTGGGCCGACCGGGGCCAGGCGCGGTCGATCTACGAATACCTCAGCCGCGCCAAGTCCGCGCATGGGGCGCGGCCGGCGATCAGCTACCAGCTGCTGTCGGGGCCGGAGACGAAGAAGCTTACGCTCACCTGGGCCGGGCTGCACGCCAAGGTGACGCAGGCGGCCAACCTGTTCCGCAGCCTGGGCGTGGGCGAGACCGACGTGGTGGCCTTCGTCCTGCCGAACGCGATGGAGACGGCGATCACCCTTCTGGGCGGCGCGGTCGCCGGGATCGTCAACCCGATCAACCCGCTGCTGGAACCGGAAAAGATCAGCGCCATCCTGCGCGAGACGAATGCGAAGGTGGTGGTCACGCTGAAGGCCTTCCCCAAGACCGACGTGCCGCAAAAGGTGTCCGAGGCCGTCCAGTTCGCGCCGAACGTGAAGACCGTCCTGGAAGTCGACCTGGTCTCTTACCTGTCGGGTCTGAAGAAGGTCATCGTTCCCTGGGTCCGCCCGAAGAACCCGGTCCAGCACACCGCCAACGTCAAGGACTTCGCCACCGAACTCGCGCGGATGCCGTCGGACCGGCTGACGTTCCCCGACACGCTTGAGGACCGCGTCGCGGCCTATTTCCACACCGGCGGGACCACGGGCATGCCCAAGGTCGCGCAGCACAAGGTCTCGGGCATGGTCTACAACGGCTGGTTGGGGTCGAACCTTCTGTTCAAGCCCACCGACGTGGTGATGTGCCCCCTGCCGCTGTTCCACGTCTTCGCCTGCTATCCGATCCTGATGTCGATGATCGGCTCGGGCGCGCATGTCGTCTTCCCGACCCCGCAGGGCTATCGCGGCGAGGGTGTGTTCGACAATTTCTGGAAGCTGATCGAGCGTTACCGCGTGACCTACATGATCACCGTCCCGACCGCGCTGGCCGCGCTGATGCAGCGGCCGGTGAACGCCGACATCTCCAGCCTGAGAAGCGCGTTCTCGGGCTCTTCCCCCCTCCCGGTCGAGCTATACAACCGCTTCAAGAAGGAAACCGGCGTCGAGATCGTCGAGGGCTACGGTCTGACCGAGGCGACCTGCCTCGTCTCGATCAACCCGCCGGACGGGGTCAAGAAGATCGGCTCGGTCGGCCTGATGTTCCCCTACACACAGGTCCGCATCCTGACGTCAGAGGGCGCGATCGGATTCCGCGAATGTGCGGTCGACGAGGTGGGCGAGATCTGCATCTCGAACCCCGGGGTGTATGAAGGGTCGACCTATACCGAAAAGGACAAGAACCGCGAGCTTTTTGCCGACGGCCGGTTCCTGCGGACGGGCGACCTTGGTCGGCTGGATGCCGAGGGCTATCTCTTCATCACCGGCCGCGCCAAGGACCTGATCATTCGCGGCGGACACAACATCGACCCGGCGATCATCGAAGAGGCTCTGATGGGCCATGAGGCCGTGGGCTTTGTCGGCGCCATTGGCCAGCCCGACGCCCATGCGGGCGAGTTGCCTTGCGCCTATGTCGAGCTGGTGAAGGGCGCCTCGGCCACGGTCGAGGACCTGATGGCCTATGCCGCCAAGCACATCCATGAACGTGCGGCCTTGCCCAAGCATCTGGAAATCCTGCCTGAACTGCCGAAAACCGCGGTGGGCAAGGTGTTCAAGCCGGACCTGCGGCGCCTGGCGATCATGCGCACCTACGACGCCGCATTGGCCGAAGCCGGGGTCCCAGCCCGCGTCGCAAACGTGATCGAGGACAAGAAGCGCGGCCTGGTGGCGCAGTTGCACAAGGCCGGCCCGGTCGAGGACGCCTCGGTGGCCTCGGTGCTGGGTCAGTTCGCCAATCCCTGGGAATGGGCCGCCTGAGCTGCAACAGTGCACAGTCTGTCGTCGGGATGACAGCAAGTTTCATTTGCCTGAATCGCACATGCTCGTGAATACAGGTCGCTGAAGGGACAGATTTACGGGACAGGAACTATGAGCTTTCGCATGGGTCTGGCGGCTGCATTGATCGCCGCCTCGGTGGGTGGCGCAGAAGCGCAGCAGAGCGAAGTGTTGTTTTCGCACAAGCATTGGGAAGTCTCGATCGTGGGCTGGGACGACGGCTCGGTCGGTTGCGTGGCCGAGGTGAAGGCGCCCGGCGAAAGCTTCTCGATCTGGACCTTCCCGGATGGCGCGGTGCAACTGCAGTTCTATTCCACCGCGTGGGAGTTCGGCGAAGGCCAGACCGCCGACCTGGGCGTGCAGATCGACCGCCGCGCACCGTGGAGCCTGACAGGCGCCGAGCTCTATCAGAACTCGGTCCTGTTCTACCTGCCCGACGATCAGTCCGGGGTGAACTTCATCACCGAAGTCGCCCGCGGCAACCGGCTTTACCTGCGGGACGCAGACGGGACCGACGTGCAGAACTATTCGCTTTCGGGGTCCAGCGCGTCGATCCAGGCGCTGGTCGACTGCGGCGACGTGATCACCCAGAAGACGCCGGGCAACCCGTTCAAGTAAGCTAAAGCTGGTCGGTGTCCATCCAGATGGTCACCGGCCCGTCGTTCACCAGGCTGACCGCCATGTCCGCGCCGAAGCGACCGTTGGCGACCGGGACACCTTCCTGCTCCAGCGCCCGGCTGAAGTGAAGGTAAAGCCGTTCGCCCTCGGCCGGTGGGGCCGCAGTGGAAAAGCCGGGCCGATTGCCGCGCAGGTCGGCGGCCAGGGTGAACTGGCTGACCACCAGCGCGCTGCCGCCAATGTCCTTGATCGACAGGTTCATCTTGCCCTGACCGTCCTTGAACACGCGAAGCTTGGCGACCTTGGCGGCCAGTTTCTCGGCCTGGGCCTCGCCGTCGCCGCCCATTGCACAGACGAGGATCAGGAAGCCCTTGCCGGTTTCGCCCACAAGCTCGCCGTCGACATGCACGGCGGCCTGGGTCACGCGCTGGAGGACGGCCCTCACAGCTCATGCTCCCAGGGCGGGTTGGCGCCGGCGCGGCTGACGGTCACCGCCGCCGCCCGCGTACCAAGGGTCAGAGCGGCGGTAAGGGTCGCATCGGTCAGCGCGGCCACGCCTGTCTTGGTCAACGCGCCCGCCCGGTGGAACGCGGCAAGGACGCCCGCGTTGAACGTATCGCCCGCGCCCACCGTATCAACGACCGCAACCTTCTGAGCGGCAACAAAAATATCCTGGGTCGCCGTCACGGCGCGCGCGCCCTCGGCGCCTTGGGTGATGAACACGACCTTCGGCCCTTTGGCCAGAATCCCGCGCGCCAGCCCGGTCAGATCGCCCTGCCCTTCCAACCAGCGCAGGTCTTCGTCGGAAAGCTTCACGATATCCGCCCGCGCGATCATCCGGTTGATCCTTGCGCGGTATTCGGCTTCTTTCCCCGCGATGAACCCGGGGCGGATGTTGGGATCGATCATGGTGACGCGCGTCCCCGCCTCGCGGGCTTGCAGCGCCTCGTAGGTCGAGGCGGCGGGGTCGTTCACCAGGCTGATGCCCCCCACGAAAAGCGTCGTGACGCTTGCCGGCAGGGTCGGGAGCTGGTCGGTCGACAACATCCGCCCCGCCGTCGCCTCGTCGTAAAAGGCATAGGTCGCCTGACCGTTGACCAGTTTGACGAAGGCCACAGTCGTCGGCCGGTCGGACCGGGCAAGATAGCGGGTGTCCACCCGAGACGCCGTCAGTGTATCCGCTAGGATCTCGCCCAGCATGTCATTGGAAACGCCCGAGAAAAACGCCGATGGTGCCCCGAGCCGCCCCAGCGCGATCGCCGTGTTGAACACCGCGCCCCCGGCATAGGGGGCAAAGCAGGCCTCGCCCTCGGTCGAGGTGCGGGGGAGCATGTCGATCAGGGCTTCGCCGCAACTGAGAATCATGTCTTGTCCCCCTTGGTCAGCCCACTGTTAGCGCAAACAGATCAAGCGGTGAAGAACGGCATCAACCGCGACCGGATGCGGTCGAGCGGTGTGGCCCCGGACGCGTCGGGAACGAAGGGCTGGCCGGTGATCTTTTCGAAGGCATCGATGTAGACGCGGGCGGTCTTCTCGATCATGTCCAGGGGGATGTCCGGCACCTTGTCCTTGTAGGGATCGCAGCGCGCGACAACCCAGGAGCGGATGACATCCTTGTCGAAACTCGGCGGACGCGCGCCGGTTTCAAACGCCGCCTGATACCCCTCGGCGATCCAGTAGCGACTGGAATCGGGGGTGTGGATTTCGTCGGCCAACAGGATGTTGCCCGCTGCATCGGTACCGAATTCGTATTTCGTGTCGACCAGGATCAACCCGCGCTTGGCGGCCATCTCCTGGCCCCGGGCGAAGAGGGCCAGGGCCTTCGCACTGACCTCATCCCATTGCGCAGGGGTCAGCAGTCCCGAGGAAACGATCTCCTCTGCCGTGAGCGGCTCGTCATGGCCGCCGTCGAAGGCCTTGGAGGTCGGCGTGATGATCGCCTGCGGCAGGGCCTGGTTGTCCTTGAGACCGTCGGGAAGGCTGTGGCCGTACATCTGCCGCGCGCCGGCCTTGTACTGGGTCAGGATTGAGGTCGAGGTGGTCCCGGCAAGGTAGCCGCGCACCACGATTTCGACCGGCAGGATGGAGACGCGCTTGCAGTGGACGACGTTGGGATCGGGATAGCCGATGACATGGTTCGCTGCGATGTCGGCGGTGTGATCGAACCAGTAGCGCGCCAGCTGCGTCAGCACCTGACCCTTCCAGGGGATCACCGCAAGTATCTGATCGAACGCGGAAATCCGGTCGGATGAGATCAGAAGCCGCGTACCGTCGGGCAGGTCGTAGCAGTCGCGGACCTTGCCGAAATAGGGGTTCGGAAGCTCGGCTATCCGCGCGTGCGGCAGGCTGCGGGAAAGGTCGATCTGGCGCATGTCAGGCCCCCGTTGCGGTGCCTGCTTCTTGGGGGTTTTCCCCAGCGAGTCAAGGCTGCTTTGGGCAGTCGAGGCTTCCGCGCATCTCGCCGCTGTCGCCTTGCAGCGTGTTCTCCCGCAGCTTGCAGCCGGTGACGCGGGGGATGAGTTCGATCATCGTGGCGCGGATCTCCTGATGCTCGCCCCGGCGGGCGTAGCCAAGGCGGATGACCTCCACCCTCTCCCCCTTCTGGAAGACGGTGTAGTCGCGGCCGTCAATGTTAACGTCGGTGCGGGTCGCGCCCATGAATTCGGGGGCCGGGGAGGCGCCGCAGGCTGCCAGAAACATGAGCGGGATCAGGGGGGTAAGGTGTTTCATGGGCGCAAGGATGGCAGAGCTCGGTTAACAGGGGGTTAAGCGGCTACAGTCCGTATGCATCGCGTATGCATCCCGTGCCTACGCGCGGAGGGGCAGACGGTCGTCAACCTTTGCCCCCTGCCGGGCCTGCGGCGCACGGCGCTGCGCCCTTCGGTCGCGGGAACATGCCGGGCGGCGGGCGGTTGAGGGGGTGACGGGGTGACACTGTTGATGGAGATGACCTATGACCCGACTGTTCGTTATGCTTGCCCTGCTGGGCGTCACGGCCTGCGAGACCATCGAGGGCGCAGGTCAGGATATGGAAAACGCCGGGGAGGCGATCAGCGAGGAGGCGAACGAGGCTCAGGCGGGGATGTGAGGCGTAGGGTGCGCTACAGCGCACCGCCGTCTGGTGCGCTACAGCAACTCACTTGGATCGCCCAAGATAGCTTCCCGGAATGCCAAGTCTCTTAAAGGGAGGTGCGTCGGCAAGCTATCGGGCACATCCCTTACCCATCCATCTTCAAAGCCGAGATGAACGCCTCCTGCGGGATCTCCACCTTCCCGAACTGGCGCATCTTCTTCTTGCCGGCTTTCTGCTTCTCCAGCAGCTTCTTCTTCCGGGTTGCGTCGCCGCCGTAGCACTTGGCGGTCACGTCCTTGCGCATGGCCGAGATCGTCTCGCGGGCGATCACCCGGCCGCCGATCGCCGCCTGGACGGGGATCTTGAACATGTGGCGGGGGATCAGGTCCTTCAGCTTCTCGACCATCGACCGGCCGCGGGCCTCGGCGCGGTCGCGGTGGACCATCATGCTGAGCGCATCCACGGGTTCGTCGTTCACCAGGATCGACATCTTCACCAGGTTGTCCTCGCGGTATTCGGAAATCTGGTAGTCGAACGACGCGTAGCCCTTGGTGACGGATTTCAGGCGGTCGTAGAAGTCGAAGACCACTTCGGCCAAGGGCAGGTCGTATTCGACCATCGCGCGGGAGCCGGCGTAGGTGAGGTTCAGCTGGATGCCGCGGCGGTCCTGGCAGAGTTTCAGGATGTCGCCCAGGTAGTCGTCGGGGACCATGATCGTGGCCTTGATCCGCGGCTCCTCGATATGGTCGACGTAGGTGAGGTCGGGCATGTCGGCCGGGTTGTGGAGGTCGCGGACCTCGCCGTCCTTCATGTGGAGCTTGAAGACCACGGAAGGGGCGGTGGTGATCAGGTCAAGGTCGTATTCGCGCTCCAGCCGGTCACGGACGACTTCGAGGTGGAGAAGGCCGAGGAAGCCCATGCGGAATCCTAAGCCGAGGGCGGCCGAGGTCTCCATCTCGTAAGTGAAGGAGGCGTCGTTGAGGGCGAGCTTCTCGATGGCGTCGCGCAGCCCCTCGAAATCGGCGGCGTCGACGGGGAAGAGGCCGCAGAAGACGACGGGGACCGAGGGTTTGAAGCCGGGAAGCGGCTGGTCGCAGGGCTTGCGTTCGTGGGTGATGGTGTCGCCGACCTTGGTGTCGCGGACCTGCTTGATCGAGGCGGTGAAGACGCCGATCTCGCCGGGGCCAAGCTCGGGGATGTCGACCATCTGGGGTTTCAGGACGGCGAGCTTGTCGATGCCGTAGACGGCGCCGGTCTGCATCATCTTGATGCGGTCGCCCTTCTTCACCACGCCGTCGACGATGCGGATCATGACGACGACGCCGAGGTAGGCGTCATACCAGCTGTCGACGAGCATGGCCTTCAGCGGCGCGTTGCGGTCGCCCTTCGGGGCGGGGAGGCGGTGGACGATGGCCTCCAGCACATCCGGAATGCCGAGGCCGGTCTTGGCGGAGATCGGGATGGCGTCGGAGGCGTCGAGGCCGATCACGTCCTCGATGTTCTGTTTGACGCGCTCCGGTTCTGCCGCCGGGAGGTCGATCTTGTTCAGGACCGGCACGATCTCATGCCCTGCGTCCAGCGCCTGGTAGACGTTGGCCAGCGTCTGGGCTTCCACGCCCTGGGAGGCGTCCACCACCAGAAGCGAGCCCTCGACGGCGCGCATGGACCGCGAGACCTCATAGGCGAAGTCGACGTGGCCGGGGGTGTCGATCAGGTTCAGCACGTAGGACTTGCCGTCCTTGGCCTTGTAATCGATCCGGACCGTGTTGGCCTTGATGGTGATGCCGCGTTCGCGCTCGATGTCCATCGAGTCCAGAAGCTGGGCCTGCATGTCGCGGTCGGCGACCGTGCCCGTCGACTGGATCAGCCGGTCGGCCAAGGTGGATTTGCCGTGGTCGATATGCGCCACGATGGAGAAATTGCGGATGCGGTCGAGCTCGATCATGGGGCGCATATAGCTGACCGCGGGGGGGCCGGAAAGGGCTTATGCGCAAGGGAAAAGCGGCGGGCGTTTGCACTGATGTGGGGAGAAAGCAGTTTCGTTCAAGTCTGGGCGGAAAGCGCGGATTCGGGCAGTGTTGCGGGCCTTGGACGAAAGGAGCGCAAATGGATCATCCGGGACACTGGTTTCACGGGACGAAGGTGGCGCTGTCGCCGGGGGCGGTGCTGGAACCGGGCTATCCGTCGAACTATGGCGCCGGGAAACAGGCGGGCTGGGTCTACCTGACGGGGCGGCTGGATATCGCGGTGCTGGCCGCCGAACTGGTGCAGGGAGAGGCCACGCCGCGGGTCTATGTGGTGGAGCCGCTGGGGCCATTCGAGGACGATCCCAACGTCACCGACAAGAAGTTTCCGGGCAATCCGACACGGTCGTTCCGCAGCCGCGAGGGTCTTCGGGTGGTGGGCGAAGTGCTGGGATGGCCGCCGACGCCGCCCGAGCGGCTGGAAGCGATGCGTGCAACGGTCGAACGAATGCGGGCGGCGGGAATCGAGGCGCTGGACTAGCGGGACAATCGCGGGCAGTCGGTCTCACATCCGCGTGAACGAGGGGGCGGGCAAGCATCGGCTCTACCGGATTTTGTGGGCGTCGCGCTGGGGGGACGCGAGCCATTGCGGAGGTCGGCCAGTTTCCGCCAAGCCACTGTCCCGCTTGAAAAAATCTGTTGGAAAGGGCATCATGCATCGCAGAAAATGACTGGCGAGGGAGAAGGCTTTGCGCAATCCCCGGACCGGCAATGAGGCAGAGCGAATGAAATCCATCCTGTTTGCGGCCGCTGTTGCGGCGTCTTTTGCGGTGTTTTCGGGCGCGGCGAGTGCCGGTCCGATCGAGCGGGCCTGCATGGCCTCGGACCGGGGCGGCAACCGCGCCCTGTGCGGCTGCATCCAGCAGGCGGCGGACATGACGCTGTCGGGCGGCGACCAGCGGCGCGCGGCGAAGTTCTTCAAGGACCCGGAAGCGGCCCACGCGACATGGATCTCGCAGTCGAAATCGGATGATGCGTTCTGGGATCGCTACAAGAGCTTCGGCCAGACCGCCGAGGCCTACTGCGGCGGCTGACCCTGCCCGGGCGGTGGGCGGATCGCCCACCCTACCCGGGTGCGCAGGCCGCCGGGTCGCATCGCCGTCAGGTCCGCAGTATCCAATCCGCTGATCTGAACCGGCCCTGCAGCACAAACAGGGCCGCGAGCCGACCGCCCCGGCGCAGTCGACATCGGACATGACCGGAGTGCGGATGCCGCAGCAGTCTGTCCCGGACCGGGTGCAAGTTCCGGTCCGACCGCACATAGGAAAGGCCCCGCCTTCTGCACGAAGGCGGGGCCTTTTGCGATCATGAACCAAAGGTCAGGCGGCTGCCTGGGCCTTGGCGATCTCTTTCTTGATCTTCAGGGCGTTGGCCGAAAGCTCTTCGTCCTTGGCCTTGGCCAGATAGGCGTCAAGGCCCCCGCGATGGTCGACCGAGCGCAGCGCGGCGGCGGTGACGCGGAACTTGAACGACTGGCCGAGCACGTCGGAGATCAGGGTGACTTCGTTCAGGTTCGGGAGGAACCGACGGCGGGACTTGTTGTTGGCGTGGGAGACGGTGTTCCCCGTCATCGGGCCCTTGCCGGTGAGTTCGCAGACGCGCGACATTTCGGTGTTCCTTCGATTCGTCAAAAGCGGGGGAAGGCGGGGAATCCCCAGCCCTCGAATTCGATTGGGGGCGTGTAAGGGGAATCCGGGGCGGCGTCAAGCGGTCAGGCGGCGCGCGGGGTGAAGCGGCGGACGCTCCGCGGGGAGTATTTGCAAAAAGAGCAAGGGGCAAGGCAGGCCCGGTTGCGGCGGGAGGGGGCGCGTGGCACGGAAGGGCCGAGGAGAGGGCATGGCATTTCCGGTTCACGAACTTGCGGCACTTGGCACGGCGACCTGCTGGGCGGCGACGGGCCTGATCGCCTCGGACGCGATCCGGGCGCTGGGGGCGTTTCATTTCAACCTGATCCGGCAGGTCTTCGTGACGCTGGTGCTGGCCGTCGTGGTGCTGGCCTCGGGCACAATGGCGTTGCCGGAGTGGCGGGGGGTGGCGGTGCTGGCCGTGTCGGGCGTGGTCGGCATCCTTCTTGGCGATACGCTGAACTTTGCCGCAGTCGGACGGCTTGGCCCGCGGCGGGCGGGGGCGGTCTTTGCGCTGAACGCGCCGATGGCGGCGGGGCTGAGCTGGCTGGTGCTGGGCGAGCAGCTGGGCTGGCAGGCGGGGCTGGGGATTCTGGTCGCGGTGGCAGGGGTGGCGCTGGCGATCCTGGGCCGGCCGGCCAGCGGCGCGCATCGGCTGGAGACGATCCGGGGCGGGCTGGGAGCCGGCATCCTCTTCGGACTGGGTGCGGCCCTGGGGCAGGCGGCGGGGGCGCTGATCGCGCGGCCCTGGATGGCGGGAGGACTTGACCCCTATGTGGGCTCGCTGATCCGGGTTGGCGCCTCGGGATTGGCGATGGGGGCGCTGGCCACCCTGCCCCAGGCTCCACCGCGCCCTCGCGAGATTTCCGGAAAGGTCCTTGTCCTGACCGCGGCGACGGCGCTGATCGGGCTTCTGCTGGGAATGACTCTGTTCCTTTATGCCTTGCAGGGGTCGCAGACCGGGATCATCGCGACGCTGTCGGCGACTTCTCCGGTGATCATCCTGCCGCTTCTGTGGTTGCGCACCGGGCAGCGGCCTTCGGCGATGAGCTGGGCCGGGGGGGTGCTGGCGGTGGTCGGGCTGGGGCTGATCTTCACGCGGTAGCGGCGTCCGCCAGCGCTTCGGCGAGGTCGGGGCGGTTGGTGCGCAGGAGGTGGTGGGCGCGTTCGCGCCAGTAGCGGGCCGAGGTCGCACGGAGGTCGCGGTGGAGGCGGACCACATCCGGCGCGTCGAGGCGCGAGGAGAGGCTGAGCCGTTGCAGCGCACGGAAACCGCCGGCCTGGCCGATCGCGGCAGTGCCGGGGTGGCCGCCAAAGGGCAGCGGTGCGGGCCGGATGCCGGGAAGCAGCGTGGTAATCGCCCGGGCGTGCTGGCGGTCGAGCGGGTGGAACGGGTCGAAGGCGACGACGCCTTTCAGATCAAGGCGGGCGCGGGTGGCGAGATCCCCAGCCCGGGGATCGAAGCTCGCGGCCTCGGGGTAGCGGTCCTCCCCGGGCAAATGGAGCGAAATCTGGGGCGCCACGAGAAGCGCCTGGTTCAGCCGAAGCGCCTTGGAGAAGCACAGGGCGGCATAGGCGCCCATCGAGAACCCCAGCGCGCGAGCGGTGCGGAAGCGGGCACGGGTGAACCCGAGGGCGGCTTCCAGGACCGGGGTCTCAGGGTTCAGGAACCAGTCGTTCCAGCGGCTCTGGACATGCAGATGGGCGAGGCCCGCGGCTAGCGCGCGCTGGACGCAGCCCTGGGCGTCGAACTGGCCGGGCTCGGGCTGCCAGTGGCGGAAGGTGACGTAGAGCGCGGTGGTGGGCCGGTCGGGAAGCCAAAGCCGCGCCTGGAGGAGATCGCCGTCGAAAACCCGTTCGGGCGTGGTCACGCGGGGCGACCGAGGAGGCGGAGCATCTCGGCCGCGGCGGCTTCGGGGGCGAGCTCTCCGGCAGCGACGCGGTCGCCGAGGCTGGTCATCAGGCCCTTCTGCGGCTCTCGGGTCAGGGCAGAGAGGAGGCCGTCGCGGACCTCGGCCTCGAACCAGTGGCGGGCCTGGGCGGCGCGGGTGCGGTCCCAATGGCCGTGGTCCTTCCGCCATGCGATCAGGGTCTGCATCTCGGTCCAGGCCTGGGCCAGACCTTCTTCGGCGAGCGCGGAGACGGGGAGCGCCTTGGGGAAGCCCTTCGGGTCCTGCGGGCGGCGGCGGAGCAGGTGGAGGGCGCCGGAATAATCGGCCACCGTGCGCATCGCGGCGGGTTTCAGGTCGCCGTCTGCCTTGTTGACGAGGATAAGGTCGGCCATCTCCATGATGCCGCGCTTGACGCCCTGGAGTTCATCGCCCCCGGCCGGGGCAAGGAGGAGGAGGAAGAGGTCGCTGAGTTCGGCGACGACGGTTTCGCTTTGCCCGACGCCGACGGTTTCGATCAGGACGACGTCGAAACCGGCGGCCTCGCAAAGCGCCACGGCCTCGCGCGTGCGGCGGGCGACGCCACCGAGCTGGGTTTGACTGGGCGAGGGGCGGATGAAGGCGAGGGGTTCGCGGGACAGACGCTCCATCCGGGTCTTGTCGCCCAGGATCGATCCGCCGGAGCGGGCCGAGGACGGGTCCACCGCCAGGACGGCGACCTTCAGGCCCAGGCCGGTCAGCATCAGGCCGAAGGCTTCGATGAAGGTGGATTTGCCCACCCCCGGCGTGCCGGAGAGGCCGATGCGCAGCGCCTGCGGGCCGGGGCGGAGCGCATCCAGAAGCGCCAGCGCCTCGGCCCGGTGGTCCGCGCGCGCGCTTTCGACCAGCGTGATGGCACGGGCGAGCGCGCGGCGGTCGCCGGCGCGGATCAGTCGGGCGCGTTCGGTGGTGTCCATTCGGTCCCCTCGTTTCGGACTTATTGCCGGAAGGGCGCGGAGTTGGCGAGAGGGGATGCGACGCAGATTGCGCCACGGCGGGTCTCAGCACGACGGTTTTTTTCGAAAGGAGCGCGTGCCGCGAAGAGTCTTTTCCTTCACCTCCTGCGCGCGAAGGGGCGCGCAGGAGATGAAGCGGGTGCCTCCGGCGGGGATATTTCAGCCCAATGTGAAAGGGATCGGGGTGGCCCTGCCTAGCCGAGCCGGACCAGCGTCTTGCCGAAGTTGCGCCCCTCCAGCATCCCGATGAAGGCCGGGACCATGCTGTCGAGACCATCCGTCACGTCCTCTTTGTGCGTGATCTGGCCCGAGGCGAGCCAGGTGGTCATCTCGGCCTCGAAGGCGGGGCGGTCGGCGGCGAATTCGCTGACGATGAAGCCGCGAACGGTCAGGCTGCGGGTCAGGATCAGGCGCATCAGGGCGGGCAGGCGGTCGGGTCCGTCCGGCGCGGTGGTGGCGTTGTAGCTGGCGATGGTGCCGCAGACCGGGATGCGGGCAAAAGGGTTGAGGAGGGGGAGGACGGCAGAGAGGACATCGCCGCCGGTCAGTTCGAAATAGATGTCTGCGCCCTTCGGGCAGGCTTCGGCCATGCGGGCGGCAAGATCCGGCTGGTGGCGGTCGAGGCAGGCGTCGAATCCCAGCGTTTCGGTGGCATGGCGGCACTTCTCGGCCCCGCCCGCGACCCCCACCACACGGAGACCGCTCAGGCGGGCGATCTGGCCGACGACGCTGCCGACAGCGCCGGTGGCCGCGCCAACCACCAGCGTCTCGCCCGGTTTCGGCCGTCCGATGTGCTTGAGCCCCGCCCAGGCAGTCAGGCCGGGCATGCCGAGGATGCCGAGCCAGGCCTGCACCGGGGCGGCGGTCGGGTCGAGCTTGCGGCAGTTGGCGGCCTTGGCGACGGTGTGGTCGCGCCAGGCGTCGTGGACCAGGACCCGGTCCCCGGCTTGCAGGCTGGGGTCGTTCGACCGCAGGACGCGGGCAACGGCCTCTGTCGGGGGCGGGCAGCCAAGGGGTGTCGGCGCGGCGTAGGAGCGGGCGTCGGACATGCGGCCGCGCATGTAGGGGTCGAGCGACAGCCATTCCATTTTCAGAAGGACCTCGCCCGGGCCGGGGTCGGGCAGGGGCACGTCTACGATGCGGAAGTCCGTGGGTTTCGGCGCGCCGACCGGGCGGGCGACGAGTTGGATGGTGCGGGCGGTGGTGGGCATGGCGTGCTCCTTTGGGTGGATCATGCGCCCGGTCGCGCGCGATGGAAAGCCGCAGCTCTGGCCATGCGCGGGCGGGCGCGCCATAAGCGGGGGATGATCGAGCTGCCGGTTTCCCATGTGTTGCCCGAGCTTGCGGATGCCCTGGCGTCGCGCGGGATGGCGGTGTTGCGGGCCCCGCCCGGTGCCGGGAAGACGACGCTGGTGCCCTTGGACCTGCTGGCGCGGGGCGTGGTCACAGGCCGCATCCTGATGCTGGAGCCGCGGCGGCTGGCGGCCCGGGCCTCGGCCGAGCGGATGGCCGAGACGCTGGGCGAACCTGTGGGCCGAACGGTCGGCTACCGCATCCGGGGCGAGGCCAAGGTCTCGGCCGCGACGCGCATCGAGGTCGTGACGGAGGGCATTCTGACCCGGATGATCCAGTCGGACCCGGAGTTGTCGAGCGTCGGGCTGGTGATCTTCGACGAATTCCACGAACGCTCGCTGAACGCGGACCTGGGGCTTGCGCTGTGCCTGGAGGTGCGGGGCGCGCTGCGCGAGGACCTGAAGCTTCTGGTCATGTCGGCGACCCTGGACGCGGGGCCGGTGGCGGCGCTGATGGGGGATGCTCCGGTCATCACGTCCGAGGGCCGGGCGTTCCCGGTCGAGACGCGCTGGCTGCCGAAGCCGCCCGATGCCTCGCTGCGGCTTGAGGCGCTGGTCGCGGGGGCGGTGAAGGCGGCGCTGGAGGAGACCGAAGGCGGGATGCTGGTCTTCCTTCCCGGCGAAGGCGAGATCAGGCGCGTGGAAGCCTTGCTGCGCGATCTGCCCGGAGTAGCGGCGCGGCCCCTGTTCGGGGCGATGGACTTCGCGGCACAGCGGGCGGCGCTGGCCCCGGCGCCGGGGCG
This sequence comes from Paracoccaceae bacterium, assembly GCA_027489355.1. GTDB lineage: Bacteria > Pseudomonadota > Alphaproteobacteria > Rhodobacterales > Rhodobacteraceae > Tabrizicola. The sequence goes on along the minus strand of JAIXZY010000049.1, from coordinate 33,702 downwards.
GAAGGTGGTGCTGGCGACCTCCATCGCCGAGACCTCGCTGACCCTGCCGGACATCCGGGTGGTGGTGGATGCGGGGCGCGCGCGGCGGGCGCGGTTCGATCCGAACTCGGGCATGTCGCGGCTGGTGACCGAACGGGTCACGAAGGCCGAGGCGGAGCAGCGCCGGGGCCGGGCGGGGCGCGTCGCGGAAGGCGTGTGCTACCGGCTCTGGACAAGGGGGGAAGAGGGCGGGCTTGCCCCCTACCCTCCCGCCGAGATCGAAGTGGCGGACCTGGCGGGTCTGGCGCTGGAACTGGCGCTTTGGGGCGGCGCGGATCTACCGTTCCTGACGCCTCCGCCACCGGGGCCTTTGGCCGAGGCACGGGCCTTGTTGCAGGGTCTGGGCGCGCTGGACGACAAGGGCCACATCACGGCGCATGGCCAGGCGCTGGCGGGGTTGCCGCTGCATCCACGGCTGGGGCACATGCTTGCGGTCGCAGGGCCGGGGGCGGCCACGCTGGCGGCCTTGTTGGCGGACCGCGATCCCCTGCGTGGGGCGGGGCCGGACCTTGCCTTGCGGATGCAGGCGATCCAGCGGCCGGGGCCAGAGGCGGACCGGGGTGTCATCGAGCGCATCCGGGCCGAGGCGAAGCGGCTGGAAGCGGCGGCGCGGGGTCTGACGGGGAGCCTCCCCTCCCCGGCCCTCCCCCAAGCGGGGGGAGGGAGGCACCCGGACGCGACGCCTGCGTCACATCGGATGCCGAACACCTTCCCTGCGCCGGTCGGGGCCGGAGGGGGCCTCTCACTCGCCGGGATGGCGGCCCTGGCCTACCCGGACCGGATCGGTCTGCGCCGCAAGGGCGAGACTCCGCGCTGGGTGTTGTCGGGGGGCAAGGGGGCGACGATGGCCCCGGGGTTGGCCTTGTCGGGGGCGCGGCTGATTGTGGCGACGGACCTGGACGGCGACGCGCGTGAGGCGACGGTGCGGCAGGCGGTGGCCATCAGCGAGGGCGAAGTCCGGGCACTCTACGGCGACCGCATCCGCTGGGCCGAGGTCTGTGAGTGGTCGCGGCGCGAAGGCCGGGTCGTCTCGCGCCGGCAGGAGCGACTGGGGGCGCTTGTGCTGGAGGACCGGCACTGGGACGCGCCCGCAGAGGCGGTGGCCAAGGCTGCGCTGGAGGGGGTGCGGCTGTTGGGTCTGCCCTGGTCCCCCGCCGCGCGACGGCTGCGGGCGCGGGCGCGGCTGGCACGAAGCGAGGGCTGGCCGGGGGTGGAGGATCCCGACCTGCTGGCCAGCGCAGAGGACTGGCTTCTGCCGCATCTGGCGGGCGTCAGGACCGAGGCGGACATCCGGGGCGTCGACCTGGTGCCAGCCTTGCAGGGGCTGCTCGGCTGGGACCGGCTGGCCGAGATGGACCGGTTGGTGCCGGGAAGCTTCGAAACACCGCTCGGCCGGAAGATCCCCATCGACTACGAGGGCGAAGTTCCTGCCATCGAGGTCAGGTTGCAGGAGATGTTCGGGGTCACCGTGCATCCGACCGTCGGCGCGGCGCGAAGGCCCATCCGGGTGACGCTGTTGTCGCCCGCGCAACGGCCCGTGCAGGTCACGACCGACCTGCCCCGGTTCTGGGCGACGTCCTACGCAGACGTCCGCAAGGACATGCGCGGCGCCTATCCGCGCCACCCGTGGCCCGAGGACCCGACGCAGGCCGAACCGACGCTGCGGGCGAAACCGCGGGGGACGTGAGGGGCGAAAAGTCTTCGAAGACTTTTGCATAATCCTTCGAAGGATTTTGGCCGCCCTTCCTTTCAAGGCTGCAACACGGATTGATCGGCGCGCCCTTTCCCTTGCGGCCCCCGCCCTTTATGACCGGCGCTAACAGTCGAGAGGCAAATGATGCAGGTGGATGTTCAGGCGCAGCGGGCGCGGTGGGCGGTGGCGGCCATGTTCCTGGCCAACGGCTTCGTCATGGGGGCCTGGGCGCCGCAGATCCCTTTGCTGATGCCGCGCCATCAGGTGACCGAATCGGCTCTGGGCCTGCTGATCCTGGTCCTCGGACTGGGCGCGGTTTCGGCCATGCTGTTCGCGGGGCGGCTGATCGGGCTTTACGGCGGGCGGCGGGTGCTGTCGCTCTTCTCGCTGGCGCTGATCCCCGTGCTTCCGATGGTGGTCTTTTCGCCGAACCTCTGGCTTCTGGCCCTGTTCATGGCGGTCTTCGGCGCGATGGCGGGCTGCATGGACGTGGCGATGAACGCCCAGGCGGTCGAGATCGAGCGGCGGCTGCACAAGGCGATCATGTCCTCGTCCCACGGGTTCTGGAGCCTTGGCGGCTTCATCGGCGGATCGGCCGGGGCCTGGGTCATCGCGCATTGGGGCTCCGAGGTGCAGTCGCTGCTGACGGCGGCGGTGGTGGCGGGAATCGTGCTTCTGGCGATGCCGTTCCTTCTGCCCGACGCCCCCAAGCCGGTACAGGCCGAAGCGGCGGCAGCGCCGAAGTCGAAACTGTTTCCCAAGGACTTCCATGTCTGGCTGCTGGGGTTCCTGGCGCTTGCCTCGATGGTGCCCGAGGGCGCGGTGCTGGATTGGGCGGCGATCTACATGCAGAAGGAACTGGGGTCAGACGTCTTCGTCTCGGGCCTTGGCTTTGCCTTCTTCGCCGGGGCGATGGCGATGATGCGCTTTCTGGGCGACACGGTGCGCAACCGACTGGGCGCGGTGCGGACGCTGCGGATTTCGGGCTGGCTCGGGGCCGCAGGGATGATGGGCGGCGCGATGGCAACTCAGGACTGGGTGGTGATCGTCAGCTTCTTCATCGCGGGTCTCGGGATCGCGAACATGGTTCCGATCCTGTTCTCGGCCGCCGGGAACCATCCGCGCCTGCCCTCGGCCAGCGCGATCTCGATCGTCACGATGGTGGGCTATTGCGGCATCCTCGTTGCGCCCTCCACCATCGGCTTCGTGGCCGAGCATCTGGGCTTCCGTCCGACCTATGCCGGGCTGGCGCTTGTCCTGGTGCTGGTGGCGCTGCTGGCGGCGCGGGCGGCGGACGCGGACGGTCGGGCGAAGGTGCTGACCCCGGCCGAGGGTCAGCCGGCCTGAGACGCCCGCCGTCAGGCGGCGAGGGCGTCGACGGTGGTCAGGGTCGCGAAATCCGCGCCCAGCAACGACAGGGTGACGCGAAAGACCGTGCCCGCATCCAGCGTGCCCCCGTCGTGGGCGGGAAGATCGAAGCCCAGAAGTGCGTCCTGCGGCAACAGCACCCGGTAGCCCAGATCCGAGGCCTGGCGCACGGTCGAGGTGACGCAGAAGGCTGCAACGGCCCCGGCGATGACCAGTTCGGTGATGCCTTGCGCCTTCAGAAGCGCGTCAAGCCCGGTGCCATGGAAGGCCGAAGAGCCGTGTTTCCACAGCACCGTCTCCTCGGCCAGCGGGACGGCGCAGGACATGGGCTCGCCGCCGGGGCAGCCCTTGCGGAAGGGCGACTCCGGGTGCGGGTCATCATGCAGGACATGGACCACTGGCAGCCCCTGCGCCCGCGTCGCGGACAGGAGCGCGGCGATGCGGTCGGGGGCGTCGGGCGTCGCAGTGGGGCGGCCGGCACGGATGCGGTCCGCCATGCCTTCCTGCATGTCGATGAGAAGAACCGCCTTCACGGAGCGCCCATGTAGTCGCGCTTGCCAAGGTCGACGCCGTTGTGGCGCAGGATGTCGTAGGCGGTGGTGAGGTGGAAGAAGAACTGCGGCAGGGCGTAGAAGGACAGGAAATCGTCGCCCTTCAGCACCATGTCCTGCCCGCCCGCCTTGAAGTGGACCTCGCGCTCCGCCGAAAGCTGGTTCGCGTCGAAGCCGGCCATGTAGCCGCGCGCGGCGGCGATGCGGGTCTTCAGTTCGGCAAAGCTGGTCTCGGTGTCCGGGAAGCCCTTCGGCTCGGCCCCGGCAAGGCGCGCGGTGCCGCGGGCGGCGAAGTCGCAGGCGAGCTGCACCTGGCGGGTGAAAGGGAACATGTCGGGGAAGAGCCGGGCGGCGAGGATGACCTCGGGCTTGATCTTCTTGGCCTCGCAGTGCGCCTCGGTCTTGTCGAGGATGGTGGCGAGCGCGGAGAGGAACCGGTCGAAGACGGCGACGGAGCGGCGGTGCATGGGGGCCTCCTTGGATTTTTGGCCAAGGTGGCGGAAGCGGGCGGGATTGCCAAGGGGCGTCCCGCCCGTGCGGTCATGCAGGCGCCGACTGCAGGGTGGCATCGAGCCGCTCAAGGATGTGGGTCCATCCGCCCCTGTGCCCGTCACGGGCAGATTCGGACAGGAACCGGACCTGGCTGAGCGCAAGTTCGGTTCCCCCGTCCACCGGGGTCAGGCGGATCGTCACCTCGCTGTCGGCGGGGGAATAAGGGCTTTCCCAGGTGAAGCGGATCAGGGAATGCGGGACGAGGTCCTTGTAGACGCCTTCGTGCGCGATGTCCCGGTCCGAGGTCATCACGATGCGGAAGCGGCCGCCGACGCGGGGGTCGGTCTTCGCCTCGGTCACGCGCTGGTCGGCACCGCCGGCCATGAACCGGGAAATGGTCGCAGGGTCCAGCCAGGCATCGTAGACGGCCTTCGGGCTGGCGTGGAGCATGCGGGTCAGCGAAAGAGTCAGGTCAGTCATCGGTCTTGTCCTTTGCGAAATGGGCTTCCAGGGCATCGAGCCGAAGCTCCCAGACCGACCGCAGGTCCTTGAACCAGTGGAAGGCAAGGGTCAGGGGCGCAAGGTTCACCTCGATCAGGTGTTCGCGCCATTTGGTCCGGCGGGTGACCAGACCGGCTTTCTCCAGCACCATGATGTGCTTCGACACGGCATTCAGGCTCATGTCGAAGCGCGCGGCGATATCCGTCACACGGGCGGGGCCTTCCTGCGCCAGATGCGTCAGGATCGCCCGCCGCGTGGGGTCGCCGGCTGCCTTGAGCGTCAGGGACAGCGGATCGCCTTGGGCGTCAGGTGCGGGGTCTGCGTCGATTCGTTCAACCATATGGATGAATTATCACGAGGCGCACTGTCGATCAACCATTTTGGCGAATGACAGTCCGGATTGTGCGGACACGTCCCGGATGGCAGAAACGAGCGATGGACATCGTGCCTCCTGCTCTGACCCTCGCCGACCGCGCCGCACTGCCCGAGGAGTTCCGGCTGATCCTGGCCGAACACCCGCGCGAGGTCTGGGCGGAGCATCGGGATTTCAACGGCCTCGCCGCCTTTTGGCTGGAGCGGCACCTTGCATTCCGGCGCGTGCTGGAGACGCTTGGGGCAGAGACGCGCAGGCTTCTGGACGGCCAGATCGCAGCCGAGGCCTACGCGCCCCGGCTGTCGCGGCTGGGCTCTCGGCTGATCGGCGATCTGATGGGGCACCACCAGATCGAGGATGAGGTCTACTTCCCCGAACTGGCCCGGCTTGAGCCGCGCATCGCTCGCGGCTTCGACATGCTGGACGCCGATCACCACACGCTGCACGGGCTGATCGACCGCTTCGCAAGCGGGGCGAATGCGGTCCTGGGAGAGACGGTGGATGCCGCGCGGCGCGACGCAGCAGGACGGTTCCTTGCAGAACTTGGGGCATTTGAGCGGCAGCTGATCCGGCATCTGGAAGATGAGGAGGACCTGGTGCTGCCGGTGGTGCTCAAGCACCGGGTGGGGTGATCGACCCTGCGGTTGCCCCCCACCCCCATCCCCTCGCCACGGAGGGGGAGGGGAGGCGCGGGTTGGACGCTTCAGCCCCGGGTCAGACCCCGAGGCACCAGCGCATGATCGCCTTTTGCGCGTGCAGGCGGTTCTCGGCCTCGTCGAAGATGACCGAATGCGGGCCGTCCATTACGGCGCTTGTCGCCTCGTCATTCCGGTGGGCGGGCAGGCAGTGCATGAACAGGCTGTCGGGCTTGGCGCGGGACATGAGCTGTTCGTTCACCTGATAGGGCCGCAGCTGGTTGTGGCGGCGTTCCTTTGCGGACTCCGGGTCGTGCATCGAGACCCAGGTGTCGGTGACCACAAGGTCGGCCCCTTCGACTGCGGTGAAGGGGTCGCGCTGGATGGTGATCTTCGATCCCTTCTCACGGGCGAACTGGACGAACTTGTCTTCCGGATCAAGCGTTTCGGGGCCGGTGAAGGTGAAGTCGAAGCCGAACTGCCCGGCGGCGTGCAGGAACGAGGCCGCGACGTTGTTGCCGTCGCCGCACCAGACCACCTTCTTGCCGGCGATGGGCCCGCGGTGTTCCTCGTAGGTCATGACGTCGGCCATGATCTGGCAGGGGTGGGTGCGGTTCGTCAGGCCATTGATGACGGGGACGGTGGCGTGTTCGGCCATCTCCAGCAGCGTCGCTTCCTCGAAGGTGCGGATCATGATCAGGTCGACATAGCGCGACAACACGCGCGCGGTGTCGGCGATGGTCTCGCCGTGACCAAGCTGCATTTCCTTGCCGGACAGGACCATGGTCTCGCCGCCCATCTGGCGGACCCCCACGTCGAAGCTGACGCGGGTGCGGGTCGAGGGTTTCTCGAAGATCAGCGCGACCATGCGGCCCTTGAGCGGCGTGTCGTCGTCCGGGGCGCCCTTGGGGCGGCCGTTGCGCGCGGTCTTCATCGCCTGGGCGTTGTTGATCATGGCCCGAAGCTCGGCCGGGTCGGTCTTGTGGATGTCGAGGAAGTGGTTCATGTCGCTTTGCTTTTGCTGGCGGCGGCCGGGGGTTTCACACCCCCGGACCCCCGTGGAGTATTTCGGAAAAGAGCAAGTCAGGCGGACGTTTCCAGATGGGTGGCCGCTTGGTCGAGACGGGTCAGCGCCTCGGCAATATCGGCGTCGGGAATGTTCAGCGCCGGCAGAAGGCGCAGCACGTTGTCGGCGGCGGCCACCGTCAGGACACCGGCCTCGTAGCCGGCCTTGACCACGTCGGCAGGCGCCGGCTTGCATTTCAGGCCCAGCATCAGGCCCTCGCCGCGGACGGCCTCGAACACCTGGGGATGGCGGGCGACGAGGGACTCGAGCCCCTGGCGCAGCAGCGCGCCCTTGCGGGCGACCTCGGCCAGGAAGGCGGGGTCGGAGATCAGCTCGACGACCTTGGCCCCGACCGCGCAGCCAAGCGGGTTGCCGCCGTAGGTGGAGCCGTGCGTGCCCGCCGTCATGCCCGAGGCCGCGCGTTCGGTGGCGAGGACGGCGCCCAGGGGGAAGCCGCCGCCGATGCCCTTGGCGACCATCATGATATCGGGGGGCACGCCCGCCCATTCATGCGCGAACAGCCGGCCGGTGCGCCCCATGCCACATTGCACCTCGTCGAAGATCAGAAGCGTGCCGGTCTGGTCGCAGAGGTCGCGCAGGCCCTTCAGGCACTGGTCCGGGACGACGCGGATCCCGCCCTCGCCCTGGATCGGCTCGATCATGACGGCACAGGTCTTGTCGGTGATCGCGGCGCGGATGGCGGCGTGATCGGCGTCGGAGGTGGGCCATTTCAGGTGGACGAAGCCCGGCATCAGCGGGCCGAAGCCCTTGACCATCTTCTCCGACCCGGCCGCCGCGATGGCGCCGGTGGACCGCCCGTGGAAGGCGCCCTCGAAGGTGACGATCTCGGTGCGCTCGGGGTGGCCAGCCTCGTAATGGAACTTGCGGGCCATCTTGATCGCCAGCTCGGCCGTCTCGGTGCCGGAGTTGGTGAAGAACACCGTGTCGGCGAAAGTGGTGTCGGTCAGCAGTTTCGCCAGCCGCTCCTGCTCGGGGATCGTGTAGACGTTCGACACGTGCCAGAGCTTCTGTGCCTGGTCCGTCAGCGTCTGCACCAGCGCGGGGTGGGCATGTCCCAGGGCGTTCACCGCGATGCCCGAGCCGAGGTCGAGGTATCGGCGGCCGTCCTCGGCCTGAAGCCAGCTCCCCTCGCCCTTCACGAAGGAAAGGGGGGCGCGGTTGTAGGTCGGCAGGACGGACGGGATCATGGGTTGGGTCCTTGGAGTGAAAGCCAATGGGTGCCTGACGGCATGGGGCATGTCAACTTGGGGAATGGGTGGCACGCAAGCGTGCCGGACGGCAGGACGGGGCGTCAGACGCTGCGGCGTCGGCGCGAGGCGAAGCGGTGGCGGGTTCCTGCGGTCATACGGGTCGCATAGCGGGAAGTCTCGGTCTGGTAAAGCGGAATCGCGGGCTGCAGTCGCGCGCCGTTTTCGCTGGAAATGACCTGTAAAGGCTGGCAAGGCAGGATGGTGCTGCGGGGCGCGCATCGGGGAAGGGCGACAGGATACCGGGGATTCGGGCGGACATGGTTGCGGAACGCATCACTGTCGGCGTCTATGCGCTTGACCAGGTGCTGCTGCCCCCGATGACGTCGGGCCGGGGCTGGGCCGTGCGGCTGGCCGGGGAGGCGGCCTCGCTGGCTGCGGGGGCAGAGCTCCGGCACCTCGGGCTTGACGTCGCGACGGACGGGCTGAACCTGGCCGAGCCTGTCGAACTGGCCGGGATCACCCATGCCGCGGGCCTCCGCGTCGCGGTCGAACCGGTGCCAGGGCGCGCAGGCCTTTTCCTCGTGCGGCTGGGGCTCAGGGCGGCGGCGGTCGCGCTGGCCGGAAGCTGGGACGAGGCGCTTGCGCCTGCCGATGCGTCGGACCGGGCCGAGACCCTGGCGGCCTATGCCGCCGGCACGGTCATCGACACGCCGGACGGGCCGCGCGCGGTCGAGACACTGGCCGCGGGCGACGTGGTGACGACGCTGTCAAACGGCTCGCGTCCGCTGCTCTGGGTCGGGAGGCGGCGGGTCCCGACGCTGGCGCTTCTGGCGCATCCGGCCCTGCGCCCGGTAGAGTTCGCGGCGGGCAGCGTGGGCAACCAGCGGGCGCTGCGCGTCTCGCCCCAGCAGCGGATGCTGATCGACGACTGGCGGGCCGAGGTCTATTTCGGCGAGGATCGGGTGCTGGTCGCGGCGCAGGCGCTGGTCGATGACCGGGGGGCGCGGATGGTAGTGCCCGAGGCGGGGGTGGAGTATGTGACGCTGCTCTGCGACCGGCACGAGGTGCTGCTGGCCGAAGGGGCGCTGTCGGAAAGCTTCCATCCTGGCGAGGCGGGGTTGTCCGCCCTCTCCACCGCCGAGCGGGCGGGGGTGACGGCGGTGGTCTCCGAGGAGGAGCTCCGCCGGCGGCGGGCGGCTTTTCCCATCGTGCGCAACGCCGAGGCGCGCGCCCTGCGCATATGACAGGCCGTTCGGCGGCACTGCCGATCCGGCCCGAAGGCCTTTCGCGCGCGCCACCCTTGCGGCCCCCTGCCCCGGACGGATAGTATGGCCCGGCAATCAAGACAGGCGGAGATCGGGATGTCCTGGACGGACGAGCGCGTCGAGACGCTCAAGCGCATGTGGAACGAGGGCCAGTCGGCCAGCCAGATCGCCAAGGAACTGGGTGGCGTGACCCGCAACGCGGTCATCGGCAAGGTGCACCGCCTGGGCCTGTCCAACCGCGTCGGCGGTAAGGAGGACGAGGACGAGGGCACGCCCGCGCCGGCCGCCGCAGCGGTGGCCAAGCCCGAGCCCGCGCCGCGGCCCGAACCAGCCGCCAGCGCGCCGCGCGCCGAACCGCCACGCCCGGCAGCCCCTGCGGCCGCAACCGCCAGCGCAGCGGCGCCCGCGTCGTCGAACGTGACGCCCCTGCCGGTGCGCAAGGCGATCATTCCGGCGGGACAGCCGCTGCCGCCGCAACCCAGCCTGAACGAGATCAGCCCCGAGGCCCTGGCCTCGGTGCGCGAGGTCGAGAAGCGCGCGCGCAAGCTGACGCTGATGGAGCTGACGGAACGGACCTGCAAATGGCCGATCGGTGACCCGGCGACCGAGGATTTCTGGTTCTGCGGCCTGCCCAGCCTTCCGGGCAAGCCCTATTGCGAGGCCCATGTCGGCGTCGCCTTCCAACCGATGAGCGCGCGGCGCGACCGTCGCCGCTAGGACGACCGCAACAGTCGGGAAAGCCGGGGCCAGCGTGCGCGCGCCCCGGCTTTTTCATGGGTCAGTTGCCCTTGAGGATGTCTTCCAGCGCCTTGATGGCCTGTTCTTCCAGCGCTTGGGTCGCCGTACCTCCCGACGCCTGACCGGTGCTGTCGCTGGGCGCGACCTCGATGCCCAGCTCCTCTTTCAGCCGCTGTTCGAGTTCCGCCTTTGCGGCGGCCTCCGCGGCCTTGGCCTGCTCTTCCAGCCGCGCGGCGGCGGCCTTGGCCTCGGCCTCCATCTTCTCGCGGGCGATGGATTCAAGATCGAGGCGGAATTTCGGATCGGCCCAGGGTCCGCTGATCAGCAAGGGGACCATGACGCCGCCGCTGCCGTCCTCGGCCGCAAGGGCGGTGGGCCGCAGGCGGTAGTTCAGGGTCCGCTCGCCCAAGCCAAGCTCGCCCTGGCCCGAGGCGGTAACATAGGGTGCCACGAGCTTGAGGTCGGGATTGCTCAATACGCCGTCGGCGATGGTGAAGGTGCCGGCAAGGCCGTCGAAGATGGTCTTCTGCCCCTCGCCCACATAGTTGAGGTCCAGGTTGGTCAGCATTCCGCCGATGTCCAGCCCGCGCAACTCGCCTTGGCCCAGCTCAAGCGCGCCCTTGCCCTTCAGGCTTTTCATGATCGCGTCGATCGAGTTGCCGACGCCCAGGAACTCCAGGTCGAAATCGCCGGTCGAGACCAGGCGATCCCAGCCCGCAAGGTCCATCAGCAAGGGCTGCGTCCTGAGCCCCGCGAAGGTCAGGCGCCCGCCAACCGACAGCCCGCCACGGCCGTTGACGACGAAATCCCCGGAAACCTGACCCTCGTAGGCCTGCATCTCGCGGATGTCGATGACCGCGCGCGACCGGTCGATGGTGACAAGGGCGCGGGTCTGCCCCAGCTTGACGACGCCCAGGTCCACCGACGGTGCCCCGAAGGCCACCTCGGCGTCCAACGCCCCCAGGGCGCTGACGTCGATCTCGCCCTCGGGCCAGCCCGCGGCCCCCATCCCGCCCGCCTGACCGCCGCCCATTCCGCCATCGGGGCCGCTGCCGATCACCACCGGACCGGCGGCAAGCGTGCCCTTCAGCAGCGGTCGCGCCTCGCCGGGAAGCAGGTCAAGGTCGCCCGTCAGCCGGTTCTGATCCGCCACGATCTCGGCCCCGCGCAGGAAGGCGGCTCCGGTGCCATCCAGGGTCAGCGTGCCGGAAAGCTGAAGCTTGTCCTGGCCAAGGCCCGGGCCGGGACGGGAAAGCTCTGCCCCCGTCAGCGCACCCAGCGCGGGCAGGTCCGACAGATCGGCATCAAGCGCGCCTTCGGCCGCCAGGGGCGCATAGCCGCCGCGTCCGTCGAAGCCGATGCGCGATCCGCCGGCGCCCAGGGCCACGGTGACAGGTACCACCCGGCCCAGCGCGAAGGCAGAGAACGCCCCGCCCGACAGGTCAAGCGTCACCGGTTGCCCGCCCGCCAGCCCGGAGGCCGTCAGCTCGAAGGGACCGGAATAATCCGGGATCGCCAGCGTTGCATCCACGTCTTCCAGCGCAATGCTGCGACCCGACTGGCGGTCGGTGTAACGGATGCTGCCACCGGTGATCGTGCCTTTGTCCAGCGTGAAGCCCGTCGCCGGGGCCGGAACCGACCCCGCGCCGCCCTCGGCGCTGCCGGCGAAGACCCAGTTGGCCTGCCCCTCGGGATTGCGTTCAAGGTTGATCTCGGGCCGGTCCGCAGCAAGGCCCAGGATGCGCACATCCCCTCCGAACAGCGCGCCGAAGTTCACATCGATCGACAGGCCCTGCGCCTGGAACAGCGGTGCGCCGCTTTCCGCCCAGTCGGCGTTCTCGATGCTGACCGGCCCGGTCGATATGCCAAGCGAAGGCCACAGCCGAGGCGAAATCTCGCCCTGCAACTGCATCTTGCGGCCGGTCATCGACTCGAACTGGGCCGACAGGGCCTGCGCGACCCGCTCGGACGGGACCATCGCCATCAGACCGGCGCCGAGGACGACCAGCACGGCAAGGGAAACCGCGACCCCGATGATCCAGCGCATGCTCAACTCCTCGGATTTTCTTGTTTTGCCGAAAGCTTATGCCCCCGCGCGGCTGCTTGCCAAGTCGGGGGGACCGGACTGGCATCAAATGGCCGAGAGGGTCGGGCGGCCCCGGGCTTTCGCGATGCGGCGCGGCGCTGTATAGGGCGAAGCCATGTCCCAGAATCCGCCCCTCCTCCGTCCCGATCTTGCCCACGCCCTTGTCCCCGACACCCGTCGCGAGGGCCAGCCGACCATCGGCATGGTCAGCCTCGGCTGTCCAAAGGCGCTGGTGGACAGCGAGCGCATTCTCACGCGCCTTCGGGCCGAGGGCTATGCGATCAGCCCGGACTACAAGGGCGCGGATGCGGTGATCGTGAACACCTGCGGTTTCCTGGACAGCGCAAAGGCCGAAAGCCTGGAGGCGATCGGCGAGGCCTTGCAGGAAAACGGACGGGTGATCGTGACGGGATGCCTGGGTGCCGAGCCCGACTATATCACCGGCGCACATCCGAAGGTGCTGGCCGTGACCGGCCCGCACCAGTACGAAAGCGTGCTGGACGCGGTGCATTCCGCGGTCCCGCCCGCGCCCGATCCGTTCATCGACCTTCTGCCCGCAACGGGCGTGTCGCTGACGCCCCGGCACTACAGCTACCTCAAGATCTCCGAGGGCTGCAACCACAAGTGCAAGTTCTGCATCATCCCCGACATGCGTGGCCGTCTGGTCAGCCGCCCGGCTCATGCCGTGTTGCGGGAAGCGGAGAAGCTGGTCGAAGCCGGCGTGAAAGAGCTTCTGGTCATCAGCCAGGACACCTCGGCCTACGGGGTGGACCGCAAGCACGACCTGTCGCCCTGGAAGGGTGGCGAGGTGCGCGCCCACATCACCGACCTTGCACGCGAGATGGGCAGGCTGGGCGCCTGGGTGCGGCTCCATTACGTCTACCCCTACCCCCATGTCCGCGACCTGATCCCGCTGATGGCGGAAGGTCTGGTCCTGTCCTATCTCGACATCCCGTTCCAGCATGCCCATCCCGACACGCTGAAGCGCATGGCCCGCCCAGCGGCCGCGGCACGTACGCTGGACGAAATCGCGGCATGGCGCGCCATTGCCCCCGATCTGACGCTGCGGTCGACCTTCATCGTCGGTTATCCGGGCGAGACCGAGGCCGAGTTCCAGACCCTGCTGGACTGGCTGGACGAGGCGCAGCTGGATCGGGTCGGTTGCTTCCAGTACGAAAACGTCGCCGGCGCGCGGTCGAATGACCTGCCGGACCATGTGCCGCCAGAGGTGATGCAGGACCGGTTTGATCGCTTCATGGAAAAAGCCCAAGCCATTTCCGCGGCGAAACTCGCGGCAAAGGTTGGAAAAGTGCTGGACGTGATCGTCGATGAAGTCGACGAGGACGGCGCGACCTGCCGCACCAAGGCCGACGCGCCCGAGATCGACGGCAACCTGTTCATCGACGAAGGGTTCGAGGACCTGACGCCCGGCGATATCCTGAGGGTCGAGGTCGACGAGGCGGGCGAGTATGATCTGTGGGGCCGCCGCGTCTGACTGCGGCGGAGTGACGCCTGACTTCGGTCGCCGTCGGACTACCCTCCTGCCATGACCCAGGAAACCCGCGTCCTTTACAACGACACCTGCCCGGTCTGCCGGTTCGAGATCGACGCCTACCGCCGTCGCGCGGTGGTGGGCGGGCTGCCGATCCGCTTCGATGCACTGGACCGGGCCGAGGACTGGGGCCTGACCGAAGATCAGGCCGCGCGCGAGCTGCATGTCTGGCAGGACGGGCAAGTGCTGTCAGGGCTGGCGGCCTTCCGCGCGCTATGGGCCGCGATGCCCGGTTGGCGCTGGCTGGCGCGCGTCACGGGTTGGCCGGTGATCCGGCCGGTGGCCCGCTGGACCTACAGCCGGATCGCCGCGCCGTTGCTCTATCGCGCGCATCTGCGCCGGCAAGGGCGTCAGAGCCAGTAGGGCGACACGCCGTAGTAGTCGTAGCTGCGCCGGCGGTAGTCGTCATCCTCGAACCAGGTGTCAGACAGGGACGGCGCGCCGGTCAGCTGTTCCTGGGTGATGTCGGTGACAAAGCCCCCCAGGTTGGTGTCGTAGCTCAGCTTCTTCCACGGCACCGGATGTTCGCCCTGGCCCAGACCCAGGAAGCCGCCGAAGGTCATCACCGCATAGGCGATCTGACCGGACTGCTTGTCGATCATCAGGTGGTCAATCTCGCCCAGATGGTCGCCGGTCGGACTGTAGACCTCGGTGCCGTTGACGTCGGCGCTTGAGACCATGGTGGAAGTGCCGGTGCTGCTGCCGGAAGCGGTGGAAGCGGTGGCGCGATCGGCGAAGGGAGCGTCTTGCATGATTGCCTCGCAGGTTTGAGTCTGTCCGGCAACCGGCCATTCCGGCTTTTGTTCCTAGCCAAGCAGAACCACCGCCCACGCCACCCCCGCCGCAAGCGCCGCCAGCGCGACGCAGGCCGAGCCGCAGTCCTTGGCCTTCTTTGCCCGGGCGTCGTGGCCGGGCGAGACCATGTCGACCACCTCTTCGACCGCGTTGTTGATAAGTTCCGCCGCCAGGATCAGCAGGCCCAGGCCCAGGATCACCGCGCGTTCCGCCGCGGTCAGGTCCAGCGCAAAGACCAGCGCCGCCGACAGCACATTGGCCAGAACCCATTGCCTCAGCGTCTTTTCCGTGGCCCAGGCGGCCCGGAAGCCATCCCAGGACCAGATCACCGTATTGGCGAAGCGCCGGGCCTCGGCCCGCAGAATGTCACGCATCTGTCCCCCCTTTTTGCGGGAGGTTAGCCCCGGACGCGGGCTGCGCCAAGCGCCCGGGGCAAGACATCAGGCGCGGCGGACGATCCCCACCAGCCACAGCACTGCCCCCAGCAGGATCGCGCCCTCCAGCACCGGAAAAACCGGCCCGATCGCAGCCTCGTCCACCCGCCCGGACATCATCAGGAAGAGCCCGACCAGAAGCCCAAGCGCCCCGACCTGGTGCAGCCAGAAATGCGCCTTGGGCAGCGTCCCCTCGGCCAGCGCCGGAACGAAGCGGTAGCCGATGCCGAAGACGGTCATCAGCGTAAAGCCCAGAAGGTTGATATGCGCATGGACCGGGGCCAGCGAGTGGTCGCCGCTGCCGCCCATGTAAGAGCCCAGAACAATGCCCACCACCAGGTAGACCGCACCCATTACCAGGAACCCGCGCGAGATATTCATGTCCGTTCCCTCGTTTTCCGGGCTCTGCTGGCCCGTGGGTGAAGGGTAACAGGTTGCGGTCCCTGGTCCTAACGATTTGATGCAAGAACGCGAATGTAATCAGCCCCGTTCCCGCATCGCGGCCAGCGCCGCGCGGGTGCAGGTGACGATGTGGGCGAAGCGGTCCCCGCCCAGATGCACGCCGCCATACCAGCGGGTGACGACGACGATCCGGTCCGGCACGCCCTCGCGTTCCAGCATCTTCAGGATCACGGCACCCGCCCCGGCCTCGCCGTCGTCGTTCTTCAGGGGGCCGCCGTCGGACAAGATCGCCGCCCAGGAATGGTGGGTGGCCTTGTCGAACTTGCGCCGCTGACGAAGCGTGGCCAGGAAGGCGTCGATCTCGGCCTTCGAGCGCACGGTGCCTGCGGCAGCGGCATAGCGCGAGCCGCGGTCGCGCAGGATGTCTTCAAGGACGATCATGGCGCAGTCTTAGGAAAAGAAAGGGCGGCGGACCAGAGGGGACGGCCCGCCGCCGTTCCCCCGCGCGGCACCAGATGCGCAGGGGGGAGGCCGGTGCCTCAGGTGAGCGCCTCGATCCCGGCCTTGTTCGGGCAGAAGTCCGGCATCCGGTCGGCTGAGCCCGAGCCGACCAGCCAGCGTTCGCATTCCGCCCCGCGTCCGCAGGCGGCGCAACGGGCGATCAGGTCCTCCAGCTCGTCGCGCTGAAGCCAGCCCTCCACCACCGCGCGTGGCAGGTTGACGCCGGAAATCCGCGCCATCCCGCGGGTAAGCCACCAGGCTTTCGGAGCCTCGGGGTAGCCGATCATCGTAGAACCTCCCGGTTGTCCGGGATCATGCTGCCCGCGCGTCCGTTGCCCCGCCTTGACCCAGATCAAGAGCCTTGCAGCCGCCGCACCGTGGCGATCACCAGGGCCTTGCGCTGCGCATTTGGCGGGTGGCTTCCCAGGAACTTGTCGCCCGGGTCGGGCAGGCGGTCGAAGAAACCGGTGCCGCGGATTGGATCATAGCCTGCAACAAGCGCGATTTCGGCGCCCAGAGCGTCAGCCTGCAGCTCGAACTCCTTGGAATAGCTGCGCGCTGCAACCTCGGCACCCATGTCCTGTGCCGCCTTCACCTCTTCGGGGGAAAGCCCGCTGGCCTGCGCCAGGACCCCGGCCAGAAGCGCGCCCGAAAGCGCCTGGTCCTGCCGCTTGGGGATGTGGCCGGCGATGTGGTGCGCAGCCTCATGGCCCAGGACGAAGGCGAGTTCGTCGGGGTTCCGCGCATCCGCGATCAGCGCCAGCGTGAAGCCGATCACCGGCCGCCCCTGCCGGTCCAGCGTCTGGAACGCGTTCGGCGGCTGGCCCGGCCGGTCGTCCACCACGATCCGGAAGTCGCAGTTCCGCGCCACGCCCACCTCGCGGCAATAGCCCTCGGCCACAGGCTCGACGCGGCTTACGACGGTCAGGAAGTTTTCGGCCGCCGCGCGGGCCGGCTGGACCGGCTGAACCGTCGCCTGCGGCAGCGCCGGCGGCGGGGCATAGGTCGAGATGCAACCGCCAAGCGACATGAGGACGGCGGCAAGCAGGGGAAGACGCATGAAGACCTCGACCGGATTTGCCGCAAGGGTAGCAAATCGGCGCGCGGGGGAAAGGGCGGCTCACGCAAGCGTCATGCTTGCGGCGGGCGGGCCGGGGGGCTAGCCTGCGATCATGTTTACCATCGAGCACGAATTCGACGCCACCGTCATCACCCTGGTCGATGAGGGCGAGGATGGCCTCCTGCTGGAAGACGTGATCATCAACGCCTTCGAGGATTGCGTCACGATCGAGCAGGTCGATCCCCAGACCGACGAGGTGATGCGCCTGACGCTGTCGATGACGCAGATCCGCGACCTCGCCGCCGCGCTGAACCTGCCCGAGGGCAGCTACCGGCTGGAGCGGAAGACCTAGTCCAGCCGGAACAGCTTGTCCCGCGCCGTCGCCCCGCGGATGAGGGTAAGGCGCGTCTTCGCCACGCCCAGTGCCTTTGCCAGCGCCGCACGGGCGGCCTCGGTCGCCTTCCCGGCTTCGGGCGTCTCGGTCACGGCGACGCGGATCTGGCCCTCGACCAGTTCGACCCCCGGACGGCGGGCATTCGGGGTGACGCGGATGGCGATGGTAACTCCAGGCAGGGCAAGGTGGGACAGGTCGGTCATGGCCCCTTGAAAGCCGGGGAGAACGGTCGGGGCAAGCAAATCTTTTCGAAAAGATTTGCCAAAATCCTTCGAAGGATTTTGCCCCAGCCGCACCGTCTGGCCAAAGCGCCCGGCCGCCCCTAGTCTTCCGCCAAAGGGAGACGCCCATGACCACCGCATTCTTCTCGGACGAACGCTGCTTCTGGCATGCCGGCGGCAACTATGCCTTCACGCTGCCGGTTGCCGGCTTGGTCCAACCCACCCACGGCGGCTTGCCCGAGAACCCCGAAACCAAGCGCCGCCTGCGCAATCTGATCGAGGTGACCGGCCTGACCCGCCATCTCGCCATGCGCGGGGCCGAGGCGGCCACGACCGAGGACCTGCTTCGCGTCCATCCCGAAAGCTATCTCTCGGCCTTCAAGGCCGCCTCCGACGCCGGCGGGGGCGAGCTTGGCCTGCGGACCCCCTTCGGCGCGGGCGGGTACGAAATCGCGGCGCTGTCCGCGGGGCTCGCCAAGGCCGCGCTGCGCGCCGTCCTGACGCGTGAGGTTCGCAACGCCTATTCCCTGTCCCGCCCGCCGGGACATCACTGCACGGCCGATTTCCCGAACGGCTTCTGCCTGCTGAACAACATCGCCGTGGCGATCCGCGCGGCGCAGGCCGACGGGCTCGTCCGCCGCGTCGCCGTCGTCGACTGGGACGTCCACCACGGCAACGGAACCGAGGCGATCTTCTGGGACGACCCGGACGTGCTGACCATCAGCCTGCATCAGGACAGGAACTATCCCCTGGACACCGGCGGGGTGGAGGCAGCGGGCGGGCCGAACGCCCCAAACTCGAACCTGAACCTGCCGCTTCCGCCCGGCACCGGCCACGCAAGCTACCTTTACGCGATGGAGCGGGTGGTCCTGCCCGCGCTCGACCGCTTCCGCCCGGATGCGATCGTCGTCGCCTGCGGCTTCGACGCGGCCGCCGTCGATCCGCTGGGAAGGATGCTCTGCACGGCCGAGACCTTCCGCGCACTGACGAAGGTGGTGATGCAGGCCGCCGACCGGCTTTGCGATGGTCGCCTGCTCCTGGTCCACGAGGGCGGCTATTCCGAGGTCTACGTTCCCTTCTGCGGCCATGCGGTGCTGGAAGAGCTGAGCGGCGCGCCGGTTTCGGCGCCTGACCCCCTTGCCGCGACGCTGGCGAAACGCCAGCCGGACGCCCGCTTCGATACCTTCGTCCGGGGGTGGATCGACGAGGCCGCAACGGCGCTCGGGGTGTGACAGGCGCCGATGTCTTCGAAGACATCGGGCCGGAGTTTCGAAAACTCCGGCGCGCGCCCGGTACTGCCGCGCGGTCTCTGGCGGGCGCCGGGGTTAGGCCCTAAAGTCCGGCGACCGATCTCAAGGACCCGACATGCCCAACCGAAACGACGCCGCCCTCGCTTTCCTGAAATCCCGCCGCTCTCGCCCCGCGAAGCTTTTCACCTACCCCGTGCCGACCCGCGAGCAGATGGAAGAGATCCTGACCGCCGCAACGCGCGTCCCCGACCACGGCAAGCTGGAGCCTTGGCGCCTGATCGTCCTGCAAGGCGCGGCATTCCGGCGTCTTGCCGACCTGGCCGAGGCGCGGGCAAAGGAACTGGGCGGCGACGAGGAGAAGATCGCCAAGGGCCGTGGGCAATATGACCTGGGCAAGCTGGCCGTCGTGGTCATCGCATCGCCCAAGCCCTCGCCCAAGATCCCTCCCGCCGAACAACTCCTGTCCGCCGGGGCGCTTTGTTTCGGAATCGTCAACGCCGCCGAGGCCGCAGGCTGGGGCGCGAACTGGCTGACTGGCTGGCCCGCGCATGACGCGACCTTCGCCGCCCGCGCCTTTGGCTGCGGCGAAGGTGAAACGGTGGCCGGCATCGTCCACATCGGCACCCCGCCCGAAGATGGCCCCGACCGCCCACGTCCCGACCTCTCTCGCCTTGTGACCTGGGTCGAGGCGTGATCTTCGCGGCGTTCTTCAAGGCGCTCGGCCAGCTTGGAGACCGCCGCTTCCGCCGCGTGGTCGGCCTGGGCGTGCTGCTGGCGCTGGCTCTTCTCTTCGCGGTCTACGCAATCTTCCTGCAGCTGGTCTGGTGGCTGTCGCCAGACCAGATCGACCTTCCCGTGATCGGCCCGGTCACCGGAATGGACACGCTGCTGGGCTGGACCTCGGTCCTGTTCATGATCGTCCTGTCGATCTTCCTGATGGTTCCCGTCGCTTCAGCCTTCACTGGCCTCTTCCTCGAAGACGTGGCCGACGCGGTCGAGGATAGGCACTACCCCTATCTGCCACCCGCCACCCCACCCGGCTTTGCCGAAGGGCTGCGCCAGTCGGTGAACTTCCTCGGCGTGGTGATCGCGGTGAACCTCGCGGCGCTCTTCGTCTATCCCTTTGTCGGCCCCGCCATTCCGCTGGTGTTTTGGGCGATGAACGGCTTCCTTCTGGGACGAGAGTATTTCAGCCTGGTCGCCCTGCGCCGCCTCCCGTCGCAAGAGGTCAAGGCGATGCGCCGCCGGAACCGCTGGACGCTCTGGGCCGCGGGAACCCTGATGGCCGCGCCGCTGTCGATTCCGGTCCTGAACCTGGTGGTCCCGGTCCTGGGCGTGGCGACCTTCACGCACATCTATCACCAGCTCGCGGCGGCCGGCCGGTAGGCGCAAATCTTTTCGAAAAGATTTGCCAAAATCCTTCGAAGGATTTTGCCCTGCCCCGCCGTCAGTGATGCATCCGGCCGAACCAGTCGAGGTCCGCGATGGAGATCCAGCCCGACAGGATCACCCCCGCGATCACCGCCCAGATCGGCGTCGCGATCAGCGTGGTGATCCAGGCCTTGCGCCGCATCACGTCCCCGGCGGGCGCCCCGGGAGGCGTTCCCGGAACGATGTCCTTGGCCTCATCCTGCGAGACGGTGCGGTAGGGCAGCACGCAGAACAGCGTCATGAACCAGGTGATCGAATACAGAACCAGCGCCGCGGTGATCGTCATGCCTGTTCAAGCTCCACCAGACAGCCGTTGAAATCCTTGGGGTGCAGGAACAGCACCGGCTTGCCATGCGCCCCGATCTTCGGCTCGCCCGAGCCCAGCACCCGCGCGCCCGAGGCTTTCAGATGGTCCCGCGCGGCAAGGATGTCGTCCACCTCATAGCAGATGTGGTGGATGCCGCCCGAGGGGTTCTTCTCCAGGAATCCGGCGATGGGGGAATTTTCGCCCAGCGGATAAAGCAGCTCGATCTTGGTGTTCGGCAGTTCGATGAAGACCACCGTCACCCCGTGATCCGGCTCGGGCTGCGGTGCGCCAACCTTGGCGCCCAGCGTGGTCCGGTACTGTGCCGCCGCGGCGTCAAGGTCCGGCACGGCGATGGCGACATGGTTCAGGCGTCCGATCATGGGGGTCCTCCAGGCTCTCGGCCCCGCTTATGCGACCCGGCCCCGGCTTAGGCAAGCGGCCTTTGGGTCGCAGGCGTTAACCGGCGTTTTACGGGGATTGGCGAAACTCCCCCCAACGAAGACGAGGTTGCCGATGCCCTTCCCCCCCGATCCGATGATCCCCCAGACCGCACCGCATGGCTCGCGCCTGCCACTGCAGGGCCTGTCGCTCTTGATCGTGGACGACAGCCGCTTCACCTGCGACGCGCTGCGGCTGATCCTGCAACGGGCCGGTGCGCGGCTGCGGCGGGCGGAAAGCCTTGAAATCGCGCGCCTTCACCTGGCCTTCCGCCGCCCGGACCTTGCCATCGTCGACCTCGGCCTGCCCGACGGACGGGGAGAGGACCTGATCGCCGAGCTTGCGGCCGAGGGATTTCCAGTCCTTGGCCTCTCCGGCGACCCCGATGGGCGCGAGGCCGCGCTGGACGCGGGCGCGACCGAGTTCCTGGAAAAGCCGCTTGGTTCCGCGGCCGCGCTCGTGCGGCTGATTCGCCAGCTTGTCACCGGCGCCGGCCCGGTCGAAAAGCCCGACGATGCGCAGGCCCCGCCGGGTGACCCGATGGCGCTGCGCGATGACCTCGCCCGCGCCGCAACGCTGGTCACCGCGCCGGGCGACCCGACTTATGCCAAGGCCTTCCTCCGCAGCCTGGCCCGCGCGGCGGGCGACACCGCGCTTGAGGCCGCCGTACAGGACATGCGCACCGCCTTCGACCGCGCGAAACTGGCCCGGATGATCGAGGATCGGGTCGCCGCCCTGTCCTCGATGGCCTGAGCCTACCCTCCCAGCGCCGGGTCGCTTCCCGCCCGCACCAGCCGCGTCAGGTCCGACAGCCGCTCCTTCTGCCGTCCCTGGGCGTCGAAATTCCGGGGTGAAAGCCAGGCCGCATAGGCCTCGGCCAGGGCGGGCCATTCCATGTCGATCACGCTGAACCAAGCGGTGTCGCGGTTCCGCCCCTTGACGATCAGGTGCTGCCGGAACACGCCCTCGAAACTGAACCCCAGCCGCTGCGCCGCCCGGCGCGAGGCCAGGTTCAGCGCATTGCATTTCCATTCATAGCGTCGGTAACCCGCCTCGAAGGCCCAGCGCATCATCAGGAACATCGCGTCGGTGGCCGCCGCCCCCCGCTGCATCGCGGGAGAGATGCAGATATGCCCCACCTCGATCGACCCGGCCTCGGGCGCAATCCGCAGGTAGCTCGCGATCCCGCCGCATTTCCCGGTCGCGGCATCGCGCATCACGAAGAAGCGCGGGTCCTCGCCGCCTTCCCGTTCGCGCGCCCAACGGTGATAGGCCGAGCCGGAGGGGAAGGGGCCGTAGGGCATGTAGTCCCACAAAGCGTCGTGGCCCTGGAACGCCTCGTGCAGCTCGAAAGCGTGGCGGTCGGCGTCCAGGGGCTCCAGCCGGACGAAATTCCCCTCCATCGCCGCGTGATCGGGTCGCCGGGGCGGCGTCCAACCTTCGACGATCTCTCCAAGCCGTGCATCCGCCATCGCAACCTCCCTGCCCTTGAGTCAGGCTAGGCCCCGGCCCCGCCGGGCGCAAGGCGGGCTCAGAAGTGGAAATCCGCCGGATAGACATGGAAGCCGTCGAAATCCGCCTTGCCCAGCGGCACCCCTGCCGCGCGCAGGGCGGCATAGCCCATCGTCAGGTGGAAGAAAAAGTTCGGGATGCCGTAAAGATGCAGGAACTCCGCTCCGGTCTGCTCCAGCTCGGCAAGGCCGGCGCGGTGGCGGATCACCCGCGTCTCGGCCCCCTCGAAATCCGCCGGGGTCATCGACCCCAGAAGCGCGCGCGCCACGGCCAGGCGGGGTCCCAGGCCCTGCGGCAGGTCCGGCACCTCGCGCCCCGCCAGCGGGCAGGCGATCCGCAAGGAAAAGCCCGCCGCAGTGGCAAACTGCTGGCGGGCCGGGAAACTGTCGGCGATCTGCGCATCCAGAGCATCCGGCCCCGCCACCGCCACGATGTCGCTGACGCGCGACAGGTAGTGGCGGAAGACGGGGACCGAGGCCTGGTACATCAGCTGTCCTTGGGCACGACGCGCAAGGAAAGCTCGCGCAACTGTTGCAGGGTGGGCTCCGAGGGCGCGTTCATCAACAGGTCCTCGGCCCGCTGGTTCATCGGGAACATGATGACCTCGCGGATGTTCTGCGTGTCGGCCAGCAGCATCACCAGCCGGTCGATCCCCGCCGCGCAGCCACCATGCGGAGGCGCGCCGTACTTGAACGCCTTCACCATCCCGCCGAAGCGCTTGTCGACTTCGGAATTCGGATACCCGGCGAGTTCAAAGGCCTTGTACATGATCTCCGGCTTGTGGTTCCGAATGCCGCCCGAGATGACCTCATAGCCGTTGCAGGCCAAGTCGTACTGGTAGGCATAGACCTTCAGCGGGTCGCCGTTCAGCGCATCAAGCCCACCCTGCGGCATCGAGAACGGGTTGTGGCTGAAGTCGATCTTCCCCTCGTCAGTCTTCTCGTACATCGGGAAGTCGACGATCCAGGCGAAGCGGAAGCAGTCCTTCTCGGACAGCCCCAGTTCCTCGCCGATCACGTTCCGCGCCTTGCCGGCGATGCCCTCGAAGGTCTCGGGCTTGCCGCCCAGGAAGAAGGCCGCGTCGCCCTTTTCCAGGCCCAGTTGCAGCCGGATCGCCTCGGTCCGCTCCGGCCCGATGTTCTTGGCCAAAGGCCCGGCGGCTTCCATCCCCGAGCCATCCTCGGCGTCGCGCCAGAAGATGTAGCCCATGCCGGGCAGGCCCTGCTGCTGGGCAAAAGCATTCATCCGGTCGCAAAACTTGCGGCCCACGGGTTCGCCCGATGGCCCTTTCGGCGCGGGAATGGCGCGGACCTCGTTGCCCTCCTGCTCCAGGAGCTTGGCGAAGATCGCGAAGCCGGAGCCGCGGAAGTGCTCGCTCACGTCCTGCATCTTGATCGGGTTCCGCAGGTCGGGCTTGTCAGAGCCATACCATTTCAGGCTGTCGCGATAGGCGATGCGCGGCCAGTCCGAATACACCTTGCGGCCCTTGCCGAATGCCTCGAACAGGCCCTGCAGCACCGGCTGGACCGCCGCAAAGACGTCGTCCTGGGTGACGAAGGACATCTCGATGTCCAGCTGGTAGAAGTCGGTCGGGCTGCGGTCGGCGCGCGGGTCCTCGTCGCGGAAGCAGGGGGCGATCTGGAAATAGCGGTCGAAGCCCGCGACCTGGATCAGCTGCTTGAACTGCTGCGGCGCCTGGGGCAGGGCGTAGAACTTGCCGGGGTGCAGACGCGAGGGCACCAGGAAGTCGCGTGCGCCTTCCGGGGAGGAGGCGGTGATGATCGGCGTCTGGAACTCGGTAAAGCCCTGGTCCCACATGGCGTTGCGCAGCCAGCGCACCACGTTCGACCGCAGCATCATGTTCTGGTGCATCGTGTCGCGGCGCAGGTCGAGGAAGCGGTAGGTGAGGCGAGTTTCCTCTGGGTATTCGGTGTCGCCGAAGACGGGGAGCGGCAGCTCATCCGCCGCGCCCAGGACTTCCAGGTCGGTCACATAGACCTCGATCTCGCCGGTCGGGATCTTGGGGTTCACAAGGCTCGCGTCGCGGGCCTTCACCCGACCGTCGATGCGGATGACCCATTCGGCGCGGACCTTTTCCAGCGCGGCAAAGGCGGGCGAGTCGCTGTCGGCAAGAAGCTGGGTGATGCCGTAATGGTCGCGCAGGTCGATGAACAGCACGCCGCCGTGGTCGCGCACCCGATGGACCCAGCCCGAAAGCCGGACGGTTTCGCCCACGTTGGATTTGTTCAGCGCGGCACAGATGTGGCTGCGGTAGGCGTGCATCGTCGTTCCCCTTTCCAGGGCCTCAAAGGTCATCGCGCCGATACACATTGCGCTCCGCGCGAAGTCAAGCCCGCAGGCCCGCGTAGGGTGGGCAATACTGCCCACCCTACGAATGGAATCGCGCCGGGATCAGGCCGCGCAGCGCATTTCCCACCCAGAGCCTCACTCCCGGCAGCTCCTCGGCGCGCAGGATCTCCTCGGGACACGCCAGTTCCGCGCGCAGGACTCCCGGCAAGAGGCCGCACGCCAGAGGAGGCGTCCGCATCCCCTGCCCCCGGTCGAAGAACACCGTGGTGATCGACCCGTCGCAGACCTCGCCGCGTTCGTTCAGGAACATAACCTCGTCCAGCGCCTCGGGCAGAGCCGCCCGCACCCGGTCGTAGAGATCCCGCTTCGTGGATTTCACCCGCAACCAGGGATCGTCCGACCGCAACCGCTCGGCCGCAAGGCCCACCCGCCACTCTGCCTTGCCCGGCGGCAGCGGCGCGACGGTCCACTCCACGCCACCCTCCCGGTCCACGGTCAGCCGCAGCCGCGCCGGATGCGTGGGGCCTTCCGGTGCCACTTGAGGACAACACCACCCCAGCAGCCCCGCCGACCGCCGCAGCCGCGCCATATGCAGCGGCCAGCGCGGGGCAGCGCCGCCGTCCCACAGCATCGTCTCGATCAGCCTCAGTCCCGGCTCACGGCCGCCTTCACGAAGCGCGCTTTCCACAGCGCCTCCTCCCACTCGCCCTGGGCCGTCGAACCGTGCGTCAGCCCGCCGCCCACGTTCATCACGATCTCCGTGCCGCTGACCGACAGCGTCCGGATCGCAACCGAGAAATCCGCCTCGCCTTCGGGAGACATCCACCCCACCGCTCCGCAGTAGACGCCTCGCGCAAAGGGCTCGACCTCGCGAATGATCTCCATCGCCCGGATCTTCGGCGCGCCCGTGACGGACCCGCAGGGAAACAGCGCCGCCATCAACCCCGGCAGTGTCGGCGGCCCATCCAGCACCCCCTCCACCGTCGAGGTCATCTGGTGGACTGTCGCATAGCTTTCGATCGCGTACAAAGCGGGCACCTTCACCGTCCCCACCTTCGACAGCCGCGAGATGTCGTTGCGCAAAAGGTCCACGATCATCAGGTTCTCGGCCCGGTCCTTCTCGTCCGACCGCAGGTCCGCGATGATCGCCGCATCTTCCTCGGCATCCTTGCCCCGCGGCCGCGTTCCCTTCATCGGTCGGGTCACGATCTTCCCGCCCACCACCTTGAAGAACAGCTCCGGCGAGCGCGAGACGACCACCGGCCCGACGCCCAGATCGACATAGGCCCCGTGTCCCACCGCCCCGGTCCGCCGGAACGCGCCGTAAAGGCCCAGCGGAGTGCCCGAGACCAGCCGCGCCGCCATCGGGAAGGTCAGGTTCACCTGGTAGCAATCTCCCGCGGCGATATAGTCGAACACCTTCCGCGCCGCGTTGCCATAGGCGCGTCGGCCCATCAGGGGCTTTGGCGCGCTCATCCAGGTCGATCGCCCCGCCTCTGCCGCCCGATCCAGCACCGTCTCCGCCGCGCGCGGGGCATCATAGACCCCAAGCGCAACCAGCGGCCCCGGCCGCTTGCGCGGCATCAGACGGGCAAGCTTCGGCTCCAGCGCATAGCCCGTCTCGTAGGCCACGTAGCCGGCAAGCCAGCCCCCCCCGAGTCGCGCCGCCTCGGCCCGCGCCAGGGCCGCCGCAACCTCGCGCGGGTGCCAGGCCAGGATGACCTCGCTCGCGCCGTCGAAAAGCGCCGGCTCGTCGCCTGGTCCATGTTCGATCAGGATCACCGCACCGGCCCCCGCTTGCCCCCACGGCCCGAGATAGGCTGATCGCGCCCGCCCCGCCAGACGAATCCGCGCCGCAGGTCCGGCGGAAAACGACCTCCGCGCGCAAAATCGACGGCCTGACGGGGCAGGCACCCATTCAAAGCTTGATTGGTGATCAAATTCGCGGTTCCCTTCCCCTACGGCCGGCCACCACATGATGTGGCCGGAAAGCGAATAACTACAAGAATGTCCAACACCGGCACGAGGGAACGAAAATGTCTTCAGACAATTATACGGACAAGGACCGGCACGACGACGTGAGTGTGCTGCACGGCATGGGCTACGCGCAGGAACTCCAGCGCTCCATGTCGAAATTCTCGAACTTCGCGATCTCCTTCTCGATCATCTGCATCCTGTCCGGCGGGATCAACTCGCTGGGTCAGGCGACCTCTGGCGCGGGCGGCGCAGCCATCGGCATCGGCTGGCCGCTGGGCGTGGTGATCTCCGGCGTCTTCGCACTGGCGCTGGCGCAGATCTCGTCGGCCTATCCAACGGCGGGGGGGCTTTATCACTGGGGCTCGATCCTCGGGAACCGCTTCACCGGCTGGCTTTCGGCTTGGCTGAACCTTCTGGGCCTTGTCACAGTGCTGGGCGCGATCAACGTCGGCACCTACTACTTCTTCATGGGCGCCTTCGGGGCCAACATGGGGCTGGAGGACACGCTGACCAACCGCGTGCTCTTCATGGCGTTGATCACCGGCATCCAGGCGCTGATCAACCACATGGGGATCAAACTCACCGCCAGGCTGACCGACTTCTCGGGCTACCTGATCTTCGCCACGGCGATCCTTCTGACCATCGTCTGCCTGGCCTCGGCCTCCAGCCTCGAAGTCTCGCGGCTCTGGACCTTTGCCAACTACACCGGCACCGAAGGCGCCTCGGGCGTCTGGCCGGTCGCGGTGGGCGGGCTGATGGCCTTCCTCCTGGGTCTTCTGCTGCCGGTCTACACGATCACCGGCTACGACGCCTCGGCCCATACGTCCGAGGAAACCATCAAGGCCGCCCATTCGGTGCCGTCGGGCATGGTGCATTCGGTGATCTGGTCGGGACTTTTCGGCTGGGTCATGCTGTGCGCCTTCGTCCTGATGCTGCCGAACATGGACGATGCGGCGAAACAGGGCTGGAACGTGTTCTTCTGGGGCATGGATGCCCAGGTGAACCCGACGATGAAGCAGATCCTCTATGTCCTGATCTTCGTCTGCCAGTTCCTCTGCGGCCTTGCGACCGTGACTTCGGTCAGCCGGATGCTCTTCGCCTTCAGCCGGGACGACGGCATGCCCGTCGGATCGAAGGCGCTGGCCACCGTCTCGCCGAAGTACCGCACCCCCGTGGCAGCGATCTGGACCGGGGCGGTCCTTGCGACGCTCTTCGTCTGGCTCACCTCTGCCATCACCATTGCCGGCACCCCGGCCTATTCCATCGTGGTCAGCTGCACGGTGATCTTCCTGTTCCTGTCCTTCGCGCTGCCGATCGCGCTGGGGCTCTTTACCATCGGCGGGCCGAAATGGCCGGCGATGGGGCCGTGGAACCTGGGCGTGGGCACCTACAAGCTGGTCGCCGTGCTCTCGATCCTGTCGATGGCGCTGATCTTCTTCCTGGGCATCCAGCCGCCGAACGACTGGGCGCTCGAGATTACGGTGGGCTTCGTCGTCCTCGCCCTGATCATCTGGGTGGTGATCGAGAACCGCCGCTTCAAGGGGCCGCCCATCGGGGACGAGATCGCCGCCCGCAAGGCCGCCATCGCCGCCGCCGAGGCCGCCGTGGGCGAGAAGGGCTGAGCCGCCTTCCCAGCGACATCCGGGCCGGGGGGAAACCTCCGGCCCGTTTCGTTGCGGGCGGGGCCGGGGCCAAATTTCTTCGAAGAAATTTGCAAAATCCTTCGAAGGATTTTGGCCCGCCCAGCCCAACCGTTTGCCCCTTGCGCCGGTCCGGCTTCTGTCTATAACGCCCGACAATTTGCGCAATGGATGGGGGCTACGATGCCGAAGCGGACCGATATCAAGTCGATCATGATCATCGGCGCGGGCCCCATCGTCATCGGCCAGGCCTGCGAGTTCGACTACTCCGGCGCCCAGGCCTGCAAGGCTTTGCGTGAGGAAGGCTATCGGGTCATCCTGGTGAACTCGAACCCCGCGACGATCATGACCGACCCGGGCCTCGCCGACGCCACCTACATCGAGCCGATCACCCCCGAAGTCGTCGCCAAGATCATCGAGAAGGAACGCCCCGACGCCCTGCTGCCCACGATGGGTGGGCAGACGGGCCTGAACACCGCGCTGGCGCTCGCTGACATGGGCGTGTTGGAAAAGTTCAACGTCGAGCTGATCGGGGCCAAGCGCGACGCCATCGAAATGGCAGAAGATCGCAAGTTGTTCCGCGAGGCGATGGACCGGATCGGCCTCGAAAACCCCAAGGCCACCATCGTCGCAGCGCCGAAGCTGCCCTCGGGCAAGTACGACATCGCCGCCGGAATCGCGCAGGCGATGGAAGCCCTGGAATATGTCGGCCTCCCCGCAATCATCCGCCCCGCCTTCACCCTGGGCGGCACCGGCGGCGGCGTCGCCTACAACCGCGACGACTATGAGGCGATCATCAAGTCGGGCCTCGAAGCCTCTCCCGTCGCGCAGGTCCTGGTCGACGAGTCGCTGCTCGGCTGGAAAGAGTATGAGATGGAGGTGGTGCGCGACCGCGCCGACAACGCCATCATCGTCTGCTCCATCGAAAACATCGACCCGATGGGCGTCCACACCGGCGATTCCATCACCGTCGCCCCGGCGCTCACGCTGACCGACAAGGAATACCAGATCATGCGCAACGGCAGTATCGCCGTCCTGCGCGAGATCGGGGTCGAGACCGGCGGTTCCAACGTGCAGTTCGCCGTGAACCCGGTGGACGGCCGGCTTGTCGTGATCGAGATGAACCCGCGCGTCTCGCGCTCCTCCGCGCTCGCGTCGAAGGCCACCGGTTTCCCGATCGCCAAGATCGCCGCCAAGCTCGCCGTCGGCTACACGCTCGACGAGCTGCGCAACGACATCACGCGCCTGACGCCCGCCAGCTTCGAGCCGACGATCGACTACGTCGTGACGAAGATCCCGCGCTTCGCGTTCGAGAAGTTCCCGGGCGCCAACGCGACGCTCACCTCCGCGATGAAGTCCGTCGGCGAGGCGATGGCCATCGGCCGCACGTTCAAGGAGTCCTTCCAGAAGTGCCTCCGTTCCCTCGAGACCGGTGCACGCGGCTGGGGCGGCGGCGGCAAGTACGGCGGCGACGAGCTGCCGGACGAGCAGACGCTCCGCCAGAAGCTCGGCACGCCGAATGCCGAGCGCGTGTACTACATCCGCTGGGCGTTCCTCGCCGGCATGACCGTCGATGAGATTTTCGACCTGACGAAGATCGACCGCTGGTTCCTCACGCAGCTCCGCGAACTCCACGAGATGGAGCAGGCCCTGAAGAAGCTGACGCTCTCCCAGCTCGACGAGCGCACGCTCCGCCGCGCGAAGCAGTTCGGCTTCTCCGACGCGCAGCTCGCCCACTTCCTCAAGACCGACTTCGACGCCATGCGCGCCGCGCGCAAGAAGGCCGGCGTCAACACGACGTACCGCCTCGTGGACACCTGCGCCGCGGAGTTCGAGGCGTTCACGCCCTACTACTACTCGAGCTACGGCGACGAGAACGAGATCCTGCCGTCGAAGAAGAAGAAGATCATGATCATCGGCGGTGGCCCGAACCGCATCGGTCAGGGCATCGAGTTCGATTACTGCTGCGTGCACGCGTCGTTCGCGCTGCGCGAGGCGGGCTTCGAGACCGTGATGGTCAACTCCAACCCGGAGACCGTCTCGACCGACTACGACACTTCCGACCGCCTCTACTTCGAGCCACTCACGCTCGAGGACGTGCTCGAGATCTACGAGCAGGAAGGCTGCATCGGCGCCATCGCGCAGTTCGGCGGCCAGACGCCGCTCAACCTCGCCAGCGCGCTGAAGGCCCGCGGCGTGAACGTCATCGGCACCTCGCCGGAAAGCATCGACGCCGCCGAGGACCGCAAGCTCTTCGCCGCCATCCTCGACCAGGTCGGGCTCAAGTCGCCGGCCAACCGCATCGCGATGTCCGAGCCCGAGGCGATCTCGTGCGCTGCCGAGCTGGGCTACCCGGTGCTCGTGCGCCCATCGTTCGTGCTCGGCGGCCGCGGCATGTTCATCCTCTACAGTGAGGCCGAGCTGCGCGACGTCGTGCACCAGGTCTTCAGCGTCATGCCCGGCAAGCCGGTGCTCATCGACAAGTTCCTTGAGGACGCGATCGAGCTCGACGTCGACTGCATCAGCGACGGCGAGACGACGCTCGTCGGCGGCATGCTCGAGCACATCGAATACGCCGGCGTGCACTCCGGCGACGCCGCGATGGTGATGCCGCCGCACACGCTCTCCGCCGCGATGCGCCAGACGGTCAAGCAGGCCACCTACGCGCTCGCGAAGGCGCTCAAGGTCGTCGGCCTGATGAACGTCCAGTTCGCGATCAAGGACAACCAGCTCTACGTGCTTGAGGTGAACCCGCGCGCGTCGCGCACGGTGCCGTTCGTGGCAAAGGCCATCGGCGTCCCGCTCGCGAAGCTCGCCGCCCGCGTCATGGCCGGTGCGAAGCTGAAGGAGCTCGGTTTCACCCAGGAGATCCAACCCAAGCACTGGTGCGTGAAGGAGGCTGTGTTCCCCTTCAACCGCTTCCCCGGCGCCGCCATCGTGCTCAGCCCCGAGATGCGCTCGACGGGTGAGGTCATGGGCATGGACGACGATCTCGGCATCGCGTACGCGAAGACGCAGATGGCCGCCAAACCCGCGCTGCCGCTCAAGGGCAAGGTGTTCCTCAGCGTGAAGGACTCCGACAAGCCGCATGTGGTGGAGCTCGCCAAGGGCTTCCTCGAACTCGGCTTCACGGTCTGCTCGACGACCAACACGGCGAAGCTTCTGCAGGCGCAGGGCCTCGCGGTGCAGCCGGTCTTCAAGCTCAACGAAGGCCGCCCGAACTGCGTCGACATGATCAAGAACGGCGAGATCCAGTTCGTCGTGAACACGCCGCGCGGGATGATCCCGCGTCAGGACGAGAACGCGATCCGCGCCGCGGCCTACGCCAACAATGTTCCCATCTCTACGACGCTCACCGGCGCCCGCGCGGCGCTGCACGGCATCAAGGCGATGAAGAACCTTCAGGTCGGCGTGCGCCCGATCCAGGAGTACCGCCACAACACGACCGCGATGGTCTGAGCCGCGGAAAGTTGAAGCTTCGGTAGTTCGGGGCCGTTCAAGGAACGGCCCTTTTTGTTGGACGGGTGGAGCGACTTGAACCCGAGGCGCTCGGACAAGCGGCGTAGGATCGCGCAAGGAGGGGAAAGGGAATCCTGCGCGCTGCGTGCCGTGTCGCCGGCTTCAGTCGGTGGCTCGGGCGGGCGGATGAGGATTCTAGGTCCGGCTGAAGCCGGACCTACTGGAGCGCGCGGTGCCGCGCGCGCTCCTTGCGTCGCGGCGGTCGGGCGGCGTAGCGTAGCGTTTCTTACTGCCATGTCCGAACCCGCCGAATCCGCCCCGCTCACCCTCGTCGCCCTGCTGCACGGTCCCGACCAACGCGGCCTCGTTGCCCGCGCCGCCGGGTGGATCTTCGAGCGCGGCGGAAACATTTTGCACGCCGACCAGCACCGCGACGAGGACGAGGGCATTTTTTTCCAGCGCATCGAGTGGGTGCCGCCGGCCGGCGCCAAGCCCGCGACCGAAGAGAAGGCGTTCCTCGCCTATGCGCGCGACGAGCTGAAGATGAACGCGGTCGTGACCGATTCCGCGCACCGGCCCCGCGTCGTGCTCTTTGTGTCGAAGGCGGACCACTGCTTCCACGATCTGGTGCTCCGCTGGCGCGCGGGCGAGTTCCCCTGTGAGATCGTCGGGGTGGTGTCGAATCACCGCGACCTCGCCGCGGCCGCGCGCGGGTACGGGCTCACTTTCCACCACCTGCCGATCGCACCGGGAGGCAAGGCCGCCGGCGAGGCGCGCCAACTGGCGCTGCTGCGGAAGTTGAAGGCCGATGTCGTGGTGCTCGCGCGGTACATGCAGGTGCTTTCCGCGGAGTTCCTTGGCGAGTTCGGGCGGCCGGTGATCAACATCCACCACTCGTTCATGCCGGCGTTTGCGGGCGGGCGTCCTTACCACCAGGCCCACGAGCGCGGCGTGAAGCTCATCGGCGCCACGGCGCACTACGCCACGGCGGTGCTCGATGACGGTCCGATCATCCATCAGGATGTCACGCGCGTGACGCACCGCCATGGGGTGCAGGCGCTGATTCAAAAGGGGCGTGATTTGGAGAAACTGGTGCTCGCCCAGGCGTTGCGCTGGCACCTGGAGAATCGCGTACTCGTCTACGGGCGGAAGACGGTCATCTTCGACTGACGCTCCGCGCGCTGCCGCCGCATGTCCGCTTCCACCCTTCGCGACTCGCTTCGCGCCGTGCTCCGCGCCATCTCCGCGCACCCGGGCTGGGCGACGGCGGTGTTCGCGTTCCTGGTGGCGCTTGAAGCCTACGGGCCAAGCCTGCGCGGCGGTTTTGCGGGCGACGATTTTGCCTACGTCTCGCGCTTCGCGGCGTTGCCGCTGGCGGAGTGGCCGACGTTGTTCGTGCGCGAGTGGTCGGGCGGCGTCTGGGGCTACGCGTTGCCTGAGCTGCGGCCGATCACGGGGCTGACATTGATGCTCGATGCGCGCGTGTGGGGCGTGGATGCGTTCGGCTTTCGGCTGACGAATCTCCTGCTGCACGCGGCGTGCGCGGGGCTCGTGGGTTGGCTGACGTGGCGGGCGGCGGGGCGATGCGTGCAGTGCGCGGCGCTCGCGGCGCTGCTGTTCGCGGTGCATCCCGTGCATGTGGAGCCGGTCGCGTGGACGATCGGTCGCGTGGATATCGTGCCGACGCTGGCGTACCTGGCGGGCTTCGTGGCATTTGTCCGTTACCGGGACACCGGGGCCGGACGTTGGCTGCCGGCGCTTTGGCTCGCGTATGGCGCGGCGGTGTTTTCGAAGGAATTCGGGCTGACGCTGCCGATCATGGCGCTCGTGGCCGATGCGGTGTGGTTGGGACGCGGCCGCTCTTGGCGCGCGCTGCGGACGTGGCTGCCGTACGTCGGGTGGGCGGTGGTGGTGGGCATCTATTTCTGGTGCCGGCGTCTCGCGCTCGGTGACATGGCGACGCAGGCGCCGTTCTCCGGCGATACAACGCGGACGGCTTGG
>JAIXZY010000054.1 GCA_027489355.1 Paracoccaceae bacterium | reverse complement strand
GCGATCCGCATCGACATGCTGGAACGCCTGGCCGACATCCTGCGCCAGAAGGATAGCCGCGCCGGGTTCGAGGCCACGCCCGACATGCTGTCGATCACCGGCATGACCCTTGACCAGTTCGCCGACCTGATGGGCGGCCTGGGCTACAAGGGCGAAAAGGCCGAACGTCCCAAGGTGAAGGCCGAGGCGCCGAAGGCCCCCGAGATCTCCGAAGAAGCCGCCGCCGCCATCGCCGCGGGCGTGCCGATCCCCGAGGAAGTCTCGATCCTTGCCCCCGTGGCCGAGCCGGAACCGGAGGCGGCACCCGAGATGGAGGCCTACTATACCTTCACCTGGGCGCCCAAACCCCGCCACCAGCGCCCCGAACGCGGCCCCCGGCCCGAGCGGAAGGACGGCGAAGGCCAGCGCGCCCCCCGCGGCGACCGCCCGCAGGGCGACCGGCCGAAGCGCGAAGGCCAGGGGGAGCGTCCGCAGGGCGACCGCCCGCGCCACGA
Source organism: Paracoccaceae bacterium (assembly GCA_027489355.1). Classification (GTDB taxonomy): domain Bacteria; phylum Pseudomonadota; class Alphaproteobacteria; order Rhodobacterales; family Rhodobacteraceae; genus Tabrizicola. The sequence goes on along the minus strand of JAIXZY010000054.1, from coordinate 83,273 downwards.
CGGGCCGAAGCACGACCGCCCCAAGGGCGACCGTCCCGACCGCCGCGACGACCGCAAGGGCGGCAAGCCTCCGCGCGAGGACCGGCAGAAGTCGTTCGAGGCGCGCCCGCCGCGGCAGGAAAAGCCTATCGACCCCGACAACCCCTTCGCCGCGCTGCTGGCACTCAAGGGCAAGGTCTGATTGGCCGGGCCGTCCGGTAGGCCCGACCCCAATGCCAGCGCGAAACTGCGGCTGGACAAATGGCTCTGGCAGGCGCGGTTCTTCAAATCGCGCGGCCTCGCCGCCGACGTGATCGAGGCGGGGTCCGTCCGCGTGAACGGAACCCGCGTCACCCGCCCCGGACGCGACGTCGCTGAAGGCGACACGCTCACCTTCCCGCAAGGGTCCCGCATCCGCCTTGTCCGCATCACCGCCCTTGGCCAAAGGCGCGGCCCGGCGACCGAGGCGCAGGGCCTCTATGTCGATCTTGATCCCCAGACCGGCGCGGACCCGCTTGAATGATCCGGCCACCTGCTCTAGCTAGCAGTCAAACCTTTCGCACCAGAGCACGCCCATGACCTACGTCGTCATCGACAACTGCATCGCCTGCAAATACACCGACTGCGTCGAGGTCTGCCCGGTCGACTGCTTCTACGAGGGCGAGAACATGCTGGTCATCCATCCGGATGAATGCATCGACTGCGGCGTCTGCGAGCCGGAATGCCCCGCCGACGCAATTCGCCCGGACACGGAACCGGACATGGAGGAATGGGTTTCCTTCAACAGGAAATACGCCGTCCAGTGGCCGGTGATCGTGACCAAGAAGGACCCGCTGCCCGGCTACGAGGAACGTGACGGCGAGACGGGCAAACGGGAAAAGTACTTCTCCGAGGCCCCCGGCACGGGCGGCTGAGGACGTATGCGATTCGGGCATATCCGTGGCCACGAATCGGTTACACCGCGTAAAGTGAAATCAGAACAAGGCTTTAATCCTGAACTGGCGGGTTTCGCGGCAGTTGGAATCAGGCGCGTTTTGTGTTATCGTTCGTTTACAAAGTAAGCACGGATGCCTGACCGAAGGCTTAGGGGTAGCTCCCGGGCCAAAAATCATTGTGACAATCCAGCTCCACTCGCCTGAACCGGGGTTCAGGGCGCGCGGGGTCTTTGTCGCGGAAGGGCATCCCTTCTGGGGACCTGTGAATGACCAAGTCGAAGAAGCCTGAATTCCGCCCGAACGATTTCGTGGTCTACCCGGCGCACGGCGTCGGCAAGATCATCTCGATCGAAGAACAGCAGATCGCCGGGATTCAGCTGGAGCTTTTCGTCATCTCCTTCGAGAAGGACAAGATGACCCTGCGCGTCCCCACCCACAAGGCGGTGGAAATCGGCATGCGCGCGCTGTCGGCTCCCGACGTCGTGACCAAGGCGCTCGACACGCTGAAGGGCAAGGCCAAGGTCAAGCGCGCGATGTGGTCGCGCCGCGCCCAGGAATACGAACAGAAGATCAACTCGGGCGACCTTCTGTCGATCGCCGAGGTGGTCCGCGACCTGCACCGCACCGACGACCAGCGCGAGCAGTCGTACTCCGAGCGGCAGCTCTACGAGGCCGCCCTGGAACGCCTGACCCGCGAAGTCGCGGCTGTGTCTGGTGTCGATGAGGCTGGGGCTGCGAAGCAGGTGGACTCGGTCCTCGTCGGCCGCGCGGCCTGATCTGTCTGGCATGGAATGCAGAAACGGCGGTCCCAAGGGGCCGCCGTTGTCGTTTGACCCGCCCCGGCCCCGATCCGAGGCCGTTGGGGTATTATATGAGGCCCCGGATCACGTCCGGGGCGGGGTCTCGAAATACCGCTCTGCCGGCAGATACGCGGCCAGCCGCCCCGCCGCGCACCAGTCGCGCTCCAGCCCCAGGTCGCCGACCAGGATCACCCGGTCCGACGGCAGCTTCCCCAGCGCCGCCCGCAGCATGGCCCGCACCTCACTGAACCCCGCCAGCGCGTAAGGCGCAGGGGAAACCCCGTGCAGCACGGGATTGGCCGCTTCCATCATACCCGGGCCCAGCGGCGCCACCGCCAGAGCCAGCCGCCCGCATTGCACCTGCGCCAGCTTCTCCGCCCGTGCCTCGGGCATCGCGGGCCGCAGGACCGACACCCGCAACGCATTGGACGAAAACAGAAACGCCACAACGTCATGCCCCGTGGCCGCCCGCACCCCCGCATAGGTCTTGTAGTCCAGCCCCAGCGCCTGCGCCCGCTTGACCCGCGTCCGCACCACCTCGATGGGCAAGGTCGGCAGCAGCGCCTCGCGGGCAGCGGACCAGCAGTGCTTCCGCCAACTGACCCCGCCCGCGAGCGACGGCCCGCCGTTATGCCCGATCTCCGCCATCAGAAACTCCGCAGCATTTGACTAAAATTGTCTTTCTCTTCTGCAAATATCCCACGGGAGGTCCGGGTGTGAAACCCTCCGGGGCCGGGCACAGGCGCGACCTCAGTCATACTCCCGCAGCCGCGCCACATAACGGGCCATCGTGTCCACCTCCAGGTTCACCTGGTCGCCCACGGCCACCTCGCCCCAGGTCGTCACCTCTTGCGTATGCGGGATCAGGTTCACCCCGAACTCCGCCCCCGAAACCTCGTTCACCGTCAGCGAGGTCCCGTTCAGCGCAACCGACCCCTTCGGCGCGATGAACCGGGCCAAGGCCTCGGGCGCGCGGAAGGTCACGCGGACCGAGCCGCCCTCGTGCCGCACGCTCACCACCTCGGCCAGCCCGTCGACATGGCCCGAGACAATGTGCCCGCCCAGCTCGTCCCCCACCTTCAGCGCGCGCTCCAGGTTCACCCGCTTGCCCGCCGCCCAGGCGCCGACATTGGTCTTGGATACCGTCTCGGCGCTGATCTCGACGTCGAACCAGTTCTCCGGCTCGGCCCCCAGCGCCACCACGGTCAGACAGACCCCGTCGCAGGCGATCGAGGCCCCGATGTCGATCCCGCCGACATCGTAGCGCGTGGCGATCCGCGCCCGAAGGTCGCCGGTGACCTTCGTCTCGACGATCCGACCCACGTCGGTGACAATTCCGGTGAACATGCGCGCCTCCTGCCTTTGCGTCTGAGGTAAAGCCCGCCCGACGCGCTTGCAAGCCTGACGGGCTTCAGGCCATATCCTTTCACCACAGTCCGAGTGTCCCGCGTGAGCCAAGGTCCCCGTCGTTTCCTGTTCCTGCAAGGCCCGCACGGACCCTGGTTCCATCAGCTCGGCCGGATGCTGCGCGCCACGGGGGCAAGCGTCTGGCGGGTGGGCTTCAACCTGGGCGACCGGATGTTCTGGCCGGGTCCCGGCTTCATCGCCTTCCAGGGCCGCCACCAGGACTGGCCCTCCACCTGCGCCGCGCTTCTGGACCGGCACCAGATCACCGACCTGGTCCTTTACGGCGATACCCGGCCGATCCACGCCCAGGCCATCGCCCTGGCCCGCGCCCGCGGGATCACCGTGCATGTGTTCGAGGAAGGCTACCTGCGCCCCTATTGGGTGACGTACGAACGCGGCGGGTCGAACGGGCATTCCCGGCTGATGGACCTGACCGTCCCGCAGATGCAGGGCGCGCTGGCCCGCGTCGATCCCGACCTGCCCGAGGCGCCCGCGACCTGGGGCGACATGCGCCAGCACATGTTCTGGGGCGCGCTCTACCACGGGTTCGTGGCGCTGGGGGGCCGGGCCTACCGCAACTTCCGCCCGCACCGCGCGCTGACCGTGGGGCAAGAGTTCCGCCTCTACCTCAAGCGTTTCCTCCTGATGCCACTGCACCGGCTGGAGCGTCGGCTTGCCACCCTGCGCATCCGGCGCGGGGGCTTTCCCTACCACCTGGTCCTTCTGCAGCTCGAGCACGACGCCAGCTTCCGCGACCATTCCCCCTTCACCAGCATGACCGATTTCGTCGCGGTGGTCATCCGCGGCTTCGCCCGCGGCGCGCCCACGCATCACCACCTGGTCTTCAAGGCCCACCCGCTTGAAGACGGTCGCGCCCCGATCCTGCCGGCGATCCGGCAGTTGGCGCGCGACCACGGCGTGCAGGACCGCGTGCATTTCGTCCGGGGCGGCAAGCTTGCGCATCTGCTGAACCAGGCCCGCTCGGCAGTGACGGTGAATTCCACCGCGGGGCAGCAGGCGCTCTGGCGCGGCCTGCCGCTGCGGGTCTTCGGCGCGGCGGTCTATGCCAAGCCCGAGTTCGTCTCGACCCAGCCGCTGGAGCAGTTCTTCGCCGCGCCCGACCGCCCGGACACCCGCGCCTACCGGGACTACCGGCACTACCTTCTGGAAACCTCGCAGGTCGTGGGCGGCTTCTATTCGGCCCGCGGACGCCGCCGGCTGCTGCGACAGGTGGTCGACCTGATGCTTTCGCCGCAGGATCCCTACCAGGCGCTCAGTGCCGGGACAGCGGCACCACGGCAACAGTTTCACCTCGTGCGCTGACGCGCCCCGGCCCGTGCTGGCAATGGAACCGCCACTTCGCTAAGGTTCGGCAATAAAATCCCGAAGCGGAATGCAGGGGAACAGAGCAGTGCGCGTCCAGACCAGTTTCGCCGCCAGGGCAGTTCTTCTGCTGTCCGCAGTCGCCATCGTCTCGGCCTGCGGCCTGCCCCGCTCTGGCCCGACCAAGCGCGAGGTGCTGGCCGGTTCGGTCGAAAAGAAGGGCAACGCGCATATCGTCAAGGTCACGCCCGAGGTCAGCGCCGCCACTGCGGTCCAACCCAGCTTCGGCTTCAGCGACAGCTTCCGCAATGCGGGCCTTGTCGGGGCCGACACCATCGCGGTCGGCGACACGATCAGTGTGACCGTCTACGAAAACGTCAAGGATGAGCCGCTGCTCGGCAACACGGGCCAGCGCGTCTCGGGCCTGGATCAGCTTCAGGTCGATGGACAGGGCTACATCTACATCCCCTACGCAGGCCGCATCCGGGCCGCAGGCCAGACGCCCGAGGGGCTTCGTCAGGCCATCACCCGCAAGCTGGAAGACCAGACCCCCGATCCGCAGGTCAGCGTCGCGCGCGCGGCCGGCGAAGGATCGACCGTGTCGATCTCGGGGCAGGCCGGGGCGAACGGGGTCTACGCGATCGAATCCTCGACCCGCACCCTTGCCACCATGCTGGCCAAATCGGGCGGGGTCACGGTCGATCCCGCCGTTGCCATCGTCCGGGTGACGCGCGGCGGCCAGACCGGGAAGATCTGGCTCAAGGACCTGTACGAGAACCCCGCGCTCGACATCGCGCTGCGCCCCGGCGACAAGATCATGATCGAGGAAGACAGCCGCAGCTTCATCGCCCTTGGCGCGACCGGGGCGCAAAGCACGGTTCCGTTCGAATCCCCCACCCTCTCGGCGCTGGAGGCCATCGCCACGGTGGGCGGGCTGTCCAGCATGGCGGCCGACCCGAAAGGCGTCTTCGTCCTGCGCGACGAAAGCGAAGAGATCGCCCGCGCCGTCCTTGGCCGACCCGACCTCGTCGGCGACCAGCGCGTCGTCTATGTGCTGGACCTGACCGAGCCCACAGGCCTGTTCGAGGCCCGCGACTTCCAGATCCGCGACGGCGACACGCTCTATGTGACCGAGGCCCCGTTCGTGCAGTGGCAGAAGACGCTGGGTGCGATCACCGGCTCGACCAGCGCGGCGTCGAACCTTGCCAACACCGCCAATTCCGGCGACTGAGCGGACCATGCGCGACGACGCAGTCGCGCTGGCCGGGGTGCCGCAGCGGCTTTACCACCAGAACCTGTCCTTCCTGCGCGACCGCCGGCTGCATCGGATGCTGCAGCTTGCGGGACACGCCTTGCGGCCGGGCCTGCCCGGACCGCAGGACGGTGTGCTGGTGTGGGGGTGCAGCCCCACCGCCTGGCGAGGGGAGCGGGCCGCCGCCCGGCGCGGGGTGCCTCTGGTCCGGGCCGAAGACGCCTTCCTGCGGTCGGTCCGTCCGGGCCGGGCCGGGGGCGAAGCACCGCTTGGGTTGCTCTTCGACACCGTGGGCATTCATTATGACGGGTCCCGCCCCTCGCGGATCGAGGAAATTCTACTCTCCAAGCACTTGTACAATTCGGACATCCTGCAGGAAGCACGGGCGATAGTTGATTGTTTGATGGAGAACGGCTTATCCAAATACAACAATTTTGACACGACGCTCCCCACTCCTGCCCCCGGCTATGTCCTGGTGGTCGATCAGACGGCGGGGGATGCCTCGGTCTATCGGTCGGGGGCGAACGGTGTCACGTTCCGCGCCATGCTGGCCGCCGCGCTGCGCGAACATCCCGAACGCCGCGTGGTCATCCGCACCCATCCCGAGACGACGGGAGGTTTCCGGCCCGGACATTTCGGCACCGGCGACGCCGCGGGCCGGGTCAGCCTCCTGACCGCTCCGGTCCCGCCTCAGGCGCTCTTGGCCGGGGCGGCGCAGGTCTACACCGTCTCGTCGCAGATGGGGTTCGAGGCGATCCTGCACGGCCACCGCCCCCGGGTCTTCGGTACTCCCTTCTACGCGGGCTGGGGTCTCAGCCAGGATGAACAGCCCATCCCCCGCCGCGCGCGCCGGTTGACGCCGGAAGAGCTGTTCGCCGGGGCCATGCTGCTGGCGCCGCTCTGGTATGATCCGTGCCGCGACCGGCTCTGCGGGATCGAGGAGGTCATCCGCCAGCTTCAGGCCGAGGTCCGCGCTTGGGCCGACGACCGTCACGGGCATGTCGCGGCGGGGATGCGGCTCTGGAAGCGCACGCGTCTGCAAGAGGTGTTCGGCGGGGTGAAGCCCCTGCGCTTCCGCGATGATCCGCAGGCCGCCGACCGGCTGGCGCAGCGGTCAGGTCGCGCGCTGCTGCTCTGGGCCGGGAAAGAGCCCGACGGCTTCGCGCCCCGGGCCCCCTGCCTTCGGGTCGAAGACGGCTTCCTGCGCTCGCGCGGGCTGGGGGCCGAATTGGTGCCGCCCCTGTCGCTTGTGACCGACGACCGCGGCATCTACTATGACCCCTCACGCCCGTCGCGGCTGGAGGCGCTCATCGCCCGCCCGCTCAGCGACAGCCAGCGCCGCCGCACCGCCGCAGTGATCGACCGGATCCGCGAGAAGGGGCTGACCAAGTACAACCTCTCCGGCCCGGTCCCGCCACTGCCGCCGGGCCACCGCATCCTGGTGCCGGGACAGGTCGAGGACGATGCGTCGATCCTGCGGGGCGCGGGCGCGGTGCGAACGAACCTTGCGCTGCTGCAAGCCGCGCGGGCGGCGAACCCTGGCGCGGTGATCCTGTACAAGCCCCATCCCGACGTGCAGGCGGGCCTCCGCCCCGGCGCCATCGACGCCACTGGCCTGGCCGACCTGGAGGTGCCGCAGGCCGACCCCGCCGCGCTGCTGGCCGAGGTGCAGGAGGTCTGGACCATGACCTCGCTCATGGGGTTCGAGGCGCTTCTGCGCGGCCTGCCCGTCACCTGCCTTGGCGCGCCGTTCTACGCGGGCTGGGGTCTGACGCGCGACCTCGGTCCCGTGCCGGATCGCCGGAGGGCGCGGCCGGACCTGCTGCAACTGGCCCACGCCGCGCTGATCGCCTATCCGCGCTACTGGGACCCGGTCAGCCAGCGCCCCTGCCCGGTCGAAGTCGCGCTGGAGCGGCTGGAAAGCGGCGACATCCCGCATCCGGGCCGGGCCAACCGCCTGCTCTCAAAGCTGCAGGGCCGCCTTGCCAGCCTTGCGCCGCTCTGGCGCTAGCGGGCAAGCCACCAGAACCGCCACATCAGGCTGGCCGAGGCGCAGACCAGCCCGACGACCAGGCCCAGCCACAGCCCCACGCCACCGAAGCCCAGCGGGAAGGCCAGGACATAACTGCAGGGGATGCCGATCAGCCAGTAGCTGACCGCCGCCAGGCCCATCGGAACGCTGGTGTCCCGGACCCCGCGCAGCAATCCCAGCGCCATGACCTGCATCCCGTCGGCCAGCTGGAACAGCGCCGCCACGCCCAGAAGCACCGTGCCATAGGCCAGGATCGCGGCGCTTTCGGGCTTCGACAGGTCCAGGAACAGCGCCACGATGGGCTCGCGCGCGGACAGGAACAGCGTCACCGACGCGACCGCCACCCCCAGAGAGATCACAACCGCCACCTTCGCCGCCTGGCGCAAGGCGACCCGGTCGCCCTGCCCGTCGAACCGCGCCACCCGGATCGTCGCCGAGCTGGACAGGCCGACGTGCAGCATGAAGGTCAGCGCCGCAACCTCAAGCGCGATACCATGCGCGGCAAGTTCCACCGTCCCGATCCAGCCCATCATCAGCGCCGAGGCCTGGAACATCCCGCCTTCTGCAAGGCCGGTCAGCCCGATCGGCACGCCCAGCCGGAACACTTGCCCCATCGCGTGCCAGTCCGGCCGCCAGAAGCGCTGGAACAGATGGAACCGGCGCAGCTCGGGCAAGAGATGCGCATAAAGCGCCAGCACCACCAGCGACATGACCTGCACCGCAACCGTGGCCACCGCCGAGCCGCGCGCGCCCATCTCGGGGAAGCCCCAGTTGCCGAAGATCAGCGCCCAGTTGACCAGGATGTTAAGCCCCACGGCCGCCAGGGTGACCCAAAGGACCACCTGAGTCCGGTGCAGCGCCGCGAGATAACTTTGCAGCACCGTCACCACCAGCGCCGGCACCATGCCCAAGCCGGCGATCCGCATGTAATCCTGCGCGATGGCCGCGACCTCGGGGTTCTGGCCCAGTGCCAGGAGGATCGGCTTGGACCACCAGAAAAGCGGATAGACGACCAGCCCGTAGAAGATCGACAGCCAGATCCCCATCCGCGTGTCGCGACGGACCTGCGTCTCGTCATCCTGGCCCAGCGCCGAGGCGACCATCGGCATCACGGCCTTGGCAAACCCCGAGCCGACGACAAAGACGATGAAGAAGGACGAGGCCCCCAGCACCACGGCGGCCAGTGCCACCACGCCGTACCAGCCGACCATGACCGTATCGGTCACATGCAGCGCCATCTGCGCCAGATGCGACCCGACAAGGGGCAACCCCAGCACAAGGGTTTCCCTCGCGTGGGTGGAATTGGACATTTGTATAGTCATCCGGCAGGCTTACGCCGACCGGATGCGGTTCACAAGTCCGGGAATCCGCCGCGCTGCAGCGCCGTCAGCCCCGCTGCATCGCCGGATGCGTGGCAGCGTCGTAGATGTCGCTGTCCATCTTCAGCACCTGCTGCGCCCGCCCAACGATCAGGGGGTCCGGGCTGCCGACGACCGCGTGATCCTTGTTCGGGTAGTCGATCGTCGACAGGAAATGCTTCATGCAGTTCAGCCGCGCGCGCTTCTTGTCGTTGGACTTGACGATCACCCAGGGCGCGTCGGCGGTGTCGGTGTAGAAGAACATCGCCTCCTTCGCCTCGGTATAGTCGTCCCAGCGGTCAAGGCTCGCCTTGTCGATGGGCGACAGCTTCCACATTTTCAGCGGATCGGTTTCCCGCGCCAGGAACCGCGCCCGCTGTTCCTCACGCGTGACGCTGAACCAGTACTTGTAAAGCCGGATGCCCGACCGGACGAGCATCCGCTCCAGCTCGGGCGCCTGGCGCATGAACTCCAGGTATTCCGACGGCGTGCAGAAGCCCATCACCCGCTCGACGCCCGCCCGGTTGTACCAGGACCGGTCATAGAACACCATTTCCCCTGCCGTCGGCAGATGCGCGATGTAGCGCTGGAAGAACCACTGGCCCTTTTCCACGTCCGAGGGCTTGGTCAGCGCGCAGACCCGGGCATAGCGGGGGTTCAGATGCTCCATGAAGCGCTTGATCGTCCCGCCCTTTCCGGCTGCGTCGCGCCCTTCCATCAGGATGACGAACTTCTGCCCCGTCTCCTGCGCCCAGATCTGCACCTTCAACAGCTCGGCCTGCAGCTTGGCCTTCTCGGCCTCATAGGTCGCGCGGCCCATCAGGCGCGCATAGGGGTATCGGCCGGATTCGAAGGCCTGGTGCAGCGGGCTTGACGCCACCGGAAAGGTCCTGGGACCGGACTTGGCGGGCTCGGCCGCCAGGGAAACCGCAGGGGCCTCGGGGCCGGGGTTCAGGATCGTCGCGCTGTCGTCCATACGGGGGCACCTCCTTCACATGACGCTTTCCCCTTGGCACGGACCGCGCCAGTCCACCTTGATGCGGATCAAGACGCCGCGTTTTGGCTTGCCCCTTTTGCTTGTCCGCCACAGGCCCTAGGCTGGCGCAATGCATTGATGGAGTTCCCCATGTCGACCCTCTACGGTGTCTTCCGCAGCCGCGCCTCGCGCCCGATCTGGCTTCTGTACGAGTTGAACGAAACCTTCGAGCATGTGCCCGTGATCCAGGCCTACCGGCTGAAGGACGCCAGGGCCGCCGATGCGCCGCTGAACACCGCCTCGCCCGAATTCCTGAAGGTGAACCCCATCGGACAGATTCCGGCCTGGGTCGAGGGCGATCTTGTCCTGACGGAAAGCCTGGCCATTACCAACCACATCGCCCGCACCCGTGGCGGCGACCTTGCGCCCAAGACACCAGCCGAGGCCGCGCATCTCGACCAGTGGACGCTTCTTGCCGTGACGTCGATCGAAGGCCCGGCGCTGGAGATCCAGACCATCACCGGCCAGGGCGGCGACAAGACGGCCGAGGGTCAGGCCGCGATCTCGATCTGCGCGGCAAAGCTCCGCCGCCCGCTGGCGCGGCTGGAAACGCACCTTGCCTCGCAGAGCCACCTGCTAGGCGACCGCTTCACCGTGGCCGACCTGAACCTGGCGGAATGCCTCCGGTATGCGCAGGGCCATCCGACGCTTCTGCGCGAGTTTCCGGCTGTCAAGTCCTGGCTGGACCGGTGCCAGGCGCGCGAGGCGTTCCAGAGGATGTGGGCTGCCCGGACGGCCGAGCCGGTGTGACGGCCGATCCCGCAGGAGTGGGGGGTGTGAACCCCCCCGGTCCGCTGCCTGGCTACGTCACATGCTTCTGCCAGGGATGCTGTTCCTTGAACCCCAGCACTTCCCGGATCTTCCGGTTCGACAACAGCCCCTCCCGCTCCCCCACCGGCCGGGACAGGGGCACATCGGGAAAATACCGCGCCAGCAGCTCCGAGTTCGGCTGCGGCACCGAGTTCTCGTCGTTCACCGCGTTGAACACCTGGAACCCCAGCCCGTCCTTCTTCAGACAGAGGTCCACGATCTGCCCGAGGTCCCGAGCGTCGATATAGCTGAAGGTGATCCGCCGCCGCAGCCCCGGGTCCGCTGCCGCAGCCGGGAAGACCGTCGCATATTCATGCGGCTCGATCACGTTGCCGATCCTTAGGCAATAGACATCCGCCCCGAACCGCCGCTGCAGGCTCCGCGCCGTGACCTCGTTCACCTTCTTCGAGGTTCCATAGGTGTCCATCGGGTCAATGTCGTAATCTTCCTCCAGCGGCAGCACCTTCGGGTCCACCACGCCGTCCGAGAAACACACCCCATAAGTCGTCTCGGACGAGGCGATGATCACCTTCCGGATCCCCATCTTCAGCGCGGCCTCAAGCACGTTGTAGGTCCCCACCACGTTCACCCGCCAAGTCTCGGTATCCGGCACCATCCCGTAACGGGGCACCGCCGCGAAATGCACCACTGCGTCGAAAAGCCTGGCCGCGCCCTCCTCCTGCTCGTCATACCCCGCATGGGTCCGCATCGCCGAGTAGACCTGCCCCGCATCGCATATGTCCCCCGCCAGGTCATGCACCCCCGGCAGCCCCAGCGGCACCTTGTCGAAGTTCAGCACCCGGTGACCCTGCGCCACCAGATAGGGCACCACATGCCTGCCAGCCTTGCCCGAGCCACCCGTGAACAACACCCGCATCGCAGTCCTCCTGTTTCGCCCCAACCTAGGCCGCCACCCGCCCCCCGACCAGACCCCACATCTTGCGCCCCTGCCCCCAGGGATGATCTAATGCGGCCACGCCCAGACAGGACATCCCATGCCGAACGACCTTCTCTCCCAGGCCGCCTCCACCTATGACGCCTCCTCGATCGAGGTGCTCGAAGGCCTGGAGCCCGTCCGCAAGCGCCCCGGCATGTACATCGGCGGCACCGACGAGCGCGCGCTGCATCACATGGTCGCGGAAATCCTCGACAACGCGATGGACGAGGCCGTCGCAGGCCACGCCAACCGGATCGAGGTCGAACTGCACGCAGACAACTCGGTCACCGTCCGCGACAACGGCCGCGGCATCCCGGTCGACCCCCACCCCAAGTTCCCCGGCAAAAGCGCGCTGGAGGTCATCCTCTGTACCCTCCACGCCGGCGGCAAGTTCTCGAACAAGGCCTATTCCACCTCGGGCGGCCTCAACGGCGTCGGGTCCTCCGTGGTCAACGCGCTCTCCGACCTGATGACCGTCCAGGTCGCCCGCGACCGCGAGCTTTATGAACAAAGCTTCTCCCGCGGCATCCCGCAGGGGCCGGTCCGCAAGCTTGGCCCCACCCAGAACCGCCGCGGCACCTGGGTCACCTTCCACCCCGACCCGGAGATCTTCGGCCACCAGACCCTGAAACCCGCCCGCCTCTACAAGATGGCGCGGTCCAAGGCCTATCTCTTTTCGGGCGTCGAAATCCGCTGGAAATCCGCCATCCCCGACGGCGACACGCCGATGGAGGCGACCTTCCACTTCCCCGGCGGTCTCGCCGACTTCCTGAACGAAAGCCTCCGCAAGGTCACAACCTACTCCGAACGCCCCTTCGCCGGGCGCGTCTCGTTCGAGGAGAAATACCAGGTCCCCGGCTCGGTCGAATGGGCGATCAACTGGACGCCCGCGCAAGACGGCTACCTCCATTCCTACTGCAACACCGTCCCCACGCCGGAAGGCGGCACGCATGAGGCCGGGTTCTGGGCCGCGATCCTGAAAGGCATCCGCGCCTATGGTGAGCGCGTCAAGAACCGCAAGGCCGACCAGATCACCCGCGACGACCTCCTCACCGGCGGCTGCGCGCTCCTCTCGATCTTCATCCGCGAACCCAGCTTCGTCGGCCAGACCAAGGACCGCCTCTCGACCGAGGAAGCCGCCCGCTGGGTCGAAAACGCCGTCCGCGACCATTTCGACACCTGGCTCGCCGCCGACCCGAAGTCCGCCGGGGCGATCCTCGACTTTCTCGTCCTCCGCGCCGAGGAACGCCTGAGACGCCGCGAGGAAAAGGAAACCGCCCGCAAGACCGCGACCAAGAAGCTGCGCCTGCCGGGGAAACTCACCGACTGCTCCGCCAAGAACCGCGAAGGCACTGAACTCTTCATCGTCGAAGGCGACAGCGCCGGCGGTTCGGCCAAAGGCGCCCGCAACCGAGAGACCCAGGCCCTCCTCCCCCTCAAGGGCAAGATCCTGAACGTCCTCGGCGCAGCCTCGGCGAAGCTGAACGAAAACGCCGAAATCCGCGACCTCTGTGAGGCGCTTGGCACCGGCATGGGCACCCGCTTCCGTCTCGACGACCTGCGCTATGAAAAGATCATCATCATGACCGACGCCGACGTCGACGGCGCCCATATCGCCAGCCTCCTGATGACCTTCTTCTTCACCCAGATGCGCCCCCTGATCGACAAGGGCCACCTCTATTTGGCCTGCCCGCCGTTGTATCGGCTGACCCAAGGCGCGCGGAGGATGTACGTCGCCGATGACGCCGAAAAGGAACTGTGGCTGGCCAAGGGCCTGGGCGGAAAGGGGAAAATCGACGTCCAGCGCTTCAAGGGGCTGGGCGAGATGGACGCCAAGGATCTGAAGGACACCACGATGAACCCCGAAACCCGCAAGCTGATCCGGGTGTCGATCGACGAGGACGAACCGGGGGACACCTCCGACCTGGTGGAGCGCCTGATGGGCAAGAAGCCGGAATTGCGGTTCCAGTATATTCAGGAGAACGCGCGGTTTGTGGAGGAGTTGGATGTGTGATATATGTCTGTTGCAACAATTTTTTGGAGTAAGATAGCGTGCGAAAGTTACTGGTTCTTGCTGCAATGGTGTCGCTCGCAGCCTGCAAGGCAGAGAAGGTTGAGATTTCCATCGACTCCGGAACGATACTCGCTGCAGCGGATGGGAAAGTTGGTGAAGTGTCATTTGAAGCTGTTGTCGGCGAGCAGTATGCAACTGTAGACGATGAGAAACGCGCACTGATTGGATCTGTCGAATCACTTATCCAGAAGTATTTTTCAGGAGCAGATGTCGATGTGGATATTGGCTCCAATGAGTATGAAATTGAAGTAGAAGGCATTTTGTCTGTTTCCAATTCAAAGCCGGCCTCGGGTGCGCCGTGGCATGTGTCGGCAACTCATGCCACGGACGGCGATGGCGTAGTTGTGCAATTGCTGCCAACTGGCTCCTTTGGCGCTTTTGAGGCAGAATTGCAGAAAGTCAACTTCATGCTGGGGCCTGACGAATACCAGCCAATTGAGTTTAGTTTTACGGCGCCTTCCGGAACTGTCTTGGTGGGAGGGGCAATAGTTGATGGAGTTCCTTCAAGCGTCTCGCGAATTCCAATGACTGGACAAACCATCAAGATGCTTTTCAAGGACGGTGTTTGGGAGCAGACGGCGGGTGCTTTTATCTACATTCCGTGATTGTCCGAGCAATCGTAGGGTAGGTGTCGGCGGTCGAACCAAAGGAAATGGGACCGCGGCCGCCCTCTCGTCCCCGTAGGCTTGCTGAGCATTAGGCGCTAAAACACTCCGCGGGACTGTGATCCACCTCAGTCACCCCGCGGGCGGGCGCGCTGCTTCGCCCCTCGCGAGCCCATCGCTGTCAGCTTTGCGCCCGGCGTCCCTCCTCACTGTCATTCCCGCGAAAGCGGGGACCCACATGCACCGTCCCGAGGTGCACCCCGCCGGTACGGCTATGACACTCCTCAGGCCTCCCGACCCCCAAGAGAACATCCCTACCACCCGGTTAACGCCCACGCGCAACCTACTCTAACCTAACCATAATCCAGGAATGTCCACCGTGGACACCCATGCGGCCCCCCTCAGGCCACCGCCACCGCCACCGCGGCGAAGTGCAGTCCCGCCGCCACCGCCACGAACCCGTGCCAGATCGCGTTCTGGAAGCGCAGGCGGTGCCAGACGTAGAAGCCCACCCCCGCCACATAGGTCGCCCCACCCGCCAGCAGAAGCCAGAGCGACACCGAGGGCAACGCCGCCGACACCGGACCGATGGCGATCACCCCGACCCAGCCCAGCATCACATAGGCCAGGATCGACAGCCGGTCGTAGCGCCCCGGCAGCACCACCTTCACCAGGATGCCCAGCACCGCTCCCGTCCAGACGACAGCCCCCAGCACCCAGGGCCAGGCGCCGTGCAGATGCGGGATGAGCGCGGTATAGGTCCCCGCGATCATCACGTAGATCATCGAATGGTCGAACCGCCGCAGCAGCCATTTCAGCGCCGAGGGCGGGGTCATGTTGTAGGCCAGCGAGAAGCCCCACATCAGGAAGAACCCCGCTGCATAGACCGTCAGCGCCGCAAAGGTGCCGATCCCGGCAGTTTGCAGCCCGTGGAACAGGAGGAGCGGAAAGGCGATCAGCCCGGCCAGCAGGGCCAGCGCGTGAATGATGCCGTCGGCAAGAAGCTCAGCCAGCGAAAGCTCGCGTTTCAGCATACGGTAGTGATCGGCAGGAAGGGTCATGGCGGCAAGTCTGGCAAAGGGATGTTACCAGAACATGACCACGCCCCGGCGCCGGTCAAGCCTTCTTCCCGCGACCTGCCGTCACGTCACCGCCGCGCGGCCCAGAGAAGCCCGCGCCGCATCAGTTCCGCCGCGGGTCCCTGGTCGATCACGGTCTTCTGGTGGCCAAGCGCGTTGTAGTAGACCCGGCCCTGGCCGTAGCCCTTGGTGAAGACCACCGGCATCGCCACCGGCCCGTTCACCGCATGCGGGCCATCCACCACCGGAAAGTCGCAGACGGCATGCACCTTCACGGCCGGGTCGACATGCAGGTAGTACTGCTCGGTCTTGACGGTGAAGTCCGCGACCCCCGCCACCAGCGGATCGTCGGAGACCACGCGGACCCGGTATTCCACCCCGTCGTTTCCGGGATGGGCCACCCATTGCGCGCCGGTCATGAACTGCCAGTCCACATTCTCGCGGAAGGCGTCGCACATCCCGCCGTGGCACCCGGCGATTCCGGTCCCCGCAGCCACGGCCGCGCAGGCGTTCAGGGCCTGCTGTTTCTCGATCTTCGACATGGTCCAGACCGGGACGATGAGGTCGTAGGCCCGCAGCGCCTCGGCATCGTCGAAGCAGGCGAGGCTGTCTGTCAGCGTCACCTCCATCCCCGCCTCGCGCAGCCAGCCTGCGAACATCGGGCCGACCTTCTCGGGCTCGTGGCCCTCCCATCCGCCCCAGGTGACCAGTGCCCGTCCCATGCTTCCTCCTCAGAACCGCTGCGGTGCCGCGGGCCTGTTCTGCACGACTTCCTCGATCGCGGCCAGAACATCCGGCGTCAGGGCCGACTTCCGGTCCAGCGCTTTCAGGTTATCGGTCAGCTGTTCCAGCCGCGAGGCACCCAGGATCACCGTCGACACCCGCGGGTTCGCCAGGCACCACAGAAGCGCAAGGTGATGGATCGGCATCCCCGCCCCTTCGGCAATCTGCGCCAGCGCCTTCACCTGCTCGACCCGCCGCCGCCCCTTCGGCCCGGCAATGATGTCGCGCAGCCATTCATAGCCCGGCAGGGCGGCCCGGCTGTCTTGCGGGATGCCGTCGTTGTACTTGCCCGTAAGCAGGCCCGAAGCCAGCGGCGACCAGATCGTCGTCCCTAGCCCGTAGGTATCGTAGATCGGCGCATAGTCGCGTTCGACCTTGTCGCGCTCAAACAGGTTGTACTGCGGCTGCTCCATCGTCGGCGGGGTCAGGCCGTCGCGGCGGGCGACCAGATGCGCCTCGGTGATCTGCTGGCCGGACCATTCCGAGGTGCCCCAGTACAGGACCTTGCCCTGCACGATCAGGTTGTGCATCGCCCGCACGGTTTCCTCGATCGGGGTGTCGATGTCGGGGCGGTGGCAGAAGTAGAGATCGAGGTGATCGACCCTGAGGCGCTTCAGCGCGGCATGGCAGGCCTCGGTCACGTGCTTGGCGGACAGGCCGCGCTGCGTGGGCTTCTCGCCCCCCCAGAACACCTTGGAGGATACGACATAGCTGTCGCGGCGCCATCCCAGTTCCTGGATCGCCTGGCCCATGACCAGTTCCGACCGACCGGCCTCATACCCCTCGGCATTGTCGAAGAAGTTGATCCCGGCATCATAGGCGGCGGTCAGCAGAGCCTTGGCAGGCTGAAGGTCCACCTGCTTGGCGAAGGTCACCCACGAGCCGAAGGAGAACTCGCTGACCTTGAGACCCGATTTTCCAAGACGACGGTATTCCATGTTGACCTCCATTCCTTGCGCAGGGCTGTAGAGGTGACCTGCGCGAGGGAAAGGTCAAGGGCGGATCAGACCCGGCCGATCACGATGTGCTCCGCGCCCTCGCCCGCTATGCGCCGGTCGACCCTGTAACCCAGGGCAGGCAGATCAAGACCCGCAAACACCGCTTCGCCCCGGCCCATAAGCACCGGCGACACCGCAAGATGCGCCTCGTCGATGTGGCGGCCGCGAAAGGCCTCGCGAAGGGTGGCGACTCCTCCGCCCAGACGCACATCCCTGCCCCCGGCTGCAGCCTTCGCGCGAAGGATCGCAGCCTCCAGCCCCTCGGTAAGGAAGTGGAAGGTTGTGCCGCCCGCCATCGCCAGATCGGGCCGTTGGTGATGGGTCAGCACGAAGACGGGGCAATGATACGGCGGCTCGTCGCCCCACCAGCCTTTCCAGTCCTCATCCGGCCAGGGGCCCCGGATCGGGCCGAACATGTTGCGGCCCAGGATCCAGGCACCGATGTTCTCGAACCCTTTGGCGGCAAAGCCTTCGTCCACACTGTCCGCGTCGCCCCCGCCGGCACCGTGCATCGTCTGGAAGGTCTTGGTCCTGAACACCCAGTCGTGCAGCGCCATACCGCCCTTGCCGAGCGGATCCTGCAACGACTGCTCCGGCCCCGCGCCGAAGCCATCGACAGAGATCGAGAAACAGCGGACGACAAGTCGGGACATGGGCGACCTTCCCCCTTGCGCCGATCATAGGGGCCGCAGGGCAAGAGTCGCCAGCAGAAACCGCATCGCGGTGACACAGAGGAACAGGCGTTGGCCAAGCCCGTATGCGCTGACGGGCCTGGCAAAGGCCGGCTGGTCCCGGCGCATCCCTGGAAGGCCAGAAGGCACACAAGGTCGAGGCCGCAAAGCGCGACCGCGACCTTCTCCACTCAGCGCCCGGCGTAGATTTGCGCGATGCGGTCGACGGCGGCTTCGGGCGAGACCTCCTCGGACTCGCCCGTTCGGCGGCTGGTGAGTTCCACCACGCCGTTCGCCAGACCCCGCGGCCCGACGGTGATCCGCCAGGGCAGGCCGATCAGGTCCATCGTGGCGAACTTCGCCCCGGCGCGTTCGTCGCGGTCATCATACAGCGCCTCAAGCCCCTTGGCCTGCAGCGCCTTGTAGAGGCCTTCGCAGGCCGCATCGGCGGCGCTGTCGCCCTGTTTCAGGTTCACGATGCCCACCGGGAACGGCGTGACGCCTTCCGGCCAGATGATGCCCTTGTCGTCGTGGCTGGCCTCGATGATCGCGCCCAGAAGGCGGCTGACGCCGATCCCGTGGCTGCCCATCTCGACCGGGACCTTGGTGCCGTCCTTGGTCACCACTTCCGCGCCCATCGCCTCGGAATACTTGGTGCCGAAGTAGAAGATCTGCCCAACCTCAATCCCGCGCCCGACCTTGCGGTGCGCCTCCGGGACCCGGTTGAAGACCGCTTCGTCGTGGGTCTCGTCGGTGCGGGCGTAGAGCGTCGTGAACTCCTCGCAGACCTTGGCCACCTGTTCGCGGTTGTCGTAATCGATATCGCGCTGGCCAAGCTTCAGCTGGGTCACGCGGTCGTCGTAGAAGACCTCCGACTCCCCCGTCTGGGCCAGCACCAGGAATTCATGCGTGTTGTCGCCGCCGATGGGGCCGGAGGCCGCGCGCATCGGGATCGCGGTCAGGCCCATGCGTTCATAGGTGCGCAGGTAGCTGACCATGTGACGGTTGTAGGCATGCAGCGCCGAGTCGCGGTCGACGTCGAAGTTGTAGCCGTCCTTCATCAGGAACTCGCGCCCCCGCATCACGCCGAAGCGCGGCCGCATTTCGTCGCGGAACTTCCACTGGATGTGGTAAAGCGTCAGCGGCAGGTCCTTGTAGCTGTTGACGTGGGACCGGAAGATGTCGGTGATCATCTCCTCGTTGGTGGGGCCGTAGAGCATCTCGCGGTCCTGCCGGTCCTTGATCCGCAGCATCTCCTGGCCGTAGTCGTCATAGCGACCGCTTTCGCGCCACAGGTCGGCCGGTTGCAGGGTCGGCATCAGCAGCGGGATGTGACCCGCGCGGATCTGTTCCTGATGCACGATCTCCTCGATCCGCTTCAGGACCCGAAAGCCCAGCGGCAGCCAGGAATAGATGCCCGCAGCCTGCTGCTTGATCATGCCGGCGCGCAGCATGTAGCGGTGGCTGACGATCTGCGCCTCGGCGGGATTTTCCTTGAGGACGGGGAGGAAGTAGCGGGAAAGACGCATTTTGGCCTGCCATGCAAAGGGTCCCGCGTTTCCTAGCGGGTCAAGGCCGGGCAGGCAAGCCGCGAGGGCCTGCGGCCGCGCGCCCCGTAGGGTGGGCAATGCTGCCCACCCTACGCTTGCGCTTGACTTCCGGCGTGCGGGCCTGTCGGTTCGGGACATGCGCCCGCACGACAACCGCGCCTGGTTCCTGGTCCTTCCCGCCCTCACGCTTCTGGCGCTGGTGGGGGCGCTGCCGCTTTTGGCGGTCATCAACTACGGCTTTCACGACATCTTCACCCTCTCGGACGTCTACTGGGTCGGCCCGCAGTGGTTCGCCGACATCCTGCAGTCCGACCGCTTCCTTGCCTCGCTGGGACGGAGCCTCCTTTTCTCCACCCTTGCCCTTGGCATTCAGGTGCCGCTGGGGATCGGCGTGGCGCTGCTTCTTCTGAGCTACGGGAAACGGGCGGTCTGGGGGCTGATGCTGGTGGCGCTGCCGTTGGTGGTGCCATGGAACATGATTCCTATGTTCTGGCTGGGGCTGATCGAACCTCGGACCGGGCTGCTGGGCCCCGGCCTGGCGGCGATCGGCTTCGACTGGAAGTTTACCGGCTGGCATACCTGGGCGCTGATCCTGGTGGTGGACACCTGGCACTGGCTGGGGCTGGTCGTGGTGCTGGCCTATGCGGGCCTTTCAGCGATCCCGCCCGCCTACACGCAGGCCGCAGCCATCGACGGGGCCTCGCGCTGGGCCGTCTTCCGCTTCCTCCAGCTGCCGAAGATCGCGGGCGCGCTGGCCATTGTCCTGCTGCTGCGCTTCATAGACAGCTTCATGATCTACACCGAAGCCTTCGCGATCAACGCCGGCGGGCCGGACGACGCCACCCGCTTCCTGACGCTGGAGCTGGGCGAGGAAATCAAGGGCTTTTCCTACGGACAGGCCGCTGCACGGGCCACGCTGTACTTCCTGATCGTGCTGGCCGTCGTCTGGGCCTTCGTCGCCGCCACGCGAGAGCGCGAGGCATGAGACATCTCGGCATCCTGGCGCTGGCCGTCTTCATCCTCTTGCCGCTGGTGCAGGCGATCCTTCTGTCCTTCACCGCCACCCTTCCGACCGACACGGTGGCGGAAGGCGCCATCGGACTGATTAACTACCGCAACGTCCTCGCCGCACCCGAGCTGCGGGCGGCGATGGTGAACTCGCTGATCTACGTGGTGCTGAACGTCGCACTCTGCATCACGATCGGCCTGCCCGCCGCCTATGCCCTGGCGCGCTACCGCTTCACGGGCGACCGGCATTTCCTGCTGATGATCCTCGTCTTCCGGGTGACGCCGCCCGTGGTGCTGTCACTGCCGATCTTCATCCTGTTCAGCCACTTCGCCCTGGTGAACTCACCGGTCGGGATCGCGCTGGTGCATTGCCTGTTCAACATGCCCGTGGCGATCTGGGTGCTGGAAAGCTTCATCCGCGCCGTCCCGCGCGAGTTCGACGAGACCGCCTATCTGGACGGGCACAGCCGGGCGTCGTTCTTCTTCCGTCACCTGATCCCGCAGATCGCCCCGGGGATCGGGGTGGCTGCCTTCTTCTGCTTCATCTTCAGCTGGGTCGAGGTGGTCTTCGCGCGGATCCTGACGGTGACGGGGGGCAAGCCCATCACCATGGCGATCCAGGCGATGTTTTCGTTCCAGACCGACATCGGAATGGTGATGGCGATGACCTGCCTGTCGCTGGTGCCGGGGGTGGCAATGATCTGGTTCGTGCGCAACCACCTTGCGCGCGGCTTCACCCTGCGGGCCTGAGCCGTAGGGTGGGCGATATCGCCCACCCTACTGGGCGGCTTGCGCTGCGGCCTCTGGCACGCCTTCACCCAGAAGGTCCTCGACGAAGAAGGCCGCGAACTGGGCGCGGCCCGAAACGCCCGCCTTGGAATAGATCCGCGTCAGCTGCGCCCGGACCGTGCCCTGGGCCGCGCCGCGCAGCTCGGCGATCTCGGCCACGTCCAGGCCCTTCAGCGCCAGGAACCCCACGTCCCGCTCCGCGGGTGTCAGGGCCCAGGTCTGGAACTGACGGTCGATCACGTCGGACAGCGCCCCGCGCGCCACGGCCAGTGCCTGGTCCTGAGCGCGCAGAAGCTCGATCGTGCGGCGCAGCGCAAATGTGCCAAAGAGGATGCCCAGGACCAGTGCGGCGGTCACCATGGCCTCGAAGATGAAATGGGCGGACAGAGGGTCGGCTCGCAGGTCGCCGATCACGTCGCCGACGAAGAACACCGTCCCCAGGGTCTGCACCATCAGGAAGATCGAGAGCGCCGCAGTCTGGCGGCGCCCTGCGCTGACAATATCCGGGCTGGCCGTCATTTGCGCCTGTGGCCAAGCACCATCGGCGCGACGAGGTTCCGGCGCATGGCCCGGGCCTCGACAAGGACGCCTGCCACGTGCAGCGCGGCTAGGATCAACAGAAGATTGGCAACCACTTCATGCACCTCTTCGGCCGTGTGACGCAGGCCCCTGTCCTCGTCCGAGGATTCGCCTTCGCTCTCCTTGATCAAAGCAGACCAGTCGCCGGATGCAACAGCTGCTTTCTCGGCGGCCACCTGCATCGGTGTCGCTCCGCCGGTCATGTAGAGGCCGGTGACAGTGACAAGGGCCAGGCAGGCCCAGAAGGCATAGGCCATCATTGCCCCGGCCGGGTTGTGCGAGGGGTGTTCCCGCACCCGGCCCGAGACGAGCTGGCCAAGATGGCGCAGCGCCGCGACCGGATTGGGCGGGAAGGCCGAGAAGCGGGCCTCGGCCGGGCCAAGCACCCCCCAGACCAGCCGCAAGAGCAGCAGCGCCATCACCAGCCAGCCCAGCGAGACGTGCAGAAGGCTTCCGCCTTCGTCCAGCGCGGCGTTCAGCAGGACCGAGACGGCGATGCCCCAATGGGTCAGCCGAACGACAGGATCCCACAGCGAGGGGGGCGCCGCCGAGGCGGCAAGTGTCCGGGGGGTCGCCATGTCAGTCTTCCGACTTGATGTCGGTGACCTTGCCCGAGGCCGGGTCGATGTAGACTTCCATCGCCTTCTGCGTGGCGGTGTCAGTGCACTTGGCCTCGATCTTGCCGTCCTCGGCCTCGAACTCGTTCACCGTGCAGCCGGCCTTTTCCAGCGCGGCCTTGGCGGCCTCCGGTTCGGTGCCGACCACGTCACCGACGACGGGCATCGCCATCGCGGCCATCGGCATCGAAGTCAGCGCAAGGATCGAGAGAAGCTTCAGTTTCATGGTCTTGCCTTTCGGTTGGGCCTGCCGTCACCGGCCGACCGGAACCCGGGACACCGTGCCCCGGATGGCCTCTCCTGCCCCGGTTCTGCGGGCAGCCTCCATCCCGGCCACGCTTACCCGACCCGTCTTAAGCACATGCTGACAGCGGCTTTTCGCCGGTCCCGCCCTTGCGCGGGGGGGCGCGTCGGGCGATATGTGGGCCAAAGGAAGGACCCGGGATGGCTTTGCCGACCTCACACCAGTTGCGTTACTGGGGCATCGCCGCGGCGGTGTTCCTGCTGCTTCTGTGGTTCCTGGGCGACGTCCTGCTGCCCTTCATCGTCGGCGGAGCCATCGCCTATTTCCTGGACCCTGTCGCCGACCGGCTGGAGCGTCTGGGCCTCTCGCGCGCCGCGGCGACGACGGTGATCTCGCTGGTGGCGCTGCTGGCCGTGGTGCTGCTGGTGCTGGCCGTCATCCCGACTCTGGTCAACCAGCTGACCGCCCTCGTCAACGCCGCGCCCGACATCACCAGGCGGTTGCAGGGGTTCCTTCTCGAACGTTTTCCCGAACTGGCCGATTCGACCTCGACCATCCGGCAGACGCTGGCCGAGATCGGTCTGGCGATCCAGGCCCGGGGCGCGGAACTGGCGCAGGGCGTGTTGTCCTCCGCCCTGGGCGTGATCTCCATCGTCCTGTTCATCGTGGTCGTGCCGGTGGTGGCCTTCTACCTGCTGCTTGACTGGGACGACATCGTCGCAAAGGTCGACGGGATGCTTCCCCTGGACCACGCCCCGACGATCCGCCGACTCGCGCGCGAGATCGACGCAGTGCTTGCCGGATTTGTGCGCGGCCAGGTCTCGGTCTGCCTGGCGCTGGGGACTTTCTACGCGGTCGCCCTGATGGCCGCGGGGCTGCAGTTCGGCCTGGTCGTCGGAGCCATCGCCGGCGCCATCACCTTCATTCCCTATGTCGGCTCGCTGGTCGGCGGCGCACTGGCGATCGGGCTGGCGCTGTTCCAGTTCTGGGGCGACTGGCTGCAGATCGGCATCATCGCCGCGATCTTCG
Organism: Paracoccaceae bacterium; assembly: GCA_027489355.1. Lineage (GTDB taxonomy): Bacteria > Pseudomonadota > Alphaproteobacteria > Rhodobacterales > Rhodobacteraceae > Tabrizicola. Next base: position 59,378 of record JAIXZY010000054.1, on the reverse strand, counting down.
CCGCCGGGCAGTTCGTCGAGGGCAACATCCTGACCCCGCGCCTGGTGGGCAAGTCGGTGGGCCTGCACCCGGTCTGGCTTCTGTTCGCCCTCTCGGCCTTCGGCACGGTCTTCGGCTTCGTCGGCATGCTGATCGCCGTCCCCGTCGCGGCCTCGATCGGGGTCCTCGCCCGCTTCGGGATCGAGCAATACCGGGCGAGCCTGCTGTACAAGGGCACCACCGCCCTCCCCCCGGCGCCGCTTGACACCGCCGTCGCCACACCCCGCCGCCGCAAGACCGGTAGCGCTGGAGAGGGCGCGTGATCCGGCAGCTTGCGTTCGACCTGCGAGGGCTTGAAGCGATGACGCGGGAACACTTCTTCGTCGCGCCATCGAACGCCCTCGCCCTTCAGACCGTGGACGACTGGCAGCACTGGCCGGGCCGCAAGCTGCTGCTGGTCGGGCCGGAAGGTGCGGGCAAGACCCACCTGGCCCATGTCTGGGCGGCCAAGGCCGACGCGGTGATCCTGGCCGCGGAAACGCTGGCCGGTGCGGACATCGCAAGCCTGTCCGGCCGCGCCGTCGCGGTCGAGGATGCCGACCGCATCGGCGCTGCCGAGGCCCAGCTTTTCCACCTGCACAACCTGGCCACCACGACCGGCGCGCTTCTTCTTACCGCGCGCACCCCGCCGCGCGATTGGGGACTGACACTTCCCGACCTGAAAAGCCGGATGCAGGCCACGCCCATCGCGCAACTCGACGGGCCGGACGACGCGCTGCTGTCGGCCGTGCTGGTCAAGCTTTTCGCCGACCGCCAGGTCGCGGTGCCTGCGAACCTCATTCCCTATCTCGTCAGCCGGATGCCCCGCTCCATCGGGGCCGCCCGCGCGCTCGTCGCAGCCCTTGACGCCCGCGCCCTCTCCGAGGCCCGCCCCATCACCCGCGCACTCGCGGCCGAGCTTCTGGACGTGGTTTTCCCGATCTGAGCCCCACCCGTCGCCACAGGCCGGACACGTTGTCCTGACCGGCCCGGTCCTTTCTGGACAGTCGCGCCGCAAGCTGCCTAACTGTCGTAATACTTTCACACAGACCACGGCATAAGCGCGCCATGACCCAGGCCGATTTCCTCAAGTCCAGCTTCCCCGCCCCCGTCGAACTGCCCTTCGCCGAAACGGCCGGACCGGGGCGCTTCTTCAACCGCGAGCTCAGCTGGCTGGCCTTCAACTGGCGTGTGCTGGAAGAGGCCGCGAATCCGGCGGTCCCGCTGCTGGAACGGCTACGCTTCCTGTCGATCAGCGCGACCAACCTGGATGAGTTCTATACCGTGCGTGTGGCCGGCCTGCGGGCGCTGGTGCGCAACGGCAACGCCACGCTCTCCGAGGATGGCCGCAGCCCCGCCGAACAGCTGCAACTGATCAACGCCGATGCACGGCGGCTGATGCAGACCCAGCAGACCACGTTCAACCGCCTGCGCAAAGAGATGGAGGGCGAGGGCATCTCGCTCGTCCAGCGGTCCAAGCTGACGGCCCGCGACCTGAAGCACCTGGAAATGCACTTCCTCTCGAACGTCTTCCCGGTCCTGTCGCCGCTTGCCATCGACCCGGCCCACCCCTTCCCGTTCATCCCCAACACCGGCTTCTCCCTTGCGCTGGAGCTGGAGCGGATGACCGACCACCGCCCGCTGAAGGCGCTTCTGCCCATCCCGCAGCAGATCGCACGTTTCGTCCCCCTGCCGGGGAAAGAGGGCGAACATCGCTTCCTGCCGCTGGAAGAACTGCTGCTGATGCATCTCAACATGCTCTTCCCCGGCTACACCGACCGCGGCCACTGCACCTTCCGCGTCCTGCGCGACAGCGACCTGGAAGTCGAGGACGAGGCCGAGGACCTGGTGCGCGAGTTCGAGACCGCGCTGAAACGCCGCCGCCGGGGCGAGGTGATCCGGCTGAAGATGTCCGCCGGCGCCCCGGAAAGCCTGCGGGCGCTGATCATGGAAGAGCTCGCGGTCAGCGAGGACGAGGTGGTCGAGGTCAAGGGCCTTCTTGGCGTGGCGGACCTGAAGGAGTTGATCCTGCCCAGCCGGCAAGACCTGATGTGGCCGCCCTTCACCCCCCGCGTGCCGGAACGGGTGCAGGACCACGAGGGCGACATGTTCGCGGCGATCCGGCAGAAGGACATGCTGCTGCATCATCCCTACGAAACCTTCGACATGGTCATCCGCTTCCTGCAACAGGCAGCGACCGACCCGAACGTGCTGGCGATCAAGCAGACGCTCTACCGCACCTCCTGGGACAGCCCCGTGGTCAGCGCGCTGTGCGAGGCGGCCGAGGCCGGGAAATCGGTCACCGCCCTGGTGGAACTGAGGGCCCGCTTCGACGAGGCCGCGAACATCCGCCAGTCGCGGCGGCTCGAGCGGTCCGGGGCGCATGTCGTCTACGGCTTCGTCAACTACAAGACCCACGCCAAGATCAGCACCGTCGTGCGGCGCGAGGGCGACCATCTGGTCACCTACACCCACTACGGCACCGGCAACTACCACCCGATCACCGCGCGGATCTACACCGACCTCAGCTTCTTCACCTGCGACGCGGCGCTGGGGCGCGATGCGACCAAGGTGTTCAACTACCTGTCCGGCTATGTGCAGCCCGAAGGGCTGGAGAACCTGGCGATCTCGCCCATCACGCTGAAGCCGCGCCTGCTGCAGCTGATCGCCGCCGAGGCCGAGCATGCGCGGGCGGGGCGGCCGGCGGAAATCTGGGCCAAGATGAACTCGATCATCGAGCCCGACGTGATCGACGCCTTGTATGCCGCCAGCCAGGCCGGGGTGAAGATCAGCCTCGTCGTGCGCGGCATCTGCGGCTTGCGGCCTGGCGTGAAGGGTCTCAGCGAAAACATCCGGGTCAAGTCGATCGTCGGGCGCTTCCTGGAACATTCCCGCATCGTCTGCTTCGGCAACGGCTACGGGCTTCCGGCCAAGAAGGCGCGGGTGTTCTTCTCCAGCGCCGACTGGATGGGGCGGAACCTCACGCGGCGCGTGGAGACCCTGGTCGAGGCACATAACCCCACGGTGAAGAACCAGATCCTCAGCCAGATCATGGCCGCGAACCTTGCGGACGAGGCGCAAAGCTGGGTGCTGTCACCCGACGGCAGCTATTCCCGCGATCTCGGGCCAGAGGGGGCGCAGCTGTTCAACTGCCACCAGTTCTTCATGCAGAACCCGTCGCTTTCGGGGCGCGGCACGGCGGCGAAGGATGCCCCGCGACTCATTCCGGTGAAGGACGACGATGCGGCGGGGGTGGTGGCGGCGCGTTAGGGCCAAAATCCTTGAGCAAGGATTTTGACAAATTCCTTACTCAAGGAATTTTGGCCCCTTACACCCCGGCGCCCGGGTCCCGCATCAGTTGCAGCCGCCCTGCCGCCGCCCGCGCGAAGGTCCGCAGGACCACCTTCCGCCGCGCGCCCGACAAGGGCGTCTCGGGTGCCATCCGCACCACCTCGGCGTCATAGGCATCGGCCAGGATCAGCCCCGTCCCCTCGGGCAGCAGCTCCACCGGGAAATCGGCATCCACCGCCCAGAAGAACCGGTCGCACCAGTCCAGGTAGCCCTGCCACTTGCGATCAGCCCGGTAATCCGCCCGGCCCGACTTGCACTCGACCACCCAGACCTCGCCCTTCGGCCCCAGCGCCATCACGTCGACGCGCAGGCCCGAGGTCGGGATCAGCTCCTCCACGCAGACGAAATCCAGCGCCCGCAAACCCCGGCAGACGCCGCGCTGCAGGCGCTGGCCCGGAAGCGCGGGCAGGATTTCGGCAATGTCGACGGGCATGTCCATGCGAGAAATATGAACCAAAGGTGAACATCTGTCCAGCCTTGCAGCCCGGCCTCCCGCGCCCTATCTTGAGCGATGGCGGGTTCTGCTCCTCGCGTGCGGGGCCAATTTTCCAGTGGCCGATAAGCAAGCGAACGGGGGCTGGCTCTGCCTGGATCCTGGTCCAGGTACCTGGCGCCCACCTGAGACCTCTGGCTCTCGGGAAAAACCCGGTCCTCACGGTTGCTGCGGGCCCGCCACCCAACCTGCCGGGATGCGGAGTTTTCGAAAACTCCGCCCCGATTTCTTCGAAGAAATCAGCCTGAGCGCCGACGGTTGCGCACCCGAACCGGGACGGGAACCAGCACCGGCTCACGCACCCCACGGCCGCCGCGCGGGCCTTCGTCCGTCTCTGCCATGCCCATGACGCGGAACGCGAACTGCACGGCCGAGAACACAATCCCGTTGAACACCACCAGCATCGCCACCGCGATCCAGCCGATGCTGGAAGCCATCACCAGATGCCCGAGACCCGCGACGTCCAGCCACAGCAACCCCGCCGTGAAGACCGCCGAAATCAGGAAGCCGAGCGCGACGCTCTGGATGTAAAGGCGGACGAGCTTGGGCATCGGGACCTCCTGCATTTCCCTTGAAGCTAGGCGCGCGGAACCGGCTTGCCAAGCCCCGCGTTCCCCTCCTGCGCGATTCCGCCGCAGCGTCAGGCTGCCCGCCCGAAAAACGGGCCTCGCGCTGACATGGATCAGGGCAGCGGCCCCGCAGGCGTGCAAGACTGACACGATCAGACAGGAGGACTGGCCATGAAAGTCGCAGACACCCTCTATTGCATCGCTGACGAAGGCGGCTTCCGGCTGCTTCGCGGCAACGCCGGCCGGATGGAGCCGATCCATGCCGCCGGAGCCGACGATTTCTCGGACGTGTCGCACGCGCTCTCCGGCCGCGGCCGCAACCAGTCGGGCGGCGTCAGCTTCGGCACCGGGGGCGGTGATGCCGCCGAGATCGAGCGTCCGCGCCTGGCAAAGCACATCGTCGCCGCGCTGGAAGAAGAATGGAAGAAGGGCGGTGCCGACCACATCATCCTGGCGGCCGGCCCGAAGATGCTGGGCGAGTTGCGCAAGGCGATGCCCAAGGATCTTGCCCAGGCGATCACAGCGGAGTTCGACAAGGACCTGTCGGACATCCCCGACCACGCCCTTGCCGATCACCTGCAGGAAAAGGGCTGATCAGCCCTCCAGCGCCTCCAACTCGTCGATGAAGCCCGCGATCATCGACAGGCCCTTGTCCCAGAACTTCGGATCGCTCGCGTCCAGACCGAAGGGCGCGAGCAGTTCCTTGTGGTGCATGGACCCGCCCGCCTTGAGCATGGCGAAGTACTTTTCCTGAAAGTCCGGCAGCCCGCCCGCATAGGCCGCGTAAAGCGCGTTCACCAGACCGTCGCCAAAGGCATAGGCATAGACGTAGAAGGGCGAGTGGACGAAGTGGGGGATATAGGCCCAGAAGGTCTCGTACCCGTCCATGAACTCGAACGCGTCGCCCAGCGACTGCGCCTGCACCGACATCCACAGCGCGTTGATGTCCTCGGGCGTCAGCTCGCCTTCCGCGCGGGCGGCGTGAAGCTTGCACTCGAAGTCGTAGAAGGCGATCTGGCGGACGACCGTGTTGATCATGTCCTCGACCTTGCCGGCGAGGAGCGTCTTCTTCTCGGCCGCGTTCTTCGCCTGGTCGAGGAGCTTGCGGAAGGTCAGCATCTCGCCAAAGACGCTCGCCGTTTCGGCCAGGGTCAGCGGGGTGGACGACAGCAATTCCCCCTGCCCCGCCGCCAGCACCTGGTGGACGCCGTGGCCCAGCTCATGCGCCAAGGTCATCACGTCGCGCGGTTTGCCGAGGTAGTTCAGCATCACGTAGGGGTGGACCGTGGTCACCGTCGGATGCGCGAAGGCGCCGGGGGCTTTGCCCGGCTTCACCCCGGCATCGATCCAGCCCTTTTCGAAGAACGGTTTCGCCAGGTCCGCCATGCGCGGGTCAAAGGCGGCGTAGGCCTCGGTCACCGTGCGGCGGGCTTCGGCCCAGTCGACCAGGCGCGGGGTCTCGGTCGGCAGCGGCGCGTTCCGGTCCCAGACCTGGAGCTTGTCCAGCCCCATCCACTTGGCCTTCAGGCGGTAGTAGCGGTGGCTGAGTTTCGGATAGGCCGCGACGACGGCGTTGCGCAGCGCCTCCACCACTTCGGGCTCCACATGGTTCGACAGGTGGCGGCCATGCTGGGGCGAGGGCATCTTGCGCCAGCGGTCGTGGATTTCCTTTTCCTTGGCCAGCGTGTTGTGGATGCGGGCGAAGAGCTTGATGTTCTTGCCGAACACTTCGGCCAGCGCATGCGCCGCCGCCTCGCGCCGGTTGCGCTGGGGGTCGGTCAGAAGGTTCAGCGTCGCCTCAAGGTTCAGCTCCTCCGGCTCACCCTCGACGGTGAACATGAGGCCCGCCATCGTCTCGTCGAACAGCTTGTTCCAGGCGCTGGCGCCCACGACGCTTTCGTCATGCAGGAACCGCTCCAGCTCGTCCGACAGCTGGTGCGGCCGCATCGCGCGCATCCGGTCGAAGACGGGCTTGTAGCGGGCAAGGTCCGCATTCTCGGCCAGAAGGCGGGCAAGGTGGTCGTCGTCCAGCCGGTTGAACTCCAGGCTGAAGAACACCAGCGGCGTGGTGGCCGTCGTCACCTTGTCCTGCGCGTTCCCCATGAACTGGGCGCGTTCGGGGTCGATGGTGTTCTGGTAATAGCGCAGGCCCGCATAGGACATGAGCCGCCCGGCGATCACCTCGATCCGCTCGTATTCCTGCACGCAGGCCAGCAGCCCCGCGGCGTCCTGACGGCCAAGCCGCCCCTCATAGGTCTTGGCGAAGGCCGCGCAGGCGCGTTCCAGCTCGGCCATGTCGGCGGCGTATTCGGGGCCGTCGGCGTCCGGGTAAAGATCGGTCAGGTCCCAGTCCGGCAAATCGCCGAACCCGCCCCCCGAGGCATTGGCGTCGAACACGGGCTGCGGCAGGGTCAGGGTCATCTTGTCCTCCGGGGAAACTTTCATCTCATCTATGCGTCAGAGCGGCCGGGGAAAACCCCCGGACCGCCCCGCAGCGCGATCTCGCCACGTCGTGAGGCGGTCAGATCTCGACCGCCACGTCATAGACCCGATCCATCATCGCCTGCGTCCCGCGCACGAATTCCAGCGGGCAGGGATAGGCCGCGCCGGTCCGCACGCTGCGCGAGAAGGCCTCGACCTGCAGCTTGTAGTGGTTTGCGGTCGGGAAACGCTCCACCGTCACGCGGTTGCCGTTCTGGTGCAGTTCCACCTCGGCGAGGTCGTTGACGTTGGCGTTAAACGGCCCGCCCTCCAGCCGGATCATCCCCTTCGTGCCCTGGAAGGTCGCCACCTGCCGGTTGTACATCCGCATCGAGGTCATCGAGCCATAGGTGAACCGTCCGCGCGGCCCCTCCATCGTGGCGGCGACCTGGGCGAAGGTGTCCACCCCGTTGTCGCGGTGGATGCGGGCCGAGATGTCCACCGGCTCCGCCCCGGTCACGAAGCGGGTGCAGCCGAAGGTATAGACGCCGATGTCGCGCAAGCTGCCGCCGCCGGTCTCGGGCTTCATGCGGATGTTGCCCATGTCGGAAAGGTTGAAGCTGAAGGCCACGTCGGCATGGACCAGGTCCCCGATCTCACCGGCCTCGAACCACTCCTTCGCGCGTTGCCATTGCGGGTGGTGGACGATCATGTAGGCCTCGGCCGCCAGCAGGCCAGAGGCGTCGCGTGCGGCGATGATCCGGTCGATCTCCTCGGCCCGCAGCGCGATGGGCTTTTCGGTCAGCACATGCTTGCCGGCAGCCAGGCACTTCAGCGTCCAGTCGACGTGCAGGTGGTTCGGCAGCGGGATGTAGACCGCGTCTACGCCCGGGTCGGCCAGCAGCGCATCATAGCTTTCATGCACCGTCAGCGACGGGCAGAAGGCCCGGAAACCCTCGGCCTTCGCCGCGTCCGAGGTCGCCAGCGCCGCCAGTTCCGCCCCTTCTGCCGCGTGGATGGCCGGCGCCATATGTTCACGCGCAAACCGCGCAGCCCCAAGCACACCCCATCTGACCGGCTTCATGTCATCCCTCCCCGAAAGCACCGCTGCCAATAGGTCAGGTTTTGCGCTAACCTTCAACCCGCCGGAAGCGCAGGAAGGTCATCAGGCCAAAGGGCTTGACCTGCCGCTGCTCCTCCAGCCGCAGACGCGGATGGCCAAGCACCCGGTCGATGGCAAAGTCGGCGTGCCAGCCCAGCAGGTTCGCCAGCGGCGCTGCCAGACGTTCGGCAATCGCCCAGCCCTCGGCCGAGCGGCCTGCGAAATGGTTGCCGATGATGACCGACCCGCCGGGGCGCGTCACGCGGACCATCTCGTCCAGCACCCGCTCGGGCTCGGGGACGACGGACATGATGTGCATCGCCGCAACGTGATCGAAGCTGGCATCCGGGAAGGCCAGCGTGCGGGCATCCATCTGGTGCAGCCTCGCCAGGTTCTTCAGCCGCACCTTGCGCGCCTTGGCCTCGGCCTCGCGCAGCATGTCCTCGGACAGATCTATGCCCGTCACCTGCACATGCGGGCCATAGAAGTCGAGCGCGAGGCCCGTCCCGATCCCCACTTCCAGCACCGATCCGCCCTGGGCGTTCACGTGCTCGGCGGCAAGGATGCGGCCGCCCTGCGTGATCCGCCCGAAGGTGACGTCATAGACCGGCGCCCAGCGGCGATAGGACTTCTGGATGGCTTCCACTTGCATGCACATGATTCCCTTGGCATTTCCAGTGGCGCGACCGTGACGCAACGTCAGGCGAATGCAAGGAAAAGCCGCAACCTTCGCGGGAAATCAGCCGACGGGGGGCTTCCGCAGGCTGCGCAGGCCCAGCCAGAACACGCCGGCCAGATAGGCCAGGCACAGCGCCAGAAGCGTGGTCCAGGGATAGGTCAGCAGCGCCGCCACGACGATCACCGCGCCCACCAGCGCATAGCGGGCATAGTCGGTGGCGATGGTGATCCGCTTCAGCGAGGGCGTGCGCACCCGGCTGATCATCAGCGCGCCGATCCCCACCATCCAGGCGGCCACCAGCACCGGCGGCAGGTGCAGTGCCCGGTCGGTGGCGAAGGACAGGTAAAGCGGCGACAGCACCAGCATCGCCCCGGCGGGCGACGGCACGCCGATGAAGCTGGTCTTCTCGGCCGCATCGCCCGCAGGCGCCTTCGAGCCCACATTGAACCGCGCCAGCCGCAGCATGCAGCAGACGGCATAGACCAGCACCGCGATCCACCCAAGGCTCGTCTCCGGGCGCAGGCCCCACATGTACAGGATCAGCGCGGGGGTGACGCCGAAGTTCACCAGATCGCATAGCGAGTCGAGCTCGGCCCCGATGGCGCTTTCGGATTTCAGCATCCGCGCCAGCCGCCCGTCCAGCCCGTCCAGCGCCGCCGCGACACCGATCAGCAGAACCGCCAGCGAGAAGTTGCCCGCGATGCCATAACGGATCGCAGTCAGGCCCGAACACAGCGCCAGGATCGACACCAGGTTCGGCAGCAGCTTCAGGACCAGAAGCTCGCGCGGGGCGTCATCGGGTCTGCGGGTCATGCTATTCGATCCGCGCCGCGCGGGCCGGGGCGTCCTGGCCGATGAAGGCGATGACGCTTTCGCCCGCGACCATGGTCTGGCCCAGCGCGACCTGCGGCTGCACGCCCTCGGGCAGGTAGACGTCCAGCCGACTGCCGAAGCGGATCAGGCCGAAGCGTTCGCCGGTCCGCACCGCGTCGCCGGGCTTCTTCCAGCACATGATGCGGCGGGCGACGAGGCCCGCGATCTGCACCACGGCGATCCGGCGGCCGTCCTGCATCTCGATCGCCAGCGCGTTGCGCTCATTCTCCTCGGACGCCTTGTCAAGCGAGGCGTTGAAGAACTTGCCCGGCCGGTAGGCGACGGCGGTGATCTTCCCCGCGATGGGCGCACGGTTCACATGGCAGTTGAAGACCGACATGAAGACGCTCACCCGCACCAGCGCCTCGGGTCCCATGCCCAGTTCGGCGGGTGGCACGGCGCGCTCGATCAGGCTGACCACGCCATCGGCGGGGCTGACCAGCAGGCCCGCGTTCTCGGGCACGGCGCGCCTGGGGTCGCGGAAGAAGTAGTAGCACCAGACCGTCAGGCCCAAGCCCAGCCAGCCAAGCGGCTCCCACAGCCACCAGAGGACCACCGTCACCGCAGCGAAAACGGGAACGAATTTCCACCCCTCGGGGTGCATCGGCTTGAGGAAGGTGTCGATCATGCGCATGGGCGTCCCTGTACCCTTGCGGCCCCCGGGGATCAAATGAAACCTGCGTATCGCAGACTCCGGAGTTCTCAAAAACTGCGGACCGGAGCCTTCAAAGGCTCCGATCCGATCTCTTCGAAGAAGTCGGTGACCGGCTTCAAGCCGGGATCACCATCCCCTTGGTCTTGGCGAGTTCGCGCATCTTCGCCTGCAGCTTCTCGAAGGCGCGCACCTCGATCTGGCGGATCCGCTCGCGGCTGACGCCGTAGCTTTCCGACAACTCTTCCAGCGTCACCGGGTCTTCCGCCAGGCGGCGCTGCATCAGCACGTCCTTCTCGCGGTCGTTGAGGACCGACATGGCCTGGACCAGAAGCGCACGGCGGGCGTCGAGTTCGTCCTTCTCCTCATAGGCCTCGGCCTGGTCGGAGTCTTCATCCTCCAGCCAGTCCTGCCACTGGGTCGCGCTTTCGCCGTCCGAACCCACGGTCGCGTTCAAGGACGCGTCCGAGCCGGAAAGCCGGCGGTTCATGTCGATGACCTCGTCTTCCGACACCGACAGGTCCTTGGCGATCTGGGCCACGTTCTCGGGCCGCAGGTCGCCTTCCTCCAGCGCACCGACCTTGGCCTTGGCCTTCCGCAGGTTGAAGAACAGCTTCTTCTGGGCGCTGGTCGTGCCCAGCTTCACCAGGCTCCAGGACCGCAGGATGTATTCCTGGATCGAAGCGCGGATCCACCACATCGCATAAGTCGCCAGCCGGAAGCCCTTTTCCGGGTCAAAGCGTTTGACCGCCTGCATCAGGCCCACGTTCGCCTCGCTGATCACCTCGGCCTGCGGCAGGCCATAGCCGCGATAGCCCATCGCGATCTTGGCAGCGAGCCGCAGGTGGCTGGTAACCATCTGGTGCGCGGCGTTGGCGTCCTGGTGGTCGACCCAGCGTTTGGCCAGCATGTATTCCTGTTCCGGCTCCAGCAGCGGAAACTTGCGGATCTCCTGCAGGTAGCGGTTCAAGCCCTGTTCCGGGCTGGGTGCGGGTAGGTTCGTGTAGGTGCTCATTCTGCCCCCTATTCTGCCCGGTGCGTCAGCGCCCCCGGGAATGCGATAACCTAAAGTAACCGCGATCCCCATGCAAGGGTTCCTTAGCACCCAAGTTTTAACGTCAGGTGTGCATTTTCCTGTCGCCGACAAAGGATCATGTCAGTCGGGTCACGGGATTGTCAGAAATTCCGACAGTTTATGTCAGATTGCCACCCGCTCGCCCAGCTCGACCACCCGGTCGCGGGGAAGATGGTAGAAGTCCGTGGGGTCCGCCGCCATCCGGCTAAGCGCAACGTAAAGCCGGTCCATCACCAGCTCCAGCCCCTTGCCGGTCGCCACCGCGCGCCTACGGCCCAGGAAAAAGGTCGAGGCCATCACGTCGAACTTGAGCCCCGCCGACCGCGCATGCGCCATCGCCCGGCTGACGTTCGGCGTCTCCATGAAGCCGAAGCGCAGGATCAGCCGGATGAAGCAGCCCCCCAGCGGCTCGACCGTCGCGCGTTCCTCGGCCGTGGCATAGGGCACGCGCAGCGTCTCGACCGTCAAGAGCACCGTCTGCTCGTGCAGCACCCGGTTGTGCTTGATGTTGTGCAACAGCGCCGAGGGCACGATCCCCGGATCGCCGGTCAGGAAGAAGGCCGTGCCCGGGATCACGTTCACACTCGACCCGCGCATCATCCGCACGAAACTGTCGGTCGAGATGGCCAGCTTCGCCACCCGCGCCTTCACCGCCTGCGTCCCGCGCCACCAGGCCCACATCAGCAGCCCCACCACGACCGCCACCGTGACCGGCACGTAGCCGCCATCGAAGAACTTCAGCGCGTTCGAGGCAAAGAACGTCGTCTCGACCAGCAGCACCGGGGCCACGAACAGGATGCTCAGCGCCAGCGGCACCTTCAGCGCGCGCCACAGGAACAGCGCGCCCAGCGTCGTCTCCAGCACCATGCTGCCCGTGACCGAGATGCCGTAGGCCGAGGCCAGCGCCGATGAGGACCCGAAGGACATGACCAGCCACAGCACGCCCCACAGCAGCAGCCAGTTCACCGCCCCGATGTAGATCTGCCCGCTTTGCCCTTCGGCCGTGTGCAGGATGCGCAGCCGCGGCAGGAAACCCAGCTGGATCGCCCCCCGCGCCATCGAGAAGGCGCCCGTGATGACCGCCTGGCTGGCGATCACCGTGGCTGCGGTCGCCAGCACCACCAGCGCCGGCAACAGCGCCTCGGGGGCCAGCGCAAAGAAGGACTCTTCTGCCAGATCAGGGTCCACCAGCACCATCGCGCCCTGCCCCAGATAGTTCAGCACCAGCGCGGGCAGCACCAGCCCGAACCAGGCCAGCCGGATCGGCCGACGGCCGAAATGGCCAAGGTCGGCGTAAAGCGTCTCGCCCCCGGTCGCCGCCAGGAAGATCGCGCCCAGCACGACGAACGCCACCGCCGAGTGATCCACAAGAAACCCCACCCCCCAGGCCGGGTTGAACGAGGCCAGCACCGCCGGCCCCTCGGCGATATGGGCCAGGCCCAGCCCGCCAAGCGTCAGGAACCACAAGGCGCAGACCGGGCCGAACAGCCGCGCCACGCTGGCGGTGCCATGCCGCTGCACCGCAAAAAGCGCGATCAGGATGCCCAGCGTCACCGGAATCACGTAGTCGCTCAGCGCCGGCAGCACCAGTTCCAGCCCCTCCACCGCCGACAGGACCGAGATCGCCGGCGTGATCGCCGCATCCCCGGCAAACAGCGCCGCCCCCGCCAGCGCCAGCAGCAGGATCGGCACCGACCGCTTGCCCGCTGCCAGCCGCACCAGCGTATACAGCGACAGGATGCCCCCCTCGCCCCGGTTGTCGGCGCGCAGCAGGAAGAAGACATATTTCACCGTCACGATCAGGATCAGCGTCCAGATCAGAAGCGACAGGATTCCCAGCACCTCGGCCGGCCCGGGATCGCGCGCCCCGGTGGCGCGCAGCGCCTCGCGGAAGGCATAGATCGGCGAGGTGCCGATGTCGCCATAGACCACCCCGACCGCCCCCAGCGTCAGCGCCGCCAGGCCCTGCCGATGCGACTGGTCGCTGTGGATATCGTCCGGATCCACCTCGGACTTGAGGTAGTCGGCGATGTCCAGGGCCTCTTCGTCGAACAGAGGCAAGGCGGGCTGGACGCCCCGCGGAATCGGGTCGTTGATCATGGCTCACCCCGGGGGTGCGGCTCCGATGGAATGTAAGGGTTGGATGCGAGTCCGGCACACAGCCGTGTCGCCACATGGCGACGGTCAGGTCCGGGTCCCCCCTGGCAGGAGGGGTGCGCGATGGCTCCGATGCCGTTACCGACTCATGCGCCGGCGTCGCGCAAGACATACTCCGATAACAGCCGCGTGACAACATGCTGCAACTGCACAATGGGCGGGATGCGGTCTTCCTGGCGCGCACCGGCTATCGGCGGATAAGGAATTCCGAACCTTACAGTTCGGCGGGTTCCCGCTAGCACTTGGCCATTCCCCCTTTGGAAGGTTGCCATGTCGCCGCTTCCCCTCGTTCTCCGCTTCCTCCTCGCTGTCGTCTTCGGACTGACGGCGACGCAGGCGTTCGCCTACTACCCCTGCAACGGGCCGGGGCCGGACGAGGTGCTGGTCGGCGTCGATCCCGGCGGAAACGGCGTCGCCCCCACGCCGCTGTGCGAGTATGTCGGCGAGGACGGCGGGGACGGCACTTCCGACCCCGGCGGCTACTGGGTCGATCGCCATGCCACGCTCGCCTGGGGCAGCGACCCGAACGGCGGTCCGACCTATTCCTGGTATGTCAACGCCTCCAGCCAGGCCGAGGCCGACACCGGCGCGCTGGCCCAATGCCAGGCCTCGGGCTTCCGGGACTGCCGGATCGCGGTGGGCGTGACCAACGGTGCCATCGCCATCGCGATCGACAAGTCCGGCAGGCTTCACACCGACTGGGGCGAAGATGCGCGCGCGGCCAAGCAAAAGGCCCTGCGCTTCTGCAAGGCGCAGGGTGGCAAGGGTTGCAAGATCGAAGAGGTCCTGGAAAGCCCCGCCGCCTGGGTCGGCAACTGACCGCGGCGGGGCAGCATCAACCGCCCCGTCGCTATGGATCGCCCCGGCGTCTTCCCTTCTGCAAATATCCCCGCCGGAGGCCTCTACGCCCGCCAAGGGCACCGGCCCCGGCGCACCGCGTCCCGACAGGGATGACGTCAGGAGGTCAGCTTACCCCCGCCTCGCCCGATTCTGGCGGGACAGGAAGCGACGGAAGCAAGTTGTCGCAAATCCTCATCCCTGGTTGTCCGCCTGGGCCCGGACGCTCAGCCGTCCCAGCCGCGAGATGCGGTAGGGTCCGCCGCCCTCCGAGGCGATCAGCCGCTTGCGCCGCAACCGCTGGAAGACCCCCAGAGTGCAGTCGGCCAGGATGAAGCCGTCGCGGGTGACACAGAGGATCTCGTCGATCCGCTTGCCGCTCCGCGCGTGTTCGATGCGCCCGCCCAGGGCAAGGACGTGCAGCACCCGCTGCTCGGTCCGTGAAATGTTCATGAGGGATAGTCCGAAGTGTCGAGCCATGCCGGACCCAACGAAGGCATGGGCGCTTCGTCGGGTCGTTCATGTCATCCAGCGGCCCCGGTCAGGGGCGGATGACGTCAGCAGGTGGCTACAGTCTCGGACATGAACGCACTCCTGTGGCCCCGCGTGGTCAGTGCGGGTCCCATGATAGCGGACCCAAATCCCTTAAGTAAGGGATTTGACAAGTTTCTTCCTCAAGAAATTTGGCCCCGGAGCCCGCGCCGGGCAAAGGTTGCCAAATCCCTAACGTCCGCGACCAAGCCTTTGATTCCAAAATCTTTCCCGGCTTTGTCCACCGTGGACACTTCTTGCCTTAGGCCCCCCGCAGCGCCTCGATCAGCCCCGCGATGTCCGCCGGCAGCGGCGAGGAGAACTCCAGCCGCTCTCCCGTCACCGGATGGTCGAACCCCAGCGTCGCTGCATGCAGGGCCTGCCGGGGGAAGGCATTCCCGATCTCCGCCCCCTGCCCCAGAGCGGCCGACAGCTTCCGCCGGCCCCCGTAGGTCTGGTCCCCGACAAGGCCATGCCCCGCATAGGCGAGGTGAACCCGGATCTGGTGGGTGCGCCCCGTCTCCAGCCAGCAGTCGACCAGCGCCGCCTGCCCGGCGAACCCTTCCACCACCCTTGCCCGGGTGATGGCATGGCGGCCCTCCTCCCAGACCACCGCCTGCCGCTGCCGGTCGGTCCGGTGCCGGGCGAGGTGGGTCGCGATCCGCAGGATGCCCCCGGCCTCGAAGCTGACCCCGCGCAGCCCCCGCAGCCGGGGATCCGCCGAGGACGGCACCCCGTGGACCACCGCCAGATAATGCCGGTTGACCGAGTGATCCTCGAACTGCCGCGCCAGCCCGTGGTGCGCCCGGTCGGACTTGGCCACCACGAGCAGCCCGGAGGTATCCTTGTCGATCCGGTGCACGATCCCCGGCCGCCTCTCGCCGCCGATCCCCGACAGCGTGTCGCCGCAGTGAAACAGAAGCGCGTTCACCAGCGTCCCCGAAGGTGAGCCCGGCGCGGGGTGAACGACCATTCCGGCAGGCTTGTCGATGACGATGAGGTCGCCATCCTCCCACACCACCGAGAGCGGGATGTCCTCGGCCAGGGTCTCCACCTCGACGGCCGGGTCGAGACGAAGCGTGTAAACCTCGCCCTCGGCGACCTTCGCCTTGGGGTCCGTCACCGCCACCCCATGCCGAAACACGGCGCCCTCTGCGATCATCCGCATCAGGCGGGACCGCGACAGGGCAGCTTCCTCTGGCACGGCGGCGGCGAGCGCCTTATCAAGGCGCGTGGGGGCCTCCGCGCCGATGGTGACGGTCAGCGATCCCTCTTCGTCCTCGAAAGGCCCGTCGATGTCCGATCCAGTCACGCCCGACGCCTCCGATGCGGCCCTGCCGCCCAGCCTGCGGCTTCTGAAATGGCTGGTCATCCTGCTGACGCTGTCGATGATCGGCGCCGTCATAACCGTGGTTTGGCTGCTTGTCACCCGGATGCCGCAGGCCCTGGGCGGCAGTGCCCCGACGGTGCCGGCAGAGCTGGCTCTGCCCGAGGGTGCGAAACCCGCGGCCGTCACCTTCGGCACGGGCTGGACCGCCGTCGTCACCACCGACGACCGGATTCTGGTCTTTGACGGCAACGGTGTGTTGCGCCAGGAGGTCACAATTTCCCCCACTCCGGGGCCTTGACCGACGCCACAGCCTTCAGGCTACTGTCGTGCGCCGGTTACAACCCGTTGGTGCGCGCTTGCCTGTCCGCCTCTCCACCTTGTCCACGGCCGACGGTGAGCGGCTGAGGGACGAACTTGCGCGGCAATGCCGCATCCTGCGCGGCGAGGTTGCGGTGCGGCTGCTGCTCATGGCGCTGGCCTATACGATCTGCGCGCAATACGTCTCGCCCTGGATCATGGTGGCGCTGTTCCTGGTCGAGGTGGGGGGCGAGATCGTCTCGCAGCGCCTTCTGGACGGTCTGGACCCACTGCGCTCGCCGCTGCGCTACCGGCTGTATCTGGCCAGTCTGGTCCCGATGGAGGCCGCGCTGATCTCGGCGGCGGGGCTCGTCTGGTTGCAGGACGACCCCTATGCGAAGTCAGTTGCCGTCGGTCTGGTCATGGGATCCCTTCTGCACCTGACCTCGGTTCGGTCGATCCATCTACCGCTTGGCATCGTGGGCATGGCAACCGTGGGCGCGGTGGCGCTTGGCTTCAATGGCCTGCACTGGCTGCAGCGGGGCGACTGGCTGGGGCTTGTCGTCTCGACCGCCACGGCGCTGGTCGGCCTGGGTTACGCGGCCACGGCGATGATCTCGAACAACCGCCTGCACCGCGCCGGGGCCGAGGCTGCCGCGGCGGCAAAGGCGGCGAGTGCCGCAAAGGGGCAGTTCCTGGCGCAGATCAGCCACGAACTGCGGACTCCGTTGAACGCGGTGATCGGCCTGGTGGAGATCGAGGCGGCCAACGCTGCGGGTTCCTCCCGGCAGCGGCTGCGCACCGTGGCGACCTCGGCACGGGACCTGGCGGTGATGCTGGACGATGCGGTGGACTACTCGGCGCTCACCGAGGGACGGGTGGCCGTCACTTCGCGCGCGGTGGCGCTGCGGCCGGAACTGTCGGCAAGCCTTCTGGTCTTCGAACTGCAGGCGCGCAACCAGGGGCGGACGTTGACAGTCGGGATCGAGCGGGATGTGCCCGCCGTGGTGATGGTCGACAGCCAGCGCGTGCGGCAATGCCTGGGCAACCTGATCGGCAACGCCTTGAAACATTCCTCGCGCGGGGCGGTGACGGTGACGGTGCGCTATCCCAAGGGACGGCTGCAGATCGACGTGGCGGATCAGGGCGAGGGCATCCCTCCCGCCCTGCAGGACCGAGTGTTCGAGCCCTTCTTCCGGGGGTCGGACGATACGCCCGGCGTCGGCCTGGGCCTGGCCATCAGCCGCGCGGTGGCGCGGCAGATGGGCGGGGACCTGGTGCTGGTGCCCGTCGGACAGGGCACAACCTTCCGCCTGACCATCCCCGCGCCCGAAGTCCAGGCAAGGCAGGAAGCGGTGGACCTTCCCGACCTGCGGGACCGGGTGATCCTGGTGGTCGACGACATCGCGACGAACCGGCTGGTCGCGGGGCAACTGCTTGCGGCCTCGGGCATCCGGGTGGTCGAGGCGGCCAGCGGCCCGGAAGCCCTGGCGCGCCTCGCGCAAGGCGGGATCGACGCGGTGCTTCTGGACATGATGATGCCCGGAATGGACGGCCAGGAGACTTTGTTCCGCATCCGCGAGGCGCACGGCAGCAAGATCCCGGTGGTGGCGATGACGGCCGACGTGGTCTCGATCCGGCGCGACGACACGCTGAGCGAGCGGCTGGACGGCTTCCTGCCAAAGCCGATCCTGCCCGAGACGTTGCGGGGCGTGCTGGCAGAGCTGTTCCGCGCCTGACGCATCTTGGCTGCGGATGTCGGTGACGGACATGACCAGCGCGCGCGGGGGCCGCAGGTTGGTGCCGGTCAAGCAAGGGGAAGACAATGATCGGAGATCTGGGCGCGGCGGATGCAACCGCTCTGGCCGCTTTGGTGGCGGCTGGCGAGGTCTCGCCAAGCGAGCTTCTGGACGCGGCGCTGGCGGCCGTCGAGGCACGCAATCCGGCGCTGAACGCGGTGGTCCTTGTGCAGGAAGGCGTGGCGCGGAAGGCCATCGCCGAGGGTCTGCCGCACGGGCCGTTCCGTGGCGTTCCCTTCCTGATCAAGGACCTGGGGGCCGAGGCGAAGGATTTCCCTTCGCACAATGGCTCGCGTCTGTTCGCAAACATGGTCTATGGCCAGGATTCGGCGATCTTCGCGAGAATGAAGGCGACGGGCGTCGTGACCTTCGGGCGGACCACCTCGCCCGAAGGCGGCGTCGGGGCGGCGACCGAGGCGGCAGTCTATGGCGGGCCGACGCGGAGCCCGTGGAACCTGCAGCATACGCCGGGCGGCTCTTCCGGCGGTGCGGGGGCGGCGGTGGCGGCGGGAATCGTCTCCTTCGCGCATGGCTCGGACGGGGGCGGGTCGGTGCGGATCCCGGCCTCGTCCTGCGGGCTGTTCGGGTTCAAGCCGACCCGGGCGCGGCTGCCGGACGGGCCTTATGCGGGCGAAGGCTGGGCGGGAATGGCGATCGACGGCTTCCTCACGCGGTCGGTGCGCGACACGGCAGTGATGCTGGACGCCTGCGCGGGGCCGGACCTTGGCGCGCCCTACGTGGCGCCGCCGCTGGGCCGGGGCCA
Organism: Paracoccaceae bacterium; assembly: GCA_027489355.1. Classification (GTDB taxonomy): domain Bacteria; phylum Pseudomonadota; class Alphaproteobacteria; order Rhodobacterales; family Rhodobacteraceae; genus Tabrizicola. The sequence continues at coordinate 40,431 of JAIXZY010000054.1, read as the reverse complement.
CGCGGCGGCGATCTCGCGCCCGCCGCGGCGGCTGCGCGTGGCGATCTGTGACACGACCTTCACCGGCGAGCCGATCCATCCCGAGGTGGCCGAGGCGGTGCGCGCGGCGGGACGGCTTCTGGAAAACCTGGGGCATGTGGTGGAACCGTCCCGGCCCACGGCGGACGTTCCGATGATGATGCGGGCCTGGACGGACATCGTCGGCGTCGGCTCGGCGCTGTCGATCCGGTCAAAGCTGGGCGACCGCGCCCCCACCGCAGACGAGGTCGAGGGCGTGGGCCGCGGCGCCTGGACCTATGCGCAGACCCTGCATCCGACGCGCTACCTGCAGGCGGTGGGCGAGATCCATGCCTTCGGGCGGCAGATGGCGGGGTTCTTCCAGCCCGAAAGCGGCGCGGGGCCGGACATCCTGCTGTCGGCCACGCTGGCCGAACCCCCTGCGACAGTGGGCCGCTTCAGCCACGATACCGAAGACTATGTCGGCTATCGCGTCGGTCCGAACGGCATTTTCGCCTATTCCCCCTTCTGCGCGGTGTTCAATGCCTCGGGGCAGCCGGCGGCCTCGGTCCCGCTGGGCTGGTCCGCTTCGGGCCTGCCGATCGGCGTCCATCTCGCCGCGGCCTACGGGCAGGACGAGGATCTGATCGCGCTCTGTGCGGAAATCGAGCGGGCTGCCCCCTGGGCGGGCAGGCGCGCGCCGATGGCGGGGTGAGGGGAAGGAATCGCTTGTCAGCGAACAGACCTGCGGCTCAATATGATCAAACGGGGAATACGAGGGGGCGGCCGTGACCGATGAGGTGACGATCTCGGCCCGGAATGTCGTGAAGGCCTTCGGGCAGGGTGCCGCCACCGTGCGGGCGCTGGACGACGTTTCGGTAGACATTCGGCGGGGAGAGTTCTTCACGCTTCTTGGCCCCTCGGGCTGCGGCAAGACGACGCTTCTGCGCCTGATCGCAGGGTTCGAGATGCCGACCGATGGCACGATCCTTTTGGATGGCGCGGACATCACCGTGCTGCCGCCGAACAAGCGGCCAGTGAACACGGTGTTCCAGAGCTACGCGCTGTTTCCGCACCTGACCGTGGCGCAGAACATCGCCTTCGGGCTTGAAATGCTGGGGAAACCGTCCGCCGAGGTCAAGGCGCGCACGGCGCAGATGCTGGCGCTTGTGAAGCTTGAGGCGATGGCGGGACGCAAGACCAGCCAGCTTTCGGGCGGGCAGCAGCAGCGGGTGGCGCTGGCCCGGGCGCTGGCACCGCAGCCGAAGGTGTTGCTTCTGGACGAACCGCTGTCCGCGCTGGACCTGAAGCTGCGGAAAGAGATGCAGATCGAGCTGAAGCGGCTTCAGCTGGAAACCGGGATCACTTTCATCTTCGTCACCCATGACCAGGAAGAAGCCCTGACCATGTCCGACCGCATCGCGGTGATGAGCGCGGGCAATATCCAGCAGGTCGGCACGGCGAAGGACATCTACATCCATCCCCGCAACCGCTTCGTGGCCAGCTTCATCGGCGAGACGAACTTCCTGACCGGCACGGCCGAGGACGGCGGCCTGCGCCTGACCACGGGCGAGCGGATCGAGGTCCCGGGCCTGACGGCCGGCGGACAGGCCACGGTCAGCGTCCGGCCCGAGCAGCTGCGGCTCGGCGCGCCGGGCGACGGCGGGTTGCAGGCGAAGGTGAAGACGCTGGTCTATTTCGGCACCGACACGCATTGCCACCTGGCCCTGGCCGACGGCACCGAGGTCGTGGCGCGACTGCAAAGCCCGGCCTCGGGCGAGGCAGGCCTCAGCGAAGGCCAGGCCGTCAGCATCCGCTTCGCCGACGGCGCCGTGCAGCGGGTGGAAGACTGATGAGCCCGGCCGAGGAAAACGCCGTTCGAAGCTCGGCCCGCAACGGCTGGCTGCTCTCGGCCCCGGCGCTGATCGTGCTGGCGCTCGCCGCCTCGGGTCCGCTGCTGATCGTCGTGTGGTATTCCTTCCTGACCGCGAACGACACTGGCGGCATCATCCGGGAGTTCAGCCTCGAGGGCTGGAAGGGCATCTTCCTGACCTATGACATCTTCGAAGAGAAGTACGCGCTGGCCGACGCGCACCTGACGATCTTCTGGCGGTCGGTCTGGCTGTCGCTGACCACGACGCTGCTGGCCTTTGCCATCGGCTTTCCAACGGCCTGGTTCATCGCCACCCGGCCCGCACAGCAACGCGCGATGTGGCTGTTCCTGATCACAATCCCCTTCTGGACCAACCTGCTGATCCGCACCTTCGCGATCAACGAGGTGATCCGCAACGAGGGCATCCTGAACACGGTGCTTCTCATGCTGGGGGTGATCGATGCGCCGCTGCAGATCAACTACACCGAAGGCGCGGTGCTGATCGGGATGACCTATGTCTACCTGCCCCTGATGGTCCTGCCGCTGTACGCCACGATCGAGCGTTTCGACATGCGGCTTCTGGAGGCGGCCTACGACCTTTACGCCAGCCGCTGGACCACCTTGCGCCGGGTGATCCTGCCTATCGTGAAACCGGGCATCATCGCGGGGTCGATCCTGGTCTTCGTCCCCTCGCTTGGCGCCTATGTGACGCCGCGCATCCTGGGCGGGGGCAAGAAGATGATGATCGGCAACTTCATCGAGCTGCAGTTCCTGCAAGGCAAGAACTGGCCTTTGGGGGCTGCTCTGTCGGTGCTGCTTCTGCTGATCGTCATGGCCGCACTTCTTGTCTATGTCCGCGTCGCCAACCGGGACCGGAGCCAGGGTCATGGCTGAGCGCGGGTTCGAGATCAGCCGCCTGCCAGGCTTTGCCACCGTGGCCGTGGCGGCCTTCGTGATCCTTTATCTGCCCATCGTCACGCTGGTGGTCTTTTCCTTCAATGACTCGAACTCGGTCGCGACCTGGGGCGGACTGTCACTGCACTGGTACGCGGATGCCTGGGACAATGCCGACGTGAAGGCCGCAACCATGCGGTCGCTGATCATCGGGGTTTCGGCGGCGTTCCTGTCGACGATCCTGGCAACGCTGGCCGCGCTTGGCACCACCCGGCGGCGGGAATTCCGGGGACAGACCTTCATCTATGTGATGATCAACCAGCCCCTGATGGTGCCCGAGATCGTGACCGCCGTGGCGCTGCTGATCTTCTTCGGGATCATCAAGGTGGCGACCGGCTACCAGGGGCTTGGCTACCTGATCGCGGCGCACACCGCCTTCTGCATCCCCTTCGCCTACCTGCCGATCCGGGCGCGTCTGGAAAGCATGGACCTTGCGCTGGAAACGGCGGCGGCGGACCTTTACGCCAGTCCCTGGCAGACCTTCCGGCGGGTGACGCTGCCGCTTCTGGCACCGGGGATCATGGCGGGGGCCATGCTCGCCTTCGTGATCAGCCTCGACGACGTGGTGATTACCGAGTTCGTGAAGTCCGGCGGGCAGGACACGCTGCCCACCTACATGCTGGGCCAGTTGCGCCGCGCCTTCACGCCCGAGGTCAATGCGATCTCGACCATGCTTCTGGGGGTGACGGTTGTCCTGCTCACCGCCTTCTTCCTTCTGACGCGCAACAAAGACTGACACAAACTGGGAGACGACCGATGAAGTACCTTCTGTCCGCGACCGCGATGGTCCTTGCCTCGGCAAGCCTGGCAGCTGCCGAGGGCGAGCTGCAGCTTTACAACTGGGGCAACTACACGTCGCAGGAACTGCTTGACAAGTTCGAGAAGGAGACCGGGATCAAGGTCACCGTCACCGACTATGACAGCAACGACGTGGCGCTTGCCAAGGTCGAGGCCGGGGGCTCGGGCTTCGACCTCGTGGTGCCCTCGGCTAACTACGTGCCGATCTGGGTCGAGAAGGGCCTGATCCAGGAACTGGACCTGTCCAAGCTTCCCAATCACAAGAACATCGCGCCGGAATGGATGGACGTGGCCTGGGACCCGGGCCGCAAGTTCACCATTCCGTGGCAGTGGGGCTCGACCGGGATTGCGGTGAACACCAAGGTTTATTCGGGCGACATCAACACCTCGGCCGTGTTCCTGGACGTGCCGCCGGAACTGGTCGGCAAGATCAACGTCGTGCCCGAGATGAACGACGTCGTGAGCCTCGCCACGATGTATGTCGGCGGCGAGCCGTGCAGCGAAGACCCGGAGATCATGAAGAAGGCGCGCGACGTCCTTCTGGCCGCCAAGCCCAACTGGATCAGCATGGACTACGGTGCCACGGAACGCCTGTCCAACGGGGACTGGGCGGCTTCGGTCAACTGGAACGGGTCGACCATGCGGGTCCGCGCCAACACCAACGGCGACGTGCAGTACGGCTACCCGAAGGAAGGCTACCCGCTGTTCATGGATTCGGTTGCGCTCTTGTCGGACGCGAAGAACGTCGAGGAGGCGTACAAGTTCCTGGACTTCATCATGCTGCCCGAGAACGCCGCGCTGATCTCCAGCTTTGCGCGCTATGCCAACGGGATTTCCGGGTCGGAACAGTTCATGCCGGAAGACATGAAGACCGCGCCCGAGGTGGTGATCCCCGAAGAGTTCAAGTCTGCCGGGCACTTCCTGCCGACCTGCACCGGCAAGTCGCTGGATTACATCACGGCAATCTGGACCGAGTTGCAGAAGTAGGGTCCACTTGCCCACCGTCCGGGGGTTTTGCACCCCCGGACCACCGCAGGATATTTGCAGAAGAGAAAGCCATGCTGCAGTGGTCGGCGACGGTGCTTTCGGCGGCGATACACGCGCGCAAGGTGGCCCCGTCCGAGGTGATGGCGGCGTGGCTGGCGCAGGTTGCGGCGGTCAATCCGGCAGTGAATGCCGTGGTGTCGCAGCGCGATCCTGACGAGCTGATGGCCGAGGCGCGGGCGCTGGACGACGTGGCACCGCAGGGCTGGCTGCATGGGTTTCCCTTTGCGGTCAAGGATTTGGTGGCCACCGAGGGAGTGCGGACCACCTGGGGCTCGCCGCTTTACCGTGACCATGTGCCCCTGAAGGATGACCTGGTGGCCGCGCGGCTGCGCGCGTCGGGGGCAGTCATCGCGGCCAAGACCAATGTGCCGGAATGGGGCCAGGGGTCGCATTCCTTCAACCCGATCTTCGGGGTCACGCGGAACCCCTACGACCTTTCGCGCAGCGCAGGCGGGTCCTCGGGCGGGGCGGCGGCGGCGCTGGCGACGCGGATGGCATGGGTCGCGGACGGGTCGGACATGATGGGCAGCTTGCGCAACCCGGCCGCGTTCTGCAACGTCTATGGCTTTCGGCCGACCTGGGGGCTGGTCCCGCAGGATGCCGAGGGCGACACCTACCTGTCCACCATGTCCACCGAAGGCCCGATGGGCCGTACGGTCGAGGATGTGGCGCGGCTGCTGCTGGTGCTTGCTGGCGAGAACTCCGAAGTCCCCTTCCCCCGCGGGGTGCCGGACTTGCGGCTGGACCGCGACCTGCGCGGCTGCCGGATCGGCTGGCTGGCCGACTGGGGCGGCGCCTATGCGATGGAGCCCGGCATCCTGCCGCTGTGCGAGGCGGCGCTGCGGCAGATGGAGGAGATGGGTGCGGTGGTCGAGCCGCTTCCGCCACCCTTCCCGGCCGAAAAGCTCTGGTCCGCCTGGGTCACCTTGCGAGCCATGATGAACGCGGGCAGCAAGCGTGCCCTGGCCGAGGACCCGGCGAAGCGCGCGCTGACCAAGCCCGAGACGATCTGGGAGATCGAGCAGGGCATGGGCCTGTCGGCCCAGGCGGTGTATGAGGCCAGCGTGATCCGCAGCCGTTGGCACGCCCATGCCGCGCGGCTTTTCCACCGCTATGACGCCGTCGTGCTGCCCTCGGCCCAGGTCTGGCCCTTCCCCGCCGACTGGCGCTGGCCGCAGGAGATCGCCGGGCGGCAGATGGACACCTATCACCGCTGGATGGAGGTCGTCGTCCCGGCCAGCCTGATCGGCCTGCCGGCGCTGTCGGTTCCGGTGGGATTCTCGGACACGGGCCTGCCGACGGGGATGCAGATCATCGGACGGTCCGGGGACGACATGGGCGTGCTCGGCATCGGGCAAGCCTGGCACCGCGCGACCGAATGGCCGCAGCGCCGCCCTCCGGCGCTGGCATAGCCCGCGCCGACGCGCTAAGGCTTGGCGCAAAAAGGAGGGATGCGATGATCCTTGGGCATATCGGGGCGCGCAAGGGGTCGAAGGGCGTGCCGGGCAAGAACTTCCGTCCGCTCTGCGGCAAGCCCCTGATCGACTGGTCGCTGGACCAGCTTTTCGCCAATCCGCGCGTGGGCGCGGTGGTGGTGTCGACCGACGACGAGGCGATCTATGCCCATGCGGTTGCCAAGGGCGCGCTGGCCATCGGTCTGCGCCCGGCGGAGCTGTCCACAGACGCGGCGCCGAAATGGGGCGTCTGGCAGCACGCGCTCGCGGCCTCCGAGGCAATGCTGGGGCCGGTCTCGGCCTTCCTCGACCTCGACTGCACCTCGCCCCTGCGGTTGCCACAGGACATCGACGCCGCCTTGAACCTTTACGAAATCGAACATCCCGACATGGTGATGAGCGTCTGCGAGGCACGAAAGAATCCCTATTTCAACCTTGTGGAGCTTCGGGAGGATGGCGGCCTGAAAGTTTCCAAGGAACTGCCGGGGGGCGTCTGGTCGCGGCAGGCGGCGCCGAAAGTCTGGGAACACGCGGCCTCGACCTATGTGGTGAATCCGGACTACCTGCGCCGCGCGAAGACCATTTACGAGGGCAAGGTGATCCCCTTCGAGATGCCGCCCGAACGCTGTGTGGACATCGACACGCCCTTCGATTTCCGGTTGGTGGAGTGGATGATGGGCGAACGGCTGAAGGAGACCCGGAATGACTGACCTGGCTGCGCGCACCATCTTCATCACCGGCTCGGGCGGGGTCCTGGGTTCGACCTATGTCCGCCGGATGCTGGCCGCCGGGGCGCGGGTGATCGCATCCGACCTGCCCGGCGCGCGGGCCGAGGCGTTGAAGGACGCGCATGCTGGCAACGACCGGTTCCGCTTCTACGACCTCGACGTGGGCGACGAGGATCAGGTCACGGAGATCTTCTCCCGCATTCTCGCCGACGGGTGGGAGCCGAACGTCGTCCTGAACAACGCGGCCATCACCGGCGAGCTTCTGATGGGCGCGGGCAAGCCCTTCCCGGATTTCCGCGACATCAGCGTCACCGACTGGGAACGCACGATGCGGACCAACCTGACCGCGCCCTTCATGGTGGCGCGCCAGATGGACCGGGACATCGTGGGCAAATGGCCCTGCACGCTGATCAACGTCGCCTCGATGTATGCGCTGAAAGGCGCGCATCATCGCATCTACGACGGGATGCCGTTCAAGAATTTCGCCGCCTATGGCGTGTCGAAAGCGGGCATCCACGGGCTGACGGTCTGGCTTGCGGGATACTGGGCCGACCGGGGGGCCACGGTCAACACCATCGCGCCGGGGGCGGTCTTCAACAACCACTCCGAGGAGTTCCAGCGCCGGGTGGGCGAGCTGATCATGCTGAACCGGATGGCGAAACCCGACGAGATCGCGGATGCCATGCTGTTCCTGTGCAGCCCTGCGGCCGGATACATGACCGGGCAGCTGGTGAACGTGGACGGCGGGTTCTCAGGGTGGTGATGCCCTCAGGCACCATCGTCGTCATCGGCGCGGGGTCGATCGGGCGGCGGCATGCGGGGAACCTGACGTCGCTGGGGGCCAAGGTCGAGCTGATCCCCTGGCGCAGCTTCGACCGGGCGGCGCTTGCGGCGCGCGGCGATGTTGCCGGGATGGTGATCGCCACCGAAACCCCGATCCGGCTGGAGCTGATCCAGCTTTGCGCCGAAAAGGGCTGGCCGTTCTATGCCGAAAAGCCGCTGGCCTGGCGGGCCGATCAGGTCGCGGCAATCCATGAAGCGGCTGCCCCCGTCGCGGCCCGGTCGATGGTCGGCTTCATGATGCGCTACCACCCGGTCCTGCGCGCGCTGGCGGCGATGGATCTGTCGGACGTGTTCCGCTTCCATGCCGAAATCGGCCATGACGTGCGGCAGTGGCGGGCGAACTGGCGCTTTGCCGACAGCTACGCCGCCCGTGCCGAGGGGGGCGGCGTGCTTCTGGACCTCAGCCACGAGGTCGACCTGATGCTGGCGCTGTTTCCCGGCCTGCGCCTGCACGACGCCCGCAGCCTCGGTCACGCCGCCTTTCCCGGCGTGGACTTTGCGACCAGCCTGCATCTGTCCGCTCCGACGGGCGCGGCAGGGGCGGTGGCGATGGACTACATCTCTCCGGTCGTCGTCAGGCGGCTGGAGCTGTCCGCGGCCTCGGCCCGGATCGAGGCGGATTTCCAGGCGGCGCGCTTGGTCATCGTGACGCCCGAAGGTCGCACCGAGCAGGCGTTTTCCTTCGAACGCAATGACATGTTCCTTGCCGCGATGCGGGATTACCTGGCGCTCGCGGCGGGCGAAGTCCTGCCCGAAGACCCGCTGCGCCCGCGGTTCGACCGGATGCGGGAGTCCAGCGACCTCATCGCCGCCGCCTGGGAGGCGCGGGCTTTCCAAGGCACGGTCAGCATGGACATGGGCTGACGGGGCCGCTCAGCCCCGGCCCGTCCGCGCCAGAAGCGGCGCGAGGGCGGCCATGGTCCGCGCCGTGGCCCCGGCATGGGCGGCAGTGAAGGCGGCAATCGCCTGCGGCGAGGGGTCGGGCCAATGCAGCACGTCCTCGACCAGGCGCTCGGCGGTGGTCTCGTGGCAAACGCCCGCCGCGATGGCCTCGACGGCCGGGTATTCGATGGTCTGGATCTCCGGGCCGACCAGCACCGGTTTCTTCAGCGCCAGAGGCTCGATGATGTTGTGCGAGCCCTTTGGCTGGAACCCGCCGCCCACCACGACCCGGTCGGCCATCGCCAGGTAGAAATACATCTCGCCCAGCGAATCCCCCAGCAGCACGTCCATCGGCGCTTCGGACTGGGGCCCGAACTTGCGGTCGAGCCGCTGGCTGCGGCGGGCGAAGAGGATGCCCTTCTCTTTCATCGCGCGGGCCACCGCCTCGAAACGTTCCGGAGCGCGCGGGATGAACAGGATCACGGGCGGCGTCCGGACCGACAGTATTTCTTGCGCGGCAGCCAGGAAGAGCGGCTCTTCCGGCTCGGTCACCGAGGCGAAGGCGATCACCCGGCGCGGGCCGAGCGTCGGGCGCACGGCGGCCGCGGCGGCCAGATGCGCGGCCGGGATCGGCTGGTCGAAGCGCAACTCTCCGGTGACGGAGATGTTTCGCACGCCAATCGAGGCGAAGCGTTCCGCCTGCAGGTCGGACTTGACCAGAGCGCCCTCAAAGCCGCGCATCAGGGCGGGACGAAGGCCGAAGCGGGCGTCGCGTGCCATGGAATCCGTGGGGTACTGCGCGTTGCACATGTACAGCGGAACCCGCGCCGCACGGCAGGCGAAGATCATGCGCGGCCAGATCTCGATCTCCATCACCAAGCCAAGCCTGGGCTGGAAGGCCTGGAAGAACCCGGCGTAAGCCCTTGACGTCTCGAACGGAACCCAGACCGCCCGCAGCCGCCCGGCGGCAATCTCGTCGGCAAAGACCCTTTCGGCCTCGCGCCTTCCGGCGGGGGTGAAATGGGTGGTTACGACGCTTTCGCCGCGGGCCAGCAGTGCGCGGATGAGCGGCACGGCGGACCGCATCTCGCCCAGGCTCACCGCATGGACCCAGACCGCGCCCGGCAGCGGTTTCGGATAGCGGCCGAAGCGTTCGCCAAGGTGCTGGGCGTAAAGCGCGTCCTTCCGGCCCCGGCGCCAGAGGTAAAGCAGCACGACGGGCAAGCCGACAAACCAGATCAGCGACCAGACCCGCAGGAAGATCCAGAGCTTCATCCCAGCCCCCCCAGCGCCAGAAGCTCTTCTGCCAGAGGGTCCAGCGCATCCTGCGCCGCCTCGGACAGCGCCGACGCGCGGGCCACCATCGCCGAGTGGTCCTGGCTCACCGCCGCGCCAAGACTGTCCGCCGAGACGCAGAGCGCCGCCCCGGCCTGGTGCAAGGCGGTGAAGTCGGCGGCGAAGTTCGCGGTGCGCGGCCCGTGCAGGATGGCCGAGCCCAGGGCGGCGGGCTCCCACGGGTTGTGGCCCTCGGTCGGTCCGAAGGTGCCGCCCAGGATCGTGACGGGGCAGATGCGGTACCAGATCCCCATCTCGCCGAAAGTGTCGGCGACCCAGACATCGGCGGTCGGCCCCTCCCCGGCCGAGCGCCGCGTGGCCGTCAGCCCGTGTTCCGCGGCGCGGGCGGCGACCTCGGCCCCGCGGGCGGGATCGCGGGGGGCGATGATCAGCGGGGGGCGCGGCTGCAGGGCGCGGAAGGCAGAGAGCACGACGAACTCGTCCTCGGGGTGGGACGAGGCCAGAAGGACCGGACGCAGGCCGACCAGCGCCGCGCGCGCCGAGGCGAGCGCGGCGGGGTCCGCCGAAAGCACTGGCGCCGCGGCCTTGAGCGACCCCGTCACCCGGACACCGGGTGCGCCCAGCGACCCGAGGTGCCGCGCCGTGGCCTCGTCCTGCGCGGTGACCAGGCGGAAGCGCGACAGGAGATCGCGGTAAAGCCCCCTCCACCGGCGGCGGCGGGCGTAGGCTTCTGCGTTCATCCGGGCGTTGACCAGGGCCAGGGCGATGCCGCGGGCGTCCGTCGCGGCCACCGCACCGGGCCAGAGATCCTGCTCGGCCCAGATCGACAGGGCCGGACGCCAGTGGTCCAGGAAGCGGGCCAGGTAGCCCGGCGCATCCAGCGGCAGGAACTGGTGGCGCGTGCGCGGCGGCAGGTTCGCGCCAAGCACCTCGGCCGAACCGCGGGTGGTGGAGGTGATCAGGAACTCCGCCGACGGTGCCTGTCGGGCCAGGGCGATGACCAGGCCGCGCAGGGCCAGCACCTCGCCCAGGCCCACCGCGTGCAGCCAGACGAGCGGCCCCTGCGGCCGGGGCAGCGACGGCTCGCCCAGCTTCTCGCGCCAGCGGTCGGGCAGTTCCTTCCCCTTGGCCAGCCGTGCCGCCAGCACCCGCGGCGCGGCCAGCGGGATCGCGCGCGAGGCGGCGAGATAGGCGGAAAGCGTGAGGCCCGCCCTAGTCACGGAACGCCTTCTGCAGGCTCAGCGTCCAGAAATCGGGCCGCGCCAGCACCTCGACAAAACGCTCCGCCGCGCTGCCCTGGCCGAAGCCGTCATGCGGGATGGCCTGTCGGCCCCAATGCGTCGCCAGGAAGGCAAGGATGGTGTCCCGGTCCGCCGCCTCGCAGGCTGTGACCGAGGGCGCGTCCGACCGGTTCGACTGCCGCGTCCCGATGTCCAGCGACGGCAGGCCCAGGAACGGCGCTTCGCGGACCCCGGCGGAGGAGTTGCCGACCATGCAGGCCGCGTTCTTCATCAATTCGCTGAAATGCGCAAACCGCATCGAGGGCAGGACGCGGAAGCGGGATTTCGGCAGCTTTTCCAGCACCTGGAAGATGGCCTTCGAGCCGGGGTCGTTGTTCGGTGCGATCACGACGAAGCTGCGCCCCGAGGCCTCCAGCGCGCCGAACAGGTCCGCCGCCTGCTGGCCGATCGTGTCCTGTTCCGACGTCACCGGGTGGAAGGTGACGATGCCGAAGTCGGCGAAGGGGATCTCGTAGCGCGCGCGGACCTCGTCCAGCGTGACGCCCGAGGGGCGGGCGTGGAAATCCAGCTCCGGCGAGCCGATGGCGTGGATCGTCTCTTCCGGCTCCCCCAGCGCGCGCACGCGGCGGGCGGCGGCCTCGGACGAGACGAAATGGTGGGTGCAGAGCTTTGTGTTGCAGTGGCGGAAGACCTCGTCGATCGTCCCCGAGACCTCGCCCCCTTCGACATGCGCCGAACGGATGTAGTTCGTGGCGGCCACCAGCGCCCCGGCCAAGGCCTCGATCCGGTCGCCGTGCAGCACGATGAGGTCCGGCTTCACCCGGTTCACATAGGCCGAGAACCCGGTGACCGTGCGGGCAAGGACCAGGTCCTGCGGGTCGCCCTCGGCCTGGTTGACGAATTCCTCGACCTCGACACCGGGCATGCGCCGCACTTCGGTCCGGGTCAGGCCATAGCGGTCCATCATGTGCATCCCGGTGACGAAGAACGTCACCCGATGCCCCGCGTCCCGGGCGGCGGCGGCCAGCGGTTCCAGCTTGCCGAAGTCGGCCCGGGTGCCGGTGAGGAAGAGGAGGTGGCGGGTCATGGGGCAGTCATCGCCGCTGGTTTGCAGCCTGCATCTCGGCTTGCACCTCGGGCAGGATGGCAGGCAGGTCGCCCGTCGCCACGGCTTTCAGAAATTCAGTCCGCATTTCCACGTGCAGGGCCCGACCATCCAGCCCGGTTGATCCGTCGGACTTCTTGAGAAAATCCATACCAAGCAGCTTGTCGCAAGGGTACGGGTAGACGGCATTGTAGCGCCTCCGGTGCACCATGCGCGTGATGAAGTCGAGAGCCCGCTCCCTCCATTCCGGGCTGTCCTGAAACGTCGCAAGAAGCTGCGCATTTTCCGAGATGTGGTCCCGGTCGATGTAGGCCCCATGGAAAAGCGTCAGCCGCAAGGTTTCTGCGTCGGCTTCTCCCAACGCGTCCAAAAGTCCCTGCGTCGAGAAGAGACCCTTTGTAGTGAAACCCATTGACCTGATCTTTTCCGTCAGCCGCTTCTCGCCACGACGAACGGCGTTCTCCTTGTGGCTGGAGGACGGAAAATTTCGCCAATGGGCAAAGAATCGCCTGTCGTTCAGAAGCCGCGCGTTGATGATGAACACGTAGGATTCCAGGAATGGCGGACGGACCCTTCCAGCCCGCCGTAATGCGGCCGGATGCATCGTTCCGCCAACCAGATCAGCGTCCACCCTTTCCAGGCGCGCAATCAGGTCTGAATCGCTGCGAAGCGGCATCCAGACGCTGTCGTTGATGATCAGAAGTCTCTCCAGCTTCACGCCCCAGGCATCCAGCAGCAGAATCCCGTCCCGGTAGCCCCCGAAATCGTATCCGAAGTTCGGTCGCTCGAACACCCGCCACGACAGCGCCTCGACGGCAGGTCGGTCCGAGGCAGGGATGGGCGTGTTTGCAATGACGAACGGAGAATACCCGTTCGCGCGAAGCCAGCGCAGGGTGCAGAGGATCGACGGGGCAATGCCCTTGGGTTGGTAGATCAGGAAGATCGCGACCTTTCCGGTCAGCCGGCATCCAAGATCCCGCGGGACGGGCTGGCTCTCTCGCCACCGGTCGTGCTTTCGCTGCTGGAGCGGTTCGTACAGGTTGCCGGAGACGGCAACGAAACGGTCCCTCACCCGCCGCAATTCCCGGCGAACTTTCCACAGTGGGATCACGACACACTCCCCAGCACCAATCTGCGACGGACCTTCTCGGCCTCGGCTGGCGACCCGTCGGTGGACACATAGTACTCGTTCAAAAGGTAGCTGAGAAAGGCCCCCCTTATGGCGCTGTCGTAGGCCCAGCTCTCGGGGCGGGAGAAGGCCGTCGCCAGCGATTCCGGATCAGTTGCCGTTTCGGCGACCCCGGGTATCGCCCAGAAGCATTCGCCGCAGGCGACGACGGGCTTGTCGAAGAACATCGATTCCAGCCCGACAGAGGAATTCACCGTAATTACGCCCGCAGACCCGGCGACAAGCGCGAAGGTGTCGGTCCGGTTGTCCAGCACGACGCGGCTGCTGCGCCCGATCACCTGATCGGCGTAAGAGATGTCGGCGGTCGGATGTTCCTTGATCTTCAGGTGCCACCCCTCGGGCAGTCTTTCGGCCGCAGCGATCAGGGCATCGATGAAGGCGGGCACCGTGCGGAACCGGCCGCCGAACAGCCGCAGTTGCGAGTCCCCCGGAACCTGCAGGGGCGCGAACAGGTAAGGCCCCTTGTCCGACCTTTCGCCGTCTCCCGCCGGCTTTTCGCGCGCCGGGGCGCGTTGCAGGATGTTGCGGCGATAGTCGCGCCAGGCGTCCCTCGGGACAGGGGACCGGGCGATCCAGTCCAGATAGAATCCGGCCGTGCGCGGTAGTGCGTTGGCCTGGTTCACGCCGACCGGATCGCAGGTGATCCGTCCCTTGAACGGCGCAAGTTCGAAGAAGAGCGTGCGCGCGCCCGCATCCCGGGCTGCCTCCATGAAGACCCGCCGCAGTCCGTTGAGACCGTTCCACGCCACGGCGATCCGGTCCGGGTGGCGCTCGAACCAGGCGCGCGTGCCATTGTAGTGCCAGGCGTAGAACTGGCGCTGCAGGTATCGCCGCAGCCCTGCCCGCGCGGGTCGCCGAGCCGCCGCCTGGGCTGCCTCGGCGCGGGCCGCGGTCTCGGGGTAGGGCCGCGACCGGACCGGAGGCAGCCGCCACCACGCGATCGGACCAAGCGGACCAAGCAAGCCCTGGACGATGTCGTGCTTGACCTTCCGGGGGTCCAGACAGACAAAGGCCAGCGCCTCGCCGGGGGTCGACGCGCCCGTCACCCCAGGTCGCTCCACTTCAGCTGCGTGTTCCGCGTCACCGCCCGCTTCAGCCGCTTGCCGACGACCTTGTCGAAGTCATAGGCCGCGATCTCGCCCGACCCGGGCCGGCGGGCCCAGATGTCGGCCTCGGTGATCACATGGCCCTCGGCAAGGTCGGCATCGGCCACCACGGACCCGCGGGCGAAGCGGTAGACATCTTCCTCGGGCGCTGACCGCTGCTTGGGGTTGTTGGCGGCGATCCAGATTTCCTTCGACCGGTCGATCAGGAAGCGCAGCTCGGCCGGGTCCATCGAGTTGATGATGTCCGGCCCCTTGCGATAGCGCGTGTCGGTGTAATGCCGCTCCAGGATGCAGGCGCCAAGGGCCACGCTGGCCAAAGCCATCTCGGGACCGATGGAGTGGTCGGAGAATCCGACGACCGCCTTGGGGAAAGCCTGCCGCAACTCGGTCACCCCGCGCAGCGAGACGATCTCGGCCGGGCTGGGATAGAGGTTCGTGCATTCCAGAAGCGCATAGTCCACCCCGGCCTGGTCCAGGATGTCAACCGAGGCGCGGATCGTCTCGATGGTCTGCATCCCCGTGGACAGGATCACCGGCTTGCCCTTCCGCGCGATGTGGCGGATGAGCGGCAGGTTGTCGGCCTCGCCCGAGCCGATCTTGTAGGCCGGCACATCCTGCGTCTCGAGCCAGTCGGCAGCCGCGCGGCTGAACGGGGTCGAGATCCAGATCAGTCCCAGGCTTTCCGTGTACCGCTTCAAATCGGCCTCTTCGTCCAGGCTAAGCGCGCAGCGTTCCATCACGTGCCAGATCGAAACGTCGGCGTTCGGCGGGAAGATCTGCTTCGCCTCCTCGGTCATCTCGTCTTCGATGATGTGGGTCTGGTGCTTGATCATCTCGCAGCCAGCCCCGGCGGCCAGGCGCACCATCTCCTTGGCCACGGCCAGGTCGCCGCCGTGGTTGATGCCGATCTCGGCGATGACAAGCGGCGGGTGGTTCGGGCCGATCTCGCGGTGGGCGATCTTCATGGGTCACTCCCTTGGTTGTCGCCCGTGGTGCGTCAGGCCCGTGGCCCTGTCAAGCCAGCGGGTAGCGGGCGAGAACCTCGTAGTGCGAACCCTTGCCGGTCTGGTGGCTGCGCCAAAGGGTCAGCTCTGTCACCTCCCACGGGTCGGAGCGGAACCCCTGCCCCATCGCCACGGCGCGTTCCAGCCGCATCGCGTCAGTGGGCGGCGGGGGTGGGAAGCGGCCCAGGGTGACATGGGGGACGAACCTGCGCGCCTCGACCGGGCAAAAGGTGCGGCGGGCGATGGTCTCGACCTTGGCCTGCAGGTGCATGAGAGCGGGTGACGGCGCCACCCCGGCCCAGGCGACGCGCGGCTTGTCCTTGCCGAACAGGCCAAGACCTTGCAGCGCCAGGGAAAAGCGGTGCTCGCGCAGGGCATCGAACCCCTCATGCGCGGCTTCCAGCGCCGGTTCGGGACAATCGCCCAGAAAGATCAGGGTGAGGTGAAGGTTTTCCGGCTCCACCTTGCGCGGCAGAGGCAAGAGGAACTGTTGCACCTGAAGTGCGCCGCGCACCGGCGGCGGCAGGTCGATACCAAGGAAGGCGCGGATCATCGGCGCGCCAGTACGCCCAGCCGGTCGCGGATCACCTCGCGCACGGGGCCTTCACGTGGCGGGTCGACCAGAGTCTCCAGCATGTCCGGCCCGGGCAGAGCGCGCCCGCCCCCGTTCCAGCTCAGCGCCTGCAATACCGCGCGCCCTTCGGGCGGCAGGCGGTCGGGCAGGTCCCATCCGGCGATGCAGCCCCAGATCGCCGTCCAAAGCCGCCCGACCGACCAGGGATTGTACCCGCCCCCGCCCAGCACCAGCACGCGCGGGGCCAGCGGAAGCAGCGCCCGGATCGCCTCCAGATAAGCGCGGTTCGACAGGGCAAGGCGCGACAGGGGGTCCTCCAGCAGGCTGTCCGCCCCGCATTGCAAGACCAGTGCCTCGGGCTTGAACGCCTCGACCCGCGGCAGGATCAGCCCGTGCAGCACCGCCCGCGCCTCGCTGTCGTTGTAGCCCCGCGGCACCGGCAGGTTGAAGGCGCTGCCCCCGGCCGTGTCGTCCAGCGCGCCGGTGAAGGGCCAGCGGCCTTCCTCGTGGACCGAGATCATCCGCACACCCGGATCGCAAGCGAAGGCCAGTTCCACCCCGTCCGAGTGATGCGCGTCAAGGTCGACATAGGCGATCCGTCCCAGCCCGGCGCGCTGCAGGACCTTGATCCCCAGCACCACGTCGTTGAGGTAGCAGAACCCGTTGGCCCGCCCCGGCAAGCCGTGATGCGTGCCGCCGCCGGGGACATGGATGCTTCCCGGACGGGCGGCCAGAAGTTCGGCCGCCAGCATCGTGCCTCCGGCCCCGGTGGCGGGGCGGCGGTAGACTTCGGGAAAGACGGGGTTGGAGAGCGTGCCAAGGTGGAAACGGTGACGCATCTCCTCGGTCGCTTCGCCCAGACCCTCGGCCTCTTGCAGGGCGGCGATGTAGGCGGGCTCATGCCACAGGGTCAGCGCGGCCGGCTTGGCCCGCGGACTGACGCGGAAGCGGTCGCGCGGCAACCATCCCAGCGCCCGCGCGAGGTCCATCACGGTCGAGACGCGTGGCACCCGCAGGGGATGGCGCGCGCCGTAGGACGAGCCCCGATAGATGTCGGAACCCAGGAAAAGCGGCGTCGTCCCCGTCGCGGCGGGCCGGGGCGGCGGCCCCTCGATCATTCCAGCATGGCCTTGATCTGCCCCGCGATCTGCGGCCCCTCGGGCCTGACCGGCGCGCCGAAGGTCCCGGCGATGGTCCCGTCGGGCGCGAGCAGCACCTTGTTGAAGTTCCAGCCGGGGACGAAGCCGGTCTCGGCCTTGACCCAGGCATAGAAGGGATGCGCGGCCTTGCCGGTCACATGGGTGATCTCGGTCATCGGCAGCGTCAGATCGAAGGTCATGGCGCAGTATTCCTTGACCGCCGCCTCGTCGGCAAGCTCCTGGTTGAAATCGTCCGAGGGGACGGCAAGGATAAGCGCCCGGTCCCCGAACTCTTCGTGCAGCGCCTGCAGCGTGTCGAACTGCCCGGCAAAGCCGCACAGCGAGGCGGTATTGACAACGAGCACCGGCTTGCCGCGCCAGTCGTCCAGGTTGATGGAGCCCCCGTCGATCGAGGAAAACCGGAACCCGTCGCCCGCATGACCCGGGATGGCCAGCAGGACCAGCAGACTTGCCGTCAGAAATCGCCTCATTGCACCCGCCTGTGCCTGGTTTCCATGCAAGGTCAGATAATCCGACAGCAGTTTCCGTCAATTTCCCGGAACTTTTTTCCAATTCACGCCATATATATGCGATAGTGAAAAATGAGGTTCAGGCAGCGACCAGATCCGGGAACCGGGCGGTCCAGGTGACAATATGGGTTGGCAAGACAAGATTGCGGCGCAAGGCGCCGATTCCGGTGGTACCAGAATGCAGTACGGTGCCTTGTGCTGGCGGCCGGGCAGCGGCGGGATCGAGGTTCTGCTGATCACCAGCCGGGATACCGGGCGCTGGGTGATCCCGAAGGGCTGGCCGATGCCCGGCCTCTCGCCCGAGGCTGCCGCCGCACAGGAAGCCTGGGAAGAGGCCGGTGTCCAGGGCGTGATGAACCCGCTTTGCATCGGACGCTACGGCTATCAGAAATGCCTCTCGGCCGAGGCCAGCGTGCCCTGCGCCGTCGCCGTCTACGGGTTGCGGGTCGAGGACCTGGCGAAAAGCTTCCCCGAGGTGAAGGAACGCCGCCGCAAGTGGTTCCCCCTGGCCGAGGCCGCGACGCTGGTGGCCGAGCCCGAGTTGCAGACGATCATCGCGCAATTCATCCCGCCCCTCATGGGCCGCGCCGCGCCGATTGCGGGGGATGATGATGACGACGGCCTCCCGGTCCTGCGCGCGACGGGCAAGCGCAAGGGGCATTGACCTTTCGGCTGCGGTGCTTAGCTCTGGGGGCGGAAAGCGGGATGCCGGAAGATGATCCGATACAGCCTGAAATGTGAGGCCGGACATGGCTTCGAAAGCTGGTTCAAGGAAGCCGGGGCGTTCTCGGCCCTCCAGACGGCCGGGCAGGTCCAGTGTCCGGTTTGCGGCTCGTCCAGAGTCGAGAAGGAGCTGATGGCCCCCGCCGTCCGCCCCGCCCGAAAGGCCGAAGCTGCCCCGCGTCCCGACCTTTCGGCCCCGGCCTCGGAGCTGGAGGAGAAGCTCGCCGCCCTGCGCCGCCAGATCGAGGAGAACTCGGAATACGTCGGCATGAATTTCGCGGCCGAGGCGCGGCGCATCCACGCGGGCGAGGCGCCGGAGCGGGCGATCCATGGCGAGGCGAAACCCGACGAGGCCCGCGCGATGATCGAGGAAGGCCTTCCCGTCGCGCCCCTGCCCTTCCTGCCGGCGCGGAAGGTGAACTGACCCCTGTCCACGGTGGACATGCGCCGGGAACGCAATGAAATCAGAGACTTGGATGAAACCGTTCACCCTTTGGCAACCATGTGGCCGGGGTCATCCGCGGCGTGCGGCAGGCGCCGGGTCAGTAGATGTAGCGGATCTGTTCCGTCCAGAACCGCTCCATCCGCTTGAGCGCGGTGTTGATCTCATCCATGCCGGAGGCATCGATCAGACCGCGCCGTTCGATCCCTTCCGAATGCCGGGCAAAGAGGTCCGCGATCAGCCCGCGCACGTGGCGGCCCTTCTCTGTCAGCTTCACCCGGACCGAGCGGCGGTCAATCTCGCTGCGCTGGTGGTGCATGTAGCCCAGTTCAACCAGCTTCTTCAGATTGTAGCTGACGTTCGAGCCCTGGTAGTAGCCGCGCGACTTCAGTTCCCCGGCGGTGACCTCATTCTCGCCGATGTTGAACAGCAAGAGCGCCTGGACCGAGTTGATCTCCAGGAGGTTCAGCCGTTCGAATTCGTCCTTGATGACGTCCAGAAGCAGGCGATGCAGCCGTTCCACCAGCGCCAGGTTTTCAAGGTAGCAGGACAGGAAGGCCTTTTGCGATCCATCCAGCACCGGGGCGTACATTGTCATACCGTTTCTCCACCGTTCGGACGGGGGTAGAATCGGCACAAACCGCAAACATTCCGTAAACTTGCGAAGAACTTCGCCTATTTTCCCGGCGTGAGGCGCTTTTCCGCGAAGGCGGTGATCCGCGCCAGAAGCGGTTGCAGCGCCGCCGGCGGGCTGGCTTGGCCCAGGATCCAGGCCATCAGGTCCTGGTCATTCTCCAGCAGAAGGGCGTCGTAGGTCTGAAGCTCGTCCTCGGTCAGGTCGGCCAGATGCGCGTCCGCGAACGGCCCCAGGACCAGGTCCATCTCCTTTGTCCCGCGCCGCCAGGACCGCATCGTCATCCGCTTCAGGCGCGCTTCGGCCGTCTCGCCCATTGCCCCACCGTTCCCGCTTGAACCCGTTCGGGGCGGACCCTAAGACAGGCGCGACCGAAACTCCACCACCGAAAGGGGCTGTTGATGGCCTTCCTCTCTGACACGCTGGCGCGGGTGAAGCCCTCGCCCACCATCGCCGTGACGACGAAGGCGCAACAGCTGAAGGCCGAAGGCAAGGACGTGATCGGCCTTGGCGCGGGCGAGCCGGATTTCGACACGCCCGAGAACATCCGCGAGGCCGCCAAGCGGGCGATCGACAGCGGGAAGACGCGTTACACGGCGGTGGACGGCATCCCCGAGCTGAAGGCCGCGATCTGTTCCAAGTTCCTGCGCGAGAACGGTCTGACCTACACGCCGCAGCAGATCAGCGTCGGCACCGGCGGCAAGCAGATCCTGTACAACGCGCTGATGGCGACGCTGAACCCCGGCGACGAGGTCATCATCCCCGCGCCCTACTGGGTGAGCTACCCGGACATGGTGCTTCTGGCCGGGGGCACGCCCGTGCCGGTCGTGGCAGGCATCGAGACCGACTTCAAACTGACGCCCGAACAGCTGGAAGCCGCGATCACGCCCAAGACCAAGTGGTTCATCTTCAACTCGCCCTCGAACCCCACGGGCGCGGGCTATACGCGGGACGAGCTGAAGGGGCTGACCGACGTGCTGATGCGGCATCCGCATGTCTGGGTGATGTCGGACGACATGTACGAACACCTCGTCTTCGACGATTTCGAATTCTGCACCCCGGCCGAGGTCGAACCCGGCCTTTATGACCGGACGCTGACCTGCAACGGCGTCTCCAAGGCCTATGCGATGACCGGCTGGCGGATCGGCTATGCGGGTGGCCCGGTGGCGCTGATCAAGGCGATGGGGACGATCCAGTCGCAGTCGACCTCGAACCCCTGCTCGGTCAGCCAGTACGCCGCTTTGGAGGCCTTGTCCGGCCCGCAGGAGTTCCTGGCAGACTGGCGCAAGGTCTTCCAGGGCCGCCGCGACCTGGTGGTGTCGATGCTGAACCAGGCCCAGGGCATCCGCTGCCCGAAGCCCGAGGGCGCGTTCTACGTCTATCCCGACATTTCGGGCTGCATCGGCAAGGCGACCCCCGCCGGCACGGTGATTTCCAACGACGAGGTCTTCGCGACCGCGCTTCTGGAGGAAACCGGGGTGGCCGTGGTCTTTGGCGCGGCCTTCGGGGTTTCGCCCAACTTTCGCGTCAGCTACGCCACCTCGGACGAGGTCCTGCGCGAGGCGTGCAGCCGCATCCAGCGCTTCTGCGCAAGCCTGGTCTAGGCGGGTTACGGCTTCCGGGTTGACGATCGCCCCGCGCTCCGCAAGGAATGGCGGGGCGGGCGGCTGCGGCCCGGCGAGCATGGACCAGGGACGATGGGCGCTGACCTTCCCGACTACTATTTCCGGGTGCGCGAGAATGGCGCGGCGGTGTTCCGCATCGGGACCGAGAACCGCCAGCGCCGCATCGAGATGGTCGAGATCGCTGCGGTGAACGTGAAGAACGGCAACGTCAGGCCGCATGGCGAGGTGGAGCTGACCGAGGCCGACCGGGCCGCCATCGACGACTGGCTGGTGGCGCGGCAGGCGCAGCTTCAGGCGCGCGAGGTCGATGACATCCTGCGCACCGTGGACCACCTGAACCTGACGACGCAATGGGCGCAATCCCGCGCGACGGACGCCCAGCTGGAGGCGGTGACGGATGCGCTGCTTCTGGCCATGCACGACCTGCGCACGATGCTGGTCAAGCGCAAGGCGGATCGCCTGGCCAAGGGCGAGTGATCGCGGCCTCGCCCCGCCTGTGCGCGGGGGAGGCCGGTTTCAGGATCAGATCTGCTTTTCCGGCATCTGCACGCGCAGCCCGTCCAGCGCGTCGGTGACCTTGAGCTGGCAGGTCAGGCGCGAGCGGACCGGATCGGGATGCCAGGCGAAGTCCAGCATGTCGGCTTCCATGTGGTCCTTCTTCGGCAGCCGGTCGACCCAGGCGGGATCGACATAGACGTGGCAGGTCGAACAGGCGCAGGCGCCGCCGCAATCGGCCTCGATCCCCGGGATGCCGTTGTCGCGCGCGCCTTCCATGACGGTGAGGCCGTTCGCGACCTCGACGACGTGTTCCTTGCCACCGTGTTCGACGTAAGTGATCTTCGCCATTCTCATGCTCTCCCGGGATCGTCAGACGTGACATAGGCCAGTCTGCCCGGATTTGCCAGAGGGGCGCGGGGGGCTGCGGGCTTGCCTTCCGGCGCGGATGTTCTAGTATTGTTCTTCATGACATCCTTGCCCCCCTCGCTTCCCTCGCGGGCCACGCCTTGGCCGCGGCCGCCTCGGGCCTTGCAGGCCGCGCGGCTGGGCGAACCTCCGGCCGGGGCGCGCGTGACGGTGGCGGGGCTGGTGCTGGTGCGGCAGCGGCCGGGGACGGCGAAGGGGGTGATCTTCGTCACGCTCGAGGATGAGACGGGGACGGCCAATGTCGTGGTCTGGGCCAATGTCTACGAACGCTTCCGCCGGGCGGTGATCGCGGGGCGGCTGTTGCGGGTGACAGGCAAGCTGCAGCGCGAGGCGGGGGTGGTGCATGTGGTGGCCGAACTGATCGAGGATCTGTCGCCGCTGCTGGACCGGCTTCTGGACCCCGGGTTCAAGTTCGACGGCGTCAGGGCGGGGGACCAGCCGTAGGGCCGGGACCCAAATTCCTTAAGCAAGGAATTTGTCAAATTTCTTCCTTAAGAAATTTGGCGGCGGAGAGGTCCCCGCCGCCATTCGATACCGTGAAGCCGCCGATCAGTCCTCGATCGACAGCGCCACGAAGCGCGGGTCGCCGCCGCGGCGCACCAGAAGCAGGATCGACTTGCGGCCGCCGTCTTTCGCTTCCTTGATCCTGTCCTCCAGGTCCTGCAGGCGCACGACCTTCTGCTGGCCCGCCTCGGTGATCAGGTCTCCCTCGACAAGTCCCTTGGTGAAGGCCTCGGAAGCCTGATCCACGGCCATGATCATCAGCCCCTCGGCCGAGGGCTCAAGCCCCAGCCGTTGGCGCATGTCGTCGTCCAGCGGCGCGAGCGTCAGGCCCAGCGTCTCCATCTCTTTCGGGGCCTCGGCGGCGGGGGCGGCGGCGGGCATCGCTGCGGCCTCGGCCTCTTCGCGACGGCCCAGCGTCACGGCCAGCGTCTCGGTCTTGCCGCCGCGCAGGACGATCACCGGGACCGCCTCGCCGATCGGGGCGTCGGCAACGCGGCGGGTCAGATCGCCGGCGCTGGCAACTTCCGCACCGGCAAAGCGCGTGATCACGTCTCCGGCCCGGATGCCGGCGTCCTTCGCCGGACCTTCGGGCACGTCGGACACGAGCGCCCCCTTGGCGTCGGCCAGACCCATCGACTCGGCAATCTCGGGCGAGATGTCCTGGATGCGCACCCCCAGCCAGCCGCGGCGGGTCTCGCCGAACTGTTTCAGCTGGTCCACCACCTTGGTCACCACGTTCGAGGACATCGAGAAGCCGATGCCGATGGACCCGCCGTTCGGCGACAGGATCGCGGTGTTCACCCCCACGACCTGCCCGTCCATGTTGAACAGCGGCCCACCCGAGTTGCCGCGGTTGATCGCGGCGTCGGTCTGGATGAAGTCGTCATAGGTCCCCTGGAGCTGGCGCCCGCGGGCCGAGACGATACCCGCGCTGACCGAGAAGCCCTGGCCCAGCGGGTTGCCCATTGCCATGACCCAGTCCCCCACCCGCATCAAGTCGGAGTTGCCGAAACTCACGAAAGGCAGAGGCTGGTCGCTTTCCACCTTCAGCAGCGCAATGTCGGTCTTGGGGTCGGTGCCGACCAGCTTGGCCTTCAGCCTCTCGCCCGAGAAGAACTCGACCTCGATCTCGTCGGCGTTCTCGATCACGTGGTTGTTGGTGACGATATAGCCGTCTTCCGAGATGACGAAGCCCGAGCCGAGCGCCTCGGACCGCTGCGGACCCTGCTGGCCCGGGCCGCCGAAGTCATCGAAGAAATCCTGGAACGGGCTGCCCTCGGGCACCATCGGCATTCCATCCGCCGGGGCGGCGATCATGGCCGAGGTGGTGATGTTCACGACGGCCGGGCTGATCTTTTCGGCCAGCTCGGCAAAGCTTTCGGGCGCACCGAAGGCCTGCACATCGGTTGCGGGCGCAAGGCTGAGGCCGAAGCCGAGGACCAGCGCCAAAAGCGTGCTGGACCGCAGGGCGCTGCGGATGGAGGGGGTGAGATCGGGCACGATGCGAACTCCTGTTCTGTCGGATCTGGCGGCAACGGCATGCGGGGTCGACCCTGCCGCGTCGGGCTTGAGAAAACAGTTAGGGAAGGCAAGTCGCAATGCAAACCCCGTCGCAGCGCATCAAAGCCATGTGAAGGATTATGTCATCATCCGCGAACCAGCCAGATCAGGGCGACCCCGAAAGCCAGTGCGACAAGTCCGATCGTCCGGCGCTGGTCGATCCCGAGGCTTGCCAGAAGCCGCATCGCATCCTCGATCCGGCGAGGGGCCAGTGCAAGCACCAGCCCCTCGACCGCAAGGACCAGCCCGAGGGCCAGGATGACCTGGCTCAAGGCGAGGCCGGAGCCGCTTCTGCCGGAGCTGCTTCTGCCGGAGCAGCTTCTGCCGGGGCAGTATCCGCGGGGGCCGCTTCTGCCGGGGCAGGATTGGTCGGGCCGATCGAAGCCCCGGTCGGCCGCCCGGCGTCCGAGCGCAGGTAGTCGAAGAACTCGCTGTCCGGCTGCATCACGATGGACGAGTTGGCGCCCTGCAGGCTGGACTCGTAGGCCGTGAGCGACCGGGTGAAGGCGAAGAACTCCGGATCCTGGCCATAGGCTTCGGCGAGGATACGGTTGCGTTCGGCGTCGGCTTCGCCGCGGATGACCTCGGCCTGGCGCCGGGCGTCCGAGGTCAGCTCGATCACCGTCCGGTCGGCCGAGGCCCGCACCCGCTGCGCAGCTTCGCCACCGCGGGCGCGTTCATCCGCCGCTTCCCGTTCGCGTTCCGCCCGCATCCGGGCGAAGGTGGCTTCCAGGTTCTGCTCGGGCAGGTCGGTCCGGGTCAGACGCACGTCGATCACGTCGATCCCCAGCGCCGAACCCTCGCGCTTGGCGATGGTCAGGATCTGGTTCATCAGCCCGGCGCGGTCCTGGCTGAGGACCTGCTCCTGCGTCGCGTTGCCCAGGACTTCCGGGATCGCCTGGCTGAGGATGTTGCCCAGAAGCTGCTGCGCGCGTTCCTCACCCGCGGTGCCGACGGACTGGCGGAACTCCACCAGGTCGACGATGCGCCAGCGCGCGAAGGCGTCGACCACCAGCCGGCGATCGGACAGGAGGGTCACTTCGATGGGCTGGGTCTGCAGGCCGAGGATGCGGTCCTCATACAGCACGACGTCCTGCACCAGCGGAATCTTGAACCCAAGTCCGGGTTCTTCCTTCACCTGCATGACCTCGCCGAACTGCAGGACCAGCGCCTTCTTGCGTTCGTCGACGATGAAGACCGACGACAGGATCAACACCAGAAGCACCACGAAGGCCGGAATGATGTACATCGCACGCATCAGTTGGTCCCCCCGGTCGCCGCACCGCCTTGCGCGGGCGAAGTCCGTCCAAGCTCGTTCAGGGGAAGGAAGGGCACGACGCCCTGCCCCGCCTCGCCGCCCGAGACGCCGTCGAGGATCACCTTGTTCATGCCGCCGAGCACCCGCTCCATCGTTTCCAGGTAAAGCCGCCGCCGGGTCACTTCGGGCGCCTTCACGTATTCGGTATAGACCGACAGGAACCGCGCCGCCTCACCCTGGGCGCTGTTCACCGCCTGGGCGCGATAGGCTTCGGCGTCCTCCAGAAGCCGCGCCGCCTCGCCTCGGGCGCCAGCGGTGACCTGGTTGGCATAGGCATCGGCCTCTTTCTCCAGCCGGTCGCGTTCCTGCTGTGCGGCCTGCACGGCGCGGAAGGCGTCGATCACCTCGCGCGGGGGCTGGGCGCTTTGCAGGTTGACGCGGATCACGCTGATCCCGGCGTTGTAGCTGTCGAGCGTGGCCTGGACGGCCGTCCGCAGGTCGGCGGCGATGACGCCGCGGTCGCGGTTGAGGATGGGGGACAGTTCCGACCTGGCGATGATGTCGCGCATGGCGCTTTCGCTGACGGCGCGGATCGTGTCCTCGGGGTCGACCAGGTTGAACAGGTACTTCTCGGGGTCCGAGATGTTCCAGACCACCTGGAAGCCGATATCGACGATGTTCTGGTCGCGGGTCAGCATCAACCCGCTGTCCGCGCTGCCCGCGCGGGTGCCGATCTCGGTCGTCCGTTCGCCCGTGACCTGGACCTTCTCGTAGGTCACGACCGGCCAGGGTGCGAAGTTCAGGCCGGGGTCGCCCACGCCCGAGCTTTCGCCGAGGAAGAGTTCGACCGAGCGTTCTTCGGGGCGCACGGTGTAGAAGGACATGAAGGCCCAGACCGCGACCAGCGCCAGGGCGCCGAGGCCCAGGCTCTGCCTGGTGAAGACCGGGCCCTCGGGGCCGCTGGGCCCGCCCGTGCCGCGATTGCCGCGCCCGCCCATCAGGACGCGCAGCTGTTCCTGGCCGCGTTTCATCAACTGGTCGATCTCGGGGATCTGCGGGCGTTCGTCGCCGCGCCGGCCACCGCGCCGGTCGTCGTCGTCGTTGTTGCCCCTGCCGCCGTCTCCTCCAGAGCCACCGCCGCCCCAGGGACCGCCACTTCCTGCCATAGATCAGAACCCCTTTTTATGCACTTTGCCCTAAGCTGGTCATATCCAGCCGGAAATCAACCCGTCGCGGCCGGAACTCACGCGGTCCGTACCGGTTTTCGCATCGTCACCAGTTCCTCCGACATCGTCGGGTGTACGGCGCAGGTGCGGTCGAAATCCTCTTTCGTGGCCCCCATGCGGATCGCGATGGCGGCCAGCTGGATCATCTCTCCGGCCTCGGGTGCGACGATATGGCAGCCCAGGACCTTGCGCGTCGCCTGGCTGACGATGAGCTTCATCAGCACGCGGTCCTGCTTGCCGGCGAAGATCGTCCGCATCGGGCGGAAGGCGGTGGAGTAGACCTCGATCGGCTCCTGCTCGCGGGCGGCTTCCTCGGACAGGCCGACGGTCCCCATCTCGGGCTGGGTGAAGACGGCCGAGGCGACCAGCTCGTGGTCGAAGGTGGTGGGCCTGGCGCCGAAGACCGTGTCGGCGAAGGCGTGGCCCTCGCGGATGGCGACCGGGGTCAGGTTGATGCGGCCGGTCACGTCGCCCACGGCGAAGACCGAGGGGACGGCGGTCTGGCTGTAGGCGTCGACCGGGATCTCGCCCGCGCGCCCCAGGGTCAGGCCAATCGCTTCCAGGCCCAGGCCCGAGGTGTTCGGGCGGCGGCCGGTGGCGTAGAGGACCAGGTCGAATTCCTCTTCGCTGCCGTCGGTCGCCACGGCGCGGATGCCGGTCCCGGTCTTTTCCAGCCGCATCACGTCAGTGCCGCAGTGGATGTCGATCCCGTTCGCCCGCATGGCATTGGCGACATGGCCCCGCGCCTCGTCGTCGAAGCCGCGCAGGATCTGGGCGCCGCGGTAGTACTGGCTGACCTTCACGCCCAACCCGTTCAGGATGCAGGCGAATTCGCTGGCGATATAGCCGCCGCCCACGACCAGCGCGCGCTTCGGCAGCGCGGAGAGATGGAAGATCTCGTTCGAGGTGATCGCCAGCTCGCGTCCGGGAATGTCCGGGACGAAGGGCCAGCCGCCGGTGGCGACCAGGATGTGCTTTGCCGTGAACTCCTGCCCCGAGGCAAGGCGCACGCGGTGCGGATCGACGATCACCGCACGTTCGTCGTGGACGGTGACGCCGGCATTCTTCAGCGTGTTGCGGTAGGCGCCTTCCAGGCGGTCAAGCTCGGACTCGAGCCGGGTGCGGAAATGCGTCCAGTCGAAGCCGCCGGCCTGGACGTCCCAACCGTATTCCCGCGCCTCGGCGATGGCCTCGGGATAGGCGCTGGCAAAGACCATCAGCTTTTTCGGCACGCAGCCCCGGATGACGCAGGTCCCGCCCATCCGGCTTTCCTCGGCCAGGCCCACCCTGGCACCGTACTCGCCCGACGCGACACGCGCCGCACGCACACCGCCCGAGCCGCCGCCGATGACGAAGAGATCGTAGTCGAAAGTCATGTCCGGCCCCGCCTGCTGCACCCCGGGACAGAGCTATGCGCTATCGCGGCGGGACGGAAGACCCGGGGGCGGTTTTTCCGGTTACCGGGTGGTCAGCCGGTCTCAGTCCAGGTCGGCAAAGATGTTGCGGCTTTCCGTGATATCGACGGCGCCCGTCTCGACCCGGCCCGAGTTGATGTCGCGCACCGTGACCCGCCCGTCGCCGTGGCCCACCACGACCACGTCGCAGATGTCGATGAACAGCCCGTTCTCCACCACGCCGGGGATCTGGTTCAGCACCAGCGCCAGTTGCCGCGGATTGCCGATCCGCGTGAGCTTGAGGTCCAGGATGTAATGCCCCTCGTCCGTGACCAGCGGCGCATCCTTCGCCATCCGCAGCGCCACGTCGCGGGTCATCACGTCCAGGCTGAACAGCGTCTCTTCGATCAGCGCCTTGGTCGTGCGCCAGCCGAAGGGGATCACTTCGACCGGCAAAGGGAAGGCCCCCAGCTGCGCGACCTCTTTCGCAGCATCGGCGATCACGATCATCCGGTCGCTGGCCGTGGCCACGATCTTTTCCTGCAACAGCGCGGCCCCGCCACCCTTGATCAGGTTCAGGTTCTGGTCGAACTCGTCCGCGCCGTCGATGGTCAGGTCCAGCCATTTCATCTCGTCCAGACCCACCACGGTCAGCCCCAGGCTTTGCGCCAGGTCCGCCGTCCGGCTGGAGGTCGCGACGCAGGTCACCTGCAGCCCCTCTTCCCGCACGCGTTCGGCCAGGCAGCGCACCATCCAGGCCGCGGTGGAGCCGGTGCCGAGGCCCAGCTTCATGCCAGTCTCGACGAAATCGACCGACCGGCGCGCGGCGACGAACTTGGCCTGATCGATCGGAGAAAGCTCGGCAGCCATGAAAGTCCCCCTGTTGTCCCGCTTCCGGGATAACGCAATCGCCCGCGAAGGGCGAGAGGCTTCGGTGGCGACAGTCCGTTGCGCTAGTCGGCCTTTTCCAGCCCCGCCACGGCACGCTCGACTTCGGCCGCCGTCAGCGCGCCGTTACCGTCCCCGTCCAGCGCCATCAGCCCGCGCAGAAGCTCTGCCTCCTCGGCGCCCAGGGCCCGCAGTCCCGCGATCCGGCCCATCTCTGCCTGCTCGGCCGCATCGACCCGCCCGTCGCCATCTGCGTCGGCGGCCAGAAACTCGCGCTCAAGCCGTCCACGGCCCTGCGCGCTGGCGGCGCGCTGGCTGACGGCAAGTTCGTCCCGCACCACCGTGCCGTCGCCATCCAGGTCCATCGCCAGGAACCGCCGCTGCGCCGAAGCCCGCGCCCCGGCCCGTTCCAGCGCGACATGCGCCTCGATTCCGTCCGGCCGCAGGCCGTCTGCCCCGCCAAAGCCCGCGATCAGGTCGACGACCCGGTTGGCGAACCTCTCGGGGTTCCGCTCCATCGCCTTTTGCAGCGCGGTTTCTTCGGCGATCGCCTGTAGCGGCCACAACAGCGCCCCCAGGATCAGCAGCATTCGCAGCATCCGAGCCCTCCTTCCGGTCATCGCGGCGCAGGGTCGCTCAGAAATGGTTGAGATCGGGTTAACCGCGCCCCGGCTTTCCTCCGCCGCAGCACGACAAGGGGTCGCTTTTCGCCCTGCGCGGCGGATAGAGTTGCGCAAGGCTCGCGCCAGAGGACCGACGATGTACACGCTGCACTACGCGCCCGACAACGCTTCGCTGATCATCCGGCTGGTGCTGGATGGCGCAGGCATTCCCTATCGCACGGCGCTGGTGGACCGCTCCAAGCGGCAGCAGGACAGCGCAGCCTACCGGGCGCTGAACCCGACAGGGCTTGTTCCGACGATCGAGACGCCGGTGGGGCCGATTTCGGAAACCGGGGCGATCCTGCTGTGGCTGGCTGACACGCACCACCTTGGGCCCGGCCCGACCGATCCCGACCGCGGGCTGTTCCTGAAGTGGCTGTTCTTCCTGTCGAACACGGCCCATGCCGACCTGCGTCAGATCTTCTATCCGCACCAGTACGCCCCGGCCGAGGCGCACCGCGGGCATCTCGAGATCCTCTCGACCCGAATGCTGCGCCATTTCGACCTGCTTGAGACCGCTGCCCTGCAGCATCCGAAGCTGTTCGCCGGCGGCCGGCCGCTGGGGGTCTACACGGTCGTCCTGACCCGCTGGGCGCAGCTTTACCCGGTCAACGGTCCGCGCTGGCTGGAGATGGCCGATTTCCCCACGCTGCAGGCGCTGGCCCGCGCGCAGGAGGCCCGCGTCGAGACGCCGGTGGTCGCCCGGGCCGAGGGCCTAGGCGCGCATCCCTTCACCCACCCCGAACAGCCCAACCCGCCGGAAGGATCGGTCCTGTGACCCTGACCCTGCACCACGCCCCCGACTTCGCCTCGACCATTGTCCGCTTCGCCCTGGAAGATCTGGAACTGCCGCACACCCTGTCCATCGTCGACATCGAGGGCGGGGCACTGGCTTCGCCCGAATATCGGCGGGTCAACCCGGTGGGCCTGATCCCTGCGCTGGAGACAGACGACGGCCCGATGTTCGAGACGGCGGCGATCCTGTTGTGGCTTGTCGACAAGACCGGCAGGCTGGGCCCGGGGCCCGCGGACCCCGACCGGGGGGCGTTCCTGTCCTGGCTCTTCTTCACCTCGAACGCGCTGCACCAGGCGGCGCTGGCAATGTTCTACCCGCACCGCCCGGCAGGCGAGGCCAACACCGATGCCGCCCGCGCCGCCGCGCAAGAGCAGATCACCGCCCGGCTCGGCCTGATCGAGGCCATGCTGGCCGCGCAGTCGCCGCGCTGGCTCTCGGCCTCGCATCCGGGCGTCCTTGGCTATTACATCGGCGTCCTCGTGCGCTGGCTGATCCTTTTGCCGCCCGCGCCCTATGGCATCCGGATCGACGACTTCCCACATCTGAAGGCCGTCCTCGCCGCGCATGAGGCGCGCCCCGCCGCCCTGCGCGTCGCGGCGTCGGACGGCCTCGGCCCCACCCCTTTCACCAATCCGGGTACCTGATGTTTCTCTCTGTCTTCGACATGTTCAAGGTGGGCATCGGCCCCTCGTCCTCGCACACGATGGGACCGATGGTCGCCGCCGCCCGCTTCCTTGATGCGATGCGCACGTCACCCTTCCATTTCCACGGGCTTCGGGCGTCCCTGCACGGCTCGCTGGCTTTCACCGGGGTGGGCCACGCGACGGACCGCGCGACGATCCTGGGCCTGGCGGGCTTCGCGCCCGACACCTACGACGCCGAGAAGGCCGAGGCCACGCTGGCAAAGATCAGGGAGACTCATGTGATCGAGGCTCCGGGCCTTGGCACCCTGGCCTTCGATCCTGGCCGCGACCTCGCCTTCGACTACGGCCCTGCGCTGCCCGGCCACGCGAACGGGATGATCCTGCGGGCCACCGACGCCCAGGGCGACGTGATCCTGGAGGAAATCTACTATTCCATCGGCGGCGGCTTCGTCCTGACAGCAGCCGAACTGGCCGAGGCCGGGGGCGCAAAGGCCAAGGCGCGGGCGGATGTGCCCTACCCATTCGAGACCGCGGCGGAAATGCTGGAGATGGCGAAGAAATCCGGCCTGACCATCGCCCAGATGAAACGCGCGAACGAGCTGAAATTCCGCTCTGCCGCCGATCTCGACGCCGGGATCAACCGGATCTGGCAGGTGATGAACGACTGCATCAGCCGCGGCATGAAGGGCGAGGGCATCCTGCCCGGCGGCCTGAAGGTCCGCCGCCGGGCCAAGGGCATCCACGACGCGCTTCTGGCCGAGCGCGGGTTGAACCTCACGCCGCCGCACACGATCAACGACTGGATGTCGCTTTACGCGATGGCGGTGAACGAGGAAAACGCCGCCGGCGGCCAGGTCGTCACCGCCCCCACCAACGGCGCGGCGGGCGTCGTCCCCGCCGTCATCCGCTACTGGCTGGACCATGTGCCGGGGGCAAGCCCCGCCCGGGTCGGGGATTTCCTGCTCACCGCCTCGGCCATCGGGGGCCTTTGCAAGCACAACGCCTCGATCTCGGGCGCCGAATGCGGTTGCCAGGCCGAGGTCGGATCGGCCGCCGCGATGGCCGCCGCCGGCCTTGCCGCCGTGCTGGGCGGCACGCCGGAACAAGTGGAAAACGCCGCCGAGATCGCGCTCGAACACCACCTCGGCATGACCTGCGACCCGGTCAAGGGCCTGGTCCAGGTGCCCTGCATCGAACGCAACGGCCTCGGCGCGATCAAGGCGGTCTCGGCCGCCTCCCTCTCCATGCGCGGCGACGGCCAGCACCTCGTCTCGCTCGACGTCTGCATCGAGACGATGCGCCAGACCGGCCGCGACATGCACGAGAAGTACAAGGAAACCTCGCTTGGCGGCCTTGCTGTAAACGTTCCGAACTGCTGAACCCGCAGGACGCCTCCGGCGGGAGTATTTGGAAAAAGAGCAAATCCCCTTGCTCTTTTCGGCAAATACTCCCGGGGGATTGGGGGCGGCGCCCCCATCGCCGAGGAGGAGGGCGCAGGCCCGACGATGAGACCAGGGGCTCGCGCCGCAAGACGCTCATCCTGCAAGCTTTCCCCGGCGAAATGTCGCATTCAGGCAGGCAGAGCCGGAGCACAGCCGTTACCCAAGGCGCATGACCCGCGACACCACCCTTCAGGGCGTCCTTCTGATGCTCGCCTTCTGCGCGCTGGCGCCGCTTCTGGACGTGGGGGCCAAGCTTGCGGCCGAGAACGGCGTGCCGGTGGGCCAGGTCACCGCCGCCCGCTTCGTCGTGCAAAGCGCGCTGATGCTGCCGGTGGTCCTGCTCATGCGGCTGTCGCTGAGGATGGACCGCAGGGCACTTGGCTTCACCACCCTGCGCGCGGGGCTGCTGCTGCTGTCCACCTACGCCTTCGTCTCGGGCATCCAGGTCATGCCGATCGCGGACGCCTTGGCCATCGTCTTCGTCGAGCCGTTCATCCTGCTGATCCTCGGCCGCCTGCTGTTCGGCGACCAGGTCGGTCCGCGCCGCATCGCGGCCTGCGTCGTGGGCTTCTGCGGCGCGCTTCTGGTGATCCAGCCCTCGCTCGCCGCCTTCGGGCTGGTCGCGCTCTGGCCGCTGGGCACTGCCGTCCTTTTCGCGCTGTACATGCTGGTCACGCGCGCGATTTCCAGCTGGATGCACCCGGTGACGATGCAGTTCCACACCTCCTGGACCGGGCTTCTTCTCTGCCTGCCGGTGATGGTCCTGGCAGACGGGTCGGGCATTCCCTCGCTTGACCCGATCTGGCCCGAGGGCTGGAACTGGCTTTGGCTCTTCATGGTTGGGTTCTGGGCCGCGGTCAGCCACATGTGCATGACCTATGCGCTGAAATTCGCGCCGTCGGCCACGCTGGCCCCGCTGCATTATTTCGAGATCGTCACCGCCGTGATCCTGGGCTACCTGATCTTTGACGACTTCCCCAATGCCCTGACCTGGGCCGGGATCGCCGTCATCGTCTCGTCGGGACTGTACATCATCCACCGCGAACGGCTGGCCTCGCGCGCCAAGCGGCGCACGGCCGAGGTCAGCCTGCTGCCAGAAGCGCCCTGATCGCCGCGTCAAGCCTGCGGCGCGGCAGGATGACCAGCATCCCCCGCCGGTCGAACTCCAGCACCACGCGGCGTGCCACTGCGCGGTTCGAGGTGCCGATCATCCCGTCGGGGGCGAAGTCGAGTCCGGCGATGGGCCATTCCAGGCCCTCGCTGCGCCCCGTTACCTGCGACATCGGAAACAATGAGACCGCCTCGCCCGGGGCGACCGCAAGCTCCAGCCGGGCGGGCGCGGCAAAGGCCAGGTCCTGCGGGCCGATCAGGATGCAGCGCCGCTCGGCCCGGGCGATCAGGGTGGAAAAGGCCGCAAGCCCGTGGTCCAGCCGCGCGCCCGCGAAACCCAGCGCAAGCACCAGCGGCGCCGCGATCAGTCGCAGCGCCTTGTCGAAGTCGGTGGTCACCTGTTCCGCGACAAGATGCTGGCGGTCCAAGGGAATGTCCGCCCGCGCCCTGGCCGAGATCGAATCCATGTCGCCGATCACCGCCTCGGGCATCACGCCCCACCGCAAGAGCCGGTCCGCCCCGCTGTCGGCCGCCACGGCCAGGGGCGCGCGGGCCAGCGCAAGCTTCAGGTCACGCGCGGAAAACGGCCCCCCACCGGCGAGGGTTACACCGTGGGTTGACTGGACAATCGGCGCATTCATGTAAGACTGTATCCAATTAAGGCAGGATTCTCGGGGTCCGGCCACAATCAATCCATCAAATTACCCCCGTCTGTCCATGCATTAGGACGGTCCCGGCGTAGTATGGTGGGACGAGCAAGGCGAAAGGCTGTCCAGTCATGACCAGTGAAAGCAAGATCCTGACCGTTTCCTACGGGACCTTCAGCTGCACGCTGGAAGGGTTCGACAACCCTTTCGATACGATGAAGGCGATTGCCGAGTATTTCCGCGACCTTGCCGCACAGGACCGCCATTTCGGGGCCGAGCCGCCGCCGCCCGATGCCGCGATGCTGCACCGCCTGGCCGAACGTGAGGTCTCGCGCCTGGCCGCCACCAAGGCCGAGGAAGCGCGCCTGCATCCGGTCGAAGCGCCCACCGCGCCGTCGCCGCGCATCCAGATGAACCCGGTGCTGCGCCGACCGGCCCAGCCGCCGGCAGAAGCCGAACCGCAGGTATCGGCCGAGGTCGCGGCGCCCGAACCCTCGCTGACCGACGTGATCCCGGACGGCGTCGCCGCCAAGCTGGCCCGCATCCGCAAGGCCGTGAACCCCTCGGTGCCGCTGGCCGAGGCTGCCTTCGTGGCCGATCCCGAACTGTCCCGGCCGGTCGGCGAAGCGGTCGAGGCCGAGGCCGTGCATTCCGCCGCCGAAGACGAGGTCCACAATGACGCGGGCGATGTCGCGGCCCGGCTGGGCGCGCTGATTGCCGCCGAGACTGCGGAAGAGGTCGAGGCCGGTGATCTGCGCTGGACGGACGGCATTCCCGATGCCGTCGTCGACGTCGAGCCGATGGCGCTTGCTGCCGACGAGGCTCCGCTGCCGGTCGAGCTGGAAGATGAGGCTTCTGACGCCGATATCCCTGCGCTGTCGATCCTGGACGACATGGATGCGGTCGCGGCGCATCCGGTCGAGGAAGATTTCAGTGCCGAAGACGTGGCCCTTCTGGCCCAGCTGGACGGGACCGTCTTCGACGAGGACGGCCTGGCCGCCAGGCTGGACGAGACCCTGCCCGAAGACCAGCCTGCCGCGCCGAGCCTGGCGGAGGCCGAACTGCAGGACCTGCTGCCCGAGGCCATCGGGAACGGACCGTCCGACGAAGCCCAGCCGGAAGAACTTGCCGCTGCATTCACCGGGGCGCCCGCCGCCGAAGCCCCAGCGGAAGCCCTGCCCGACGACCTGGCCGTCGCGGCTTTCGCCGAGCCTGCCGATGCGCCGCGTACCGCCGAAGAGCTGCCGGCCGGCAAGTCCGGCGCGCGCGCCCGCCGGGTGAACTCGCGCGTCGTGCGGATTCATCCCAGCGAAGAGCCGAAGGACCCTGGCGCCACCCGCGTGATGAACCGCGAGGATTCGAACGAAATCGCCCGCCTGATGCAGCAGGCCGAAGAGGTCATGGCCGAGGAAGAGAACCGCCGCCGTCACGAGGCGCTGTCACGTCTGAAGGCGGCCGTCGTGGCGACCGAGGCCGACCGCGCCGACATCGACTACGAGGCACCGAAGGCGGACGCGAATCTCGACCCCTATCGCGGCGACCTGGCCGAGGCGATCCAGCCCACTCCGGCCCCCGAGCCGCAGCCCGAACCCGAGGTCAAGCCGCGCCGCAAGTCGGTGACGATCCGCCCGACCGAGCCGCGTCCCGGCACGATCCGTCCCGGCATGATCAGCCCGCCGCCGCTGGTTCTGGTGTCGGAACAGCGCATCGACCGCGTCGGTCCCGCTGCCGCTCCGTCTCCGGCCCCGGCTCCGGCGACGGCCCCCGTCGCCGCGGCCCCCGCGATGGCCCCGCCTGCGCCGGAAGGCCAGCCGATGGTCGCCCTTCGCACCGGTCGCCTGTCCGGCGCGATCGGTGCCGGCGCCGCCGTCGCGGCCTCCGGCCAACCGGCCCGCAACCTGGTGCTGGAAAAGCCTTCCTATGGCAGCGCCGCGGACAGCGACGAGGACGAGGATCTGGCCGAGGACAGCAAGGAGATCAACGAGGCAGGCCTCGCCTCCTTCGCGGAACTCGTCGGCGCGCGCTCGATGGCCGAGATGCTGGAAGCCGCCGCCGCCTATGCCACCTGCGTCGAGAAGCGCAGCCAGTTCACCCGCCCGCAGTTGATGCGCCGGATGATGGCCTCGGCCGGCGGCAAAGCGGTCAGCCGCGAGGACGGGCTGCGCAGCTTCGGCACGCTGCTGCGCACCGGCCGGATCGAGAAGGTGAACCGTGGCCACTACAGCCTGGCCGAGAACTCGCCCTACCTGGCCGAGGCCCGCCGCCTGACCTGAGCGCGGGCCTGCACCCGCAGATCAGACGGATGGGCCCGCCCCGTCCGTCTTTTCCGCATCCGGGTCCGCCTGGCCGATGCCGCGAAAGACGAAGCGGAAGGGCAGTGCCCAGGCGAAGCCCAGCGCGACATAGATGGCCAGTTCGACCAGCACCGAGGGCCGGTCGATCAGTCCGACCAGTGTCACCGCGGCCACCACATAAGCCGGCAGCCCAAGAAGCAGAATCACCAGCGCCCAGCGTCTGCGGGCCTTGTAGCTGAGTGCCATCGCCAAGTCCTTTCCGGCCCGCCGCAAGACACGGCCGGGCGCCGTCGGCTCAATCCGCGAAGGGATCAGTCACCAGGATCGTGTCGTCCCGCTCGGGCGAGGTGGACAGTAGCGCGACCGGGCACTGGATCAATTCCTCGATCCGCCGGACATACTTGATCGCCGCGCCCGGAAGCTCGGCCCAGGACCGCGCGCCGGCCGTGGTCTCGGACCAGCCTTCCAGCTCTTCGTAGATCGGCTTGCAGCGCGCCTGTTCGTCGGCGGCGATGGGCAGATAGTCCAGCCGCTGGCCGTCGAGGTCATAAGCCACGCAGATCTTCAGCGTCTTGAACCCGTCCAGCACGTCCAGCTTGGTCAGCGCGATGCCCGACACGCCCGAGGTCGCGCAGGTCTGCCGCACCAGCACCGCGTCGAACCAGCCGCAGCGGCGCTTCCGGCCCGTCACCGTGCCGAATTCATGCCCGCGCTCGCCCAGGCGTTCGCCGTCCGCGTCGTGCAGTTCCGCCGGGAACGGCCCTTCGCCCACCCGCGTCGTATAGGCCTTCACGATCCCCAGCACGAAGTCGATGGCCGTCGGCCCCACCCCCGTCCCGGTGGCCGCCTGCCCCGCGATGGTGTTCGACGAGGTCACATAGGGATAGGTCCCGTAGTCGATGTCCAGCAGCGAGCCCTGCGCGCCCTCGAAGAGGATGCGCTTGCCCGCCCGCCGTGCCTCGTCCAGCACCTTCCAGACCGGGCCGGCATAGGGCTTCAGCTTCGGCGCGATCTCCAGCAGCTGCGCCTTCAGCGCCGCGGGGTCCACCGGCTCCAGCCCCAGCCCCGCGCGCAAGGCGTTGTGGTGCGTGAGAAGCCGCCCGATCCGCGTGTCCAGTGTCGCCGCATCGAACAGGTCCGCGACCCGGATCGCCCGGCGGCCGACCTTGTCCTCATAGGCCGGGCCGATCCCGCGGCCCGTCGTGCCAATCTTCGCCACCGTCGTCTGCGCCTCGCGGCCGCGGTCAAGCTCGCCGTGAATCGGCAGGATCAGGCTGGCGTTCTCGGCCAGCATCAGGTTCTCGGGCGAGACGTCGACGCCCTGCCCGCGCAGCTTCTCGATCTCGGCCACCAGGTGCCAGGGGTCGACGACGACGCCATTGCCGATCACCGATAGCTTGCCGCCGCGCACGATCCCCGAGGGCAGAAGCGACAGCTTGTAGACCGTGTTGCCGATGACCAGCGTATGGCCGGCGTTATGGCCGCCCTGGAACCGCGCGATCACATCGGCGCGTTCGGACAGCCAGTCGACCAGCTTGCCCTTGCCTTCATCGCCCCACTGGGCGCCCACGACGACGACGTTGGCCATTCCATCCCCCGAGTCACGCGTCAAACCACGCGGGGTATAGCCACGCCTCGCCGCCGGGGAAACCCTTCAAATGCGCACCGCGTGACGGAGGCCTGCCGGAAAGCGTCTCGCGCTTCGCTTTGGACGTGGCGATGCGGGCTATCGTGCCCGCACTCCTTCGCGACCTTGCGTCCGCCCTTCCCCTTCCCCCCCGCAACCGGCTAGCATGGCCGGGATATTTCCCGAAGGGCACGTTCATGGGCTTCCTCCTCCGCTGGCTTGGCGCCTTTTTCCTGCTCGCCGCAACCTTCAACCCGACGCCCTGGAACTACGTGGCCTGGGCTCGCACGGCATGGGGCGAACAGACCCCGCTGGTCGTCTTCCTTGGCCTGATCCTGGCGGTGATCGCGATGGTCTACCTCGTCGCCACGATGCGTTCGATCGGCGTGCTGGGCGTGATCGTGATCGCGGCGATCTTTGCGGCCGGCCTCTGGGTGCTGACCGACTGGGGTCTACTCGGCCTCGACAACTCGTCGCTGAACACCTGGCTCGGCGTCCTGGTCCTGTCGCTGATCCTGGGCGTCGGGATGAGCTGGTCGATCCTGCGCCAGCGACTCTCGGGCCAGCAGACCACGGACGAAGTCGATGGCTGAGACCTTCCTCTACCTCACGCTCGGCACGAACGACCTGACCCGCGCGATCCGCTTCTACGACGCAGCACTTGCGCCTCTGGGCCTTGTCCGCCGGGCCATGATGGAGACCGAGGCCGGCTATGGCCTGCCCGAGGACAGCCGCACCCGGCTCTGGATCACGCAGCCCTTCGACGGCAGGCCCGCCACCCCGGGCAATGGCTCCATGCCCGCCCTCGTCGCCGCGAGCCCGCAAGCCGTCCGCGACTTTCACGCCGCCGCCCTCGCCCACGGCGGCACCGACGAAGGTGCTCCCGGCCTGCGCCCCTACGGGCCCGCCTTCTTCGCCGCCTATGTCCGCGACCCGGACGGCAACAAGCTCTCCGCTGTGCACGAAGGCAGCGGCTGACCTGTCCGCCAGCTTGCTCTTTTCCGCAAATACTCCCGCCGGAGGCTCCCGCCGCTTCCGCTGTCAAGCCCGGCCGCCCTCCCTCCGCGGCAGCGCCGTCCGAGGGGCTCGATGCCCCGAGGACGGCTCCCCCGTCCGGGAAAAGCCCCTTGCGCGCACCCTTGCGCCGCGTCCCCCTTCCGCCTAGATAGGCGCGTCAGCTTCCGGGAAGGCCTATGGAAAACGTCATCCTCACCATCCACCTGATCCTCGCGCTCCTCCTTATCGGCGTGGTGCTCCTGCAGCGCTCCGAAGGTGGCGGGCTCGGCATCGGCGGGGGCGGCGGCACCATGTCCGCCCGCGGCGCCGCCACGGCGCTGACCAAGCTGACCTGGGTCTTCGCCTCGGCCTTCATCGTGACGTCGATCACCCTGACCATCCTCGCCACCCGCGGCGGCGACGGCGGCTCGGTTGTCGACAGTGCGGCCACCGCCCCCGCGACCGAGGCGCCTGCGGCCGAGGCACCCGCCACCGGCGGCGGCCTTGCCGGCACAGACCTGACGCTGCCCGGTACCGCGACCGACGCGCCCGCGACCCCGCCCCGCGCGGACGAACCCGCCGCCCCGGCCACGAACCCATAACCTACAACTGCTTGCAGCAGAGACGGACAGCGCCCGCATGATCTAGCGGCGGGCGTTGCCTATTCTGGCGGGAGTCGCTATATCTCAACTCCCGTGGTGCCGCGATTCCACCCCACCCGAATCGCGCTGTTTGACACGGGAGACCCGCCTTGGCGCGTTACATCTTCATCACCGGCGGCGTCGTCTCCTCGCTTGGCAAGGGCCTTGCCTCTGCCGCCCTTGGCGCACTGCTCCAGGCCCGCGGCTATACGGTCCGGCTCCGCAAGCTTGACCCCTACCTCAACGTCGATCCCGGCACGATGTCGCCCTTCGAACACGGCGAGGTCTTCGTGACCGACGACGGGGCCGAGACCGACCTAGACCTCGGCCACTACGAGCGCTTCACCGGCGTCCATGCCCGCCAGACCGACTCCATCTCTTCCGGCCGCATCTACTCGAACGTCCTCGAAAAGGAACGCCGCGGCGACTACCTCGGCAAGACCATCCAGGTCATTCCCCACGTCACCAACGAGATCAAGAACTTCCTGAGGATCGGCAACGACGAGGTCGACTTCATGCTGTGCGAGATCGGCGGCACCGTCGGCGACATCGAGGGGCTGCCGTTCTTCGAAGCGATCCGGCAGTTCATCCACGAACGCCCGCGCGGCCAGTCGATCCTGATGCACCTGACGCT
>JAIXZY010000023.1 GCA_027489355.1 Paracoccaceae bacterium | reverse complement strand
CCGGTGAGCTTGAAGCCCACGACCTCGGGGATCAGCATGGAGACGGGCTGGCCGAGCATCGCCGCCTCGGCCTCGATCCCGCCGACGCCCCAGCCGAGGACGGCGAGGCCGTTGACCATCGTGGTATGCGAGTCGGTGCCGACCAGCGTGTCAGGGTAGGCGACGAGGTTGCCGTCCTGGTCTTTGTCGGTCCAGACGGTCTGCGCCAAGTATTCCAGGTTGACCTGGTGGCAGATGCCAGTGCCGGGCGGCACGACGCGGAAGTTGTTGAACGCCTTCTGGCCCCATTTCAGGAAGACGTAGCGCTCCATGTTCCGCTCGTATTCGCGGTCCACGTTCATCTGGAAGGCGCGGGGGTGGCCGAATTCGTCGATCATGACCGAGTGGTCGATCACAAGGTCAACAGGCACCAGAGGGTTGATCTTGGCGGCCGAGCCCTTGAGGCCCTTGATCCCGTCACGCATCGCGGCCAGGTCCACGACGGCGGGGACGCCGGTGAAGTCCTGCATCAGCACGCGGGCGGGGCGGTAGGCGATCTCGATCGGGTTCTGGCCCTTCTGCTTGCCCCAGGTCGAGAAGGCCTTGATGTCGTCGACGGTGACGGTTTTGGCATCCTCGAACCGCAGCATGTTCTCCAGCACGACCTTGAGGCTGGCGGGGAGTTTCGAGAACTCACCCAGGCCGGCTTCCTCGGCGGCGGGGATCGAGTAGTAATGGACCGTCTGCCCGCCGGCGGTCAGGGTCTTGCGGGTCTTCGACAGGTCGTGTCCAACGGTGACGGTCATCTTCTGGCTCCTTCGGAAGGCGGCTGCGCGGGCTTGTATACCATTGTATGCCGAATATCCAGCCCGCTTCGTGGCTTTCCTACAGCATATGACAGGTCTCTCGCAAAACCTTGATTGGCTCGGGCGTTCCGGCATTCGTATAACAGGTCGGGGACCACGATCAGGACGGATACCATGCGACATTTCGTCAGCGCCGCTTGCGGAGTTTGGCTCGCGGCCGTGGCGCAGGTGCAGGCCGAGCCGGTGGTGGTGGTGGAGCTTTACACCTCGCAGGGGTGCTCGTCCTGCCCTCCGGCGGACGAATTCGTGGCGATGCTGGCGTCGAACCCGCAGATCCTGCCGCTGGCGCTGCACGTGGATTACTGGGACTACATCGGCTGGGAGGACAAGTTCGCCCATGCCCAGTTCACCGACCGCCAGCGCGCCTATGCCAAGGCGGTGGGGTCGCGGACGATCTACACGCCGCAACTGATCATCGGGGGCGCGGACCGGATCGAGGGTTTCGCGCCCGAGGAGACGGCCGAGCGTCTGCGGGCACATATGCAGGCGGGGACCCCGGTCCGGCTGTCGGTCACGCGCGAGGGTGAGCGGCTGGTGATCCGGGCCGAGGCGGACCCGCCGCTGACCGAGCCCGTGCGGGTCCAGCTTGTGCGCTACAAGCCCGAGGAGACGGTGACCATCGAGCGCGGCGAGAATGCGGGAAAGACCATCACCTATACCAACATCGTCACCTCGTGGGAGCCGTTGCAGGACTGGACGGGGCAGGGGCCGCTGGAGCTGACCGCGCCGTATCCCGGGGACGAGCCCGGCGCGGTGATCGTGCAGCAGGCCGGCCCCTCGACCATCCTGGCCGCGGCGCGCGTCGACTGAGCGGACGGTGG
Organism: Paracoccaceae bacterium; assembly: GCA_027489355.1. GTDB lineage: Bacteria > Pseudomonadota > Alphaproteobacteria > Rhodobacterales > Rhodobacteraceae > Tabrizicola. The sequence goes on along the minus strand of JAIXZY010000023.1, from coordinate 13,217 downwards.
GCGGAACGCCCACCCTACCTGCCGCGCGTGGAGTGCAGGGCACTGGCTGGCGATCCATTCGGCTTGGGGCAGAGGAAGGCAGGCGGACTGGTGTGTTCGGCCCTGTCTGCGGGCGAAGTTGGCGTGGCACGGGTGTGGTCGAGCCGGTTGGCATATCGGTGGCGGTGCACATCTTTATAAGCGGTGGGCGGATGGCCCGCCCTGCTCGGGTCGCGCGGGGGGGTGGGGCTTGCTGAGTATTCTTTGATGGCGCGCGAAGGCCGCCCGGTCCATCCTGCCGCTGTTGGGAAGGGGGCCGTGGGGGGCGTCATCTTGACCGGGCCCGCCGAAGATGTCTGCCCGGTCCGGGTGGCGCCTGATCGTTCCGCATCTCGGTGGCGGTGCTCATTGAGGCATGGTGGGCGGATCGCCCACCCTACTCGGGGCGCGCGTGCGGGGGGCGGGGCGTGCAGTGTTCGCCGCGATGGGGCGTGACGGATGCCAGGTCTTTCCTGGCACGGTCGTCTGCGGGCACAGCTTTCTGACCGGACGCAGGAGAAAAAGGCCCAGGTCCGGACCGGGATGTGCAGTCCGTCTGAGCGGGCGGGCAGATCGCCCGCCTTACGCGGTTGCGCCTTTCCAGCGGCGGTGGATCCAGAACCATTGGCCGGGATGGGCGAGGACACGCGCTTCGAGCGACCGGGTGACGGTGCGCATCATGGTTTCGGGGTCGCTGTGCGGAACGGGCGCGTCGAGCGTGACCTGGAAGCCGAGGCCGTCGGGCTGGCGGGTGGCATAGAACGGGATCAGCTCGGCCTTGAGACGCAGCGCCAGCGACGCGGCGGAAAGGGCGGTGCGGGCGGGATGGCCGAGGAAGGGCAGCGCCACGCCGGATGCCACGTCCTGGTCGAACAGAAGCACCAGCTGACCGCCCTCTTTCAGGTGACGCACGAAGCCCGCCGTTCCCGTGCGGCCCTGCGGAAAGACCGGCCCGCCGAAGGCCTCCATGGTCTTGACGTAATGCGCGTTGAAGTAGCGGTTCGACAGGTTGCGGTAGAGCCCGCCGATCTGGAAGCCGCGCGCCACAAGCGCCGCCCGCGCGGCCTCGTAATTGCCGAAATGGCCCGAGACGAGGATCACCGGCCGCTTGTCGTTCCGCGCCGCGATCAGCGCGGCATAGCCGGGGCCTTCGGGTTCTATCCCCGCGGCGCGGGCGGTGAAGGCGCGGGTGGAGTAGTTCTCGATCAGGGTGCGGCCGGCATTGTCGAGCGCCGCCTCTGCGATGGCCTCGCGTTCCGAAAGCGGTCGGTCGGGCCAGACCAGCGCCAGGTTTGCAAGCGCGCGCTGGCGATAGCCGGCAAGCGGCCCGATGACCCGGCGCATCAGCCAGCCGACGAACCGCACGCGCCAGGCATAGGGCAGGGCCAGCGCCAGCCCGATCAGCCCGCGGGCGGCGAGGTTGACCAGGAAATGGCCGGCTTGGAAGGGGGGGCGGTCGCTGCCGTCGGACATCGGGACCCTCAGGGCGCGCGCGTCGCCCGCTGTTCGCGGTGCCAGACATAGAGACCGGCGGCCACGATCACAAGCGCGCCGATCACCGTCCAGCGATCGGGCCACTGGTCGTACAGCACCGCGCCCCAGAAGGTGGCGAAGACGATGCCGAGATAGGCGAAGGGCGCCACGATCCCGGCCTCGGTGATGGAAAAGCTGCGGATGATGCACAGCTGGGCGCCGGTACCCAGGCAGGCGATGAGGCCGAACTTCCACAGGTCCTGGGAGGCGACCGGTTCCCAGACGAAGGGGAGCGCCGCGCCGGCGACGAGGGTGCCGAACAGCGCGGCGTAGACCATCGAGGCCCAGACGCTTTCCTGCGCGCCGATCTTGCGGGTGAGAAGCGCCGACGTCGCATAGGAAAGCGCGCAGAGGAGCGGAAGCACCGCCCACCAGCTGAAGATCCCCGCTCCGGGCCGGATCACGATCAGCGCGCCGATAAGGGCCACGACGACTCCGGCAACACGACGGGGGCCGAGCCTCTCGCCCAGGAAAAGCGCGGCGCCCAGGGTGATGAGGACGGGGTTGATGTCGGCGATGGCCGTGGCCTCGGCCAGGCCGATGAAGGGCAGGGAGAGGAAGAAGAAGGTCGTCGCGCCGAACTGCGAGGCCGAGCGCCAGAAATGCAGCACCGGAAAGCGGGTGCGCAGGACAGGGCCAAGGTTGTGGCGCAGGATGAGCAGCACGAGCAAAAGCTGGCCGGCGAAGCGCACCCAGATCACCTGCGGCGCGGGATAGCGTTCGATGAGCCCCTTGGCGGTGGCATCCATCGCGGTGAAGAGGAAGATCGCGAGGATCATCAGCGCCACGCCGCGCGTGACAGTGGATAGGGGGGCGGCGGACATGCGCTCGTTCTAGGCGGACGGCGTCGGGGCCGCAAGGGTGGCCGGGCGCGGCTTGCACAGGCTGTCTCCTGCGACCTTTTTGCCACCCGCACCTTGTATCCCGGGCTGCCGTGCACGGCCTGCATGTCCGGCCGGGGCGTTTGATGGCACAGTGTCGACCGGGGAAGGTCATGTAAAATCAAAGGAGTATCCGCATGAAGTCTTGTCTGGTTCTTGCCGCTGTTTGCGGTCTGACTGCTCCCGCCTTTGCCGGGGGGCCGGTTGAGCCAATCACCGAACCCGTGCCAGCGGCGGAGCCGGTCGCGCCCGCCTTCGACTGGACGGGATTCTACGTCGGCGTCAGCGCGGTGAGCGGCGAATTCAATGACGGACTCTTCGACTTCGACACCTCGGGGATCGGCATCCAGGCCGGCTACCTGCGGGATCTGGGCAGGTTTGTCGTCGGTGGCGAACTGGCCTATTCCTCGGGCGACTACGGCGATCTGGCGCCGGACTCCGACTGGGACGCAACCCGCGTGAAGCTGATCGGCGGTCTCGATGCCGGGCGCTTCCTGCCCTACGTCTTTCTGGGCCTGACGGACTACAACGTGAACCAGGCCACACCCTTCTCGGACACGATGACGAACTACGGCATCGGGGCGCGGTATGCGCTGGGCAGCGAAGGCAAGTTCGTGGTCGGGCTGGAATACCTCGTCGAGAGCCAGGACGATTTCGACGACACCTTCGACGCGGACAACAAGGAAGTCGCGCTGCGGATGGACTACCGGTTCTAGCGACCGTGGCGGGACCGAGTATTCGGCCCCGCTTGTCCATGGACCGGGCTAGAACGAGACCTCGGCCAGCACGCCCAGATGATCGGACCCGGCAGCGGGGCGCAGGCTGGCCCTGCCGCCTTGCGTCGCGAAGACGTGGTCGATGGGCAGCGGGAACAGGCGGCTCAGTCCGATGTAGCTGCCCGCGGTCGGTCCGGTGGGGCGCACGCCCAGGATGTCGGAGATCCGCTTCACCGAGGTCGCCCAGCGGACCATGTTGAAATCGCCCGCCAGGATCGCGGGGCCTTCCAGCTTGTCGAGGATCGGCAACAGAAGCTCGACATGCTGGGCCTGCTGGTAGGGCCAGGGCCAGTGCAGGTGCAGCGAGACGAGCCAGACCGGCTGCCTGTTGTCCTCGGTCCCCGCGACGACCTGCATCGCGGCAAGGCCGGGGCCGCAGAAGGCAGTGCCGTCGACCATCGGAAGGCTGGTCAGGATTGCGGCTCCGCCGACAGCGCCGCCGGGGCAGAGCATCTGCTGCGGGTAAAGATCCTTCAGCCCGTCGAGGAAGGGCTGCGCCTCGGGAAGGACTTCTTGCAGCGTGACGATCTGTGCAGAGGTCGCGCGGATGTCCGCAGCCAGGGCCGGAAGGTCGGCGTTCCGGTAAAGCACGTTCTTCTGGTACACCGTGTAGCGGCCGGGCAGGCCGGGCCAGCTGTAGGCCAGCAGCACCTGGCCCCCGGTCAGCAGCGCCAGCAGCATCGAGACGAAGGCCGCCATCCTGAGGCCGGCGAAACTGGCGAAGACCGCAAGCACCAGGACCGCGGCCGCCGCGATCCCGCGGCCGACAGACAGCGAATCCCCCAGCGGATGCAGAAAGCCGAGATAGCCCCCCGCAAGGGCCAGGACCGCCAGCCCGAGGGCCAGACCGATCACCTGCTGCCAGATCCTGCCGTCTTCGTCCATCGCCGTCCCGCCCGCACCGGGGCGCGCCATGCCCCACATACTCAACGCCCCATCGGGCCCGAGCCGGCTTATACCGTGATCACTGCGGCAGAAATGCGTTGCGGCTTTGACAACAGTTCGATGGTGCATCGCGGCCACTCCGCCGTCCCGGCCCCTGCCGTCTTGCGCCGACCGGGTGCGCGGCGTAAGGGGGCGCACCCTTCGCTGCCCTGAGGTTTCTCGATGATCCCGCGCTATTCCCGCCCCGAGATGGTGGCGATCTGGTCGCCCGACACCCGCTTCAAGATCTGGTACGAGATCGAGGCCCATGCCTGCGACGCCCAGGCCGCGCTGGGGGTGATCCCGAAGGAGAACGCCGAGGCCGTCTGGCGCGCCAAGGATGTGCCGTTCGACGTCGCCCGCATCGACGAGATCGAGGCCGTGACCAAGCACGACGTGATCGCCTTCCTGACCCATCTGGCCGAGATCATCGGCAACGACGAGGCGCGCTTCGTCCACCAGGGGATGACATCCTCGGACGTGCTGGACACCACGCTGAACATCCAGCTGGTGCGGGCGGCCGACCTGCTGCTCAAAGGCCTGGACCGCGTGCTCGAGGCCCTGAAGACCCGCGCCTTCGAGCACAAGGACACGATCCGCATCGGCCGGTCGCACGGCATCCATGCCGAACCCACGACGATGGGCCTGACCTTCGCCCGCTTCTACGCCGAGATGAAGCGCAACCGCGACCGGCTGGTGGCGGCGCGGAAAGAGGTCGCCACCGGCGCTATTTCGGGCGCCGTGGGCACCTTCGCCAACATCGACCCGCGCGTCGAGGAACATGTCTGCAAGATGCTGGGTCTGCAGCCCGAGCCAATCAGCACCCAGGTCATTCCGCGCGACCGCCACGCGATGTATTTCGCCACGCTGGGCGTCATCGCCAGCAGCATCGAGAACGTTGCCATCGAGATCCGCCACATGCAGCGGACCGAGGTGCTGGAGGCGGAAGAGTTCTTCTCGCCCGGCCAGAAGGGCTCGTCCGCGATGCCGCACAAGCGCAACCCGGTGCTGACGGAAAACCTCACCGGCCTGTCCCGGCTGGTGCGCATGGCCGTGGTCCCGGCGCTGGAGAACGTGGCGCTCTGGCACGAACGCGACATCTCGCATTCGTCGGTCGAGCGGATGATCGGCCCCGACGCGACGATCACGCTGGACTTCGCGCTGCACCGGCTGGCGGGCGTGGTCGAAAAGCTGGTGGTCTACCCCGAGAACATGCTGAAGAACCTCAACAAGTTCAAAGGCCTGGTCATGTCGCAGCGCGTGCTTCTGGCTCTGACCCAGGCGGGTGTCAGCCGAGCGGGCAGCTACCGGCTGGTGCAGCGCAACGCGATGAAGGTCTGGGAGCAGGGCGCGGACTTCAAGACCGAGCTTCTGGCCGACCCCGAGGTCACGGCGGCCCTGTCGCCCGAGGAAATCGAGGAAAAGTTCGACCTCGGCTACCACACCAAGCATGTCGACACGATCTTCGCCCGGGTTTTCGGCGGCTGACACAAGCGTGATCGGACCGGCCCGGCCGGACCGCACTTTCGGTTCTTGCCTTGGCGACAATCATGCTACCTTTCGGGAAGTTTCCGAAAGGTCCGCCTATGCGCATGATCCTTGCCGCGACGCTCTCCATCGTCACCTTCATACTGTCCCCCGCCGCCTCGCGTGCCGTGGGCAGCGACGACAGCGCGCCGCCGACGCCGACCGAAACCACCACCGAATGCACCGGCGACGAGGTCTGGGATGAAAAGACCAAGGCCTGCGTCAAGGCCGAGGACTCAAGCCTGAACGACGACCAGCGCTTCGACGCGGTGCGCGAGCTTGCCTATGCCGGGCGGCCCGATGCGGCGCTGCAGGTGCTCGCCAGCATGACCGAGGGCGAGACAAGCCGGGTGATGACCTACCGCGGCTTCCTGCTTCGCCAGACCGGGCGGATCGAGGAAGGGATCGCCGCCTACGAACGCGCCCTGGAGCTGAACCCGCAGAACATCCTGGCCCGCAGCTACTATGGCCAGCTGCTGGTCCAGATGAACGAGATGCAGCTTGCCCAGGCCCAGCTGGATGCGCTCCGCGCGGCCGGTGGGCAGGGAACCTGGGCCGAGACCGCCCTTGCCCAGGCCATTACCAGCGGAGTGACCACAACCTACTGAAGGAGGACGACCGATGAAGACGACGACGACCCTCGCCGCCCTGGCGATTGCCCTTCTCCCTGGCCTTGCCTTCGCCCAGTGTGCGGGCGAGCATGTCAAGCAGACCGCCGCCAGCTGTATGGTCGGCACGACCTGGGACGCCGCGAAGGGCGCCTGCGTCGAAACGCCGTCAAGCTAGGCGCGGATCAAGCATGCGTTAACCGGGGGCGCCCTAGTCTGATCGCGTCGAATCGATGAGGACGCGATGCCGCAAGACATGGTGCCCCTGGCCCGCATCACCCCCGAACGCCGCGTTGCGGCGATGCCGGCCCTGCCGAAGCGGGTGCTTTCGCCGCGGCAGAAGGCTGCCGTGATCGTCCGCTACCTGCTGACGGAAGGCACGTCGTTGCCCTTGTCGTCCTTGCCCGAACACATGCAGGCCGCGCTTGCCGAACAGATGGGTCAGATGCGGCTGGTGGACCGCACCACGCTGGACGAGGTGGTGACAGAGTTTCTGACGGAACTCGAAACCGTCGGCCTCGCCTTCCCCGGCGGGATCGAAGGCGCACTGGCGATGATGGACGGCCACATCTCGCAATCCGCCGCGCAACGGTTGCGCCGGATGTCTTCGACCTCGTCCAAGATCGACCCGTGGGAGCGGATCACGCAACTGCCGCCCGACCGCCTGCTGCCGATCCTGGTCAACGAGGCGGTGGAGGTCGGCGCGGTGATGCTGTCGAAGCTTCCCGTCGGTCGCGCGGCCGAGCTTCTGGGGAAACTGCCCGGCGAACGGGCGCGGCGCGTGGCCTATGCGGTGTCGATGACGGGAAATGTCGACCCCGAAACCGTGCGCCGGATCGGGGCGGCGCTGCTGGCCGAACTTGACAACCAGCCGCCCAAGGCCTTCGACCAGGGGCCGGTCGAACGGGTGGGGGCGATCCTGAACGTCTCGCCCTCGATGACGCGCGACGACGTCCTGCAGGGGCTTGAGGCCGAGGATGCCGCCTTCGCGGCCGAGGTCAGGAAGGCGATCTTCACCTTCGTCCACATCCCCACCCGCCTGAACCCCCGCGACACGCCGAAGATCACGCGATTGGTGGAGCAGCCGCAACTGGTCACCGCGCTTGCCGCCGCAATGGGAAAGCCGGGCCTGGAAGAGGCGGCCGAGTTCATCCTGGCCAACATCTCCCAGCGGCTGTCCCAGGGTCTGCGCGAGGAAATCGCCACCCGCGGCCGGGTCAAGGAGAAGGACGCGGAAGAGGCGATGAACGCGATCATCGGCGCGATCCGCACGCTGGAGACCTCGGGCGAGATCACCCTGATCCAGCCGGAGGAGGAGTGACCTCCTCACGGACGCTCACGGCGGCGGCTAGCCCATCAGCCGTTCGTCGAAGGGATAGCGCGTCAGCGTCTCGCATCCTGTTTCGGTGATCAGCACCTGATCCTCCAGCTTGATGGAAAAGTCGCCCCCCTCGGGCGAGACCAGCGCCTCGACGCAGAGGACCATACCGGGCTCCAGCGCGGCGTCGAATGCGCCCGGCATCCAGCCATCGGGGTAATGCACATAGGGCCATTCGTCGCAAAGCCCGACCCCGTGCATCTTGCAGGAATATTTCTGCGCCCAGTATTCGGGCGCCAGCTGGTGGCCGCCCATCACCAGCTCTTCGATCGTCACCCCGGGGCGCAGCCGCGCCTTGTGGTCGGCGATGTGGTCCAGCGCGTGGTGGAACGCGCTGACCATCGCGTTCGACGGACGGGCGTCGCCGACCCACCAGGTCCGGCTGATGTCGATGCAGAAGCCGTAAGCGCCGATCAGGTCTGTGTCGAAGGCCACGATCTCGTTCGGCTGCACCAGTCGCGGCCCGCATTCCTGAAACCACGGGTTCGTCCGCGGACCCGAAGCGAGGAGCCGCGTCTCGATCCATTCGCCGCCGCGCCGGATGTTGGCCGCGTGCAGTTCCGCCCAGATCGCGTCCTCGGACACCGTGCCGGAGGGAACGTTGGCCCGGGTGAACGCCTCCATCTCGGCAATGCCCGCCTCGCAGGCCAGATGCGCGCAGCGCATTGCCAGGATCTCGTCCGGGGTCTTCACCGCGCGGACGCGTTCGGTCACCTCCTCGCCTTCCTCGACCACGAAGCCCACCGCCTCAAGTGCTCGCAGGCCGTGGACCATGATCTTGTCCACCGCAAGCCGCCGGTTCGACCCGGCATGGGCGCGCATCACCTCGTCGACCTGCGCCGCGAACCCCTGCGCTGCCTGCTGGCCGCGGTCGCCAGTGGAGTTGTAGAAGAAGGTCGCCCCCGAGCGCAGTTCCTTCACCAGCGGATTGAACGTCACCAGGAACGGGGAGTTCTTATATTCCCACATCACCATATGCCCGTCAGCGCACAGAAGGCAGGCCCGGAACGGGTTGTGCGTGTTCCAGAGCTGCATGTTGGTGGTGTCGGTCGCGTAGCGGATGTTCAGCGGGTCGAACATCAGCAAGCCGCCATAGTCCCGCGCCACCAGCCCCGCGACAAGCTTGCGCCAACGGTCCTCGCGCATCCGGGCCAGGTCGGGCAGCGCCAGCCCCGCCGCCTGCCATTCCCGGAAGGCGAGCTGCGTCGGCCCGATCTCGACCCGGTCGTTGTCGTTGGGCGTCCCGTCCCCCAGGGTCCCCCCGCGCGACGGGTCGATCTTCCGGCGGTCGCGGTGATAGTCCATCGGTGCCTCCCGTTTGCGCCACACTGCCTCGCCGGCAATGCCCCGCCTAAGCCAGCCGCGACGTCTCTGGTCGCAAATGTGTTGGTTGCAGCCCGCGCGCCCGCGTGGTCAAAAGCCTCCCATGTCGAATCCGATGCAAGATGTGCCGATCCTGCAGGACCGGCTTCCGCTTCACCCCTGGGAGGAGCCGGCCACCCAGCGGCTTCCCGGAATCCAGCCCGTCCAGGGCCGCGACTGGCTGCGGGTGGATGAGACCTATGCCGGGCAGATGGCGCTGCGCGACCGGCTGATCGCGGACCGGCCCGAGGTGGTCCACGCCCTTCTGCCCCAGGCCCGCCCCGCCGCCGACGAGCTCTATCGGACCGTCCTGGCCTGGCTTGCCGAGGAGCCGGGCTTCACCCTGCACCCCGGCAGCGTCACCAGACCGGATGGCGTCACCGTCGCGCTCGACCCCGGCCAGCCGCTGCTGACGCTGGGAAGGCTTGTCCAGCAGGACCTCTGCCTGATGGAGGCGAATGGCGCGGAATATGACCTGACCGGCGCGGTGCTGTGCTTTCCGGCCTCCTGGACGCTGGCGCAGAAGATCGGGCGGCCGATGACCGGCATCCACCAGCCCGTCGACATCTACGACGATGCGCTCGCCGCCCGGGTCCACCGCCTGCTTTCTGCGATCCGGCCGGAACAGCCGCTCTGGCGGATGAACTTCTTCACCTACGACAGCTTCCACCTGCACCACCCCAGGGTCGAGGGCGACTGGCGCCGCCAGCCCACGGGCCGTTCCTACGTCCGGTGCGAGCGTCAGACGCTCCTGCGCCTGCCGCAGACCCGTGCCGTCCTCTTCGCGATCCACACCATCGTCGTCGACGCGACCCAGCTTTCGGCCGAGGACTACGCGGCTCTCCGCGAGGCGATGCATTGACGCGCTGCCTTCTCGTCCACGCCCATCCGCTGCCGGACAGCCTGAACGCCCGGCTGGCCGCGACGGTCGAGGCGGCGGCGCGCGCCAAGGGCTGGGAGGTAGCGCGACGCGACCTTTACGCCGACGGCTTCGACCCGCGCCTGACGGCGGCCGAGCGGGCAGGCTACTACGCCGACCTGCCCGCGTCGCTGGACGCCGAAAAGCGCGAGCTCACCGCGGCCGAGGTGCTGATCCTGGTCTTTCCGACCTGGTGGTTCGGCTTCCCGGCCATCCTGAAGGGCTGGTTCGACCGGGTCTGGACGCCCGGCACCGCCTTCGACCATTCCCCGGGCTTCGGCCCGATGCGCCCGCGCCTGCAGGACCTGCGCGAGGTGTTGGCCGTCACCACGATGGGCGCGCCCGCCTGGATCGACTGGCTGGTCCTGCGCCGCCCGGTCCGCCGCATCCTGCGTTATGCGATCCTGAAACCCTGCGCGCCGAACGCCCGTCTGACCTGGCGGGTCCTGCACAATGCCGAGGCCCTGGCCGAACCGCGCATCGCCGCTTTCGAAACCCGCATGACCGCCGACCTCGCCCGCATCGAACGGAGACTCTAGATGCCCGGACTGATCCGCCGCACCCTTCTGATCGGGGGCGCTGCCGCCGTCGCGGCCGGGGGCGTCGCCTGGTGGCGGCGGGGCGGCGGCGCGACCGAGATCGCCTATGGCAGCGACCCCGCGCAGGTGATGGACCTGACGCTTCCCCCGGGCAGCGGCCCGCATCCCGTGCTGATGATGATCCACGGCGGCGCGTTCCGGTCCGGCGACAAGTCCGACCTTCCGATCTGGCCCGAGCTGACCGAGGCCGGGATCGCTGTGGTCCGGGTGAACTACCGCCTGTCCGGAGCCGCGCGCTGGCCCGCGCCGGGCGAGGATTGCCTGGCTGCCGTCGTTCACCTGCAGCGCGAGGGCGCGGCGCTTGGCCTCGACCCGGCGCGGCTGGTGCTGCTCGGGCAGTCGGCCGGGGCCTTCCTTGCGGTGTCGACGGCGCTCAGCCTGGTCGAGGTCGGGTTGAAGCCGCGGGGGGTGGTCAGCCTTTATGGGCCGATGGATTTCTCGACCATGGACCAGGACATGCAGACCCTGGGCCGGACGCCGCAGTCCGGGCCGACCGACGCGAAGGGCAGCGCCGAAAGCGCGCTATTGGGCTATGCGGTCGGCGAAAACCGGGCAGCGGCCCGGGCGATGGGTCCGGTGGGGCGGCTTCAGAACCTGCACGAGCCGCTGCCGCCGATCCTGATCCGCCACGGCGATGCCGACCCGCTGATTGCCGATCTCCAGGCCAAACGCCTGCGCGAGGCCTGGGTCGCGGCCGATCCGCAGACCGAGGTCGACTACAAGCTTGTCCCCGGCGCGGGCCACGGCGGCCCGGCGTTCGAAACCGACCCGGTCAAGGCCGAGGTGCTGGCCTTCGTCCGACGGGCGCTGGACTGATCCGCCGGCTCTGCTTGTTCTTTTCCGCAAATACTCCCGCCGGAGGCGCGTCCGAGCGGCTTTTCATCCTTCACGAAAAGCCGCGAGACAAAAGGTCTTCGCGCCGCAAGGCGCTCGATTCAAAAGCCGTCGCCGGACCGCATCCCACCGTCACTCCTCGCGACCGATCGTCCTCAGGTCGCGCCCGTTGCCCCAAAGCCAGATCGCCCGGGCCGTCCCGTAAGGCAGGGCGAGGATCGCCGAGCCCCAGCCGATCAGGTAGCCCGCCACCTGCATCACCCCTTCCGCCACGGGTCCCGGCGGGGCGGGGGGCACGTCCGGCATCCGTGGCCGCCTCGTCTCGGCCCGGTCCGGCCCCGCGGCAATCTCGTCGCGGATCGAGGCCAAAGGGTCATCGCCGGGCTGCAGGATCTGCGGTTCGGGCAGTACGACCGGAGCCACTTCGCCGTGGGGGACGGGGTCTGGCGGTGGCACCCGACCCGCGTTCGGTGCCGGGTCCCAGAGATAGGGGGCAATTTCCGCGACCAGCGCATTGCCGCGCGCTGTGTCGGGGTCGGCATTGGCGCTGGCGTGGGACAGCGTCACGGCAAGGCCCTTGATCCACCCCGCGACGCGCAGATGCGAGGGGACAAAGCGCTCGACGGGTCCCAACCGCTCGGCCGGGACGCGTCCCCTGCCGTCCTTCACGTCGACCGCCATGCGCTGCAGTTTCCGCGCCGCCCAGGCATGGATCGGTGCCACGCCCTCGCGGGACAGGTGCAGGCCGACGCGTCCCAGTGCGCGCAGGTCGAAGGACGGCCGCTGTCCGCCCGAGGCCCAGATCTCCGGTCGCTCGGTCCCGGGTTTCTTCCACAAGGGGTTTCGCGCCATGAGAATCCCGCCGCCGGTTTCAACCGCAGGTTAGACGCGCGCCCCGTGCTTTCCAAGTCGTTAATGTCCGCCAGGCAATCGTCGCAACATCAAGGACTTGCCCGCTGCGTCCCGCGCGGACAGATACGAAAAGGGCGCCCGAAGGCGCCCTCTCGATCCCGGGTGTAGGGTGGGCCATCGGCCCACCGCCCGTTCAGCAGGAATAGTACAACTGGTACTCGACCGGGTGGGGGGTGTGCTCGTAGGCGTAGACCTCTTCCCACTTCAGCGCCATGTAGCTTTCCAGCTGGTCGCGGGTGAAGACATCGCCCGCCAGCAGGAAGTCCATGTCCTTCTCCAGCTCTTCCAGGGCCTCCCGGAGCGAGCCACAGACGGTCGGGATCTCGGCCAGTTCCTCGGGCGGCAGGTCGTAGAGGTCCTTGTCGGACGCCGGACCCGGGTCGATCTTGTTCTTGATGCCGTCAAGACCGGCCATCAGCAGCGCCGCGAAGGCCAGGTAGGGGTTGGCCGACGGATCGGGGAAGCGGGCTTCCACGCGCTTGGCCTTGGGCGATTCCGTCCACGGGATCCGGACGCAACCCGACCGGTTGCGGGCCGAATACGCGCGCAGCACCGGGGCCTCGAAGCCAGGGATCAGGCGCTTGTACGAGTTGGTGCCGGGGTTGGTCAGCGCGTTCAGGGCCTTGGCATGCTTCAGGATGCCGCCGATGAACCACAGGGCTTCCTGGCTCAGGTCGGCATACTTGTCGCCCGCAAACAGCGGCTTGCCGCCCTTCCAGATCGACATGTTCACGTGCATCCCCGAGCCGTTGTCGCCCTTCATCGGCTTCGGCATGAAGGTCACGGTCTTGCCGTAGGCGTGGGCCACGTTGTGGATCACGTACTTGTACTTCTGGATGTTGTCGGCCTGCTCGACCAGCCCGCCGAAAACCATGCCCAGCTCGTGCTGGCAGGTCGCCACTTCGTGGTGGTGCTTGTCGACCTTGATGCCCATCCGCTTCATCGT
>JAIXZY010000028.1 GCA_027489355.1 Paracoccaceae bacterium | reverse complement strand
GGCGCCTATATCGGCGGGGTGATCGCGCCGGGCGTCAACCTCTCGCTGGAGGCCCTGCACATGGCCGCCGCGGCCCTGCCTCACGTCGATGTGGCCCGCCCCGCCCGGGCCATCGGCACAAATACGGTGGCCTGCATGCAATCCGGCGTGTATTGGGGCTATGTCGGCCTGGTCGAAGGCATCGTGCGCGAAGTGCGCCGCGAGAGGGACCGCCCGATGAAAGTTATCGCGACCGGAGGCCTCGCCTCCCTGTTCGCGCAAGGAACCGAGCTATTTGATGCGATCGAGGATGACCTGACCATGCACGGCCTCGTCCTGATCCATGCCCTGAACAAGGAACACCCATGAACCGCCTCATCTACCTTCCCCTCGGCGGCGCCGGCGAGATCGGCATGAACGCCTATGTCTTCGGCTACGGTCTTCCGGGGAAGGAGAGGCTGATCCTGGTCGACCTCGGCGTGACCTTCCCGGACATGGACACCTCGCCCGGGGTGGACCTGATCCTGCCGGACGTAAGCTGGCTCCACGACAAGCTGGACCGGCTGGAGGCGATCTTCATCACCCACGCGCACGAGGACCACATCGGCGCGCTGGCCCCGCTCTGGCCCGAGCTTGGCAAGAAGGTATACGCCCGCAAGTTCACGGCCACCATTGGCCGGCTGAAGTTCGAGGAGGCAGGCCTGCCCATCGACCAGATCGTCACCGTCGAACCCCGCCCGGCCGTGATCGAGGCTGGGCCGTTCAAGGTGCAGTTCGTCCCCGTCTCGCACTCGATCCCTGAAAGCTCTGCCCTGGTGATCGACACGCCGGCGGGGCGGATCTTCCACTCGGCCGACTTCAAGATCGATCATACGCCGGTGGTGGGCGAAGGCTGGGACGACGCCCGCATCGCCGAGATCGTCGCGGAAAAGCCGGTCAAGGTGATGACCTGCGATTCCACCAACGTCTTCTCCACCCACGAGGGCCGGTCCGAGGCGACGCTGGCCGAGCCTCTGACCGACCTTATCCGCAGTTGCAGCGGCATGGTCGTCGCCACCACCTTTGGCTCGAACGTCGCGCGGCTGAAGACCCTGGCCGAGGCGGCGCGGGCCGCCGACCGCACGATCTGCGTGCTTGGTCGGTCGATGAAGCGGATGCTCTCGGCTGCCGAAGAGACCGGGGTGCTGGCGGGCTTCCCCAGGACCGTGACGCCGGAAGAGGCGCTCGAAGTGCCGCGGCGGAACCTGATGCTGCTCGTCACCGGGTCGCAGGGCGAACGCCGGGCGGCCAGCGCGCAGCTGTCGCGGGGCAAGTACCTGGGGCTTGAGATGAAAGAGGGCGATACCTTCCTCTTCTCCTCGCGCACGATCCCCGGCAACGAACGCGACGTGATCCGGGTCTGGAACGCTTTTTCAGAGATGGGCGTGCAGGTTCTGGACGACCAGAACGGCAAGTATCACGTCTCGGGCCATGCCAACCGCCCGGACCTCGAGCATGTCCACCGCCTGGTCCTGCCCGACATGCTGATCCCGATGCACGGCGAACACCGCCACCTGCGCGAGCATGTCCGCATCGCGACCGAGGCCGGCATCGCCGCTGCCGTCGCGCCCAACGGGACGATGCTGAACCTTTCCGGCGACGTGCCGGAGGTGGCCGAGTATGTCGAGACCGGCCGCATCTACCTGGACGGCACCGCGATGGTCGGGGCAATGGACGGGGTGATCCGCGACCGCATCCGCATGGCGCTGAATGGCCATGTCACGGTCACGCTGATCCTGGATGAGACCAACAGCCCGATGGGCGAGCCCTGGGTAGAGCTCATGGGCTTGTCGACCACCGGGCGGGGCGAACGTCCGCTGGCCGAGACGATGGAGACCGACCTGGATGAGGTGATCGGCCGGCTTGGCCGTAAGGTCATGGCGGACGACACCAAGCTGGAAGAGGAAATCCGCAAGGTCGTGCGCCAGGTGGCGATGGAAGAAATCGGCAAGAAGCCCGAGGTGAACGTGGTGATCAGCCGGCTGGTGGCCGAGTAAGCCGCGGTTCAGTCCCCGCGTCCCTCTCCCCGAGGGGGAGAGGGTCAGGGAGGGGGCGCATCAGCCCTCGGACGCGGCCTCGGCCTCTTCGCGGGCCTCGGGGGCCGCATCATCGGCAGTGGACTGCTTCAGCGCGAAGCTGCGCAGGATGAAGTCCGGAACATGGTCGCCCATGCCGATCACGGCTGGGCCAAGGTCGCGGTCGCGGCGATAGTCGCGCCGGTCGTCCCGGCGATCCTCGCGGCGGTCGTCACGACGTTCTTCCCGGGGCTCCCGACGCTCTTCGCGCGGTTCGCGGCGGTCGGCGCGGTCGCCACGGTCATCGCGGCGACGGTCGCTGCCGCGATCGCGGCGCTCTTCCCGGCGCTCTTCGCGCGGGGCTTCCTCGACCACTTCGGGTTTCGGTGCCACCACGACGGGCTCCATCGCGGCCACTTCGTCATGCGGCTTCACCGGACGCTCACGGTCACGGCCCCGGCCACCCCGGTCACGGTCGCGGCCCTTGCGGTCCTCGCGCGGGGCGCGGTCCGGGCGGCTATCGGCGGTCGAGGGTTCATAGCCCTCGGGCAGCTCGCCGCGGGGGATCTCGGCCTTGATCAGGCTTTCGATCGCCTTGAGATACTTCTCGTCCGATGGCACCGCGATGGTGAAGGCCTTGCCCAGGCGACCCGCCCGGCCGGTGCGGCCGATGCGGTGGACGTAATCCTCGGGGTGCGAGGGGACGTCGAAGTTGAACACATGGCTCACCGCCGGGATGTCCAGCCCGCGTGCCGCCACGTCGGACGCGACCAGAAGGTGCAGCGTCCCGTCGCGGAAGGCGTCCAGCGTCTTCATCCGCTGCGACTGTTCCAGGTCGCCGTGGATAGGGGCGGCGTTGAAGCCGTGCGATTTCAGTGACTTGGCCACAACGTCCACGTCCATCTTCCGGTTGCAGAAGATGATCGCGTTGGTGCAGGCCTCGCCCTCGGCCTTGATCAGGCCGCGCAGCACGGCGCGCTTGTCGGCGAAGCTGCGGTCCTTGCGGGCCGGGGTCACCTGGATCAGGCTTTGCGTGATCGTGGTCGAGGTCGTCGCCTGCCGCGCCACTTCCACCCGGGCCGGGTTGGTCAGGAAGGTGTTGGTGATCCGCTCGATCTCCGGCGCCATGGTCGCGCTGTAGAACATGGTCTGGCGGGTGAAGGGGGTAAGCTGGAAGATCCGCTCGATGTCAGGGATGAAGCCCATGTCCAGCATCCGGTCGGCCTCGTCCACGACCATGATCTGCACGCCGGTCAAGAGAAGCTTGCCGCGTTCGAAATGATCCAGCAGGCGGCCGGGGGTGGCGATCAGCACGTCGACACCGCGGTCTATCAGCTTGTCCTGTTCGCCGAAGGCCACGCCGCCGATCAGCAGCGCCTTGGTCAGCTTGGTGTGCTTGGCATAGATGTCGAAGTTTTCGGCCACCTGGGCGGCAAGCTCGCGCGTGGGGGCAAGCACCAGCGACCGTGGCATCCGGGCGCGGGCGCGGCCCTGGCCCAGAAGCGTGATCATCGGCAGCGTGAAGCTGGCGGTCTTGCCGGTGCCGGTCTGGGCGATGCCAAGGACATCGCGGCCCTTCAGCGCTTCCGGAATGGCCTGGGCCTGGATCGGGGTGGGGGTTTCGTAGCCAGCTTCGGTGACGGCCTGCAGCACGCGCGGGTCCAGCGCGAGGTCGGAAAATTTGGTCATTAGCGTCCTATGAATGCGGTATCGGACCGCATGGATGGTGGGACGCAAGTTTCCGGGCGCCCCGGCGTCTCGGCCCCGTTTGGCCGCCGAAGGCGCATAGCGGAAAACACCCCTGGGGTCAAGTCGAAGGGCCGTCGGGCCTTTCTCGCTGCCGTGAGGCGGCTTCCTCGGCCTCGGCGCGGGCCTCAAGCTTCGCCAGATGGGCGCGGCGACCGTCCCGCATCCGTTGCAGCCGGCGGAAGAGGTTGGCCGGATCGGCGTTCAGCCGGTCGAGCAGCAGGCAGGCCAGTGGTCCGACCACCGGCTCTTCCTGCGCGGCTTTCCAGATCGGGGCGAGCAGGTTGAAATCCAGCCCGCCACTGTCCAGACCGAAGTCCAGCATCCCCAGCGGCAGCCGGCTGCCCTTCTTGCGCTTGCGGCGGAACAGCTCGTCCGGGCCGAGACCGGAGGTCAGGCGTTCGAATTCGTACAGCTTGATCAGCGAGAACAGCACGTTCAGCGACAGCCCCAGCCGCCGCTGCGCCTCGGTCTCGCCGAAATCGCCGAAGGTGATGACCGAGGAGATAAGCCAGCGCGTCGGCAGGTCCTGCATCAGCGCCGCGCCCTGTTCGGTCCAGACCCGGCGAAACAGGGCAGGGGCGTGGTCGGGAAAGGTCGCGCGGCGCAGGTGCACGATCAGGTCGGCGTTCAGCACCGCCAGTTCGGTCTGCCCCTCCAATTCGCGCCGAAGCTGCCAGAGCTTTCGCTTGTAATGCGACAGACGGCCGGTGGGCGGGGGCTCGCCCTCGGGCACCCGGTCCCGCAGCAGCGGCGCCAGGTCAAGGTCCAGCGGCGGCAAGGCCTCGCCCCGGCCATACAGCACCGGCCCGCGCCGCCCGTTCCAGCGGTCGATCACCCCGCCGGGCGCGTCGGGATAGGTCAGGGACGGGCTCTCGGGAAGGTCGGGCGGCGGGGCAGGACTGTCGGCCGTCGTCACTGTCACTCCCTCCCGCGCTGCGGTGGAAGGCTAGGGCGGGTGCCGAAATGGGTCAAGCGCGCCTCAGACCATCATCTCCTTGGTCGCGGTCAGTTTGACGCCCGGATAGTCGCGCACGACGCGGTCGATGTCCCACTGCAGACGAGTCAGGAACACCAGATCCCCGTCGCTGTCATGCGCGATGTGGCCCTTGTTGACGTTGACGAGCTTCTCGATCTCCGCCTTGTCGCCGGAAATCCAGCGTGCGGAGGTGAAGTTCGACCCCTCGAAGCGGACGGGCAGCGAATATTCCTGCTCGATCCGGCTGGCGAGCACGTCGAACTGCAGCGCGCCCACGACGCCGACGATGTAGCCACTGCCGATCATCGGCTTGAAGACCTTGGCCGCGCCTTCCTCGGCGAACTGGGTCAGGGCCTTTTCCAGGTGCTTGGCCTTCATCGGGTCCATCGCGCGGATGGATTGCAGGAGTTCCGGCGCGAAGCTTGGAATGCCGGTGAAGCGGAGGTTTTCCCCTTCGGTCAGGGCGTCGCCGATCCGCAGCTGGCCGTGGTTCGGGATGCCGATGATGTCGCCGGCCCAGGCCTCCTCGGCCAATTCCCGGTCGGCGGCCAGGAACAGGACCGGGTTGGTGATCGACATCGGCTTCTTCGACCGCACGTGATGCAGCTTCATTCCGCGTTCGATATGCTCGCTGGCAAGGCGGACGAAGGCCACCCGGTCGCGGTGCTTGGGGTCCATGTTGGCCTGGACCTTGAAGACGAAACCCGTCACCGGCGTCTCGTCGGCGCTGACCTGACGCTCGGCGGCCTTCTGCGGCTGGGGTTCCGGCCCGTATTCGCCAATGCCGTCCATCAGTTCCTTCACCCCGAAGGAGTTGATGGCCGAGCCGAACCAGATCGGCGTCATCGAGCCGTTCAGGAAGGCGGCGCGGTCGAAGGCGGGCAGCAGTTCGCGCGCCATCTCCAGTTCCTCGTGGAACTTGGCCAGCAGGTCCGCGGGGATGTGTTCGGCCAGCTTCGGGTCGTCGACGCCGGAAATCTGGATCGACTCGGCCACCTTGTTGCGGTCGGCGCGGTCCATGATCTCCAGCCGGTCGTGGAGGAGGTCATAGGCGCCGATGAAATCGCGGCCCGAGCCGATGGGCCAGCTGGCCGGGGTCACGTCGATTGCCAGGTTTTCCTGGATCTCGTCGATGATCGAGAAGGTGTCGCGGCTTTCGCGGTCCATCTTGTTGCAGAAGGTCAGGATCGGCAGGTCGCGCATCCGGCAGACCTCGAACAGCTTGCGCGTCTGGCTTTCCACGCCCTTCGCCCCGTCGATCACCATGATCGCGGCATCGACGGCGGTCAGCGTCCGGTAGGTGTCTTCGGAAAAGTCGCTGTGGCCGGGGGTGTCGACCAGGTTGAAGCGGTACTGGCGGAAGTCGAAGCTCATCGCCGATGCGCTGACCGAGATGCCCCGGTCCTGCTCCAGCTTCAGGAAGTCAGACCGCGTGCGCCGCGCCTCGCCCTTGGCGCGGACCTGGCCGGCCATCTGGATCGCGCCCCCGAACAACAGGAACTTTTCGGTCAGCGTGGTTTTCCCGGCGTCGGGGTGCGCGATGATCGCGAAGGTCCGGCGGCGGGCGATTTCGGGCGGAAGGGGGGCGCGGTTCGACATGACGCCCCCATAGCGCGCGGCGGGCTTCGCCGCAACAGACGGGCGGCTTGCCCCTGCTGCTTTGGCTGCTAGGCTTTGCGGAAATGCAGGAAAGGGTTTTGCGGATGGATCTTGGGATTGCGGGAAAGCGGGCGCTGGTCTGCGCTTCGTCCAAGGGGCTGGGCCGTGGCTGCGCCGAGGCGCTGGCGGATGCGGGCGTGGATCTGGTGATGAACGCCCGCGGGGCCGAGGCGCTGGAGGCCGCGGCGGCAGACCTGCGGGCGCGGTATCAGGTCAATGTCACCACGGTGAAGGGCGACATCACGACAGAGGCAGGACGGGCGGCAGTGCTGGCGCGGGGACCTTTCGACATCCTGGTGACGAACGCCGGCGGCCCGCCGCCCGGCCAATGGTCCGACTGGTCGCGCGAGGATTTCATCAAGGCGCTCGACGCCAACATGCTGACCCCGATCGCGCTGATGCAGGCGGTGCTTCCGGGCATGATGCAGCGCGGCTGGGGGCGGGTGGTCAACATCACCTCGGTCTCGGTCAAATCTCCCATCGCGGTGCTGGGCCTGTCGAACTCGGCCCGCGCGGGGCTGACGGGCTTCGTCGCCGGAACCTCGCGGCAGGTCGCGGGGAAGGGCGTCACGATCAACAACCTGCTTCCCGGCATCCACGCGACCGACCGCGCCATCGCGCTGGACGGCGCGGTGGTGAAGGCAAGGGGCATCAGCATGGAGGAAGCGATCTCGGAACGCAGCGCCACCATCCCGGCGGGGCGCTACGGAACGCCGTCGGAATTCGGCGCGACCTGCGCCTTCCTGTGTTCGCAGCACGCGGGCTTCATCGTCGGGCAGAACATCCTGCTCGACGGCGGCGCTACCAACGCGACGCTGTAGCCACCGGGCGCGGCTTGGCGCGGCCGGGGTCAAAGAGGCTGAGCAGCAGCAGCAAGGCCCCGCCGCCGATCCAGGCCCAGCCGCCCAGTCCCAGCACGTCGGAGGCCAGGGCAAAGAGGCGGTTGGCCTCCTCCTGGGTGAATTGCGGCTCGACGATCCCCAGCGTCTCGCGCGCACGCCATACCAGCAGTCCGGCAAGGCCCACGACGCTGAACCCGGTCAAAAAGGCCAGCCAGCGCCGTTCCAGCCCGACCAGCGACAGAAGCACGAAAAGCCCGGCCAGGACGAAGGAGACGAGGAAGATCCGCACCTCGTTCGGCGCGTCCATGATGTAGGTTTCGACCGAGGCACGGTCGAAGGCAGGCAGCGCGTCCCAGGGGGCAAGGCCGCTGCCCAGCGGGGTCGCGACCCAGGGCAGGAAGAGGCCAGCCAGGATGGCGACGGCGCACAGCAGCGCAAGCGGACGAAAGAGCATGGCAGGGACCTTCGTGTCCAGATTTGAAGAACAGTACCGCCTTAGCGCCGCATTCTGTGCAAAACGTGGACAGTTTGCGCCAATTTTGCGGTCATCCGCCAGGGGGCGGGCGGTTGTGGCGCGGCAAAGGCGCTGCTAGAGAAACCTGAGCAAAACTCTAGGACAGCATGCCGGACAGCGCGCCCCCCCGTCTCGAGACCCGTCACCTTGTCCGCTCGTTCGGCGGGCGGCGGGTGGTTGACGATGTGTCGCTGTCGGTCGCGGCCGGGCAGGTGACCTGCCTCCTCGGCCCGTCGGGCTGCGGCAAGTCCACGACGCTGCGGATCATCGCCGGGGTCGAACGCGCCGATGCGGGCGAGGTGAGGCTGGACGGGGTGACGGTCGCCGGCCCCGGCGTGCATGTCCCGCCCGAGGTGCGTTCGGTCGGCCTGATGTTCCAGGACTTCGCGCTTTTCCCGCACCTGACCGTGGCCGAGAACGTGGGCTTCGGCCTGCGCGTCGACCGGACCGAAAAGGCCCGGCGCGTGGGTGAGCTGCTGGAGCGGGTCGACCTTTCCGGCTTCGGCCGGAAGCACCCGCACGAATTGTCCGGCGGCGAGCAGCAGCGCGTCGCCCTGGCCCGTGCCCTGGCGCCGAGGCCCAAGGTCATGCTGATGGACGAGCCGTTCTCGGGCCTCGACAACCGTCTGCGCGACGGCATCCGCGACCGCACGCTGGAGCTTCTGAAGGAAGAGGGCGCGGCGGTCCTTCTGGTCACGCATGAACCCGACGAGGCGATGCGGATGGCCGACGAGATCGCGTTGATGCGGGCGGGGCGGATCGTGCAGAAGGGCGCTCCGTACAACGTCTACAACGCCCCGGTGGACAAGGCTGCGGCGGCCTTCTTCAGCGATATCAACGTGATCCGGGGCGTCTCCAAAGGGGCCCTGACCGAGACGCCCTTCGGCGCCTTCCTGACGCCGGGCCACAAGGACGGGGCCGAGGTCGAGATCGTGATCCGCCCGCAGCACCTGCGCATCGACTTCGACCGGAACGGCCGCGGCCCGAATCCGACGCCCGAGGATGGCGTCCCGGCGCGCGGCACGGTGCTGCGCAGCCGCTACCTGGGGCGCGAAAGCCTGGTGGACTTCGCGATGGATTTCGAGGGCGCGAAGCTGACCGCCAGCGTGCCGGGGGGGTTCCTGCCGAAGCCCGGCACCGTCCTGTGGCTGATGATCCGCCGCGACCGCTGCTTCGTCTTCGGCGTCTGATCACCCCTCTGTCTCGATCCCCGACTGCGGCAGCAGGGTCGCCACCTTGTAAAGCAGGCTCCGCGCCGCCTTCGCCCGCGGGTTCCCCTCTTGGCCCACGTGGCGCAGCCCCTCGACCAGCGCCTCCAGCTCCTCCGGCGTCAGCATGGTCGGGGGCAGCATCAGGGGCGAGCGCAGGATGTAGCCCAGGCCGCGCTCGCCCTCGACCGGCAGGCCGGTGGCCGCCAGCATCTCCATGTCGCGCCAGATCGTGCGCGTCGAAACCCCGAGTCGCGCGGCCAGTTCAGAAGCCGTGTGAAGCCGCCCGTCGCGCAGGGACTGGACGATGTCGTAAAGGCGTGCGTCGCGTTTCATGGGCATCCTAGGGGTAGGGTGGGCAATATTGCCCACCTTACTGACAAAATACTGTCAGTTGACTGTACCCTGCAACCCGCTTCGGCCTTGGAGCGAGGGACCCATCCGCCATATTGAAGGCGCAAGTCAGGATGGATCCCGCGCCCGGCGGGTCATTACAGGAGAATACCCATGCACGCTCCCGGTCCCATGCAGCTTTTGCTGATCGCCATCGTCCTTCTGGTCCTTTTCGGCCGCGGCAAGATCGCCGGCATGATGGGCGAGGTCGGCAAAGGCATCACCGCCTTCAAGAAGGGCATCAAGGAAGGCAGCGACGAGATCGAGAAGGCCGCCGCCGACGGCGCCAAGGACGTCACGCCCGAGAAGGACAAGGCCTGACCCGTCTGATCCTTCGGGAGTGCGAAGATGGACTTCAGCTGGTCCGAAATGCTGCTCGTCGGGATCGTCGCGTTGATCGTGATCGGTCCCAAGGACCTGCCGGGCATGTTCCGCGAACTGGGCCGGATCACTGCCAAGATCCGTGCCATGGGGCGCGAGTTCAGCCGCGCGATGGAACAGGCCGCGAAGGAATCGGGCGTCAAGGAGGCGACCGACGGTCTCAAGGCGCTGAGCAACCCCGCAGGCGCCGGGCTTGACGCGGTGAAGAATGCCGCCGACCGGTTCGAGAAGTGGGACCCGCTGAAGAATGCCGCCGTCCCGACAAGGCCGCTGACGCCGTCGGCCCCGACGACCACCGCCAGCCCCGTCCCCGCGGTGCCGGCTCCGGTCGACGCGGCACCGGCTCCGGCACCGACCGCCGCACCTGTCGGTCCGGCCACGGCGGCGCTTTATGAACAGAAGGCCGCGCGCAAGGCGGTGGTGGACGAGGCGGCGGCGAAACTCCGGTCGCTGACCCCCGCCGCTGCCGCTCCGGTCGAGGACAGCCCGGTCCGGAAGGCTCCGGGTCGCCGCCGCAAGAAGCCCGAAAGCACGGGTGGGGACGAGGGATGACCGCCAAGGACGAGATCGACGACAGCTCGGCCCCGCTGGTCGAGCATCTGGCCGAGTTGCGCAACCGCCTGATCTGGTCGGTCGGCGCCTTTCTGGTCGGCATGGTGCTGTGCTTCCTGGTGGCCGAGCCGATCCTGGACTTCATGCTCGCCCCCATCGAAGAGGCGATGCGCGCGCTGGGAAATCCCAATCCGGTGATGCAGTACACCGCGCCGCAGGAATACTTCTTCACGCTGATGCACATCGCGATGGTGGGCGGGCTGATGGTCAGCTTTCCCGTGATCGCCTATCAGCTCTGGCGCTTTGTCGCCCCCGGTCTTTACCGCAGTGAAAAGCAGGCCTTCCTGCCCTTCCTGATCGCCTCGCCCGTCCTGTTCGTCATCGGCGGCGCCTTCGCGCATTTCGTCGTGACCCCGATGGCGATGAAGTTCTTCCTGGGCTACGCCGACAGCGCCTCGATCCTGGCTGCGCTGGTGCCGAACTTCGGCGAGGTGCCCGCCGATGCCGTGGTGACCGCCCCGGCCACGGCGTCGAAGGGCATCGACATCGTCTTCCAGGGCAAGGTGAACGAGACGCTGGACATCAGCCTCAAGCTGATCCTCGCCTTCGGCCTGTGCTTCCAGCTGCCCGTGCTCCTGACCTTGATGGGCAAGGCCGGGCTTGCCACCTCGGCCGGTCTGGCGGGCATGCGGCGCTATGCGATCGTGATCATCCTCTTCGTCGCGGCCCTGGTCACGCCCCCCGACATCATGAGCCAGCTGATCCTCTTTTCCTGCGTCTACCCGCTGTACGAAGTGTCGATCTTCCTGGTCCGCCGGATCGAGAAGACGCGCGAGGCGGAACTGCGGGCCGAGGGGCTGTGGGTCGACATCCCGGACGACGAGGGGGCGGCAGAGAAGTGACGGACGCGCTTGACCGGATTGCGGCCGCGCTGGAGCGTCTGGCCCCCGCCCCGATGTCGGCTCCGGACTTCACGGCCGAGGCCTTCGTCTGGCACACCCAGCCGGATCGGCTGGAGCCGGTGGCCCATGTCTCCCGCGTGGACCTGTCGCTGCTGGTGGGGGTGAACCGGTCGCGCGATACGCTTCTGGAGAATACCCGCCATTTCGCGGCAGGCCTGCCTGCGAACAATGCGCTCCTGTGGGGCGCGCGGGGGATGGGGAAGTCATCACTGGTGAAGGCGGTCCATGCCCAGGTTCGGGCGGAAGGTCAGGACCTGAAGATCGTGGAGCTGTCCCGCGAGGACCTGCCGTCCGTCCAGCGGCTGCTGACACACCTGCGCGCCGCGCCGCACCGCTTCCTTCTGTTCTGCGACGACCTGTCTTTCAGCCATGACGATCAGCACTACAAGTCGCTGAAGGCCGTGCTGGATGGCGGCATCGAGGGGCGACCGGAGAACGTGCTGTTCTATGCCACCTCGAACCGCCGCCACCTGATGCCGCGCGACATGATCGAGAATGAACGTTCCACCGCGATCAATCCCGGCGAGGCGGTGGAGGAAAAGGTCTCGCTGTCGGACCGCTTCGGCCTCTGGCTGGGCTTCCATCCCTGTTCGCAGGACGATTACCTGGAAATGATCCGCGGCTATTGCTCGGCACATGGCGTAAAGGTGCCGGACGACCGGCTTCACGCCGAGGCAATCGAATGGCAGGCGACGCGCGGCGGGCGGTCGGGCCGGGTGGCCTGGCAGTTCTTCTGCGATCTCGCCGCCCGTGAGGGGGTACGAATCCGCCTCTAGCCCGCCTTCGGGCTTGCAGGGGGACGCGTCACGGCTTAGCCCTGAGTCATGTTCACCGAAATCCTGGTCATCCTGGCCCTCATCGTCCTGAACGGCGTGCTCGCCATGTCCGAGCTTGCCATCGTCAGCGCGCGCCCCGCCCGCCTGAAGCCGCTTGAGGGCAAGAGCCGCGGCGCGCGCATGGCGCTGCGGCTCGCCGAACATCCGGGGCGGTTCCTGTCGACGGTGCAGATCGGCATCACCGCCGTGGGCGTCCTGTCCGGCGCGCTGTCGGGCGCGACGCTGGGTCTCCGGCTGCAAGACTGGCTGCAGGCGCGGGGACTGGACGCGGAGTGGGCGTCGACTCTGGGGGTGGGCGGCGTCGTGGTGGCGATCACCTATGTCAGCCTGATCGTGGGCGAACTGGTCCCGAAACAGATGGCGCTCCGCAATGCCGAGGGCGTCGCGATCCGCATGGCTCCGGCCATGACCTTCCTGTCCGTGATCGGCGCGCCGCTCGTCTGGTTCCTGGACAAGTCGGGCAAGGTGCTTCTGTGGCTCCTCGGCCAGCGAGGCGAATCCGAAAGCAAGGTCACCGAGGAAGAAGTCCACGTCCTGCTTGCGGAAGCGCATGAGGAAGGTGTGCTGGAAACCGAAGAGCGCGAAATGATCACCGGGGTCATGCGCCTGTCCGACCGTACGGCGCGCGCGCTGATGACCCCCCGGCACGAGGTCGACATGCTGCCGCTCGACGCCACCGGCGCCGAGGCCGTGGCCGCGGTCCGCCGCATCGCGCGCCCCCGGATGCCCGTCGCCAATGCCGAGGGCGAGGTGGTGGGGATCGTCCTTCTGACCGAAGCCTTCCAGGTCGTCTCACGCCGCGAGACCCTGTCGATCAAGGCGCTGGTCCGCGAGGTCCCCGTCGTCTCGGACCGGGCCGAGGCGCTGGATGTGCTGGAGATCCTGCAGAAGACCGAACACCACTTCGCGCTGGTCTACGACGAATACGGCCATTTCGAAGGCATCCTGACCACGGGCGACGTGCTGGAAGCCATCACCGGGGCCGTCGCCTCGTCGGAGGCGGACGAACCCGCGATGGTCGAACGCGAGGACGGCAGCCACCTTGTCGCGGGCTGGATGCCGGTGGACGAATTCTGCGACCGCCTCGGCCTTTCACGAGAGCTGGCCGGCGAATACGACACCGTGGCGGGACTTGTCCTGCACCAGCTTGGCCATATTCCCGACCTCGGTGCGAAATTCACCGCCGAGGGCTACTGCTTCGAGGTCATCGACCTTGACGGACGCCGCATCGACAAGGTCCTGGTGGTCCGTGTCGACGACTGAGCGGGGGCGACGATCTTTCTGCGAAAGATCGTCGCCTTGCGAATTTTCGCAGAAAATTCGTCGCTACTGCAGGTAGCCGACCGGATCGAAGCTCTGCTTCGTGGTGTTGCGCACCTCGAAGTGGACAAAGGCCGGATCGCCCGCAGCGACCTTGCCGATCTCCTGCCCGCGCTTCACCTTGTCGCCCTTCTTCACAATCATGCCGGACACCCCGACATAGACCGTCAGCAGGTCGCCGGCATGGCGGATGATCACGATTCCCTTGCCGTTGGTATCCGACGACAGCACCGTGACCGTCCCCGCATCCGCCGCCTTCACCGGGCTGCCGGCGGCCGCGGCGATGTCGATCCCCTGGTTCTTCTTCGCGTCATAGCCGCGGATGATCTTGCCCGCGACCGGCATCGCCATCTTGGTCGACGTCGTCATCTCGGCCCCGAGGTCGGGCGAGGGCGGGGTGGCCTTGGGCTTCGTCGCCGCCGCCTCGGTCTTCTCGTCCGGCAGCGGTTTCTTGGCCGAGGGAGGCTCGGGCGTAGGGCTGCCCGCGCCCGGCGGGGTCGGCACCGGCTCCGGGTTCGGCGCGGGCGCGGTGGCGATCGGGATGATCAGCGTCTGGCCTTCCCGCACCGCCATGTCGGAGCCAAGCTGGTTCCAGTCCGCCAGCGCCTTGGCCGAGACGTTGTAGGTCCGGGCAATGGTAAAGGCCGTCTCGCCCCGTGCGACGCGGTGGGTCGCGGGCTGGCCCGAGACTGGCTTCGACGCAGCGGGCGAGGCCGCGACCGGGGTCGGGCCGGCCTCATCCAGGGCCGTCGTGGCGATCGAGGCGATGTCCACGCCGCCACCCGATGGCAGAGGCGCCCCCGCGATCACTGCGGGCTGTGGCGTGGCCGAGACGCGTTTCGGCAACAGCAGCATCTCGCCCTCGCGCAGCGGATCCGTGGGGCGCAGCGCATTTGTGCGCGCCAGTTCTTCCGGGGCCATCCCCAGACGGCCGGCCATCGACGCCACGGTCTCGTCGCGCCGGGCGGTGGCCAACTGGTAGTCGGGGTATGAGATGATCCCGTTCGCATCCGGGGTGGGGGCCGCCGCCGTCGCCTGCCGCGCCGCGTCCGAGGTGTCGCCCCGGCCCGAGCGCAGATCCCAGTCCAGGTTCCCCGTATCCATGCAGCCCGCCAGCGCCAGCGCGCTTGCGCCCATGACCAGGGTTGCGCGAAGTCTGCCCGTTCTTGTCATCTTGTCCCGCCTGATGCTCGCCTGTCCCGGTTCGGCCCGGTTTCTGATGCGACAGTCTACTCGGACCCGATCCCTTCGACCAGTGGGACAAAGCGCACTGGGCGAAGTTCTTCGTAATCGAAACCGCTTTGGGTCCGCGTCACCTTGATCAGCGCCTGCACTGCGTCGGACTGGCCGACCGGTACGACCATGATGCCGCCGGGCTTCAGCTGCTCCAGCAGCGGACCGGGGGGGTCCTCCGCCGCCGCCGTCACCAGGATACGGTCGAACGGCGCCTGGTCCGGCAACCCGTGCGAGCCGTCGGCGGTGATCGCGGTGATGTTCGCCAGGTCAAGCTGGCGGAAAAGCTCGCTGGCCTCGCGCACCAGGCGCCGGTAGCGGTCCACCGTGTAGACCCGCCGCGCCAGCTGCGACAGGATCGCGGCCTGGTAGCCCGACCCGGTGCCCACCTCCAGCACCGTGTCACGCGGGCTGACCTGCAGCGCCTGCGTCATCAGCCCCACGACCGACGGCTGGCTGATGGTCTGGCCGCAGGCGATGGGCAACGGCATGTCCTCATAGGCGCGGTCGGCAAAGACATTGCGCACGAAAAGACCGCGGTCGATCCTTTCCATCGCGGTCAGGACCCGGGTGTCGGTCACGCCGCGCGAGCGGAGGGCAAAGAGAAAGCGCATCTTGCGTTCGGCAAGCCCGGAGGTCGGGTCGTCCTCCGGTCCCTCGGTCATGCCAGGCTCGCCTGAAGGTCGGCGAGAAGGTCATGCGCGGTCAGGTCGGCGCGCATCGGGGTGATCGAGATGTAGCCCTCCAGGTTCACCGCGGCGTCCGACCCCGGCAACGTGGGGGTGTGCTGGTGGCCGCCCTTGATCCAGAGGAACCTGCGCCCGGAAGGCGAGATATGCGGCTCGACGCTGAAGGCGGTGTCGCGGCGGAAGCCCTGGGCCGCGACCATCATGCCCTTCGTCGCAGCGGCGGAAAGCGGCGGGAAGTTGACGTTGTAAAAGGTCCGGTAATCGCCTTGCGTCCAGATCCCCTTGCCCAGAAGCGCGCGCACGACCCTGGCCCCATGCACCCGCGCGCATTCGAACGGATCGGCCAGCTTTGCGTTGTCCGGTCCGAAGAACTGCGACAGCGCGATGGCCGGCACGCCTTGCAGCGCGGCCTCCATCGCCCCGCCGATGGTGCCGGAGTAGAGCACGTTCTCGGCCGCGTTGTTGCCGCGGTTGACTCCCGACAGCACCAGATCCGGCTTGGCGCCGTCCAGCACGTCATAGACCGCGGCCAGCACGCAGTCGGCCGGCGAGCCTTCGGCGGCAAAGCGGCGTGGGCCAAGTTCGGCGATCATCATCGGGTGGGTGTAACTGATGCAGTGGCCTACGCCCGATTGCTCGAAGGCGGGGGCGACGGTCCAGACCTCTCCCTCCGGCCCGGCGATTTCGGTCGCGATCTGTGTCAGAACCTCAAGCCCCGGCGCGTTGATGCCGTCGTCGTTGGTGATCAGGATGCGCATGTCTCGGGGGTTCCTTCGGGCTTGCTCCTGATTAGACGAGGTGGGGGTGCGCTTCAAGGCAAAGGCGCGCCTTTGGCGTCTCGGTGCCAGCCGCCAGCGGCAGTCGCGGGTGCAGCTTGGCCGGTCCGGTCGCAAGGAACAGGGTAAAGACCCCATGAACGCAGACGGCCAACCCCTTGACAGGACTGGCAGCGAGAAGGCTGTCCTCCGTGGACCGATCACGCGTCGCGCTGGGCGATCCAGTCGTGGTCCGGATCGTTCTTGAACCGCCACTTGCGGATCGGCCCGGCCATCACGTTCAGATAGTACATCTCATACCCATAGGGCGCCCCGCAGGGGTGGTGCCCTTTCGGGACCAGCGTGACGTCGTGGTTCTTCACCGCCATCGTCTCGTCCAGCGATCCGTCCTCGGTATAGACCCGCTGGATGCCGAAGCCTTGGGCCGGGTTCAGACGCATGTAGTAGGTCTCTTCCAGGTAGGTCATGTTCGGGAAGTCATCCTCGTCATGCCGGTGGCTGGGGTAGGACGACCAGTTCCCCGCCGGGGTGAAGACCTCGGTGACCAGAAGACTGTCGGCCACGTCCAGCGCCTCCATCGCGATGTTGTTGACATACCGCGTGTTGGTTCCCTTGCCGCGCGGGGTAAGGCTGATGCCCTCCGGCCCCAACCTCCGCGCCGGGTGGTTGCCCTTGCCGGGCGCCTTGCAGACTCCGATGGTGCAGGCGGTGGTGGCCGTGGCCTTCCACTGGCTTCCGTTCGGGACATACAGGCAATGGGGAGGCGTCTTTTCGAAGACATCCATCCGCTCGCCCATCTCGCCCCAGTCCTGGCCCGCCGCCTGGACCTGCGCCTTGCCCTCGACGATCACCAGGATCACCTCGGTCGTGCCCGTCATCTCCTCCGCCACCTCGCCCGGCTCCAGCCGGTAGAGCGTGAAGCCCACATAGCCCCAGCCCGCGCTTTCGGGGGTGATCTCGTGCACCTTGCCGCGGGTGCCGGTCGGGTGGCGGAGGAGGTCGGGCATTGGTCTACCTCAGGGACGCGAGTTGTCGATGGTCAGCCCCGCCTGGGCGCAGACCTTCAGGATGTGTTCGTAGCCGAGCTTGGAGTATTCGTAGGGCGGGGCCTTGGCCGGGTCCTGCTCGGCCTCGACCACGATCCAGCCATTGTAGTTCATGGCCTTCAGCTTGTCGGCCACCGCCTGGAAGTCGATGCAGCCATCGCCCGGCACGGTAAACGCCCCGGCGATCACGGCATCCAGGAAGCTCCGGTTGTTCTTCCGCACGTCGGCCACGACCTCGGGCCGGATGTCCTTGAAGTGGACGTGGTGGACGCGGTCGGCCCAGGTGTTCAGGACCCGCATCACGTCCGCGCCGCCGAAGAGGAGGTGCCCGGTGTCGAAGAGCAGCTTCACGTCCGGCGTGGAGCCTTCCATCAGCGCGTTCACGTCGTCTTCCGACTCGATGAAGGACCCCATGTGGTGGTGGTAGGCCAGGGCCACGCCCTGGTCGGCCATCCACTTCGCCAGATCCGACAGCTTCGCGCCATAGGCGCGCACGTCGGCAGCCGCGAATTTCGGGCGGTTGTTCACCGGCACGGCAATGTCGCCCTGAACGGTGTTCGAGCATTCGGCATACACGATGCAGGGGGCCTTCAGGGCCGCGAACTGCTGAACCTGCTGGCGCACGGCCTCGACTTCCGTCTTCACGTCGTTGACGAGGAGATTGCCGGAACACCAGCCGCCGCACAGGAAAAGCCCGTTCGCGTTCAGGTAGGACCGCAGCCCTTCCGTGTCCGCGGGCATCCGGCGGCCGCGTTCGACGCCGGTATAGCCGATCTCGCGCGCCTCGCTCAGCGCCTGTTCCATCGTGTAGGCGGCGGTCAGGTCTGGCAGGTCGTCGTTCTGCCAGGAGATGGGAGAGATCCCGATCTTGATGCTCATCTTGTCCTCAGTTCAAAAGCCATTGGGCCTTGCGGGCCGCGTCATAGCCCTTGCGGGCCTCGTTCACTTCTTTGCGGTCCGAAACCTCAGGCACTGCGACCTCCCACCAATGGCCGCCCGCGCCGGTGCCGGGCATGGGATCGGTGTCGATCACGATGACCGTCGGGATGGTCGCGGTCTTGGCGGCCTGCATCGCGGCCTCAAGCTCGGCAATGTTCGCCGCCTTCACCACATTCGCCCCCATCGACCGCGCATGGGCCACGAAGTCGATGTTGGCCGGGTTCACGTGGTAGCTGTCGTCGAGAAGGTTGTTGAACGGCGCGCCGCCGGTAGCCTTCTGGAGGCGGTTGATGCAGCCATACCCCCGGTTGTCGGTCAGGACCACGGTGAACGGGATGCCCATCATCACGGCGGTCGCCAGTTCGCTGTTCGCCATCATGTAGCTGCCATCGCCGACCATGCAGATCACGTCGCGGTCCGGAAGCGCCATCTTGATCCCCATCGCACCCGCGATCTCATACCCCATGCAGGAAAAGCCGTATTCCATGTGATACCCGCCCTGCGCCGCGCGCCAGAGGACATGCAGCGCCCCCGGCATCGTCCCCGCCGCGCACATGATGAGGCTCTGCTTGCCCGCATTCCGGTCCACCGCGCCGATCACCTGCGCGTCGGTCGGCAGTTCGTTGCCCTTGGGCGCGGCGAAGAGGGCGTCGGTCGTCTGGAACCACTTGTCGCGGGCGCTGAAATCGGGGTCCGCGAAGCGATGTTTGCCGAGGGCCGCGCTGATCTTTTCCAGCGCGACTTTGGCATCCGCAACAAGCGGTTGCGCGGCGCGCTTGTGGGCGTCGAAGCTGTGGATGTTGATCGACAGGAGTTTGCGGCCGGGGGCCGCGAACACAGTCCATGACCCGGTCGTGAAATCCTGGAACCGCGTCCCGACGCCGATCACCAGGTCGGCCTTTGCGGCGAGTTCGTTGCCGCAGCCGGTCCCGGTAACGCCCGGAGAGCCGAAGTGCAGCCGCTCCTCCCAATCCACCGCGCCCTTCCCGGCCTGGGTTTCCACCAGGGGGATATTGTGGGTCCTGGCGAAGTCCAGCAACGTCTGCTCCGCACCAGAATACAGCACACCGCCCCCCGCGACGATCAGCGGGGTCTTCGCGGCCTTGATCGCGGCAACGGCGGCCTCCAGCTCGCGCTGGTCGGGTTCGGGGCGGCGGATGAACCAGGTGCGGGGCTCGAAGAATTCGACCGGGTAGTCGTAGGCCTCGGCTTGCGTGTCCTGGCAGAAGGCAAGGCAGACCGGCCCGCAGTCGGCCGGGTCGGTCATCACCCGCAGCGCGCGGGGCAGGGCGGTGAGGATATGCTCGGGCCGCGAGATGCGGTCGAAGTAGCGGACGACAGGGCGGAAGCAGTCGTTCGCCGATACGGTCGCGTCGTCGAAATCCTCGATCTGCTGCAGCACCGGGTCGGGCGCGCGGTTGGCGAAGACGTCACCGGGAATGAACAGCACCGGCAGCCGGTTCACATGCGCCAGCGCGGCGGCCGTCACCATGTTGGTCGCCCCCGGCCCGATGGAGGAGGTCACGGCCATCGCCTTCCGGCGGTGCTTGGCCTTGGCATAGGCGATGGCGGCATGGGCCATGGTCTGTTCGTTGTGGCCGCGCCAGGTGGGCAGCACGTCCCTGTGGGCATGCAGCGCCTCGCCGATCCCGGCGACGTTGCCGTGGCCGAAGATCGCCCAGACGCCCTCGATGAAGCGGCTGCCATCCTCGGCGCGTTGTACCGACAGCCAGCGGACAAGCGCCTGCGCGGCGGTGAGACGGATCGTGGTCATTGCTTGCCTCCCTCGCGCGCCGCGTCCCACAGGGCCGAAAGCCGCGCGTATTTTTCTACCATGACCGACACGGCGGCCGCATCGGTGATCTCGCCCTTGAACCAGGCCCGCGCTGCGTCGCCGAAGATGGTCCGGCCCACGGCGAAGCCCTTCACCAGCGGTTGCCGGGCCGCAAGGCGGAAGGACGCCGCAAGGTCCGCCTCGGCTGCGTCCAGCCCAAGGACCACGACGCCGCGCACATGGGGGTCGTTCGCAGCAATGGCAGAGCAGGCGTTCTCCCAGGCCTTGGCGGTGGCAAAGGGTTCCAGCTTCCACCAGTCCGGGTAGATACCCAGGTCGTAGAATCGCTGGATCACCTGGGCGGAGGTGTCGTCGCTGACGGGGCCGACCTTGGACGGGATAATCTCCAGCAGCATCTCCAGCCGGTTGCGGCGGCAGGCGTGGAACAGGCGGCGGACAGTGTCCTCCTGAGCGGCCTTCGTCGCAGCGTCGTCGTCGGGGTGATAGAAGCACAGGACCTTGACGACGTGTTCCAGGGGCCATTCCTGCAAACCGCCGAAATCGGGGCCAAGCTCTGGCTCCAGCGTCAGGGGGCGCGAGCCGGGCCATTCGACCGGGCGGCCGATCCACAGGCCGGTGCCTGCGGCCTGGAACAATGCGTCACGGCCAAGGCGGCTGTCGCAGAGCACGCCGTAGCCAGTCTTGCCGCCCGCGACCTGCAATGCGGCCTTGAGACACAACTCCTTGAACGCGCCGATCCTTTTCGGGTCCGCGCCCTCCATCTGCTCCAGCTGCATCCGGTGATCGAAGGCGAAGACGCGCATGGTCGACCAGTCCTTGTGGCGGTTGGTCGCCCAGTGGACCTGCTCCAGCGCCGCGTCCTTCCGCAGCGCCTTTT
This sequence comes from Paracoccaceae bacterium, assembly GCA_027489355.1. Taxonomy (GTDB): domain Bacteria; phylum Pseudomonadota; class Alphaproteobacteria; order Rhodobacterales; family Rhodobacteraceae; genus Tabrizicola. Next base: position 80,169 of record JAIXZY010000028.1, on the reverse strand, counting down.
CCACGACCCCGCGAGACAGGAAGAACTGCAGTTCCTCCCAGGAGGGATAGGCCGGGGTGCAGCCGTGGCGGCTGACCGCGAAGGCCCCGCAGGCATTGGCGTACTTCAGAGCCACCGGCCAGGGTTCGCCGTCAAGCCAGCCTTTCAGGAGGCCGGACATGAACCCGTCCCCCGCGCCAAGGACGTTGAACACCTCGATCGGAAAGCCGGGGCCGCTTTCGCCCTCGTCCAGGTTGTCGGGGACCGCGCCGGTGAAGGCGACCGCGCCCATCGGACCGCGTTTGCAGACGAGCGTGGCGTTGGACACCTCCCGCACGGCGCGGAGGGCCGCGATGGTGTCGGTGGTGCCGCCAGCGATGTGGAACTCTTCCTCGGTCCCGACGATCAGGTCGAAGTAGTGCAGGGTGGACTGCAGCTTGGCCGTGACCTTGGCGGATTCGATGAACCGGCTTTCGCCGTCGCCATGCCCCGCCAGCCCCCAGAGGTTCGGCCGGTAGTCGATGTCCAGCGCCGTCTGAAGGCCATGCTTCCGGGCCAGCGACAGCGCCTTCAGCACCGCAGCCTCGGTCCTTGGGTGCGACAGGTGCGTGCCGGTGGCGACGACGGACCGGGCCTCGGCGATGAAGCCCTCGTCAATGTCGTCTTCGCACAGCGCCATGTCGGCGCAGTTTTCCCGGTAGAAGATCAGCGGAAACTGCTTGTCGTCGCGGATGCCCAGAAGCACCAGCGCAGTCAGCCGCTCGGGGTCGGTCTTGACGCCGCGGACGTCGACGCCCTCCTTCGCCAGCTCCTCGCGGATGAAGCGACCCATGTGCTCGTCGCCGACGCGGGTGATCAGCGCCGACTTCAGCCCCAGCCGCGCGGTCCCGGCGGCCATGTTGGTGGGCGAGCCGCCGATGTATTTCTGGAACGATCCCATGTCCTCCAGCCGTCCACCGACCTGCGCGCCGTAAAGGTCGACCGAGGAGCGGCCGATGGTGATGACGTCAAGCGTCCTGGGGGTGGACATGAGGCGGCTCCGACTCGGGCTGAACGATGGAACGGATATTCCATTTTCCTGCGCCAGGGAAGAGCTAAGTTTCGCGCCGGGCGGCCACGGCCACAGCAAGGGACAGGGCCAGGGCAATCACGGCGGACAATGAGCGGAAGGCGCCGAAGTCGATCTCGGTGACGGTCAGAAGCGTGTCGGCCAGACCCGACACCTGGCTGGCCGCGGGGTCGGTCAAAGCCACGACTGGAACGCCGGTCTTGCGCGCGTGTGCGGCAAGCGACAGGGTTTCCTCGGAATAGGGGGCGAAGGTGATGGCCAGCAGCGCATCCCCCTGCTGCAGCGTCGAGCGGTGGCCAAGCCCGGCAACCCCGTCGTGCAACACGGCCGGGACGCCAAGCTTGTCAAAGACATAAGCCAGGTACGAGGCCACGGGGAAGGACCGGCGGAAGCCCGCAAGATGGATCGTCCGCGCCTGCGAAAGCGTCTCAACCGCTTGATTCAGCGCAGATTCGTCCAGGTCTCGCGCCAATGCCTCCATCGACTGACGCCCCGCCTCGACAAATTCCGCGACCAGAGTCGCGGGCTGACCAGCCCCGCCCGCCTTAAGGTTCGCCAGCCGCGTCGCATAGTCCGGTGCAGCGCGGGACAGGGCCTCGCGGAACAGGCGCTGCATCTCGGCATAGCCGGAAAAGCCCATCTCCTGGCAGAAGCGCATGACGGCCGAGGGCGGCACCCCCGCCCCCTGCGCGACCTGGGCCACGGTCGACAGCGCGATGTGGTCCATATGGGTGGCAACATGGTCGGCGCATTGCTGCAGGCGACGCGGCAACTGGCCGTTCAGCGCCATCAGGCGGTTGCGGAAGGCCTCGACCGTCTGAGGCGGATCGCGCGGATCGGTCGGGGTCTCGCCCTTGGGCATCGCAGGGTCTCGCATCTGATCTGCGGGTACCATACCACACGGAACGGATGTTCCAAGCATCGAATGCCCGGCAAAGCGAAAGCCCCGCACCGGGGGCGGTGCGGGGCTTCCTGCAAGCCGGACAGCAGAGGGGACTACTGCTGCTTCAGCTTGTTGTATTCTTCCAGGCCGGTGGCGACGATGTCGTACCATTCGCCGGACTCGCGCATCTCGGTGATGCCGCGATTCAGCATGGCGATGTAGACGCGGCCGCGCGGATTGCTCTTGGCGGTCAGGAAGTGGTACGAGATGAAGGTCGCCAGGGCCGGGTTGGTCGCGACCTTGTCGGTCACCCCCAGCTCGGTGAAGTTCGCGACCGAGGTCTCGGTTTCGATCGAGTAGATGTCGACCTCACCGGCCATCAGCTTTTCGGCGCATTCCAGCGGGCTTTTCGGCTGGATGTATTCCACCACCGGCGGCACCAGCCCCTGCACTTCCAGATCGCCCAGCGGCCAGGCCTCCGGCCGGCAGATCTTGGCGCCGGAATATTCGTCGAAGGACCGCGCGTTGGCGTATTTGCTGTCGGGCAGTGTATTGAAGGTGTAAGCGGCTTCATAGATCGGCAGCGAGAAGTCGAACTCGGTGCACATCCGGGCCGAGAACTCGCCCAGCATGTCCAGCTTCGAGCAGTCTGGCGCCTCCCAGGCGATCGAGACGTCGTAGGCGCCCGAGGGCAGAAGCGTGTCGATATGCGCCATCCAGTCGTCGACGTAGGACACCTCGTAGGCGCGATCGTTGCCGCCGCGCTGCATCGCGGTGGTGGCCATGCGGGTGAAGATCCCGCCGCCGGTCAGCGTCTCGTCGGTGAAGGGCATCCAGTTGTTCGAAGTGACGAACTTCAAGGGCGGCTCGTAGACGTTCGACTTGACGCGGTTGGCTTCCTGCTGCTGCGTCTCGCTTTCGATGATGGTGCTCAGCTCCTGGTCGGGCGTCAGTCGGCCGTCTTCGCAAGGGAGGATCAGCTGCAGGCCCGCAGGCAGGCTGGAGGGATTGGCCGCCAGCGCATCGCGGTTGGCGTTGAAGATCATCTGGTAGTCGAAGGTGCCGTAGGCCGCCTGGGCGATCGAGCCCAGCGTGTCGCCATCCTTGACAGTGTAGGTGGTGCAAGCTTCCTGGGCCGAGGCAACGACGGGCAGCGCGATCATGGCGGCCGCCAGGACAGTCAACCTCGAGTTTTGTGCGGTTCTCATGGGGTGGTAATCCTTCTGAAGGCCGTGGGCGCTGCTAACAACCAGCAGATACCGAAACAATGACACCGATGCTGCACCATATGGTTGTAGTCATGGCGCGAATGTGGCGAAGCCGTGGTCAATCGCGGATGGGCAGGATTTCTGAGAGAACCCTGGCGCAATTGCCTGAAAAAGCCGCGGAAGCTATCTCGGCTTTCGTGCACGGGCAGAGCTGTGACTGATGCGACGGGCGTCTCCCGCACCCCGGCCTGTTTCCGCATCGGAAACGACTATTCCTGCGGATCGTTCTGTGCCAGGGCCGAGGAGACGATCTCGTACCACTCGCCGGATTCGTACATCTCGATCAGCCCGGAATCGAGCTGGCCGATCATGTCGACGGCGCGCTGGTTCGACTTGTGGGCGATGACATGCAGGCTGAGCAACGTCAGAAGCTGCGGGTTCTGCTCGACCTGCGCGGTCAGCCCCAACTGGGCAATGGCGGCATCCCCCACTTCGGCGTCGATCGACACCAGGTCAACCTCGCCCGCGGCAAGGGCCTTGAAGCAGTCGGTCGCCAGGATCGGGCGCACCAGGGTGACGGTGGCGCTGGTCAGGCCCGCGCTGTCCAGCACGCCCGTCGTATAGCCCTCGGGCCGGCAGATCCGCTTGCCCTCGAACTCGGTGTATTTCGTGGCCGCCGCAAGGCCGCTGTCGCGCGTGGCGAAGAAGCCGTCGACGATCTCGTAGAAGGGACCCGAAAAGACGAAGTCGTTGCAGCGCATCTGGTCGCCGGGCGACAGCGTCTCGGGCGCTTCGCAGTTCGGGCGGACCCAGGGAAAGCTCAGGTCGTAGGCACCCGAAGGCAGCAGCGCGTCGATATGCGCCTGCCAGTCGTTGATGAAGGTCAGGGTGTAGGGAATCGAGGGATCGGCGCGGAAGACGGCCATTTCGACCAGTTGGGTCATCATCCCGCCGCCGGGCAGGGTTTCGTCGGCGAAGGGAGCGTAGCCGTTGCCGGTGACAAAGCCGATGGGCTTTGCGGACGGCTCGGGGGCAGAAGCCGGGGCAGGCTCGGCCGCGACCGGGGTCACAACCGCCGCGGCCGCGGGGTCGTCGGCAGGGGCCGGTTCGGCTGTTGCGGTCTCGGCGGGGGCGGCTTCGGCAGGGGCAGATTCCGCGGGTGCGGCGGCCGTCGGGTTCGCCGGGTCGCAGGGGATCTTCAGCTTGGTCCCGATCTCGATCAGATCGGCCTTCTGGCCGATGACATCGACGTTGGCCTCATAGATGACGCGGTACAGGTCCGCATCGCCATAGGCCGCCCGCGCGATGTAGCGCAGATTGTCCCCGGGCGCGACCGTGTGGGTCGAGCAGGCCTCCTGCGCGAGGGCCGCCGTTCCGGTCAGCAGGACCGCCGTGCAGCCGAACGTGAAGCTCCGCGTCAATGCCATCATTCCACTCCTTTGTCCGGTCCGGCGGGGCAGGGCGGACGGTGCTGCGCCTGCGCCCGGAAACCGGGGTCCATCTCTGTTCTGGGCGCGGGGCACATGAACTCAGCCCCCGGCTCCCCGGTCCGGATCCGCGGGCCGGGGCTTGACCCCGCGGTCCGCCGCCCGCGCCAGCACCGCAATCAGCGGGTCCAACGTCTGCGCAGGGGAAGAAGGGGCCGGCTCCGGGTCGGGCTTGGTCAGAGCCTGTCTGACCGCCAGCGGGGCCGCCATCACGGCGCTCCGTCCTGGGTCAGCTGCATCGTGGCCGCGGCGACCTTGCTGTCGCGGATGATCGAGAACTCGGTCGCGGCGACGCCCTGTTCGACCAGCGCGGCAAGGATCTTCTCCAGCGAGGTCGGCCCGTCCAGCGGCGTGGTCGTGGTCTTGTCGCGGAAGAGCGTGTCACCCACCTTCAGCGTCGCGGCCTCGGGGCGGGCAATGCCGGTCACCTCGGTCTTCCAGGCCCCGTCCACCACCCCGGTCCGCAGCGCAACGCCGTTGGTCAGCGTCACCAGCCGCACCGCGCCGACGGTCAGGAGGCCGGTCTTCACCTGTTGCGAACGGTCCGAATATTCCACCACAACCCGCGCCTTGCCGTCCGGGTCGACCGCCATCGCGTTCATCACCGCCACGGTCAGCGACCCCGCGACCTGGATCGGGGTTCCGTTGACCGAATGGATCGCAACGCCGGGTGCCAGCCAGTCGCCGGCGGACTTGGCATCCACGCCGGGCTGGAACCGCGTCACCACGGCGACGCGCTTGCCGTCCACCATCCGGTCGTCCGACAGGAAGGGCATCGCCACGTCCCAGGCTGCAAAGGCGACCTGGTTCGCGGCGGGAGTGCCCGCTGCACTCTCGACAGCCGCCGGCTGCGCCTCGGGGGCAGGCGCGGCAGCCGCGGCTTCGGTCGCAACCGGCTCGGCAGGCTGCGCCTCCGGGGGGGCGACCGGCTCTGCGGCCGCGGTCTCGGTGGCCGGTGCGGCAACAGGCGCAGTGGTCGGGGCCTCGGTCGGAGCAGCGGTGACGGCCGCGGGCTTCACCTCCGCCGCTGCGACGGTGGGCTCTGCCGTGTCGGCTGCGGCCGTGTCGGCGGGCTTCATCGCGGCCTCGGCCGATCCCGGCAGCGCGGTCTCTGCGGTCGGAGCCTCTGGCTTGCCCATCAGCATGTATCCGCCCGCGACCACGACCAGTGCGACCGCAACGCCCGCAACCAGCTGCGTGGCGCTGCGACCGCGAGGGGGCTGCTCGATGACCGGATCGGGCTGAGGCTGACGCGATGCCGCCCTCGCAGCGGGCGGAGCCGACGGGGCGGGCTGGGCCACAGCCTCGCGCTGGAAGTCCGTCACCAGCTGGTGCACGGCGTCATCGACCGAGGCATCTGCCTGCGGGGTGTCGTGATACATCCGCAGCCAGTCCGCCGCCGACTGCAACCGCGCCTTGGGCAGCGTGCTCATCGCGCGGTCGATCGCTTCCAGGTACCCCGGCGGATAGCCCTGGAATCGCCCGGTCAGCGGCACATAGGGGTCGGGCCTGTCCTCGGCCAGCGCGGCCAGGCGCGCTTGCCCGTTCACCGGCGCCTCGCCCGAGATCAGGTGGTACAGCGTCGCGCCAAGCGCATAAAGATCGCTCCACGGCCCCTGCTCGGACCCGGCAATGTAGAATTCCTGCGGCGAGTAGCCGTCCTTCACCACCCGCAGCGCCGACATCGCGCGCGTCGTCTTCGACGCATGTTCCCGCGCGGCGCCGAAGTCGATCAGGATCGGCTCGCCCTTCTTGTCGATCAGCACGTTGTCGGGCGAGATGTCCCGGTGCAGCATGTCGTGGTCGTGGATGAAGCCCACGGCGGCCAGAAGCTTGTCGGTGATCCGGACGATATGTTCCGGCGCCAGCGTTTCGCCCTCGCCGTCGATGACCTGCTGCAGGTCCAGCCCGTCGATGAAGTCGATCGCCATATAGGCGGTGCCGTTATCCTCGAACACCTGGTGGACGGCGACGATGTTCGGGTGGACGATCTTCGCCAGGTTCCGCGCCTCGCGCACGAAGAGCTGCACGATCGACCGCAGTTCCGCCGAATGCGCCCGCGACCGCGCCGCGACCATGACCTTCGACCGCCGGCAGACCGAGGAGGGGAAGCATTCCTTGATGACCACGTCGCGGTCGAGGCTGTCCTTGGCCAGGTAGGTGATGCCGAAGCCGCCGCTGTTGATGTAGCGGGTGATGGTGTACTGGCCCTTCAGAAGCTTCGCACCGGGCTGGAGTTCGTCGATGAGGTCGTCCACCTCGTCCACGGGGTCAACCGCCTTCTGGTGTTGCGCCATGTCGTTCACCCTTCCACCAATGGTGCGACGTCAAAATGGCCTTCTGCCAACGCCTGACGGCACGCCAGGCAGCCTTGCCTGCACAAGCAGGGGGCATCGTCCACACAAGCGCACCAATCCACTGGTTCCGTCATGGTTGTGGAACGGGGCGAAAATGGGGCGATCAAGAGGAGATTTGAAGGTTGGCCTGCCACAACTTGCGGGTGAATGCGCCGTCTGCCCGCTGAAGGGCAGCCAAGCGACGCCCGGACGCTAAATCGGGCGGAAACCGCAGGAAAGCTGGCGCATCCGACGCTTTTCCGCGGCCTGATTCGCCCGCGGTCAGCCGCGCGCGGGCAGGCGGCGGCGGACGCTTGGCGACCGTCCGGGCAGCGACAGCCGGGCGTCGTTGCGGCCTCGCTCGGCCACGATCTTGCCCTTGGCCACCACCACCAGCCGGTCCGGCCGCAGCCGCAGCGCCTCGGTCGGATTCCCTGCGTCCAGCACCACAAGGCTGGCGACGCAGCCGGGGCGCAGCCCATAGTCAAGCCCCATGATCTGCGCGTTCACCTCGGTCACCATGGTGAAACAGCGCGCCATTTCTGCCGGATGGGTCATCTGCGCGACGTGCAGCCCCATGAACGCCACGTCCAGCATGTCGGCCGTCCCCAGGCTGTACCAGGGGTCCAGCACGCAGTCCTGGCCCCAGCCCACGGGGATGCCCATCGCCTGCATCTCCTTCACCCGCGTCAGGCCGCGCCGCTTCGGGTAGGTGTCGTGGCGGCCCTGCAGCGTGATGTTGATGAGCGGGTTGGGGATCGCCGTCATCCCCGACTCCGCGATCAGCGGCAGCAGCTTCGAGACATAGTAGTTGTCCATCGAATGCATGCTGGTCAGGTGACTTCCCGCCGCCCGGCCGCCCAGCCCATGCCGCGTCACCTCGCGCGCCATTGTTTCCACATGGCGCGACATCGGGTCGTCGGTCTCGTCGCAATGGACGTCCCACATCAGGCCGCGTTCGGTCGCGATCCGGGCCAGGTCGCGCATCGACTCGGCGCCTTCCTCCATCGTTCGCTCGAAATGCGGGATGCCGCCCACCACGTCGACGCCCATGTCCAGCGCGCGCAGCACGTTCTGCCGGCCCGTCTTCGTGCGGTACAGCCCGTCCTGCGGGAAGGCGACCAGCTGCAGGTCCAGGTAAGGCGCGACGCGGCGCCTGACTTCCAGCATCGCCTCGACCCCGCGCAGGTGGTCGGGCGTTGTGTCGACATGGGTCCGGATCGCCAGCAGCCCCATCGAAACCGCCCAGTCGCAGTAGGTGACGGCGCGGTCCACCATCTCGTCGACGGTGGCGATCTCGCGCAGCTCGCCCCACAGCGCGATGCCTTCCAGAAGCGTGCCCGAGGCATTGACCCGTGGCAGCCCATAGCTCAGCGTCGCGTCCATGTGGAAATGCGGATCGACGAAGGGCGGCGAGACAAGGTCCCCGGTCGCGTCAATCACCCGGGCGGCCTCGGCCTCCAGCCGGCCCACGGCGGCAATCCGGTCGCCCTGGATGCCGATATCGGCCACCGAACCATCGGGCAGCGTGCCGCCCTTCACCAGAAGGTCGAACATTCAGCGTTCCCCCTTGTTGTAAGGCACCATCAGGCTGGCTGGCACCTCGGCCCGGCGCGACATCAGGATCAGCGCCAGGATGGACAGGATGAAGGGCAGGGCAAGGAACAGCTGGTACGGCAGCACCGCGCCAAGGTCGGTCTGTTGCAGCCGGATCTGTAACGCATCGAACCCCGCGAACAGGATCGCGCCCAGGACCGCCTTGCCGGGCTTCCAGGCCCCGAACACCACCAGCGCGATGCAGATCCAGCCGCGGCCGTTGACCATCTCGAAGAAGAAGCTGGAAAAGGCCGACAGCGTCAGGAACGCGCCCCCCACCGCCATCAGGCCGGACCCGACGATCACCGCCCCCATTCGCAGGCCCGTGACTGACAGACCCTGCGCTTCCACCGCCGCCGGGTTCTCTCCCACCGCCCGAACCGCCAGACCCAGCGGCGTGCGGTAAAGCACCCAGGCCACCAGCCCCGCCACCGCAAAGGCCGTCCAGGTCAGCGCGGTCTGCGACAGCGCCTCGCCTGCCCAAGGCAGGTCGGACAGACTGGGGATGTGCAGCGGCTGGAACGGCTCGATCTTCGGCGGGCTGGTGACTTCGGGCAGCATCAGCCGATAGGCGAACGAGGCCGAAGCCGTGGCCAAAAGCGTCACGCCCAGGCCCACGACATGCTGCGACAACCCGAACGGCACCGTCAGCGTGGAGTGCAAAAGGCCGAACAGCATCCCTGCGCCCATCGCCACCGCGACACCGCCCCAAAGCGGCAGGCCCTGATACACGGCCATCCAGCCCGCGAAGGCGCCGATGACCATGATCCCCTCGATGCCCAGGTTCAGCACGCCCGCGCGCTCGCAGATCAACTCGCCCATCGTCGCCAGGATCAGCGGCGTGGCGATGCGGATCACGGCCGCCCAGAAACTGGCCGAGATCAGGATATCGACGATCTCGCTCATCCCCGCACCACCCTGACCCGCGTCAGCAGGATCGCCAGCACCATGAACAGAAGCGCCACCGCCATCAGCATGTCGGCGATATAGGTCGGCACCCCGGCCGCCCGGCTCATCGCATCTGACCCCACGAAGATGCCGGCCACGAAGATCGCCGTCACCACGACGCCCAGCGGGTGCAAAAGCGCGAGCATCGCCACGATGATCCCGGTATAGCCGAAGCCCGGCGACAGGTCCAAGGACAGATGCCCCTTCAGCCCCGCGACCTCGGACCAGCCCGCCAGCGCGGCAAGCCCCCCAGACAAGAGCGCGGTCTTCACCAGCACCGCATTGACCGGCATGCCCGCAAAGCGCGCGGCCTCGGGGTTCTGGCCCACGGCGCGGATCTCGAAGCCCAGCGTCGTGCGGGTCTGGATCACCCAGACCACCACCGCCGCGATGATCGCCAGCGCGAAGCCCCAGTGCAGCCGCAAGCCTTCCACGATGCGGGGCAGGCGGGCCTCGGGGATCAGCGGGGTCGATTTCGGCCAGCCCATGCCCATCGGGTCCTTCATCGGGCCTTCCAGCAGGTAGCTGACCAACAGCAGCATGATGAAGTTCAGAAGCAGCGTGGTGACAACCTCGTCCACCCCCAGCCGGGTCTTGAGAAGCACCGGCCCCAGAAGCAGCGCCGCCCCGGCCAGCATCGCGGCCAGGGCGGACAGCGGCAGGACCAGGGGGCTAGCCAGCGCGCCAGTCCCCAGCACGACCGCAAGGATCGCCCCGGCATAAAGCTGCGCCTCGGCGCCGATGTTCCACAGCTTCGCCCGGAAGGCCACCGCCACGGCAAGCCCGGTGAAGATCAGCGGCGTCGCGCGGTTCAGCGTCTCCAGCACCGCGAGTTTCGACCCCAGCGCGCCGGTGGCGATCTGGCCCAGGACGGCGAAGGGGTTCGCCCCGCCCACCAGCGCCAAGGCCATCGCGACGGCCAAGGTGGCCGCCAGCGCCAGCGCAGGCAGCCCCAGCCGCCGCGCGGCCGAGGGGTTGGCGATGGTCTCAAGCCGCATCCGAATCCCCGAACTTCTGGCCCGCCATCCACAGGCCCAATTCCGCCGCCGTCATCGTCCCCCGCGCAAAACCAGGCGACAGGCGACCTTGAGACATAACATGAATGACGTCCGACAAGCCCATGATTTCATCCAGGTCTTCCGAAATCAAGAGCACCGCCGCCCCCCGGTCCCGCGCCGCGATGAGCTGGCCTTGCACATAGGCAATCGCGCCCACGTCCAGCCCCCGCACCGGCTGGTTCGCCAGGATGATTTCCGGACCCGGCGCCATCGCCCGGCCCAGGATCAGCTTCTGCATGTTCCCGCCCGACAGAAGCCGGATCCGCGTCTCCGGTCCCGGGCAGCGCACGTCGTAGTCCCGGATGATCCCTTCCGCGAACCCTCGCGCCGCCCGCCAGTTCATCCAGCCCCGGCGCGAGAAGCGGGTCTTGTATCCCTCCAGCACCGCGTTTTCGGTCAGGTCGAAATCGGCGATGCTGCCCTGGTGGTGCCGGTCCTCGGGGATGCGCGCCACGCCGCGTGCCAGCGCCTCGCCCGGCGACCAGCGGGCCACGGGACTTCCCCGCAGGGAAATCGCGCCCGAACCGGGTAGCGCCAGACCCGCCACGATCTCGGCCAGCGCCGCCTGCCCGTTGCCAGAGACCCCCGCCAACCCGGTGATCTGCCCCGCCCGCAGGCTCAACCTCACCGCCTTCAACCCCGGAGCCGCGCCCCGGTCGGGTGTCGAGACCGCGTCCAACTGCATCAGCACCGGACCCGGAGCCCGCGCCTCGGCCCGGGGCAGGGACAGCTCTCCCCCCACCATCAGTGCGGCCAGCGCCGCTTTGTCGGTCGCATGCGTGTCGACCTCGCCCACCACGCGCCCATGCCGCAGCACGACGCAGCGGTCGGCGATGGCCATGACCTCATGCAGTTTGTGGCTGATGAAGATGATCGACAGCCCCAGAGCCGTCGCCTTCCGCAGCGTGGCGAACAGCGCCTCGGATTCCTGCGGCGTCAGCACCGCCGTCGGCTCGTCCAGGATCAGCACCCGCGCGTCGCGGTAGAGCGCCTTCAGGATCTCGACCCGCTGGCGTTCGCCCACCGACAGGCGGCCGACCTTGGCATCGGGATGCACCGCCAGCCCGAAGTCGCGCGACAGGCGCTGAACCTTCTCGCGCGCGCCGGCGTGCCACCGCGACCACAGGCTTTCGGTCCCCAGCCGGATGTTGTCCAGGACCGTCAGGTTGCCCGCCAGCGTGAAGTGCTGGTGGACCATCCCCACCCCCGCCGCCAGCGCCGCCCGCGGGTTGCCGGGGGGCAGGGGTGCGCCGAACACCTCCACGACCCCCTCATCGGCCACATAATGACCGAAGAGGATGTTCATCAGCGTGGTCTTCCCCGCGCCGTTTTCCCCCAGCAGCGCCACGACCTCGCCACGCCGCAGCGTCAGGGACACCGCGTCGTTGGCCCGCAGCGCCCCGAAGCTTTTGGTGATGCGGTCGAGGCGGAGGACGACCTCCGCCCCTGCGTTCTGGCTCACGACGATTTCGGCTCGCTGTCGTCGATGGCGACGGTGAAGCTGCCGTCCTTGATCGCGGCCTCCTTCTCGGCGACCTTGGCCATGATCTCGGCCGGGACCTTGCCCTCGAAGGTGCCAAGCGGCGCCAGCGAGCAGCCGCCCGCGTTCATGTAGGAATAGACGCCATAGTTGTCGGCCTTGAACTCGCCCTTCTGGATCGCGGCGACAGCGGCGTTCAGCGTCGGTTCAAAGTGCCAGAGCGCCGAGGTCACGACCGTCTCAGGGTAATCCGCCTGGGTGTCGATCACGTTGCCGATCGCCAGCACGCCGCGCTCCTTCGCCGCGTCCGAGACGCCGAAGCGTTCGGCATACATCAGGTCCGCCCCGCCATCGATCATCGCAAAGGCGGTTTCCTTGGCCTTCGGCGGGTCGAACCAGGACCCGATGAAGCTGACCTGGAACTTGGTGTCCGGCTTCACCTCGCGGACGCCGGCCATGAAGGCGTTCATCAGCCGGTTCACCTCGGGGATCGGGAAGCCGCCGACCATGCCGATGTTGCCCTTGGTCATGCCGCCCGCGACGATGCCCGACAGGTAGGCCGCATCCTGGATATAGTTGTCGAAGACTCCGAGGTTCGGATTCGCCGCCGCATCCGGGGGGAAGGATGACCCCAGCAGGAAGGCCACATCCGGGTATTCCGCGCAGACCTCGCGGGCCTCGGCCTCGGCCCCGAAGATCTCGCCCACGATCAGCTTGACGCCGGACTCGCAGTATTCCCGCATGACGCGGGGATAGTCGGTGTTCGCCACGTTCTCGGTGTAGGTGTAATCCACCGTCCCTGCGGCCTTCAGTGCCTCGGCGGCGATGTGGATGCGGCTGACCCATTGCTGTTCGACCGGCACCGTGTAGATGCCCGCCATCTTGATCGGCTCCTGCGCCCAGGCGGCCAGCGGCAGGTTGGCCGCAGCCGTCGCCGCCGCGCCGCCCAGAAGCAGCCCGCGCCGCGAAATCGTGAAGGTTCCCTTGGTCATCTTGTGTCCCATCCCTGTTGCTGTCGGCCGATTTTTACCAAGAGGTAAAACTCAATCGCGATTCGGCACAAGCGGCACGCGCGAAGTCCGTCATGGACGCCGGCGACTGCCCGGGCTTTGCGCAGCAAAGGGGCCTTTCGCCCGCAGGACGGGCCGTCCTATGGTCGGGCCATGCTGGACATCCTTGCGCAGATCCTGACCGAAGCGGGCGCCCAGGCGCTGGTCTACTTCGACGACCTCGGCCGCCGCGCGGTGCAGGCGAAAGCCCCCGGCGACCTCGTGACCGACGCCGACCGGGCGGTGGAGGCAGTGCTGCGCCGCCTCCTTGCCCGGCATTTCCCGGGGGACGGCGTTCTGGGCGAGGAACTGGGCGGCACGCCCACGGGACGGTTCTGGGCGGTCGACCCGATCGACGGCACGGCGAATTTCCTGTCCGGCCTGCCATTCTGGACCCTTTCGCTGGGGCTGATGGATCAGGGCGAACCCGTGGCCGGCGGCATATTTGCCCCGGCGCTGGGCCTGATGGCGGTGGGGCAGGGCGCCTTTCTTCGCGAGACCGGCCTCTCGCCTGGCTCACGCGCGGCCGACCCGCCATGCATCGGCATCGGCCGCAACCCGCGCTGGCCCGCCGCCGACCGCCACGCCGTCGAGGCCGCCATCGAGGCCGCAGGGCGTTCGCCCCGGCTCCTTGGCTCTTGCGCGCTGTCGCTGATGATGGTCGCAACGGGCCGGCTGCTGGGCTACATCGAGCCGCGCGTCGGCGGGCTTTGGGACTGCGCCGGGGGCCTTGCGCTCTGCCGCGCGGCGGGGGTGCCGACCGCGTTCCATGTCCACCCGGACGGCACCGCCGATGTCCTGGCGGGCCAGGTCTTCGACATTGCCGCCGCGGCCGGCTGGCGAGAAATAATTCAAACTTGAAGTATCTTGAGGCGCTGGGGGAATCCTCCTATCGTGTCCCTGCCGCGGGCCAGGGAGGGCCGGATACATGCATCGCAACACGACCGAAGGGGGCTATTTCCTTTATCATTCCATCGGCATCTATCCGGGGAAGGAAGAGGATCTGTCCCGCGTGATGGCCGAGTTCAGCCAGGTCTGGGCGGCCCCCAACGACAAGCAATGGGGCTATGTGCTGCGCAAGCGGCAGGATTTCATCGACCGTTGGCGGCGACTGATCAACGTGCCGAAGGGCAGCCTGACCACGGTCGACAACGTGACCGAGGGGTTGCAGAAGATCCTTCGCGCTCTGCCCGAGGGGATGCTGAAAGGCAAGCGGGTGCTGGCGGCGGCGGACTGCTTCCCCTCGCTGCATTTCCTGCTTCAGGGCTTGGCCCCGAAGATGGGATTCACCCTGACCACGGTCCCGCTCTCCGAAGGCCGCGCCTGGGTCGAGACCGAGGATTTCCTGGCCCAGTGGGGACCGGACGTGGGGCTTGCGCTTCTGACGTGGGTCACGTCGATCGGATCGTCCAAGATGGACTACGGGGCGCTTGTGGCCCATGGCCGCGCGATGGGCAGCCTGATGGTCGCCGACATCACCCAAGGCGCGGGCCTGATGCCCTTCGACGCGCTGAACCCGCGGGTCGACTTCGTCGTCTCCACCAGCCTCAAATGGCTCTGCGGCACGCCGGGCGCGGGCATCCTTTACGCCGACAAGGACCTGATCCCGATGCTGACGCCGGAAGGGCGCGGTTGGTTTTCGCAGAACAACCCCTTCTCCTGGGACCTCGACAAGTTCGAATACGCCCCCGACGTCCGCCGCTTCGACACCGGCACGCCGGGCTCGGTCGCGGCCATCGCGTCCCTTCCCGCGATGGAGTGGTTCTCGAAACAGGACCTGAACGACGTCGCCGCCCACAACCGCCGCCTGGTCGACCGCATCATCGCGCGGGCCGACCGGCTGGACCTCCCCCTCCACTCGCCGCGCGACGCGAACAAGCGCGGCGGCGCGGTGATGATCCGCATGCCCGACAAGGCCGAGGCCGCGGCCTGCGTCGGCGCCTTGGGGGTCGAGGGCTATTCGGTCGACTTCCGCGGCCCGATCCTGCGGATGTCCCCCGGCTTCGTGACCGAGGAACGCGCCGTGGACGCCGTTTTCGACATGGTGGGCGAGGTGATGGCCCGCCGCCGCCGCCGTTTCGCGGGGCAGGGGGAGCGTACCGGGAACCCCGCCGAGACCCTCGCCGCGCTGGCCTCTGGCCTTGCCACCGGGGGCGTCAAGGTCGTCGACCTCACGGCGCAGCTTGGCCCAGAAACTCCGATCCTCCGCCTGCCGACCGACCTTGCGAAGAACACCCCCAAGGTCGCCATCCACCGGATCAGCGAATACGACAAGGACGGCCCCTTCTGGGCCTGGAACTGGCTGGAGCTTGGCGAACATTCCGGCACGCATTTCGACGCGCCGCACCACTGGCTGTCCGGCAAGGACCACGCCGACGGCTTCACCGATACGCTGTCGGTCCAGCGCCTGATCGCGCCCGCGAACGTGATCGACTGCTCGGCCGAGGCCGCCGCAGACCCCGACTTCCTGCTGACCGCCGCCCATGTGAAGGCCTGGGAGGCGCAGCACGGCGAAATCGGTCCGGGAGAATGGGTCCTGATGCGCACCGACTGGGACAAGCGGTCCCACGACGAAGAGCTGTTCCTGAACGAGGACCCCGATCCTTTCGAGGACGGCTCGCACTCCCCCGGTCCCTCGACCGACTGCATCGACTACCTCCTGGGCAAGGGAATAGTCGGCTGGGGCACCCAATGCATCGGCACCGATGCCGGCATGGCGGGCAAGTTCAGCCCGCCCTTCCCGGCGCACAACTTCCTGCACCGGGACAACTGCTTCGGCCTTGCCAGCCTCTGCAACCTGGACCAGTTGCCGCCGAAGGGGGCCGTCCTGATCGTCACGCCGCTGAAGATCAAGGACGGCACCGGCTCGCCCATCCGGGCGCTGGCGCTGGTCGGGGGCTAGGCTCAGCCGCCGACGAACTGCCGCGCCCGGGCGCGCAGCGCGCCGACATAGGCCAGCACGTCGATGCCCACGCCCACGAAGCGGGCGCCCGCGCGCATGCACTCGGCCAGGAACGGGTCTTCGGTCGACAGCACCCCCGCCGCCTTGCCCGAGGCCGCGATGCGCCGGATCGCGTCCATGATCGCCGCGCGAACCTCCGGGTGGCTGGCATCGCCAAGGTGCCCCATGTCGGCGGCAAGGTCGGCCGGACCGATGAACACGCAGTCAACCCCCGGCAGAGCCAGGATGTCGTCCAGCGCCGCCAGTCCCGCTCGGCTTTCCACCTGCAGGATCAGGCAGATCTGTTCGTTCGCCGTCAGCAGGTAATCCGGCAGCGCCGAGAACCGCGAGGCGCGGGCCAGAGAGGAGCCGACGCCCCGAATCCCCTCGGGCGGATAGCGGGTGGCGGCCACCGCGCGCCGGGCCTGCTCGGCGCTTTCGATCATCGGGATCAACAGGCTCTGCGCGCCCGCGTCCAGCATCTGCTTGATCCGCGCGGGGTTGTCGTCGCGCAGCCGCACGATGGGCAGGCTGGGCGAGGGTTCGATCACCGCCAGTTGCGCAAGGCTCGACCGTAGGTCGTTCGGCGCGTGTTCGCCGTCGATCAGCAGCCAGTCGAAGCCGCAGCTCGCCGCCATCTCGGCCGCATAGGGATCGGCCATGCCAAGCCAGCAGCCGTAAAGCGTGTCTCCTGCGGCGAGGCGGTGTTTCAGGCGGTTCAGGGGGGCGGACATGGGGGGCCTTCAATGCTTGCGTCGGGGCGCCAGAATAGTCGGCGCGCGGGCGGATGGAAGGGCCTGAAACGTCCGGGCAGAGAAAGCTGTTGACGAGAATTGGATCGTTCCAGTATCAAGTTTGGAACGATCCAATATGGGAAAGAATCATGCGCTGGGGGTTGATCGGGGCAAGCACCATTGCCGAACAGCACATGATGGCAGCGATCCGGGCGACCGGGGGCGAGGTTGCCGCTGTGGTCAGCACCACGGCGGCGCGGGCCCGCGACTATGCGGCCCGGCATGGCATCCCGGCGGCAGGCGACCGGCTGTCGCTGGTGATGGAAGATGCCACGATCGGCGCGGTCTACATCTCATCCACCAACGAAAAGCACTTGCCCCAGGCGCTGGCGGCCATCGCGGCGGGCAAGCATGTGCTCTGCGAAAAGCCCCTGGCAATGGCGGTGGCCGAAGCGGCAAAGATGGTCAGCGCGGCGGACGGCGCCGGGGTGATCCTTGCGACGAACCATCACCTGCGCTGTTCCGGCAGTCACCGGGCGGTGCGCGACCTGATCGCCTCGGGCCGGATCGGCCGGGTCCTGTCGCTGCGGCTGTTCCACGCTGTCCACCTGCCGCCGCACCTGCAGGGCTGGCGGATCAATGACGCCTCGGCGGGCGGCGGGGTGATCCCGGACATCACCGTCCACGACGCCGACGTGGCGCGGTTCCTTCTGGGGGAAGACCCGGTCTCGGTCGTGGCGCAGATGGGGTCCACCGGCATGGGGCAGGGGGTCGAGGATTCAACCATGTCAGTCTGGACCATGCCCTCGGGCGCGATGGTTCAGGCGCACGAAAGCTTCACCCACCCCTTCGCGGGATCGGGGCTGGAGGTGCACGGCGACAAGGGCTCGATCTTCGCGCGCGGCGTGATGACCCAGCTGCCGGTGGGCGAGGTGGAGCTGGTGACGGCGGCGGGCCGCGAGGCGGTGCCCGTTGCGCGGCACAACCTTTATGTCCAGGGGGTCAGCGACTTCCTGGCCGCCATCGATGGCCACGGAAAACCTGCCGCGACGGGCTGGGACGGGGTCGCCTCGCTGGCCGTGGCGCTTGCGGTGCGCGAGGCGGCGCGTACCGGCATCCGGCAGTTGGTCGATTACGGGAGGGCGGCATGACCAAGCTCGTCGCAGCATCGGAAGCCGTCGCCCGCATCGCGGATGGGGCGGTGGTCACGGTCTCCTCCTCCTCGGCGCTGGGCTGCCCGGACCTGGTCCTGAAGGCGCTGGGCGACCGCTTCCGCGCCGAGGGGCATCCGCAGAACATCACCACGCTGCACCCCATCGCGGCGGGGGACATGTACGGTGTCAAGGGCATGGACTGGATCGCGCAGGACGGTCTTCTGGCGCGCGTGCTGGCGGGCTCCTACCCCTCGGGGTCGTCGAACCTGCCGATGCCCGAGATCTGGAAGATGATCGTCGAGGATCGTGTCGCCGCCTACAACGTGCCCTCCGGCATCCTCTTCGACATGCACCGCGAGGCCGCCGCCCGCCGCCCCGGTGTCCTGACAAAAGTGGGCATGGAGACCTTCGCCGACCCGGTCCGCGAAGGCTGCGCGATGAACGCCCGCGGCATGGCGTCGCCCATCGTGCACCGCGTGGAGTTCAACGGCGAGACCTGGCTGCACTACCCCAACATCCAGCCCGACGTCTGCATCCTGCGCGCGACCACGGCGGATGAAAACGGCAACCTCACCTACGAACACGAGGGCGCCTACCTGGGCGGGCTGGAGCAGGCGATTGCGGCGCGAAACAACCGGGGGCTGGTGATCGCGCAGGTCTCGCGGCTGACCGCTGCCGGAAGCCTGCGGCCGCATGACGTGCGGGTGCCGGGGCATCTGGTCGACCTGATCGTGCTGGACCCCGACCAGAAGCAGACCTGCGAGACACCTTACGACCCGGCGATCTCGGGCCAGATCATGCGGCCCTGGTCATCGTTCACGCTGGCAGAACAGGGCGTCGAAAAGGTCATCGCCCGCCGGGCCGCGCAGGAGCTGCGCGGGGGCATGACCGCGAACCTCGGCTTCGGCATCAGCGCGATGGTCCCCCGCATCCTGCTGGAGGAAGGCCACCCCGAGGCCGTCACCTGGGCCATCGAACAGGGCGCGGTCGGCGGGATGCCGCTGACCGGCTTCGCCTTCGGCTGCGCCTCGAACGCCTGGGGCTATGTCCCCTCGCCGCAGCAGTTCATCTACTTCCAGGGCGCGGGGTTCGACGTGTCGTTCCTGTCCTTCCTGGAGATCGACGTCGAGGGCAACGTCAACGTCTCGAAACTGGGCAAGAAACCCTACCTCACCGCTGGGTGCGGCGGCTTCGTCGACATCACGTCGCACGCCCGCAAGATCGTCTTTTCCGGCTGGTTCGAGGCCGGGGCGGGGGTAGAGCTTGGTCCGACCGGCGTCACGGTCACAACCCCCGGCAAGTTCTGCAAGATGGTCGAGAGGGTGGAACATGTCACCTTCTCGGGCAACCGGGCGCGGGCTCAGGGGCAGGAGGTTCTGTACGTCACCGAACGCTGCGTCATGCGACTGACCGACAGGGGCCTGGTCGCAACCGAGATCATGCCGGGGATCGACCCCGCGCGTGACATCGTGGCGGCCTCGCAGGGCCGCGTCACGCTGGCCGACAACGCCACGACCATGCCGCTGTCGTTGCTGGCCGAAGGGCCGATGGGGTGGCAGCCATGACCGGGGTCCGCCTGCACATCGCTGGTCCGCTGGCCACCCTGACGCTGGACAACCCGGCGAAGCTCAATTGTTTCACCGTGGACATGCTGGCCCAGCTTGCAAGCCACCTTGAAGTCATCGAAGGCCGCCCCGAAGTCCGCGCGGTGATCGTCACTGGCGAGGGCGAAAAGGCCTTCTGCTCGGGCGCCGACATCAACGCCTGGGGCGGCCTGTCCCCCGCCGACTTTGCGCGCAACTGGGTCCGGGGCGGGCATCGCATCTTCGACCGCCTCGCGCGGCTCGCGAAACCCACCATCGCCGCGCTGAACGGTCATGCCTTCGGCGGCGGGCTGGAACTGGCCTCGGCCTGCGACATCCGGGTCATCACGCCCCGCGCCACCATCGCCCTGCCCGAGGCCGGGGTGGGCATCGTTCCGGGCTGGTCCGGCTCGCAGCGGCTGGCGCGGCTGCTCCCCGAGGGGATGGTGAAGGAAATGGCGCTTTTCGGCCGGCGCATCGGGGCGGACCGGCTTCTGGCCTGCGGTTTCGTGGCCGAGGTCACCGACGACCCCCGCGCCGCCGCGCAGGAGATGGCCGGGAAGGTCGCGAGCCTGTCGCCCCGCGCGACCGAGATCACCAAGGCGATGATCCATGCGGGCCAGGGCGAGGATACAGCGGCGCTGATCGAGGCGCTGGGCTCGGCCGCCATCGCGGCAAGTGCCGACCGGCAGGAAGGCGTCGCGGCCTTCCAGGCGAAACGCGCAGCAGACTTTCCGGGGACCTAAGATGCTTGACCTGACCCTGATCCCCGCTGTCCAGACCACCCTTCCCCCGGTCTTCGAGGCGCGCCACCTGATCGACGGCCACTGGCAAGACAGCGCAGACGGCGCGACTTCGGAACGGCTCTCACCGTCGCATGGGGTCGTCGTCAGCCGCGCCGCCCGCGGGGGCAAGGTTGAGGCGGAAGCCGCCATCGCCGCCGCCCGCGCTGCCTTCGACGACGGACGCTGGAGCCAGCTCTCCGGCAAGGCCCGCGCCACGGTCCTGCTCAAGGTCGCCGACCTGATCGAAGCCAATGCAGACCGCATGGCCCTGATCGAGACGCTGGAGAGCGGCAAGCCGATCACCCAGGCGCGGGGCGAGGTTTCCGGGGCCGCCGACCTCTGGCGCTATGCGGCCTCGCTGGCGCGGACGCTGCACGGGGACAGCCACAACAGCCTGGGCGCGGACATGCTGGCCGTCGTGCTGAAAGAACCGATCGGGGTGGTCAGCATCATCACGCCGTGGAACTTCCCGTTCTGGATCCTGTCGCAGAAACTTCCCTTCGCGCTGGCGGCCGGCTGCACCTGCGTCGTGAAGCCGTCCGAGCTGACGCCCTCGACCACCGTGATCCTGGGCGAGCTTCTGGCCGAGGCGGGCTTGCCTGCTGGGGTGGTGAACATCGTCCTCGGCTACGGCCAGCCGGTCGGCGCGACTCTGGCCTCGGACCCGCGCGTGGACATGGTCACCTTCACCGGCTCGACCGCCGTGGGGCGGGGCATCGCGGCGGCGGCAAGCGCGACCCTGAAGAAGGTCGCGCTGGAGCTTGGCGGCAAGAATCCGCAGGTGATCTTCCCCGACGCCGACCTGGAAAGCGCCGCCGATGCCGTGGTCTTCGGCGTCTATTTCAACGTCGGCCAGTGCTGCAACTCGGGCAGCCGGATCATCGTGCACGAGGACATCGCACAGGACTTCACCGCCCGCGTGGTCACGCTGTCCCGGCAGGTGGCCTTCGGCGATCCGCTTGACCCCGCGACGCAGGTGGGGGCCATCGTCAGCCGCGAGCATGGCGCGAAGATCGACGCCTATGTCTCGGCCGCCCGGCGGGCCGGGGCGCAGGTCGCGCTTGGCGGCGCGGCACTGGAGGTGCCGGGTCTTGGCGCGCAGTTCTACCAGCCGACAGTTCTCACCGGCGTCACGCCCGACATGGCCATCGCGCGCGAGGAAGTGTTCGGCCCGGTCCTGACGGTGCTGACCTTCCGCACGCTTGACGAGGCGCTGGCGCTTGTGAACGATGCCGATTACGGCCTGAGCGCGGGCGTCTGGAGCGAGAACGTCCACACCTGCCTGGCCTTCGCGCGTGGCGCGCAGGCTGGAACGGTCTGGACGAACACCTGGATGGACGGCTTCCCCGAGGTGACCTTCGGCGGGGTCAAGCAATCGGGCCTCGGCCGCGAGATCGGTCCCTATGGTCTGGACGAGTTCCTGGAGATCAAGTCGCTGGTGATGCGGATCGGCCGCACGCGGGCGCCTTGGGTAAGACCCCGCTGACCAAGGCGGGCAAGCGATGCGCATCATAAGGGAGGAACCAAAATGCGCCTTTTCGGAAAGACCCTGACTGCGACCGCCGCACTGGTGATGACGACGTCTCTGGCGCTGGCCGAGGATGTGGAGGTCCTGCACTGGTGGACCTCCGGCGGCGAGGCGGCTGCGCTGAACGTGCTGAAGGAGGATCTGGCCAGCAAGGGCATTGGCTGGGTCGACATGCCCGTGGCCGGCGGCGGCGGCGAGGCCGCGATGACCGCGCTCCGCGCCCGCGTCACCGCCGGCGACCCGCCGACCGCCGTGCAGATGCTGGGCTTCGACATCCTGGACTGGGCCGGTGAGGGCGCGCTGGGCGACCTGACCGAGGTCGCCACCGCCGAGGGCTGGGACGCCGTGGTCCCGACCGCGCTGCAGGCGTTCTCGAAGGCCGACGGCAAATGGATCGCGGCACCCGTGAACGTCCACTCGACCAACTGGGTCTGGATCAACAAGGCCGCGCTCGACGCCACCGGCCTAGGCGAGCCGACCACCTGGGAAGAGCTGGTCGCGGTCCTCGACAAGATGAAAGAGAACGGGATCACGCCGCTTGGCCACGGCGGCCAGGCCTGGCAGGACGCGACCGTCTTCGACGGGATCGTCCTGGGCATGGGCACCGATTTCTACAAGGCGGCCTTCGTCGACCTCGACCCGGCCGCTCTTGGCGGCGAGCAGATGGCCGAAGCCTTCAACCGGCTGATCAAGCTGCGCACTTACGTCGACGACAACTTCTCGGGCCGCGACTGGAACCTCGCCTCGGCGATGGTCATCAACGGCGAAGCGGGCATGCAGATGATGGGCGACTGGGCCAAGGGCGAGTTCCTGAAGGCCGGCAAGGTCCCCGGCACCGACTTCGTCTGCATCCGCTTCCCCGGCACGCAGGGCGCGGTGACCTTCAACTCCGACCAGTTCGCGATGTTCAACGTCGAAGGCGACGCGGCGAAGGCCGCGCAAGGGGCGATGGCCTCGGCGATCATGAACCCGACCTTCCAATCGGCGTTCAACGTGGTCAAGGGCTCGGTCCCCGCGCGCACCGACGTGCCGAACGACGCCTTCGACGACTGCGGCAAGAAGGGCATGGCCGACCTGGCCGAGGCCAATACCTCGGGCAAGCTCTTCGGCTCGATGGCGCATGGCCATGCGGCCCCGGCGGCGGTGAAGAATGCGACCTATGACGTGATCACCGCGGCCTTCAACGGCGAATATGCCGATGGTGCCGCCGCTGCCGCCGCGCTGGCCGAAGCCGTCGCCGCCGCGCAGTAAGCACAAGACGGGGGGCGGCCCCGCGCGGCCCCCCGGACCCAAAATCCTTCGAAGGATTTTGGCAAAAGTTTTCGAAAACTTTTGCGCCCCAGGATCACACGGGAGGCACCGATGGCCGCGACCGAGGCCGATTTCCGCACACGCCTGCAGGACTGGCTGCCAAAGCTGGTGCTGGCCCCTTCCTTCGCCGTGACGCTGCTTTTCGTCTACGGCTTCATCCTCTTCACCGTGGTCCTGTCCTTCACCGGCTCGAAGATGCTGCCCAAGTTCGACTGGGTCGGCTTCGAAAACTACGGAAAGCTGTTCGCTCTGCCCGCCTGGTCGACGGCCATCGCGAACATCGCGATCTTCGCAACGCTCTACATCGTCATCTGCACGCTCATCGGCCTGATGCTGGCGATCTTCCTGGACCAGAAGATCCGGGGCGAGGGGATGCTGCGCCCGATCTACCTTTACCCGATGGCGCTGAGCTTCATCGTCACCGGAACCGCCTGGAAGTGGTTCCTTGACCCCGGCATCGGCTTGCAGCGGATCATGCAGCAATGGGGCTGGGAGAGTTTCACCTTCACCTGGATCAAGGACGGCGACATGGCGATCTATACCATCGTCATCGCCGCGGTCTGGCAGACCTCGGGCTTCGTGATGGCCATGTTCCTTGCGGGCCTCCGCGGCATCGACAACGAGATCCTGAAGGCCGCCCAGATCGACGGCGCGTCCAACTGGCAGCTTTACCGGCGGATCGTGATCCCTCTCCTCCGCCCCGCGTTCCTGAGCGCCTTCGTCATCCTCAGCCACCTGGCGATCAAGTCCTATGACCTTGTCATCGCGCTGACCGGAGGCGGGCCGGGCCGCGCGACCGAAATGCCCGCGACCTTCATGTATTCCTACACCTTCACCCGCAACCAGATGGGCATCGGTGCCTCAAGCGCGGTGATCATGCTGATGACCATCGCCGCGATCATGGTCCCCTACCTTTATGCCGAGCTGAAGGAGAAGAAGGCATGAGCGTCGCGACCCAGGACACCGCCGTCTCCACGGGCCGCGCGACCCGCGTGCTGATCTACCTGATCCTGCTTCTCTTCGCGCTCTTTTACCTGCTGCCGCTCTACGTCATGGGCGTGAACTCGCTGAAACCGCTGGAAGAAATCACCGGCGGCAACATGATGGCGCTGCCCGGCCAGTGGACGCTGGATCCCTGGCGGCAAGCATGGTCGACCGCACAGATCGGAGTCGAACCGACGGGGCTGAAGCCCTATTTCCTGAACTCGATCCTGATGGTCGTCCCCGCCGTCGCCATAAGTACCATCGTGGGCGCGTTGAACGGCTATGTGCTGACCAAGTGGCGCTTCCGGGGCGACACCTGGGTCTTCGGACTGATGCTCTTCTCCTGCTTCATCCCGTTCCAGATCGTCCTCATCCCGATGGCCGTGGTGCTGGGCAAACTCGGCCTTGCCGGCAGCGTCCCCGGCCTTATCCTCGTCCACGTGGTCTACGGGATCGGCTTCACCACGCTTTACTTCCGCAACTACTACGCCAGCTTCCCGACCGAGCTGATCCGCGCCGCCCAGATCGACGGGGCAGGGTTCTTCCGCATCTTCTGGCGCATCCTCTTGCCGGTCTCTGGCCCGATCGCCGTCGTTTCGGTCATCTGGCAATTCACCAACATCTGGAACGACTTCCTCTTCGGCGTCTCCTTCGGGGGCACCTCGCAGCCGATGACCGTGGCGCTGAACAACCTCGTCCAGTCCTCGACAGGCGTGAAGGAATACAACGTCCACTTTGCCGGCGCGATCCTGGCCGCACTTCCCACCCTTGTCGTCTACATCGTCGCAGGCCGCTACTTCGTCCGCGGTCTGATGGCAGGGAGCGTCAAGGGATGATCCGGGCGCATCGCTTCCCGCAAATTCCTTCGAAGGAATTTGTCCGGACTTTTCGAAAAGTCCGGCGAGGAGTCACCGAAAACTCCGCCCTCCGCCAACCTGCCGCGAAAGGAGCCTGAGATGGGCTTTCTCGACATCCGCAACGTCACCAAATCCTACGGTCAGGTCGAAGTCCTGCACCGCGTCGACATCGCGGTCGAGGAGGGCGAGTTTCTGGTCCTCGTCGGCCCGTCCGGTTGCGGGAAGTCCACCCTTCTGAACATGATCGCGGGGCTGGAAGGCATCTCGGCGGGCGAGATCGCGATCAAGGGCCGCGTGGTGAACGGCGTCCACCCGTCCAAGCGCAACATCGCGATGGTGTTCCAGTCCTACGCGCTTTACCCCAACATGACCGTCGGCCAGAACATGACCTTCGGGCTTGAGATGCACGGCGTCCCGAAGCCCGACCGCGATCGCGCGCTGGCCGAGGTCGCGAAGCTCCTCCAGATCGACCACCTCCTTGACCGCAAGCCCGGCCAGCTTTCCGGCGGCCAGCGCCAGCGCGTGGCGATGGGCCGGGCGCTGGTGCGGAACCCCGACGTCTTCCTTTTCGACGAACCGCTCTCGAACCTCGACGCGAAACTCCGCGTCGACATGCGGACCGAGATCAAGAAGCTCCACCAGAAGCTTCGTACCACCATCGTCTACGTCACCCATGATCAGATCGAGGCGATGACGCTCTCCACCCGCATCGCCGTGATGAACAAGGGCTTCGTCCAGCAACTGGGCTCACCCAAGGAAATCTACGACACCCCCGCCAACGTCTTCGTCGCGACCTTCATGGGCAGCCCCGCGATGAACATCGTCCCCGCGACCGTGGTGATGGAAAACGGCACCGCGCACGCCGCCCTGACTGACGCCGAAGGCCAGGTCCAGCGCCTCCGCTTCTCTCAGGACCTCCGTGCGTGGGAGGGCAAGCCGATCCTCCTCGGCATCCGCCCCGAGGCGATCACCGACCCCGAGGGCGCGGACCGCAAATCCGGCAACATCCAAAGCCTGAGGAACCGCGTCACCGTCACCGAACCCGCCGGGGCCGACACCTTCGTCACCATGACCGTCTCGGGCCGCGATGCCATCGCCCGCATGCGCGCCGATGCGAACGTCGCTGCGGGCCAGGTTTTCGACTTTGCCGTCAACATGGAAAAGGCCGTGGCTTTCGATCCGGAAACCGAACAGCGGATCGCCTGAATGTCGCCTGACGTCCTCATCATCGGCTCCGGCATGGGGGGCGCGACCCTCGCCGCCGCCCTTGCCCCCACCGGTCGCAAGGTGCTCATCCTCGAACGCGGCGACCGCCTGCTCGACAGCGCGGAGGCCCGCGACCCCGCCGCCATCTTCCAGCGCGGCCACTTCAAGCCGAACGAGACCTGGCGCGACATCTCCGGCGCCCCCCTCCACCCCGGCAACTACGCCTATGTCGGCGGCAACACCAAGTTCTACGGCGCCGTGCTCCTGCGCTACCGGGCCGAGGACTTCCGCCCCCTCCGCCACCTCGAAGGCACCACCCCCGGCTGGCCCATTTCCTACGCCGACCTGGAACCCTGGTACTCCAAGGCCGAAACCCTCTACCGCGTCCGGGGCGACGTTGCGGGCGACCCCACCGAGCCCCCGCACTCTGCCCCCTATCCTTTCCCGCCCATCCCCGACGAGCCCGACATCACCGCCCTCCGCCAGGCCTTCGCCGCCCAAGGCCTCCACGTCTCCGCGCTCCCCTTGGGCGTGGACATCGACGCCTGGCTGAAACGCGCACCGACGGGCTGGGACGCCTTCCCCTGCACCACCGGCGCCAAATCCGACGCCGAAAGCTGCGCCCTGGCCGAGGCGCTGAAACACCCCAACGTCACCCTCCAGACCAAGACGAAAGTCACCCGCCTCCTCTCCCAAGGCCGCCGCATCACCGGCGTCGAGGTCGAAAGGGCAGGGCGCACCGAAACCCTCACCGCCCCCCTCGTCGTCCTGTCAGCCGGAGCCATCCTCTCCTCCGCCCTCCTCCTCGCCAGCGCGAACGACGACCACCCCACCGGCCTTGCCAACACATCCGACCAGGTCGGACGCAACTTCATGAACCACAACCTGACCGGCATGGTCGCCTACAACCCCTTCCGCCGGAACCGCACGACCTACGAGAAAACCATCCAGGTCAACGACTTCTACCTGACCGGCGGCCCGAACGGCGAACCCCTCGGCAACATCCAGATGCTCGGCCGCATCACCGGCCCGATCCTCGCGGGCGAATCCGGCCTGCCCCTCTGGCTCTCCCACCACATCGCCGAACACTCGATCCACATCATGGCCATGTCCGAGGACCTGCCCGACCCGAACTCCCGCGTCCTTTGGCGCAACGGAGAGGTCGTCCTCGACTGGCGCAAGACCAACACGCGCGCCCACGACCTCCTCGTCCAACGCCTGAAACAGGCGATGCGGAAAGCCGGCTGGCCCATCACGCTCTCCCGAGGCTTCCCCAAGTCGAAGCCCTCGCACCAGTGCGGCACCAACCGCATGGGCGCGGACCCGCAGACCAGCGTGGTCGACATGAACCTCAAGGCCCACGACCTCGACAACCTCTACATCTGCGACGCCTCGGTCCTGCCCACCTCCGCAGCCGTGAACCCCTCGCTCACCATCGCAGCCCTCGCGCTCCGCGCAGGCGACCACATCGCGAGGACCGCATGACCCCCCTCGCGCTCATCACCGGAGGCCAGCAAGGCATCGGCCTCGGCATCGCTGAGGCCCTTGCCACCCACGGCTTCCGCCTCGCCATCGCCTCGCTGCCCCCCGAAGCCGAGGCTGCAAGGGCCTTGCATCCCCTTGGCCCCGACACCCGCTACTACCAGCACAACCTAGCCGACCTTTCCGCCATCCCCGCGCTTCTCGACCGGATCGAGGCCGCGCAGGGCCCCGTCGCCGCCCTCATCCTGAACGCGGGCGTCGCCGCCAAGGTCCGTGGCGACCTGCTGGACCTGACGCCCGAAAACCTCGACTGGATCCTCGACATCAACCTCAAGGGGAGCTTCTTCCTTGCCCAACAGGTCGCAAAACGGATGCTCGCCGCGACCAGCGACCACTACCGCTCCATCACCTTCGTCACCTCCGTCTCGGCCCAGATGGCGAGTCCCGAACGCGCCGACTACTGCATCTCCAAGGCCGCCGCATCGATGGCCGCCCAGACCCTCGCACTCCGCCTCGCCCCGCACAACATCGGCGTCTTCGAGCTGCGCCCCGGCATCATCGAGACCGGCATGACCGCCGGCGTGAAAGACAGATACGACGCCCGCATCGCCGATGGCCTCGTCCCCGCCGGTCGCTGGGGCCAGCCGTCGGACATCGGCCAGGCCGTGATCCCCCTCGTCACCGGACAACTCGCCTTCGCCACCGGGGCCGTCCTTCCCGTCGACGGCGGCCTCTCGATAGAAAGACTGTAACCCCATGCGCCACCCGCAAAAGTTTTCGAAAACTTTTGCCAAGAATTTTCGAAAATTCTTGGTTCCCGGCCGCACCGGAGCACTCCAATGACCTACGACTACATCATCATCGGCGGCGGCTCTGCCGGTTGCGTCCTCGCCGCCCGCCTGAGCGAGAACCAAGCCGCAAAGGTCCTCCTCCTCGAAGCCGGGGGCCGCGACCGCCACCCGTTCTACCACCTCCCCGCGGGTTTCGCGAAGATGACCAAGGGCATCGGCTCCTGGGGCTGGCAGACCGTCCCGCAGCGCCACATGAAGGGCATGCAGATCCGCTACACCCAGGCCAAGGTGATCGGCGGCGGCTCCTCGATCAACGCCCAGCTCTACACCCGCGGCAACGCGCAGGACTACGACGACTGGCGCCAGATGGGCTGCCCCGGCTGGGGGTATGAGGATGTTCTCCCCTATTTCCGCAAGTCCGAAACGAACGACACCCACGACAACCGCTACCACGGGAAAGACGGCCCCCTCGGCGTCAGCCAGCCCCGCGCCCCCCTCCCGATCTGCGAAGCCTTCTTCGCCGCCGGGGCCGAGATCGGCATCCCAAGGAACCGCGACTTCACCGGCGAGATGCAGGACGGCCTCGGCTACTACCAGCTGACCCAGCGCTGGTACCGTCGCTCCTCCACGTCGACGGCCTTCCTGAAACCCGCCCTGAACCGCCCGAACCTGACCGTGAAGACCGGCCAGCAGGTCCTGCGGATCGTGATCGAAAAGGGCAGGGCGACAGGCGTCCAGACGACCGAAGAAACCCACCGCGCCGCGACCGAAGTCATTCTCTCCTCCGGTGCCATCGGCTCCCCCCGCCTCCTGCAACTCTCCGGCATCGGCCCGGCCGACGATCTCCAACGCCTCGGCATCCCCGTCGTTCTCGACCGCCCGCAGGTGGGCGCGAACCTGCAGGACCACCTCGACCTCTTCGTCATCGCCGAATGCACCGGCCCCCACACCTACGACCGTTACGCCAAACCGCACTGGTCGGTCCTCGCGGGCCTGCAATACCTCCTGACCCGCAAGGGGCCAGTGGCGTCGTCCCTCTTCGAGACCGGCGGCTTCTGGTACGCCGACCCCTCCGCCCGCTCCCCCGACATCCAGTTCCACCTCGGCCTCGGCTCCGGCATCGAGGCTGGCGTCGCCGCCATGCCCCAGGGTGGCGTTACCCTCAACTCCGCCTTCCTCCGCCCCCGCAGCCGCGGCACCGTCCGGCTTGCGTCATCAGACCCCAAGGCCGCCCCCCTGATCGACCCGAATTACTGGGAAGACCCCTACGACCGCGAGATGTCGATCAAGGGCCTCAAACTCGCGCAAGAGATCATGCGCCAGCCCGCGCTGAAACCCTTCGTCCTCGCCGAACGCCTCCCCGGTCCCGAGGTCCGCACCGATCAGGACTACTTTAACTACGCCGTGAAGAACGCCAAGACCGACCACCACCCCGCAGGCACCTGCCGCATGGGGAGCGACATGGAGGCCGTCGTCGACCCCACCCTCCGCTTCAACGGCATCCAAAACCTCCGCGTCGTCGACGCCTCGATCATGCCCACCGTGGTCTCGTCGAACACCAACGCCGCCACCATCATGATCGCCGAGAAAGCCGCCGACCTGATCAAGGGAGCCGCCGCATGATCCGCCACATCGTCCTGATCAAACTCCGCCCCGAAGTCACCGAGGACCACATCCAAGGCATCTTCGCCGACCTCCACAGCCTGAACCTCCCCGGCATCCTCGCCATCCACTCCGGCTGCTCCGAAAGCCCCGAGCAGATCGAACGCGGCTACCTCCACGGCTTCACCGTCGACTTCACGGACTGGGACGCACTCGCCTCCTACCAGGCCCACCCCGACCACAAACGTGTCGGAGCTGCCCTCGTCGCCGCCGCGGAAGGCGGCCTAGACGGCATCCTCGTCTTCGACCTCCCCTGCTGAGGCCCCATGCCCTTGCTCTTTTCAGAAATACTCTCGGGGGGCTTGGGGGGCGAAGCGCCCCCAACGACCGAGGAGAAGCGCGCAAGCGCGCCGACGAGACAAAAGCCTTGCGCGCCAGCGCTCCATTTCGAAACCGCCCGGAAGGCCCCGCCATGCTGACCCTCCCCACCGCCGACGCACAGCTCCATCCCTACCGCCTCACCGGCACCCCTCTCACGCCGCGCGCCCCCCGCACGCCGCTCACCCGCACCGCCTTCGCCGCGGCCCACGTCGTCTCCGACCCGCTCCGCGAACGAAACCCCTGGGACACCCGCCCCGCCGTCGACTGGGACGCGACGCTGGCCTTCCGCCAACAGCTCTGGGACCAGGGCCTCCACCTCGCCGAGGCGATGGACACCGCCCAACGCGGGATGGGCGTGGACTGGCCCACGGCGCTCGATCTGATCCAGCGCACCATGCGCGCCGCCAGGGCCCACCCGATGCAGCCCCGAGTCGCCTGCGGGGCCGGGACCGACCAAGCGACAAACCTCACCACCCCCGACGCCATCCTATCCGCCTACACCGAACAGGCCGAGGCCATCGAGGCCGCCGGCGGCCAGCTCATCCTCATGGCCTCCCGCGCCTTCACCGCCATCGACGCCACCCAGGACACCTACCAGCACGTCTACCGCCGCCTGATCGACCAGGCCGCACAACCGGTCATCCTTCACTGGCTTGGGCCGATGTTCGACCCTGCCCTTACCGGCTATTGGGGCCACACCGATATCGCCAAGGCCTCCGACTTCGTCCTGACCCTCATCGCGGAAAACCCCGCTAAAGTGGACGGCATCAAGATCTCCCTCCTCGACCAGGCCCACGAGGAAGAATTCCGCGCCAAACTCCCCGCGGGCGTCCGCCTCTACACCGGCGACGACTTCAACTACGCTCCGCTCATCGAGGGCGACGGCACGCACCACTCCCACGCTCTTCTCGGCATCTTCGCCGCCATCGCCCCCGCCGCGTCGCAAGCCCTCGAAGCCCTGGCGCAGGGCGACACCAGGACCTACCACCACCTCCTCACCCCCACCGTCCCGCTGTCCCGCGAAATCTTCCGCGCCCCCACCCGCTTCTACAAGGCCGGCATCGCGTTCCTGTCGTGGCTCAACGGCCACCAGCGCCACTTCATGATGCCCGCAGGCTTCCAGTCCTCCCGCGACATCACCCACTACGCCCAGGTCTTCCGCCTTGCCGACCAGGCGGGTTTGCTTTCCAACCCCGATCTGGCAGAAGCGCGGATGAGAACGCTCCTCGCCCTTCACGGGATCGACCAGGACTGATGGACAAACGGCCGACGATCATCGACGTGGCGACGCTTGCGGGCGTCTCCAAATCGACCGTCAGCCTGGTCCTGCAGAACAGCCCGCTCGTCAAACAGGAAACCCGCGACGACGTCCGCCGCGCGATGGCGCAACTTGGCTATGTCTACAACCGCGCCGCCGCCAACCTGCGCTCCGCCAACGCAGGCCTCATCGGGGTCGTCATCAACGACCTCCGGAACCCCTTCTTCACCGAATTCGCCACCTCGCTCCAGATGGCCCTCTCGGCAAGGGGCTACGCCACCGTCCTTGCCAACACCGACGAAGACCCGGCCCTGCAAGCCCAGGTCGTGGGCGCCATGCTGGAACACGGCGTCTCGGCCCTCATCGTCTCCCCGGCCTACGGCGACGAGACTGCCTTCGACGCCATCGCCCGCGCCAATGTCCCCGCGCTGCAAGTCCTGCGCCAGGTCGTCCCCACCAGCCGCGCCCCCTTCGCCGCCCCCGACTACCCCACCGGATCCCGCCTCGCCACCGAACATCTCCTCGCCCAAGGCGCCCGCAACATCACCTTCGTCGGCGGGCTCGAAGGCCGCGCCGTCACGCAGCTCCGCATGTCCGGCTACCTCGACACTCTCGCGACCCACGGCCTCAAACCCCTCCACCTCCCCGGCCGCCCCGGCCGCGCCTTCGGGCGTGAAGCCGCCCGCCGCCTTGCCGAACACCACCCCACCGTCGACGCGGTTCTTTGCTTCAACGACCTTACCGCGCTGGGCCTCCTGACGGGCTGCGCGGAACAGGGCCGCGCCGTCGGCAAAAGCCTGAAGATCGTCGGCTTCGACGACATCGAGGATTGCGCACAGGTGTACCCCGCGCTTTCCTCCGTCCGCTGCGACATTGCCGGTTTCGGGCGGAAAATGGCGGAAACGGTGCTGGAATGGCTGGAAAACGACCATCACCCCGCGCCGGAAACCATTACACCCGTCACATTGATCCCCCGCGCGTCCAGCCTTTGACCGCGCAGGTCCAGAACGCGAGTTTTCGCAGAAGACTCGTCTCCAGATGAGGTTGCCGGATGATCCCTGACCCCGCCCGTTTCCTCCGCCAGCTCTTCGACCGGGCGGTCGAGGTCGCCGACCCGATGCGGTCGCTCGCAGCCTTCCTGCCCGAAAAGCCCACGGGCCGCGTGCTGGTGATCGGGGCCGGAAAAGCCTCCGCCCGCATGGCCGAAGCGGTCGAGGCCGCCTGGGGTCCCTGTCAGGGCCTTGTCATCACCCGCTACGGCTATGCCCGCCCCTGCGAGGGGATCGAGATCGTCGAGGCCGCCCACCCGGTCCCCGACCAGGCCGGGGTGGACGCGACCCAGCGCATGCTTGCGCTGCTGGATGGACTCACGGAAGACGACTTCGTCCTCGCGCTCATCTCCGGCGGGGCCTCCGCGCTCCTCTGCGCCCCGGCCGATGGCATGACATTGGCCGAGAAGCAGAACGTCAACGCGGCTCTCCTCGCCTCCGGCGCGCCGATCGTGCAGATGAACACGGTCCGCAAGCACCTCAGCCGCGTGAAAGGCGGCCAGCTTTCCGCCGCCGCCTATCCGGCAAGACTCCTCTCCCTGATGATCTCGGACGTTCCGGGGGACGACCCGGCCTTCATCGGCTCCGGCCCTACCGTTGGCGACGCGACGACGCCCGAGGACGCCCGCGCGATCCTCGACCGCTGGTCCATTCCTGTCCCCGCGTCCGCCCGTGACGCGCTCAACCATTCCGGCGTCGTCCCACCCGGCGACCTGCGCCTCTCGCGCACCCGGAACGTCATCTACGCGGCCCCCGCCCAATCCCTCGCCGCCGCGGCCGAGTTGGCATCCCCCCAGGCCGAAATCCGCACCCTCGGCGACCGGATCGAGGGCGAAGCGCGCGACGTGGCCCGCGATCAGGCCGCAATGGCCCGCGACATCGCCGCCACCCTGGCCCCCGGCGACCGGCCCGTCCTCCTTCTTTCGGGAGGGGAACTCACCGTCACCCGCACCGGCGACGGGGTAGGGGGGCCGAATGCCGAATTCTGCCTCGCCCTCGCGCTTGCCCTTGACGGCCACCCGCAGGTCCACGCCATCGCCTGCGATACCGACGGCGTCGACGGGGCTGCCGAAGTGGCCGGGGCGCTGGTCGGCCCCGCCACGCTCAGCACCCCCGGTGCCGCCGAGGCCCTGGCGCGGAACGACGCCCACAGCTTCTTCGCCAAGGCGGACAGTCAGGTCGTCACCGGCCCGACGCTGACCAATGTCAACGACTTCCGCGCGATTCTGATCCTGCCGCCGGAGTGACGCCGCCAGTCGCCGTCCCGTCCCCGTTCGCGGCGCCATCGCGCGCGCCCGGCACGTCCCGCCGGTTGCGTCAGGACGATCCGTCGCGCCTCTCCACCGCCCGACCCCGGACGCGGACAAAGCTTAAGATTTCCCTAACGTCCAGGACCAAGTCTTGGATTTTTATGTTTGATCGGATATTGTCCACCGTGGACAGCCTTCCGCGCCTAGCCCCGGCTCCGCACCCGGCCCCCCGCCACCGGCAGCGTGATCCGCACCGCCAGCCCCCCCAGCGCCGCGCTCTCCTCCAGCGCGATCGTCGCGCCATAGGCCTGCAACAGGTCCCCCGCGATGGCCAGCCCCAGCCCCGTCCCCGGCTTCGAGGTGTCAAGCCTCGCCCCCGATTTCATCGCCTCGGCCCGGTCGGCCTCGGGGATGCCCGGGCCGTCATCCTCGATCCGCACCTCGATCCCGGCGGGCCGCTTCCGGGCCGTCAGCGTCATTGCCGACCGGCTCCATTTCAACGCGTTGTCCAGAAGGTTGCCCAGCACTTCCTCGATGTCCTGCGGGTCCATGCGGATCGTCAGGCCGGGATCGCAGGTCACGGCCAGTGACTTGCCCTCCCGCTTGGCCAGCATCCCGAACATGCGCTGGAACCGGTCGACCGAGTGGCTGAGATCGGCCCTGACTTGGCTCGACTCGCCCGAGTTCGACGCCCGCAGCCGTGCTAGCGACCGCCCAAGCTGCGCGTCCACCCGGTCCAGTGCATCCAGCGCCTTGCCCATGTCATGCGAGCTTTCCGCCAGCAGCGTCAGCTCGTTCCGCAGGATTGCCGAGGGCGTTTTCAGCGCATGGGCCAGGTCCGCAGCCTGCCGGCGCGAACGGGCGATGATCTCGCGGTTGCGCGCCAGAAGCCCGTTGATGTCGCCGACCAGCGGGGCGACCTCCTCGGGGTAGTCGGCCTCGTTCAGTTCCTCGTCCTTTTCCCAGCGCTGCGCCACGTCCCGCCGCAGCCGGTCCAAGGGTCTCACGATCGAGGCTGTCTGGAGCAGCACGCTGGCCAGCCCGATCACCGCCACCAGTGCGAAGGCGGCCAGCAGGCTCTGCCGCGTCTCGCGCCGTTCGGCATTCAGTTCGGTCAGCGACTCGGCAACCGCCACAGTCCAGGTGCTGCCATCCTCCAGCGAGATCAGCTGCTGCGCCACCCGCACGTCCTCGACCTCCGGGTTGGCGGTGTCGAACAGGGCCAGCGTCGGCGAGGCCGCCTCGGCCCCCGGCAGAGTGGCGTCCAGCAGCGAGGCAGAGCCGTAGATCTGCCCGTGCGCCCCGGTCACCTGCCAGTAGCGACCGGAGAAGGGGGTCAGGTACTTGGGGTCGAACAGCAACTCGCCCAGCTGGCCGGGATCGTCCGAGACCGAACTCAGCGCGACGACGATCTGGGTGTGCCTGTCCACCAGCGCCGCGTCGAAGCGGTCCAGAACCCGCTGGTTCAGGAAGGTGTACAACATCAGGGCCCCGACGGTCAGCGAGACCAGGGCCGCAATGCCGCCGCTGATCCAGGCCCGTTTGCGCAGCGACAGCATCAGGGCGCGTCGATCATGTACCCGCGGCCGCGCATCGTCTGGATCAGGTCCGGCCCCAGCTTCTTGCGCAGCCGGTTGATGAACACCGCGATGGTGTTGGAGTCCCGGTCACCATCGTATTCGTAGATGTGCTCGGACAACTCGGTCCGCGAGATCAGCCGCCCGGCATTGTGGATCAGATAGGTCAGGACCGCGACTTCCTGCGAGGTCAGGTCCACCGGCACCCCGTCCAGCGTCGCCCGCCCGTGCCGGGTGTCGAACACCACGCCGCACCGTTCGAACAGCGGGTTGGTGCGCCCGGAACTGCGCCGCAACGCCGCGCGGACCCGCGCCGCGAGTTCCGGCAGATGGAAGGGCTTGGTGAGGTAGTCGTCCGCCCCAGCGTCCAGCCCGTCCACCCGGTCAGACCATCCGTCCCGCGCCGTCAGGATCAGAACGGGCGTGGTCACACCCGTCGCCCGCCACTCCTTCAGGATCGAGATCCCGTCCCGGATCGGCAGTCCGATGTCGAGGATGATCATGTCATAGGGTTCGGTCGCACCCAGGAAGCCGGCTTCCTGACCGTCGTGCACGACGTCGACAATCCTGCCCTCGGCCGACAGGAGCCGCTTGATCTGGTCACAGAGGACCACTTCGTCTTCAGCTAGGAGAATTCTCATGTGGCGAAGGATTACACTGGAATTTGGAAACAATTAAGGCGGAGATCAGTTCTTTCCGCCACCGCCGCCGCCATTTCCACCGCCGCCACCGCCGCCGTTTCCACCGCCGTTCCCGCCACCGCCGTTCCCGCCGCCATTTCCGCCCGAGTTTCCTCCGGACTTGCCGTTGGACCCGGCGGTCTGGCTCTTGCCCTTGTTGCCCTTGCCTTTGCCCTTGGCATCGGCCGCTGCCGAAACCTGACGGCCAAGCGCGGAATTCTTGCCGATCTGCTCTCCGGTCCGGGCGTTGACGATGACGCTGATGACCGACCCGTTGGCCTTCTTCAGGACGATCCGGTAGAACACGTCCTCAAGCGCGAAGGCCCGTGCCTCGATGGGTTCGCCGCCCGTGCTTTTCGCAACTGAATCGATCACGCGCTTCAGCGTCATGATCTTGCCGCCGCGGGTGATCTGGCGCAGCTCCGTCGCATCCAGCTCGCGCGGGGTGGCCGCGAGGCTGGGCCCCGCAACGGCGAGCATCGACAGAAGCACTATGGTCCGAGCCAGTTTCATGCCCCGGATGTAGC
The DNA here is from genome assembly GCA_027489355.1 of Paracoccaceae bacterium. Classification (GTDB taxonomy): domain Bacteria; phylum Pseudomonadota; class Alphaproteobacteria; order Rhodobacterales; family Rhodobacteraceae; genus Tabrizicola. The sequence continues at coordinate 43,396 of JAIXZY010000028.1, read as the reverse complement.
AGATTTGACATGAACTGAAGATGAACAGTTGGTTCGCCCCAAGTTTAACGCCCGTCATGTCTATTGGCGGTATGGACCCTGCGATTCGGTTCGGCCCCTGGTTGAACTTTGCCTCGTCGGGCGTGGAAACAGAACACAATATCGAGGTCACGACATGAAGAAGACGTCCCTGCAATTCCTGAAGGCCTGCTCGCTTTCCGTGGCCCTCCTCGGCTCGGTCGCCATCGTGGCGTCGGTTGCGATGCCCGACGTCGCCTATGCCAAGTCCGGCAACGGCAACGGTGGCGGCAACGGCAACGGTGGCGGCAACGGCAACGGTGGCGGCAACGACAATGGCAAGGGCAACGGCGGCGGCAACGGCAAGTCCGACAAGTCGGGCGGCGGAAAGGCCGAGAAGTCGACCAAGAAGTCCGGCGGCGACACCAGCTCGGCCAAGAAGAAGAAGACCAAGAAGGCCGCCGCCGTGGTCGAACCCGAGGTCGAGGCCAAGCCGAAGAAGAAGGACATCGCGGCCGAACTTGGCGTGCATCCGTCGGAGTTGGGCGCGCTGAACGCGGCCCATGCGAACGAGAATGCCCTGAAGAACGCCTCGCCCAATTCGCGCGTGGGCCGGATCGCCGCCTATCGCGATGCCGTCCTTGCCGGCGAGGAACTTGAGGGCAGTCTGGCCGAGAAGGAGGCCGCACTGGCCGAACTGACCGAGCCGACCCGCGCCTCCGGCGAGGTCAAGACCGATCTGGACCTTGCCATCGAGGAAACCGGGACTGCGGCCGACGAGGTCACGCGGCTGGAGAACGAGCTTGCCCTGGCGGGCGGCAGCGACCCGGCCATCGAAGCCGAACTCGAGGCCGCGCGCGGCACGCTTGCCGATGCGCAGGCGGCCGAGCTTGCCCTGCAGGGCGAATATGACAACGCGCTTTCCTACGAGACCCTGGAAGGCGAGATCGCCGATCTCGAGCAGCAGATCGAGGACCAGCCTGAGCTGGAGCGGTCGCTTCTGGAGGCTGCGGCGAACAAGCCGGTGACCGACGAGGTCGAGGCGACGGTCAAGGCTCTTCTGGGGCTGTGATCATCTGAACAGCGATGCAAGCGGCCGGCCCTGTGCCGGCCGCTTTGCTTCATGCCGCGCTGGTCGTCGCAAGGCCCCGCGCAGGCGCAAAAAGAAAAGGCCACCCGAAGGTGGCCTTTCCCGTGCAACGGAGAACAGGAAGCCTCAGGCGGCGAATGCCCGGGACGCAATGCGGTCAAGGGCGGCGACGACGTCCTCGACCGGGGGGAACCGCTTCAGATCCGCGGGGAAGATGCTGCCCGAGGATTTCTGGCGTTTCTGAAGCGGCTGGCCATCAAAGGCCCGCAGGTCGGCAGTCAGGTACAGACGATTTTCCTCGGTGGTCGAACGCAGCATAACTTCCCCCACAGATACTCTCGTCGTTCGCTCTTGCCGGCGGATTGCGACTCATCTTGGAATCACTCTGCCAAATCCTTGTTTAATGTGTCGCGAACCTGGCGTTCATCTTCGGTTCATCTTCATGCGGCCAGCTTTCGGCCATGTGTCCGCCGCAATCCGGTTCCCGCTTGCCTGCCGCCGCGCATCAGGGCAAAGACCGGTCATGCAGCATGACCGCCCCCACCGTCTTTCCGTCGCGCCCATGATGGACTGGACTGACCGGCATTGCCGCGTCTTCCACCGACGGATGACGCGGCGTGCCATGCTGTATACCGAGATGGTGACGGCCCCGGCCATCCTGCACGGCCCGAAGCCGCGTCTCCTGGATTATTCGGCGGTCGAACATCCCATTGCGCTGCAGCTCGGCGGGTCGGACCCGCGCGAACTGGCCGGGGCCACGCGCATCGCCGGCGCTTGGGCCTATGACGAGGTCAACCTGAACTGCGGCTGCCCGTCGGACCGCGTGCAGTCTGGCTGCTTCGGAGCGGTACTGATGGAGCAGCCCGCGCTCGTGGCCGATTGTGTCCGCGCCATGCAGGCCGAGACGGACGTCCCGGTCACGGTCAAATGCCGCATCGGCGTCGACGACCAGGACCCCGAGGACATCCTGCCACGTTTCATCGAGACGATCGCCGGGGCAGGGGTCCGCCATGTCATCATCCATGCCCGCAAGGCCTGGCTCCAGGGTCTCAGCCCCAAGGAAAACCGCGAGATTCCGCCGCTCGACCACGGGCTCGTGCTGCGCATGAAGCATCGGTTCCCGGAGCTGACGATCTGCATCAACGGGGGGATCACCAGCCTCGCACAGGCGCGGGGGCTTCTCGATCAGGGCCTCGACGGCGTGATGATCGGCCGCGCGGCTTACCACGACCCGGCCTCGGTGCTGATCGGGGCCGATGCGCTTTGGGGCGACGCCTACGCCCCCGATCCGGTCGATGTCGTGAACTCCATGCGGCCCTACATCGCCGAGCATCTTGCCGATGGCGGCCGTCTTCACCAGATCACCCGGCACATGCTGGGTCTCTTCATGGGCAAACCCGGCGCCAGGGGCTGGCGCCGGGTCCTGTCCGAACGCGCTTCGCGCACTGGCGCCGGGCTTGAGGTGATTGACGCCGCCCTGGCCGAGCTTCAGGCCAGCGCCGCCGCCTGACGCGACCGCACCACGCGCGACAGCGCCAGCACCAGCACGCCGCAGACAGCGATCGCGCCCAGCATCGGCACCGCCGTTCCGTCAAAGAACGGCCCGGCCGCGACGATCATCAGACCGCCCGCCAGCATCTGCAAGGTGCCTCCCAGCGATGAGGCCAGCCCCGCGATGTCGCCATGTTCGTCCAGCGCCATCACCATCGCGGTCGGGATGATCAGGCCCAGGCAGGCATTGGCCAGGAACAGGCCCGCCATGCAGAGCCACAGGCTCACAATCCCCGCCAGCGCCAGTACAAAAAGCGCCACGGTGAAGACCGCGAACCCCAGCGAAGCACGGGCCATCACCTTCGACGCCCCGAACCGCAGGCCCAGCGGCCCGGCCACCTGCGAAGCGCCGAAGAAGCCGATCGCGTTGACCGCGAAGGCCAGCGAGAACCCCGTGGGCGACAGGCCGAAGGTGCCGGTGTAGACGAAGCTCGCACTGGCGATGAAGACGAAGAAGCTTGCCATGCCGAAGCCGCCCAGGAAGGTCAGCCCCATGAACATGGGATCGGTGAACAGCACCGCCGCCCCGCGCCGCATCGCGGCCAGGTTGAAGGGCTGGCGGTCTGCGTCATGCAGGGTCTCGGGCTGGAACAGCGCCAGGATCGCCAGGCTGACCAGCGCGGCCACCACCAGCGCACCGAAGATCGCCCGCCAGCCCAAGACCGCCATCAGCCCCGACCCCGCCAGCGGTGCCAGCATGGGCGAGACCGAGATGACCATCATAACCGCCGCCATCAGCCGAGTCGCCATCGGCCCGGTGTAATTGTCGCGGATGATCGCGCGCGGCACGACCATGAGCGCCGCCCCGCCCAGTCCCTGGATCGCCCGGCCAAGGATCAGCCCCTCGACCGTGGCCGCAAGTGTACAGACCACCGACCCGACCATGAAGACCGCGATCCCGGCATACAGCGGGGGCTTTCGGCCCGAGCGGTCGGCCCAGGGGCCATAGATCAGCTGCGCCAGACCGAAGGCGATGAAATAGGCGACGATGGTGCCCTGCATCCCCTGCACCGTGGTGCCAAGGGCGGTCCCGATCTCGGGCATCGCGGGCAGGTACATGTCGATCGCGAAGGGACCGATCGACGACAACAGCCCCAGCACAAGCGCCGGGCGCAGAATACGGTCAGACATTTGGAAACCTGTTGAAAAGGGTTTGGGCAAGGGGGCAGCACGCGCCCCGACTCGCGAATCCGGACGGGCTGCATACCATTCGGTATCCAGCTTGAACACCCCTTTTCGCCACTGGCCTCGCTTCGGTCTGCGGGCTATGTCCAAGGGGTCAGAACCCGAAGGTCCCATGCCCGAGATCGCTGTACTCCTGCCCATGTTCCTCGTCCTGCTGCTGATCGGGGCCTTCGCCGGCGTGGTCGGAGGCCTGCTTGGCGTGGGCGGCGGCATCGTGCTGACGCCGGCCTTCTTCTACGCCTTCAGCCACCTCGGCTATGGGGGCGACCAGTTGATGCAGGTCTGCGTCGCGACCTCGATGGCGACGATCGTCGTGACGTCGCTCCGCTCGCTCTCCTCGCACAACCGCAAGGGCGCGGTGGACTGGACGGTGCTGAAGACCTGGGGGCCTGCGCTGGTGGTCGGTGCCGCCCTGGGCACCTTCGTCGCGGGCAAGGTCTCGTCGACGACGCTGCAGGCCGTCTTCGGCGGGCTGGCGGGGCTTGCGGGGCTCTGGATGGCCTTCAGCCGCGACAGCTGGCGGCTGGGGGACGCGATGCCGGCCGAGCCCGCTCGCAGCCTGCTGGCCGGAACCGTTGGCTTCTTCTCCGCCATGATGGGCATCGGCGGAGGCACCTTCGGCGTGCCGCTGATGACGCTTTACGCCCTGCCGATCCACCGTGCAGTTGCCACCGCCTCGGGCTTCGGGGCGCTGATCGCCGTTCCCTCCGTCCTGGGCTTCCTGGTCCTTCCGGTCGAGACACCGCCCCCCTACACCGTCGGGGCGGTCAATCTCCCCGCTTTCCTCGTCGTCATCGGCACGACGCTGCTGACCACGCCGCTTGGCGTCCGGCTTGCGCACGCGATGAACCCCAAGCCGTTGAAGCGCGCCTTCGCCGTGTTCCTCACGCTGGTCGCGCTGAACATGCTGCGCAAGGTGCTGGGTTGGTGACAGCCGTGGCCGGGCGGGGCTGGACCCGCGTCGGCCCCCATCCGGCCATCGCCGCCTGGGCCGCCGCCGCACGGCAGGCCGCCCTCGACCACCTCGCCGTCACGCAGGAAGCCTGGCGTTGCGGCGGCACCTGGTTCGTCGGGGTCGATGCGCTGCCGAACGCTCCTGACGGCGCGATCGCCGACACGCCCTTCCCCTGGCCGGCGCTGCCCCTGACACCCGAGCCGCTGCACAAGGCCCAGCTCTCCGTGATCCGCCCCGGCTACCCGCAGCCCTCGGCCGAGGAGACGCCCGCCGCCTTCGCCTTCCGCCGGGACCGGGACGCGGCGCATCTGGACGGGCTCCTGCCCATCGGCCCCGACAAGCGCCGCATGGTCAAGGAACCCCACGGCTGGATCCTCGGCCTGCCGCTGAACGACGCTCCGGCCTGCCCCCTCACGGTCTGGGAGGGTAGCCACGACATCCTCCGCGCCGCGCTTCTGACGGCGCTCGCTGGCCATGCGCCCGAAACCTGGGGCGACATCGACATCACCGAGCCCTACCAGCAGGCCCGCCGCGAGATCTTCGCCACCTGTCCGCGCATCGAACTCAGCGCGAGGCCCGGGGAGGCCACGCTCCTGCACCGTCTCACCCTGCACGGTGTCGCGGCCTGGAAACCGCAGGACCATGCCCCGCCCGAGGGCCGGATGATCGCCTACCTGCGCCCCCAGCTCGCGACCGTGCAGCAATGGCTCACCGCACCCTGAGCTTTCCTGTCTTCAAATATCCTGGGGGTTCGCGGGTGAAACCCCCGACGGAAGCCAAGCGGGCGCAGTCCCGCGCAGGCGCCCTCAAGGACTTGCGCCGCAAGGCGCTCGTTCGGATTAGCGGTCCAGCCGGGCCATCCGCCCGCCGCGGCGCTTGGCCAGGCGCGGCGCGCGCGAGGGCAATTCCTCCATCAGCGCCGTCCGCTCCTCATGCGTCATCCGCGACCAGCCGGAGATCTCCGAGATCGACCGGTAGCAGCCGACGCAGATCCGCTCCTCGGGATGCACGACGCACAGCTTGACGCAGGGCGAGGCGATCTCGTCACGTTTCCAGACGTCGTCCTTCACTCTGTCATCCTCACCGTCAGTTGCTGGCAAGACGCGCCATCCGGTCCAGCGCGCCTTGCAGGATATAGCCCGCGGCCACCTGATCGATCACCTCTTTGCGACGCTTTCTCGACGTATCCGCCTCAAGAAGCGCCCTTTCTGCCGCAACCGTCGACAGACGCTCGTCCCAATAGCAGATGGGCAGCGCGGTCAGCTTCTCCAGGTTCCGCGCAAAGGCCTGGGTTGCCTGCACGCGGGGGCCGATGGAGCCATCCATGTTCAGGGGCAATCCCAGCACGATCCCAGCCGCGCCCCGCGCCTCCAGCAGCGCAAGAAGCCTTGCCGCATCCAGGGTGAACTTCTCGCGACGGATCACCTCGATCGGGGTGGCCACCTGGCGCCGCAGGTCCGACAGGGCGACGCCGATGGTCTTGTCGCCCAGATCCAGACCGGCAACCGCACGGTTCGGGGGCAGGGCGGCCAGAAACTCCTCGATCGTGGCGCAGATCACGGGTTCAGCCCCGTTTCCACCGCCGCAAGCCGCAGGAAGGACAGCTCTGCCGGCTGGCCCTCGAACTTCGCCTTGGCCTCGTCGTAGATCTTCTGCGCCTCCGGCAGCCGTTCCAGCACCGCCAGCGAGCGGATCAGCCGGTTCCAGTCCTCGACATCGCCGCCCTCGGTCGCCAGCCGGTCGGACAGCTGCGCGACCATCCCCTCGATCATCGCCTGCCGGTCCTCCGGCGTCATTTCCCCGGCCGCCGCGATGTCGTCGGCGGTCGGGCCGGGCCCTGCGGCCGGAGCGGCATAGCGCACGCCCGCAAGCTCGGCCACCTGGGCAATGCGCTCCCGGATCGACGCGTTCCAGGGGGCGGCGGGATCGCCCTCCTCGGCCAGGGGGCGCCAGAAGCGGAAGGCCTGGTCATAGCGGCCGCCCTGGAGGAACATCTCGCCCACCAGATAGCGTGCCAGTTCGTTGCTCATGTCGCGCTGCAGAGCCGATTTCAGTTCCGTCTCGGCCTCGGGCGACACATAGCCCTGCGCCTCGGCCACGAGGGCAAGCGCCAGGTTGGCATGATCGGCGGACGCCGCGGCATCCCCCTCGACGGCCAGCAGCCGCTCCTGCACCCGGACGGCGGCCTGCATCTCTCCGGCCTCGAAATGTTGCCGGAACCGCTCCCGCAGGGCCTGCGGATCGCGGATGGCGGCCAGTTCCGTCGCCAATGTGGCATCCAGCGCCGCATCACGCGGCTGGCCCAGCTTCTCCAGCTCGGCCTCCTGACCGGGGCGGTTGGCGATGCCTGCGTCAAGGTCCGCGATCCGTGCCGCAAGCGCCATGTCGGGATAGCCCGGGGCCCCCAGCCTCCAATAGGCCGCAAGCCCCCCCGGTACCACCAGCGCAAGCACCAAGGCGACGACGGCCCAGGTAGAACTCTTTCCCCCGGACCCTGTGGTGGCCCGATGCGCCCGGTCGGCCTCGATCACCCGCTTGCCGACCTCGGCCCGCAGCCGGGCTGCCTCGTCGGGCCCGATCGTGCCACGCGCAAGGTCGCGGTCCACCTCGGCCAGCTGGTCGCGATAGATGGCCAGGTCGGCCCTGGAGCCATCGGCCGAGGACCCATCGCCCGGCACGCGGCGCAGCGCGCCGATCAGCACCAGAGCGACCACCACCGCAAGTCCCGCGGCCACTGCCCAGAATAATCCGTCCGTCATGGCCCGCCGTCTCTCCACGCGCGCATCCGGCCCCGACATAGTGTTTTCGGCGCGCCGCAGAAAGAGGCATTCGGCCGCATCCCGCGCCCGCCTTCGCCTCGCATCGGTGCGCGGGAAGCGAATGTCGCATTTTTCCCGATTGTGACGCAGCGGGGTGCGGCTATAACCCGCTTCCGATCCAAGAAAACAGTGCCGGATTCTCCCGGCGCAGTCCGTCCGACATGAGGCCCCGATGAAGCGTTATTCGGTCTTTGCCATCGCCCGAGAAGCCGCCCGCTACCACATGGGCTGGGAACGCGCCTGGGCCTCGCCCGAGCCGAAGGCGTCCTACGACGCGATTATCGTGGGGGCAGGGGGCCACGGTCTGGCGACCGCCTACTACCTGGGCAAGAATTACGGCATCACCAATGTCGCGGTGATCGAGAAGGGCTGGCTCGGCGGCGGCAACACGGGCCGCAACACAACGATCATCCGCTCGAACTACCTGCAGGACCCCTCGGCCGCGATCTACGAAAAGGCCCGGAGCCTGTACGAGACGCTGAGCCAGGACCTGAACTACAACGTCATGTTCTCCCCGCGCGGCCTGCTGATGCTGGGACAGACCCATCACGAGGTCCGCGGCTACCTGCGCACGGTCCATGCGAACGCGCTGCAGGGCGTGCAGACCGAATGGATCTCGCCCCAGCGCGTCAAGGAACTGGTCCCGATCATCAACATCGACGGCCCGCGCTACCCGATCCTCGGCGCGCTTTACCAGGCCCGCGGCGGCACCGCCCGCCACGACGCCGTCGCCTGGGGCTATGCCCGCGCCTGCTCGGCGATGGGGATGCACATCATCCAGAACTGCGAAGTTAAGGGCGTCCGGTCGGAAAACGGCAATGTGACCGGCATCGACACCACCAAAGGCTTCATCGGCTGCAAGAAGCTCGGCATGGTCGTCGCCGGCCACTCGGGCCAGCTGGCCGAGATGGCGGGCTTCCGCCTGCCGATCGAGGCGGTGGCGCTGCAGGCCCTTGTCTCGGAACCGATCAAGCCCTGCATGGACGTGGTCGTCATGGCCAACACGGTCCACGGCTACATGTCGCAATCCGACAAAGGGGAGATGGTGATCGGCGGCGGCACCGACGGGTTCAACAACTACACCCAGCGCGGCAGCTTCCACCACATCGAGGAAACCCTCCGCGCGCTGGTCGAGACCTTCCCGATGATCAGCCGGCTCAAGATGCTGCGCCAATGGGGCGGGATCGTCGACATGACCGGCGACCGCTCGCCGCTGATTTCCAAGACGCCGCTTGGCAACTGCTTCATCAACTGCGGCTGGGGCACCGGCGGGTTCAAGGCCATCCCCGGCTCGGGCTGGGCGATGGCGGAGCTCATGGCCAAGGGCGAACCCGGCCCGCTCGCGGCGGAATTCAGCATGTGGCGCTTCAAGGAAGGCCAGTTCATCGACGAATCCGTCGCCGCCGGGGTGGCCCACTGATGCACCCCGATCGGCAAATCGCTGCCGATCTGACAGCCGGGCGGAACCTCCCGTCCGAAGGCCGCGTTTCCATGCCAATTCAACATCGCATGGAGACATTCCAATGGCCGACAACGAAAACTACAAGACCTACGTCCGCGAAACCCGCACGACCGAATCCTCCGGCGCGAGCATGGCGCTCATCGTCGGCGGCCTTGTCGTCGCGGTCGGGTTCATCCTGTGGCTGGTGTTCGGCGGCGACGGCCCGTCGGTCGTCTCGACCGAACCCGCGGCCGACACCACCAATGTCACCGTCGAGCCGGCGGCCGAACCTGCGGACACCACGACCAACGTCACCATCGACGCGGACGAACCTGCAGCCGAGCCGGCCGCCCCGGCCGAGCCGGTCGAGACCGCTCCGGCCGAGCCTGCCCCGGCTGAACCGGCGACCAACCCCTAAGGCATACGCAACCGGCGCGCGTCCCGCGACGCGCGCCATTCCATCGACCGGGGTGCGGCCATGATCCGCGACCTCGGTCCCTTCATTCCCAAGCGTCCGAACAAGCTGAATGCCCCGATCCTGGCGATGCTGCTGAACGGGCTGCACGACCGGCACAAGGGACGCGTCTTCGTCCTGCAAGTCGGCGCAGGAAACGGCGAAACCGGACTTCCGCTTCTGCAGCGCATCCGCAATGACGGCTGGTCGGGCCTCCTGATCGAGCCGCATCCGGCGAGTTTTGCCCAGCTTGACGCGCTGCACGCCGACAGCGACCGCGTGGCAGTGCTGAACCTTGGCATCTCCGACGTTGCCGCCAGCCTGCACCTGCACTCTCTTTCGCCCGATGCCGAGGTCCGCAACCGCCGCCTGCCTCGTGGTCGTGCGTCTCTGACCCGCGATCGGATTGCCCAGCCCGGTACGCCGGACGAGGACGTCATCAGCACCGAAGTCCCCTTCCTGCGCATGGAAACGGTCCTGACCGAGCTCGGCATCGACCGGGTCCAGCTGGTCGCGATCAACGCCGGCGGGCATGAAGCCCAGGTGCTGCAGGGCTTCTCGCTTGCCGCACTGGACCCCAGCCTGGTCCTCGTTCACGCCACCCCCGGTACCGCCAGCGACGAGACCTGCATCGCCGCGCTGACGGCGGCCGGACTTCTGCCCTTCCGCGTCGCGGGCTGGCTGGTGGGCCTCGCCCCCGCGCGGCTCTCAGTCCCGCTCGAAGACCTGCTGACCTTCTTCCAGAAGGGCCTTGGCGCCCCGCAGGAGGACGACGAATGACCCCGCCAGAATTGGGAAGACCCTCATGCTGATCCTTGAATGCCCCTACTGCGGCGTGAAGGCCGAAGAGACCGAGCTTAGCCCCGGCTACGAGGCGCATCTGAAGCGTTTCGGCCCCGGCTCCAGTCCCGAGGAGTTCGAGGCCTACATGTTCGCCCGGAAGAACCCCAAGGGCGTCCATTTCGAACGCTGGCGGCATACCTATGGCTGCGGCAAGTGGTTCCTGGCCGCCCGCTGCACCGCCACGCTCGAGGTGTTCGGGACCTATCCCGCGCAGGTCTCCGAACCCCCCGCCGACATCATTGCGAAGATCCAGGCCCGCCGGCCTGACTGGAAGGGCTACAAATGAGCACGCGTCTCGCCAGGGGCGGCCGTCTGATCAACCGGACTGCGCCCGTCGAATTCTCCTTCAACGGCAAGCGCCTCAAGGGCTTCCAGGGCGACACCCTGGCCGCGGGCCTTCTGGCCAACGACCAGGTGCTGGTCGGCCGCAGCTTCAAGTACCACCGCCCCCGCGGCATCGTCGCCTCGGGGCCGGAAGAGCCGAATGCTCTGGTGAACCTGGGGTCCGGCGGCCGGCTGGAACCGAACCAGCGCACCACCACGACCGAGCTCTTCGACGGGCTGCAAGCGACCTCGCAGAACCATTGGCCCTCGCTCGACTTCGACGTGGGCGTGGTCAACAACTATGCCGCGCGCTTCATGCCCGCGGGCTTCTACTACAAGACCTTCATCCACCCGCGCCCGGCGTGGAAGCACCTGTTCGAGCCCTTCATCCGCCGCGCCGCCGGTCTGGGCAAGGCCCCGACCGAGAGCGATGCCGACCGATATGAGCAGGCCTATGCCTTCTGCGACGTGCTGGTGATCGGGGCAGGGGTCGCAGGCCTGAAGGCCGCGAAGGCCGCCGCAGATGCGGGCAGCCGCGTGATCCTGCTGGAGCAGGCCCCCGTCATCGGCGGCCGCGCGCCCGTGGACCAGACCGAGGTCGACGGCCAGCCGGTCGAGGCCTGGATTTCCGCGATGGAATCCGACCTTGCCGCCCGCGACAACGTCACGATCCGCACCCGCACCTGCGGTTTCGGGGTCTATGACCACGGCTATGTCCTCGCTGACGAACGGGTCTCCGACCACACCCCCGGCGATGGCCGCCCGAAGCACCGCCTCTGGCGCATCCGCACCGGCAAGATTGTCACCGCGACAGGCGCCATCGAACGCCCGCTCTCCTTTGCTGGAAACGACATCCCCGGCGTCATGCTGGCTTCGGCCGTCCGCGATTATGTCGTGAACTATGCCGTCTCGCCCGGCGACCGCACCGTCGTCGTCACCAACAATGACAGCGCCTACCAGACCGCACTGGCGCTGAAGGCCGCGGGCCTTGACGTCCCCGCCATCCTCGACGCCCGCGGCGCCGCCACCGGCCCGCTGCCCGAGGCTGCCCGCGCCGCCGGGATCCGCGTCCTGACCGGCAAGGCCATCGCCAAGGTCAAGGGAGGCAAGCGCGTGACCGGCGTCGCCGTCTGCGCGCAAGCGGGCGAAGGGGCCGTCCAGGAAGAAATCGCCTGCGAGGCCGTCGCCATGTCCGGCGGCTGGTCGCCCGTCGTCCACCTGTGGAGCCATTGCGGCGGCAAGCTGACCTGGGACGAGACGATCTCGGCCTTCATCCCCGACCCCAAGCGCCCGCCGCTGAACCATGACGGCAGCGCGATGGTGGAAGTCGTCGGCTCCGCAGCCGGGGACCTCGACCTCACCGGCAGCCCGAAGGCGATCCCGCCCGTCTGGGTCATGCCGCAAGGCGCGCCGATCCAGCTGCGCAGCAAGATGTGGCTCGACTACCAGAACGACGTGAAGGTCAGTGACGTGCAACTCGCCAGCCGCGAGGGCTATGTCTCGGTCGAACACACCAAGCGCTACACCACGCTTGGCATGGCGACCGACCAGGGGAAACTGTCGAACATCAACGGCTTGGCGATCCTGGCCGACAGCCTTGGCTCGGAAATCCCCCAGGTCGGCACCACCACCTTCCGCCCGCCCTACACGCCCGTGACCATCGGTGCGCTGGCCGGGGAATCGCGCGGGGAAATCTTCCAGCCCCTGCGCATGACCCCGATGCACGCCCAGCACGAAGCCGCCGGGGCCTATTTCGAACCCGTCGGCCTCTGGCGCCGCCCCTACTGCTTCCCGCGCGCTGGCGAGACGCATGAACAGGCCGTCCACCGCGAGGTGCTGAACACCCGCCAGAACCTCGGCCTCCTCGACGCCTCGACCCTTGGCAAGATCATCGTCAAGGGCCCCGACGCGGGCAAGTTCCTCGACATGCTCTACACCGGCGTCATGTCCACGCTGCCCATCGGCAAGTGCCGTTATGGGCTGATGTGCAACGAACAGGGCTTCCTCTCGGACGACGGCGTCGTCGCCCGGATCGACGAGGACACCTGGCTTTGCCACACCACCTCCGGCGGCGCCGACCGCATCCACGCCTGGATGGAAGACTGGCTCCAGTGCGAATGGTGGGACTGGAAGGTCTACACCGCCAACGTCACGGAACAGTACGCGCAAGTGGCTGTCGTCGGCCCGAACGCCCGGAAACTCCTGCAGGTATTGGGTGGCATGGATGTTTCCAAAGAAGCGCTTCCGTTCATGCAATGGTCCGACGGCACGCTCGCGGGCTTCCCGGTTCGGGTCTACCGGATCAGCTTCTCGGGTGAACTCAGCTACGAAATCGCCGTCCCCGCCAGCCACGGCGCTGCCTTCTGGAAGGCCTGCACTCAGGCCGGAAAGGCCCTTGGCGCGATGCCCTACGGCACGGAATGTCTCCACATCATGCGGGCCGAGAAGGGCTTCATCATGATCGGGGACGAAACCGACGGGACCGTCATCCCCCAGGACCTCGGCCTCGACTGGGCGATCTCGAAGAAGAAGGCGGACTACCTCGGCAAGCGCGGGCAGGAGCGTACCTTCCTTGCCAGCCCCGACCGCTGGAAGCTCGTGGGCTTCGACACGCTCGACGGCTCGGTCATCCCGGACGGCAGCTACATCATCGCCGACGGGGTCAACGCCAACGGCCAACGCAACGTGCAGGGCCGCGTCACGTCCACCTACTACTCGCCCACGCTCAAGCGCGGCATCGCGATGGGCCTTCTGAAGCACGGCCCCTCCCGCATGGGCGAGATCGTGGAGTTCAACACCGCCGCCGGCGGCACCGTTAAGGCCCGCGTCCGCGACACGGTGTTCTTCGACAAGGATGGGGAGAAGCAGAATGTCTGAGCCAGTCAGTGCGCTGAACGGCGCCAGCTTCCAGGGATTCGCCTCCATCCGCGAGATCGGCCCCCTCGGCATGATCACGCTGCGCGCCAAGGGCGTGAAGGCGCTGGACAAGGCCGTAAAGGCCGTCACCGGCACCAAGCTGCCCGCAACACGGCGGATCGAGGTCAACGGCGACCGCGCCTGCGGCTGGATGAGCCCGGACGAATACCTCCTGATCGTCCCCTACGCCGAGGTCGCCGCCTCGCTCGCCTCGCTGGCCAATGACCTCAAGGGGGAACACCACCTTGCCGTCGACGTCTCGGACGCCCGCGCGGTCTTCCGGGTCGAGGGCGACAAGGCCGCGGACGTGCTGCGCAAGCTGTCACCCGTGGACTTCGACAAGCTCGAACCCGGCGAGCTTCGCCGCACCCGCGCCGCGCAGGTTGCGGCAGCGATGTGGGCGCAGGACGGCGGCTTCACGCTGGTCTGCTTCCGCTCGGTCGCCGCTTACGTGATGGGCCTTCTGACCCATTCCGCCCAGCCGGGAAGCGAGCTCTAGACCGGTCGCCCGGCAAAGGTCCCCGACGACGGCCCGCTTGACGGGCCGTCGTGGCCCTGCATGAATAGGCACCCAGCCCTTGCCAGTGACAGTAATGCTTCTTCGCTGCCTTTGCCTTTCTGCGTTGATCCTGGCCTTTCCCTCTGCATCCCAAGCCCTTACCCTGGAATGCAGCATTCCCCGGACCAATGCCGGTGGCGGCTACATCACGGATCTCTATATCTTTCAGCACGACCCCGGTTCCGGACGGGCCATCGTCTCGGACGGGCTGATCCTTTACTTCAACGACGAACAGCCGATGGCCGCCACGGTCTCCGAGGACACGGCCCAAAAGCTTGTCCTCACCTGGAAACTTCTGGTGACGAACAGCACCGGCCAGACTGCAAATATGCAGTTCCGCGCCGCGTATTTCAGGGACGAACAGACCGTGCAGCTGCGCGCAATCCCTGGCGGCGACTTTTCGGACGTCTTTCAGGGCCGCGGCCGCTGCAAACCCGTCTGAGGGGCGACCGGGGCCGGGAACCCGAACCCACGCGCCGGGTTTTCTTGCTGCCGGATGGCCTTGACCTTCCCGCGCCGAGCCCTCTTATTCGTGCCAAGCAATCAACAGGAGTACGCTCATGGCCTTTACCCTTCCCGATCTTCCCTACGCCCACGACGCGCTGGCCTCGCTTGGCATGTCCAAGGAAACGCTGGAGTATCACCACGACCTCCACCACAAGGCCTATGTCGACAACGGCAACAAGCTGATCGCCGGCACCGAGTGGGAGAACAAATCCCTCGAAGAGATCGTCAAAGGCACCTACCAGGCCGGCGCCGTGGCGCAGAACGGCATCTTCAACAACGCCTCCCAGCACTGGAACCACAACATGTTCTGGACCTGGATGGCCCCGGGCGAGAACAAGAAGATGCCGGGCGCGCTGGAAAAGGCGCTGACCGACAGCTTCGGCTCGGTCCAGAAGTTCAAGGACGACTTCGCCGCCGCTGGTGCGGGCCAGTTCGGCTCGGGCTGGGCGTGGCTCGTGAAGGACAAGGACGGCTCGCTCAAGGTGACCAAGACCGAGAATGGCGTGAACCCGCTCTGCTTTGGGCAGACCGCTCTCCTCGGCTGCGACGTGTGGGAGCACAGCTATTACATCGACTTCCGCAACAAGCGCCCGGCCTACCTGACGAACTTCCTGGAAAAGCTGGTCAACTGGGAAGCCGTCGCCGCCGGTCTCTGAGACCCCGGACAATCACGAAAGGCCCGCGGAGCGATCTGCGGGCCTTTTCTATTTCTGCGCCTTCCAGGCGTTGATCGCGGGCAGCAGGGCCGCATAGCGCGCCTTGGCGTCCTCTGACCACACCTCCTCGCGCCGGTAATATTCCGGGAACACCCGCGCGCCCGGGGGCAAGGGGACCCAGGGCTGTTTCGAGGCGGTGAAGATATGCACATCCGGCGGCAGCGCGCCCGCGTCGTCCAGCGTTCCCACCCGCACGAAGCGCAGGAAGGGGCCGTTCCCGGCGTAATGGCTCCAGACCGCGATCCGGCAGGCCGGGCAACGGGCGATGAGCTGCCCCTTGCCGCTGGCCGAGGGCGTCATCACCAGCTCCGGCTCCGCGCCCAGGACCGTGACCCGATCCGCCTCGATCATCGCGTTCAGCGCGAAGACCGTGCCCGTCTCGCGCTGGCACCAGCGGCAGTGGCAGGCGTGAACGATCAGCGGCGCGCTCTCCATCCGGTAGCGCACCGCGCCGCAGTCGCAGCCGCCCTCAAGACTCATGCGAAGGCGGCAGCCAGGGCCGCCTGCAGCCCCGCCACATCCGGAACGACGCGGAAATGCCGTTTCAGGCTCTCATCGGCGAAGCCCTCCGCGATCACATGGTCGATCAGCGCCACAAGCGGCTGCCAGTAGCCCTGCACGTCCAGCAGCAGGATCGGCTTTCCGTGCAGCCCGATCTGCGCCCAGGTCAGCACCTCGAAGAACTCGTCCAGCGACCCCGCACCGCCCGGCAGGACCACCGCGGCGTCCGAGTTCATGAACATCACCTTCTTGCGCTCATGCATGTCCTCGGTCACGACCATCGCGCTCCGGTCCCTCTCCACCCGCTCGCGACCCAGAAGATGCACCGGGATCACTCCCAGCTTCGGCCCGTCCGAGGCCTTCGCCACCTCGCCCATCAGGCCCACGTCGCCCGCCCCGAACACCAGTCGCCAGCCGCGCCGCGCCAGCATCTCGCCGGTGGCACGCGCCGCCTCGACATGGGCCGGGTTCTTCCCGGGGCGCGAGCCGCAAAAGACGCAGACGGAATGAAGGGGCATGACCGGACCTGAAAACAGTTGCTTTGCCCCGTCATATAGAGATTCCTGATCACAAGAAATGCAAAGCGGCACAACATGCCGGGGGGAAACGGGATGGCAGCGTTTGGAGCCCTGGACCGGGGGACGCGGATTGCCGTCGTCGCACTGGGCGCAATCCTTCTGGCCGGGGCAGGGTGGTTCGGCTGGCAGGTCCTGAACCCCGCGCCCGACGCCGGTATTGCCACAGCGCCCGCCGCCTTCGAACCCGCCCCCACTTCCCCCGAAGCGTCCAGCACGGAGACCGCCGCCGCCGACCTTTCGCCCCCGGACGCAGGCGCCGCCGAATCTCCCGCCGCCGCGACCGCCGAGACGCCCCTCTCGGTCGTGCCAGTGATCGACACCTGGCGCGTGGCTGCCGACGGCGAGGCGGTCGTCTCCGGCTCGGCCGAACCCGGTGCGACCGTTTCTGTCGTCGTGGACGACAGCGTGGTCGCCTCCGGCCAGGCAACCGGCTCCGGCGAATTTGCGATTCTCTTCACGCTTGCCCCGAACCCCAATCCCGGCCTGATGTGGCTGTCCATGTCCCTGGACGGGCAGCCGCCGGTCCTGTCGGAACAGATGGTGGCGCTTGGCCCGATCCAGGGTCCGCAAACCGAAGTCGCCGCAGCCGAGGCCGTCCCGTCAGAAGAACCCGTCGCCCCCGCTTTGGAAACACCTGCAACCCCGCCCGCCCTCCTGTTGTCGCAGGAGGGTGCAGTGGTCCTGCAGGAACCGGCCCAGCCCGCACTTCCGGCCTCGACAACTGTGATGATCGACACGATCACCTATACCCCCGAAGGCGAGGTGCAGGTCGGCGGCCGTGGCGCGCCAGGGGCCGGACTGCGGCTCTATCTCGACAATGCCGAAAAAGTGACCCTCCAGATCCCCGCGACCGGTCTGTGGAGCACGACGCTTCCCGATACCGCGCCCGGCGTCTACACGCTGCGGGCCGACCAGCTGGACGCCGACGGCACCGTCACCTCACGCTTCGAGACGCCGTTCAAGCGCGAAACGCTCGAGGCGCTGGCCGCCGTGCAGGGCGCCGCGCCAGAACCGGTCGCACAGGACATGGCGGCATTGACCGAGGCGCCCGCCCAACCGGCGATGACCGCCGCGCCCGCAACGCCCGCCGAACCCATCGACCCGACAGAGCTTTCGGCCGAGACCGCCGCGACGGACGAGCCTACCCCCACCGCCGAAGCCCCCGGGGCTCCGGCGGTCGCGCAGTCCGACGCGCCCGCACCCGCCGCCGCATCGGTGACCGTCACCGTGCAGCCCGGCTTCACTCTCTGGGGCATCGCGCAGGAACGCTACGGCAACGGCGTGCTTTACGTGCAGGTGTTCGAGGCGAACAAGGACAAGATCAAGGACCCCGACCTGATCTATCCCGGTCAGGTCTTCTCGGTCCCCGAAAGCGCCACCGCGCCCTGAAGCAGGTCCGCTGCGTGGCCGCAGGCCGCCCGCACCTCGGGGTGGTCGCAGCAGCAGTCGTTCAGGACGTAGGAAATCGTCCGCCCGATCCCGGACGGATCGACGCTGTAGAAGACGTTCCGCGCTACCTTACGTGACCGCAGCAGCCCCGCCTGCTCCAGCGCGGACAGGTGGAACGACAGCCGCGGTGCCGCAATTCCCAGCCGCTCGGCGATCTGGCCCGCCGCCATGCCATCCGCGCCCTGCGGAGTCAGCAGGCGGATCAGGTCAAGCCGCGTCTCGTGAGCCAGGGCCGACAGGGCGGCAAGGGCTTTACTTCGGTCCATCGTTCAACTATTCAAGAAGCCTTGAATTGAACATAGCCGAACCGGGCCCGCCGCGCAATCGCTGACCGGCCTGCAGGAAAGACGATGCGCCGCACCACCTCGACCGCCACTTCCGCCGACGCCGGCACCGCCCGCGCGCCGGCCATGACCACGATCCGCCGCGTCATCCCCTATCTGTGGCCCGCAGGGCAGGGCTGGGTCAAACGCCGCGTGCTGATCGCGCTCTTCTTCCTTCTGGCCGCCAAGCTCGTCTCGGTCTCGACGCCCTACCTCTACAAGCTGGCGGTGGACAGCCTGTCGAACGAGGCAGGGACCGACCCCCGCGTGCTGATGGGCCTGGGTGCGGTGGGCCTGGTCGTGGCCTACGGCCTTGCCCGCCTTGGCTCGGTCGTCTTTGGCGAGATGCGCGACGCCGTCTTCGTCCGCGTCGGCCAGCGCGCCATCCGCCGCCTGGCGATCGAGACCTTCACCCACATCCACCAGCTTTCCCTGCGCTATCACATCACCCGCAAGACCGGCGGCCTTTCCCGCATCATCGAACGCGGGGTGAAGGGCGTCGACTTCCTGCTGCGTTTCATGCTCTTTTCCATCGGGCCGCTGATCCTGGAACTGACGATGGTTGCGTGCATCTTCGCCTGGATCTTCGGTTGGCAGTATGCCGCCGTCGTCGTCGTCACCATCGCGCTCTACGTCTGGTTCACCTTCAAGGTCACCGAATGGCGCGTGAAGCTTCGTCGTGAGATGAACGATCAGGACACCGACGCCAACCAGAAGGCGATCGACAGCCTGTTGAACTTCGAAACCGTCAAGTATTTCAACGCCGAAGCCCGTGAGGCCGACCGCTATGACGGCGCGATGCGCCAGTATGAGACCGCCGCCGTGAAGACCGGCCTGTCGCTCTCCTTCCTCAACATGGGGCAGGCCACGCTGATCACCACGGGCCTCGTCATCGTCATGGCGATGAGCGCGCTTGGCGTCCGCGCGGGTACCCTGACCGTGGGCGACTTCGTCATGGTCAACGCCTACATGATCCAGATCACCATGCCGTTGAACTTCCTCGGCACGGTCTACCGCGAGATCAGGCAGGCCCTTGTCGACATGGGCGAGATGTTCGCGCTTCTCGGCCAACCGGCCGAGATCACCGACGCGCCCGACGCGAAGCCGCTTCAGGTGAAGGCGGGCGAGATCACCTTCGACACCGTCCACTTCGCCTACGAGCCCGCGCGTGAGATCCTGAAGGGCGTCTCCTTCACGCTGAAGCCCGGCCAGAAGCTGGCGCTCGTCGGCCATTCCGGCAGCGGAAAGTCCACCATCGGGCGGCTTCTGTTCCGCTTCTACGACGTGACCTCGGGCGCGGTGCGGATCGACGGGCAGGACATCCGCGACGTGACGCAGACCTCGCTCCATGCACAGATTGGCGTCGTGCCGCAGGATACAGTCCTGTTCAACGACACCATCCGCTACAACATCGCCTATGGCAAAGCCGATGCCTCTGACGCGGAGGTCGTTGCCGCCGCGAAGGCCGCCCGCATCCACGACTTCGTCATGCGCCTGCCGGAAGGCTATGAGACCAAGGTCGGCGAACGCGGCCTGAAGCTTTCGGGCGGGGAAAAGCAGCGCGTCGGCATCGCCCGGACGCTTCTGAAGAACCCGCCGATCCTGATCCTGGACGAGGCGACCTCGGCCTTGGACACCCAGACCGAACGGTCGATCCAGGAAAGCCTGGCCGAGATGGGGCAGGGTCGCAGCGTCATCACCATCGCGCACCGCCTGTCCACCATCGCGGACGCCGATCAGATTCTCGTGATGGAGGAAGGCCGCGTCGTCGAGCATGGCACCCACGAGGCGCTGCTTGAACTCGGCGGGGTCTACGCGGCCATGTGGCAGCGCCAGATCATGGAGGGCGAGGACTTCGCCAGCCCCGTGGTCGAATTCGAAGGCGCCAAGCCCGGCCCGCGCCATACGGAACGGGCGGTCGCACGGGAACAGAGCGCGCGCGCCGCTCCGCTGGGCTGACAGACCCGCAAAGCCCGTTGCATGACGGGCTTTTTCCTTTGACCATCCGGTCAGGCTTCAGCATTCTGCCGCCACCCTTACGGAGCGGGCGATGCTGTTTCGGCGTCTAGGACTCATTCTGATCCTCTGGCTTTGCGGCATGACCGCTGCGCTGGCGGACAAGCGTGTCGCGCTGCTGATCGCCGCCGACGACTACCGGACCATCCGCCCGCTTGCGAACCCTGCGAACGACGCCCGCGCGCTGGAAGCCGTGCTGGAAAAGCTGGATTTCCAGGTCTTCGTGGAAACCAACCGCGACCTGAAACGCACCCGCCGCGCGCTGGAGGACTTCAAGGAAGACGCCGCCGGCGCCGACGTGGCGCTTCTGTTCTTCGCGGGCCACGGGGTTGCCATCGACGGGGTGAACTACCTTTTGCCCACCGACGCCGATGCCTCCTCGGCCGCGCGGCTGGCGGAAACCTCGCTTCCGCTTTCCGAGGCCGAAGAGGTCATCCAGTCCGTCGCCAAGGTCGCGATCATCCTGCTCGACGCCTGCCGGGACGACCCTTTCAACGGCGGCGGGACAGAGGGGCGCGGCGCGGCCGCCCTGTCGGACGACCCGCCGACCGCGCCGAAGCCCAAACCCGGCCTCGGCCGCATCGGGCGCGCCGACGGGGTCCTCTTCGCCTTCGCCGCCGCGCCCGGCGAGACCGCCTCGGACGGGGACGAGGCCAACTCGCCCTTCACCTCGGCCCTTGTCCGCCACTTCGCCACCGCCGGGGTGGAGCTGCGCACCGCCCTCACGCTGGTCCAGCAGGACGTCTACGACCGCAGCCGCGGCAAGCAGCTTCCGTACATCGAATCCGGCCTGCCCGAACTCGTGTTCATCTCGGGCCAGGGCGCGCTACCCGAACGCGACCAGCTTCTGATCGCGATGGCCGACCTCACCCCCGAGATCCGGACCGAGGTCGAGACGCTGGCGGAGGCAAGAAACCTCCCCCTCGCGCCCCTCTACGCCGCGCTTCTGTCCGCCGACCTTGAAGCCCAGACGCCCGAGGAACGCGCTGCCATGCTGATGGAGGCCGCGCAGTCCTATGAACAGTTCCAGTCGGAACTCCAGAAGTTCCAGTCCGACGACCCCCGCGTGGCCGACCTGCGGGCCAAGGCCGAGGAACAGCTGACCCTCGGCGCCTTCGACGCGGCGCGTGGGCTTCTGACCGACGCGGCTCAGATCGACGCGACCGCGCGCACGACGATCAAGGAAACCTACCTCTCCCGCACCCTGTCCGAGGCCGCGACCCACACCCTGAATGCCAACGCCGCCAAGACCGACCTGCGCTACGATCTCGCCATCTCCGACCTGCAGAAAGCCACCGCGCTTTACGCCGAAGTGGCCGAGGACATGGACCGCGATGCGCAGTTCGCCTATTCCACCGCCCTCACCTCGCTGGGCGAGCTGCAGCTGGTGGCCGGCAACACCGAAGCCGCCTGGTCCGCCTACAACACCCGCGCCATCTTCGCGCAGAGGCGGGTCGAGGCCGACGCCACCGATGTCGACTGGGTGCGCGAGCTGGTCTGGTCGCTGAACGACCTCGGCATGGTTCTGCAACAGCAAGGCTACCTGAAAGAGGCCGAGACCGCCTATTCCAGCGCGATGGAATTTTCGCAGTGGCAGGCCGACCAGATGCCGGACGACGTCGACCTGATGCGCGACCGTCAGGTGGCCCGCAACCGCGTCGGCGCGATCCGCCTGGCCCGCCACAACGCCGCGGGCGCGCTGGAGGCGCATCTCGAAGCATTGGGCATCGCCGAGGCGTTGCTGGCGCGGGAGCCGGACAATGTCACCTACCGGATGGACATCTCCTACACCCAGGAACGCATCGGCGACGCGAAACTGGAACTGGGCGATGCCGCCGGGGCAAAGGCTGCCTTTGAAACGGCCCTGCAGATCTCGGAACAGCTGGTCGCCGAATACCCGACCGACGAGGTGATCCGCCGCAACCTTTCCGTCAGTTACGAACGCATAGGCGACATGCTGGTCAGCGACAGCGACTATGCCGCCGCGCTGGAGACCTATGGCAAGGCGCTTGCGATCCGCGAGGAGCTGGCCGCGCTCGACCCCGGCAACAAGCCGCGCCAGCGCGACCTGGCGATCAACTTCGACCGGATTGGCGATGCGCAGCGTTACCTCGGCGACATGGACTCTGCCCAGCTGGCCTACCAGGCCGCGCTGTCGATCCGGCAGAACCTTGCCGCGCTGGATGCCACCAACATGGTCTGGCAGCAGGACCTGCTCGTCAGCCTCGACCGCATGGGCGACCTGCATTTCGAGGCGAACGATTTCGTCGCCGCGCTTGACGCGCAGGAAGGCGCGCAGCGCATCGCCGAGGGGATCATCGCGCTCAACCCCGATGACCCCACGCGTCAGGCGGACCTTGGCAACTCCCTGCAGAAGATCGCCGACATCAAGGCCGCGATGGGCGACAGCACCGGCGCGCACGAGGCGCAGGAGGCCGCCCTGACGCTGCGCCTCTCCATCGCCGATGCCGACCCCGGCCCCCGCTTCCAGCGCGATGCGGCCGTGTCCCTTGCTGCGATGGCCGAAATGTACCTGACCGAAGGCGACCCTGCCGCCGCCGAGCCGCTGATCGCCGACGCCGTCGCGCGGCACAGCCAGCTTGCAGGCGCCGCGCCCGAGGACACCTTCGCGCTTCGCGACCTGTCGATCGCGCAGAACATCCATGCCTCGACGCTGATGCAGCTTGGCCGCAACAGCGAGGCAGTCACCGTCGCCACCGCCGCGCTTGAAACGGCGGACCGCCTGCTGCAACTCGCACCCGAGGTGGCGGACCACGTCCATGACCGCCTTGTCACCCTGAACCGGCTGGGAGACGCTCAGGTTGCGCTGGGTGACAACCGGGGGGCGGTGGACAGCTTCCGGGGCATGGTCGAACAAGGCAATCGGCTTCTCGACATCGACCCCTACAGCACTGCCTGGGCCAATGACCTTGGCCTTGCGCTGGAACGGCTTGGCAATGCGCAGTCCGCCACCGGCGACGTGGCCGCGGCGCTGAAAAGTCACCAGGACGCGCTGGCCTTGCGGGACTGGCTGGTGAACCAGGACCCGTCGAACGCGCTCTGGTATCGCAACCTCGCGCTCAGCCAGGCCAGCGTTGCAACCGCGCTGTCTGACCGCAACGACTTCGAAACCGCGCTGGCCCACCAACAGGAATCGCTCCGCATCATGCGCGATCTTGCTGCCGCCTATCCCGACGACCCCTGGTACAAGATCGACCTCGTCCGGGCGCTGGACCAGACGGCGGTCCTGTTGCAGGACGGCACCGCCGAAAACCAGGAGGCGCTGGCCATCCTGGAAGAGATGCAGGCCTCCGGGACCCTGCCCGAAGGATATGAGGACTGGATCGCCGGCTTCCGCAAGACGCTGGGCCTTCCCACGGACTTCTGACCGCCGGCGGGGCGGGGCAGGGCTTGGCAATCGGCGGCCTTTCCCTGTAAGACGGGGCAAACGACAGGAAAAGGCCAAGGCGTTGAGCAATCCCGACAGCTTCATCGACGAAGTCACCGAAGAGGTGCGCCGCGACCGTCTGTTCCGGCTGTTCCGCAAATACGGCTGGATCGGCGTGGTGATCATCCTTGCCCTTGTCGGCGGCACCGCCTGGACCGAATGGACCAAGATCCGCGGCGAGGCCCGCGCCGAGGCCTTTGGCGACGCGCTGATCGACGCGCTGGACCAGGGCACGCCCGAGGAACGCCGCGAGGCGCTGGCCTCGGTCCCGGCTGACGCCGGGCAGAAGGCCATCCTGCAACTGATCCTCGCCTCGGACCCGGCCGAGGACAAGGCCGCCACCCTCTCTGCGCTGGAAAGCGTGGCAAACGACGCCTCGCTGTCCATTGCCTACCGCGACCTTGCCGTCCTGCGGCGGGCACTGGTGGCGGGTGCGGACCTGCCGCTTGCAGATCGACGCGCGGCGCTCGAGGGGATCGCCGGGCCAGGTCGGCCCTACCGGGTCCTCGCCGAGGAACAGCTGGGCTACCTCCTGGTCGAGGAAGGCAAGAAAGACGAGGCGGTCGCCGCTCTCACCGCGCTGATGCAGGACCAGGAGGCATCGGCCGCGCTGCGGGCGCGGCTGGGCCAGGTCATCACGGCCTTGGGCGGAACCGTGCCCGAAACCGTGGGCGGCTGAGAACAGGCGATGGGCGCAGCAAACTCCTTTCAGGTGGCGGGCATGACGATAAGGCTGATGACCGGCGTGGGGCTTCTGGCGCTTCTGGCGGCCTGCGGGCAGAAGGAAGTGATCCTTTCCGGCGAACGTTTCCCCGTCCGCGCCGACCTTGAGGCTTCGGTTCCGGTCGACGGGCAACACGCCCCCACGGCCCCCGCCGCGCCGGAAAACCAGAGCGTCGCCATCTCGCTCGGTCCACAGACCGGCGGCGACTGGACCCACCGCGCCGGCAACGCGCGTCACCTGATGCCGCATGCCGCTCTGTCGGCCACGCCGCAGCGCGTCTGGTCGGCCACGATCGGCTCGGGTTCCTCGCGCAAGAACCGCATCAGCGCCGCGCCCGTTGTGGCTGACGGCCGCGTCTTCACGATGGACGCCGGCACCACGGTCACCGCTACCTCCACTGGAGGCGGAACGCTCTGGTCCACCGACCTAACCGCCAGCTTCGACAAGGGTGGCGGGCAGTCCTCGGGCGGTCTCGCCACCACGGGGAACCGCGTTTTTGCCACCACCGGCTATGGCGAACTGGTCGCCCTTGATGCCGCGTCCGGCGCGGTGATCTGGCGCCAGCGCGTCGACGCGCCGATCAGCGGCGCACCGGCGACTGACGGCGAGGCGGTCTATGTCTCGGGCCGCGACGGCTCGGCCTGGGCGGTGGATGCGGCCAGCGGCAAGGTGATCTGGCAGGTCGTCGGCACCCCCGGCAAGACGTCCTATGTCGGCTCCGCCGCCCCGACCATTGGCGACCGCGCGGTGATCTTCCCGTCCTCGGGCGGCGATCTGATGGCCGTGCTGAAGATCGGCGGCGGCACCAAGGTCTGGCAGGCCTCGCTCGCCGGCAAGCGCCTCGGCCGCGCCTATGCGCTGACCCCCGACGTCACCGGCGACGCGGTGATCGCGGGCAAGACCCTGTTTGCCGGCACCGGCAACGGCCGCACCGTCGCCATGTCCGCCTCCTCGGGCGAACGCCTCTGGTCGGCTGGCGAAGGCGCCCTTGGCCCCGTCGCCGTCGCCGGTGGCTCGGTCTTCCTCGTCAACGACGAGGCTCGGCTGGTCCGCCTGGACGCAACCACGGGCGAGGTGATCTGGTCTGTCGAAATGCCCTATTTCACCACCAACAAGATCAAGAAGCGCAAGGGGATTTACGCCCACTACGGACCCGTGATGGCCGGGGGGCGGATCATGGTCGTCTCCTCCGACGGCCTTCTGCGCGCCTTCGATCCGACGGACGGGACCTTGGCCTACACCGCCGAGATCCCCGGCGGGGCGGCGGCGCAGCCCGCCGTGGCGGGCGGCACGCTCTACGTTGTCGGCGGCAACGGGCAACTTCACGCTTTCCGCTAGGGGCGATCCCGTGTATCGGGGGCGCTTCGTCTGGATCGGACCTGAGACATGACCTTCACCCTCGCCATCGTGGGCCGCCCCAATGTGGGGAAATCGACGCTCTTCAACCGGCTTGTGGGCCGCAAGCTTGCGCTGGTCGATGACCAGCCGGGCGTGACCCGCGACCTGCGCGAGGGGGATGCCAAGCTTTTCGACCTGCGCTTCACGGTGATCGACACCGCGGGACTTGAGGAGGTCACTGACGACTCCCTGCAAGGCCGGATGCGCCGCCTGACCGAGCGCGCCGTCGACATGGCCGACGTCTGCCTCTTCCTGATCGACGGTCGCGTCGGCGTCACCCCCTCGGACGAGGTCTTTGCCGACATCCTGCGCAAGAAGGCCGCCCGCGTCCTTCTGGGCGTCAACAAGGCCGAAGGCAAGGCGGGGGACTCCGGCGCGCTGGAAGCCTATTCCCTGGGCCTGGGCGAACCGATCCGCCTTTCCGCCGAACACGGCGAGGGGATGGACGACCTCTACCGCGCGCTGAAGCCCTTCGAGGAAGAATTCGCCCCCCGGGAAGCCGAGATGCTGCCCGAGACCGACACCGACATCTCGGAAGAAGACGCCGAGTTGGAAGTGGACGAGAACGCCCACCGTCCGACCGCGCAAAAACCCCTGCAGATCGCCGTCATCGGCCGCCCGAACGCCGGAAAATCCACGCTGATCAACAAGATCCTCGGCACCGACCGGATGCTCACGGGCCCCGAGGCCGGGATCACCCGCGACGCCATCTCGGTCCGCGCCGACTGGCAGGGCACGCCGATCCGCATTTGGGACACCGCCGGCATGCGGAAGAAGGCCAAGGTGGTCGAGAAGCTGGAGAAACTCTCCGTCGCCGACGGCCTCCGCGCCGTGCGCTTCGCCGAGGTGGTGGTCGTCCTCCTGGATGTGGAGATCCCGTTCGAGGTGCAGGACCTTCGCATCGCCGACTTTGCCGAAACCGAAGGGCGCGCGGTGGTGGTCGCGATCAACAAGTGGGACCTCGAGGACGACAAGCAGGAAAAGCTCGCGGAACTGAAGGAGATGTTCGAACGTCTCCTCCCGCAGCTCCGCGGCGCGCCGCTGGTCACCGTCAGTGCGAAGACGGGCAGGGGCCTCGACCGCCTGCACGACGCGATCCTCAAGGCGCACGACGTCTGGAACCGCCGCATCCCGACCGCGAAGCTCAACTCCTGGCTCGGCGCCATGATCGAGGCGCACCCGCCGCCCGCACCGGGTGGCCACCGGATCAAGTTGCGCTACATGACCCAGGCCAAGACGCGTCCGCCGGGCTTCATGATCAAGTGCTCGCGCCCCGACGAGCTGCCGGAAAGCTACAAGCGCTACCTGGTGAACGGGTTGCGCGACCATTTCGAGATGCCGGGAACCCCGATCCGCCTCTTCCTGCGTTCGCAGGGCGACCAGAACCCGTGGAAGGAACGCAAGTTCCACACGCCGAGCCGTCTGCGGAAGCACAAGGAAAAGAACACCGGGCAGTGACGAAACCCAAGAATTTTAAGTAAAATTCCCGTCAAATTCCTTTCTCAAGGAATTTGTTTCCCGCCTCACTCCCGGCGCAAGGTAAGGACCAGCGCGCCAAGCATCACCACAGCGCCTCCGGTCGCGGCCCAGGCGACCAGCGGCAGGTCGCCCCAATTCGCCACGATGACGCCCGCCAGCGCCCAGACCACGGTCAGCCCATAGACCGGCATCCGCGGCTTACGGGCCTGCACCGCCAGTGCAATGACCAGCACCAGAGCCAGCATGGCCAAGGCCGATCCCACGTTCGACAGCACCCCATAGCCCGCGATCAGCACGCCCGTCGACACGGCCGAAGCCGCCGTCAGCCAGCCCGCGAAAATCGCCAGCGGGCCAGAGAGCAGCCAGCGGTCCGGCTCGGTCGGGGCGCGCAGGAAGGCCGACAGCGCGCCCGCCGCCATGATCCAGATCGTCACCGTGCCCCAGATCGCGCTTTGCCCCGCAATCCACAGCCAGACCACGCCTACGCCGATCGCCACGGTCAGCGGCAGGCGCGTCCGCTCCCACACCGGGTCGTCCGCGCGCTTCCAGACCCCGTAGACGGCGTGGACGATCAGCCAGAGATAGATGACTGACCAGATCGAGAACGCATAGCCCGCCGGCTGGATCGCGGGCCGCCCCACATCCACCGGAAACAGTGCCGGGTCATAGCCCGTGAAGGGCGGGGTCACCAGCGGAGCCAGCCCGAAGGCAACGGTCACCACCAGCAGGATCAGGGCAGACAAACGGGTCATCGGGCACTCCGGAACAAGGACGACGCGCCGGAAACGTCCGCCGCGCCAAGGGGTTCCCGCACCGTCAGACGAGTTGCCCCTCGGCCGTGATCCGGGTCTTTCCTCCCAGATAGGGCGCCAGCGCCGCCGGCAAGGTCACGCTGCCATCGGCTTCCTGCCCGTTCTCCAGCACCGCGATCAGGCAGCGCCCGACCGCCAGGCCCGACCCGTTCAGCGTCGCCACGAACTCGGGCTTTCCACCCGCAGGACGATAGCGCGCGTTCATCCGCCGCGCCTGGAACTGGCCGCAGGTCGAGACCGAGCTGATCTCGCGGAAGGTGTTCTGCCCCGGCAGCCAGACCTCCAGGTCATGCGTCTTCTGCGCGCCGAATCCCATGTCGCCGGTGCAGAGCACGATGGTCCGATAGGGCAGCCCCAGCCGCTCCAGCACCGCTTCGGCGCATTTGGTCATTCTTTCGTGTTCGGCCAGCGCCGTTTCCGGCGTGCAGATCGTCACCATCTCGACCTTTTCGAACTGGTGCTGCCGCAGCATGCCCGTGGTGTCCTTGCCCGCCGACCCGGCCTCGGACCGGAAGCAATGGGTATGCGCGGTCATGCGCAGGGGCAGGGCGGCCTCCTCCAGGATATCGCCCGCGACCGAGTTGGTCAGCGTCACTTCCGAGGTCGGGATCAGCCACCAGCCGTTGGTGGTCTGGTAGCTGTCCTCGGCAAATTTCGGCAGCTGGTTGGTGCCGTACATTGCGTCTTCCTTGACCA
This sequence comes from Paracoccaceae bacterium, assembly GCA_027489355.1. Classification (GTDB taxonomy): domain Bacteria; phylum Pseudomonadota; class Alphaproteobacteria; order Rhodobacterales; family Rhodobacteraceae; genus Tabrizicola. Next base: position 14,615 of record JAIXZY010000028.1, on the reverse strand, counting down.
GGACCGGGGTCCAGGTTTCGGCCAGATCATGCTCGGACGTGTGGAGGTCCAGCATGAACTGCGCCAGCGCCCGATGTACCCGGGCCACCGCACCCCGCAGGACGACGAAGCGGCTGCCGGAAAGCTTCGCCGCCGTCGGGAAGTCCAGCCCATCCTTCGCCGCCGGAATGTCGAAATGTTCCAACGGCTTGAAGTCCATCTTGCGCGGCTCGCCCCAGCGGCGGATCTCGACGTTGGCGGTCTCGTCCGGCCCCTCCGGCACCTCGTCCAAGGGCAGGTTCGCGATCCGCATCAGCGCATCGCGCAAGCGCGCGTCCTCGGCCCCCGCTTCCTCGGTCAGCCGCGCTCCCTCGGCCTTCTTCTCGGCCACCAGCGCGCGCAACCGCTCGAACTCGGCCGTGTCGCCCCGAGCCTTGGCGGCGCCCACCTCTTTCGAAGCGGCATTCTGCGCCGCCGCCGCCGTCTCGGCCGCCAGGATCTTCGCCCGGCGCGCCTCGTCCATCGCCAGAAGCTCGGCCGACATCGGCGCCAGCCCGCGCCGCGACAGCGCCTTGTCGAAGGCGGCGGGGTTTTCGCGGATGAAGCGGATGTCGTGCATGGCGGGCCTCATTGAAACACTACGCCGGCGCTTATGCCCGATAACCTTGCAGGGGGGAAGGCACCGCCGAACGCGGCCCCTCTGGCAAAGCGCATCGAAAGGGCTTACATCAGCGCGCAATCGCAAAGGGGGGCATCGACCTCCCGGCACCGCAGGAAAGGATGCCCATGTTCGCAACGCCCGCTTTCGCCCAGGCCGCCGGAGCTCCCGGAGCCGGGGCCGCCTTCGCGCAGTTCCTGCCGATCGTCCTGATCTTCGTCATCTTCTACTTCCTGCTCATCCGTCCGCAGCAGAAGAAGATGAAGGACCACCGCGCGATGGTGGACGCGCTGCGCCGCGGCGACCAGGTCGTGACCTCGGGCGGCATCGTCGCCAAGGTCTCCAAGGTCCAGGACGACGGCATGGTCGAGGTCGAGATCGCCGATGGTGTCAAGGTCAAGGTGATCAAGCACACGATCACCCAGGTCCTGAACAAGACCGAACCCGCAGCGAACTGAGAACCTCACATGGAACCGATGGCGCTCTGGAAGCGGATCTTCATCCTGCTCGTTTGCGGCTGGGGCCTTCTCGCCGCAGTCCCGAACGTGTTCTACACCCAGGTCGAGCGCCACAATGACGCCGCCACCGCCATCGAGGCCGCGGGCGGCACCGCGACGCCAGAACAGCAGGCCGCTCTGGCCGAGTGGCCGGGCTTCCTGCCCTCGGCCCTGATGAACCTCGGCCTCGACCTGCGGGGCGGGGCGCATCTTCTGGCCGAAGTCCAGGTCGAGGATGTCTACAAGACCCGGATGGACGCGCTCTGGCCCGAGGTGCGGGACGCGCTGCGCGACCTGCGCGACCAGGTCGGCGCCGTCCGCCGCGCGCCCTCGCCGGACGACATTCTGCGCGTGACGATCTCCAATCCCGAGGGGATGGCCGCCGCGCTTGAGGCCGTGCGCGGCCTCGGCTCCAGCGTGATCACCCTGACCGGGGTCGGTCAAAGCACCATCGACGTGACCTCTGAGGGCAACGACATCGTCGTCAGCCTCTCGGCCGCGGAAAAGCAGGCAACCGACGAACGCACGATCCAGCAATCCCTGGAAATCATCCGTCGCCGCGTGGACGAGGCCGGGACCCGCGAGCCCACCATCCAGCGCCAGGGTGAGGACCGCATCCTGATCCAGGTGCCGGGCATCGGCTCGGCGCAAGAGCTGAAAGAGCTGATCGGCCAGACCGCGAAACTCACCTTCAACGCCGTGATCAGCCGCACCACCGACGCCGGCGCCACTGCCGGTCCGCGCAACGTGCTGCTGCCTTCGCTGGATGAACAGGGCGTCTACTACATTGTCGAGCAGTCCCCCGTCGTCTCCGGCGAGGACCTGGTGGATGCCCAGCCGTCCTTCGATCAGAATGGCGCCCCGGCCGTCAGCTTCCGCTTCGATACCACGGGCGCGCGCAAGTTCGGCGATTACACCGCCGCCAACATCGGTGCGCCCTTCGCCATCGTGCTCGACAACGAGGTGATCTCGGCCCCGGTGATCCAGAGCCACATCCCTGGCGGCTCGGGCATCATCACCGGCAACTTCACGGTCGAGGATTCAACCCGCCTCGCCGTCCTGCTGCGGGCCGGCGCGCTTCCGGCCGAGATGAACTTCCTGGAAGAACGCACCATTGGCCCGGAACTGGGCCAGGACTCGATCGACGCGGGCAAGACTGCCGCGCTGATCGGTGCTGCGGCCGTGTCGCTTTACATGATTGCCAGCTACGGCTGGTTCGGCATGATGGCGAACATTGCGCTTGCGGTGAACATCGCGCTGATCATGGCGGTCCTGTCCACCATCGGCGCCACGCTGACGCTGCCCGGCATCGCCGGCATCGTGCTGACGATGGGCATGGCGGTCGACGCCAACGTGCTGATCTACGAACGCATCCGCGAGGAATTGCGCGACGGGGTGAATCCCAGGCGCGCGGTCGAGGCCGGGTTCGAGCGCGCCTTCTCGGCGATCATGGACTCGAACGTCACCGGCTTCCTGACCGCCATCATCATGTACTGGCTCGGCTCTGGTGCCGTGCGCGGCTTTGCGGTCACGCTGGGTCTCGGGATCATCACGTCGATGTTCACAGCGGTCTATGTCACCCGGCTTATTGTCGAGCTCTGGCTCGACTGGAAACGCCCGAAGACCATCGTGGTCTGACGCAGAGGAGAATGCAAAATGGCCTGGCGTCTGCGGCTTGTCCCTGAAAAGACCAACATCAACTTCTTCCGCCTGCAATGGGTGACCTTCGGCATCTCGATTGCCGCGATGGTCGCCTCGCTGATCCTGATCCTCACGATGGGGCTGAACTTCGGCATCGACTTCCGGGGCGGCACCACGATCCGCACGGAATCGACCACCGTCGTCGATGTCGGAGCCTATCGTGACGCGCTTTCCGGCGTCGATGCGGGCGATGTCTCGATCACCGAGGTCTTCGACCCCTCCTTCCGCGAGGATCAGCACGTTGCGATGGTCCGCCTTTCGGCCCGCGAGGGGGAAGAATCTGTCACCCCCGAGGCCATTGCCGAGGTCGAGGCCGCGCTGAAAGCCATCGATCCGGCCATCACCTTCCCCTCGGTCGAATCCGTCGGCCCCAAGGTCTCGTCCGAACTGATCACCTCGGCGCTTCTCGCCGTTCTTGCCGGGACCACGGGCATCCTGATCTACGTCTGGTTCCGCTTCGAATGGCAGTTTGCGGTGGGCACCGTGGCGGCGCTGATCCACGACGTGCTTGTGACGGTGGGCATCTTCTCGCTCTTCCAGCTCAAGTTCGACCTGACCATCGTGGCGGCGCTTCTGACCATCCTCGGCTATTCCGTGAACGACACCGTCGTCATCTTCGACCGCCTGCGCGAAAACCTCGCGAAGTACAAGCAGATGCCGCTGCTCGAGATGATGAACCTCACCGCGAACGAGACGCTGTCGCGCACGATCATGACCGCGACGACCACCTTCCTCTCGCTGCTGGTTCTGTTCATCTTCGGCGGCGACGTGATCCGCGGCTTCGTCTTTGCCATGCTGCTGGGCGTGGTGCTCGGGACGTACTCGACGCTCTACATGGCGAAGAACATCGTCCTGATGCTGGGCGTCGACCGCAGCGACAAGCCGAAGAAGACCGACAAGGGCGAATTCGCCAACGTGGATGCGTAAGGGGGCCTGATGCGGCTCACCGAAGTCAGCTACGGCAGCGCCAAGGCGATCGAGGGCTACGGCCCCGGCTTCTTCCGCGTGGCCGGTCACGTCTTGCGTGGCCCCTGCCTGATCACCCCCTGGGACGCCGGTCCCTGGGGCGGCTATTCGGACACCGCCGCGCCGCTGTCGCTTGAGGGCAGGATCGATGTCCTCTTCGTGGGCACCGGCTCCAGCGTCTCCCACGTGCCCCAGGCCTTCCGCGAGGCGCTGGAAGGGCAGGGGATCGGGGTCGAGGTCATGGCCTCCCCCACCGCCGCGCGCACCTACAACGTGCTGCTCGGTGAAGGCCGCCGCGTCGCCGTGGCACTGATCCCGGTCGACTGACACCGATCCGGCCTCCCGACCGGCCTTTCATACTGGCCCAAATATCCCCGCCGGAGGCTCCGACCGCCTGCATGGCAAACCGCCGGTGGGAATGGCTTCCCACCGGCGGTTCGCATGGTAAACAAATCCTGAATGCCCACGAGCAACCCCTTGAAATCACTCAGGCGTCCAGTCCTGTCCAGCGTTGACAGGCTCAGGCCCCGGCGATCTGCTTCGCCTTCTGGACCAGTACCTCGGCCTGCCGGATCGACGCGTAATCGATGAGCCGCCCGTCCAGCGAAACCGCCCCCTTGCCCTCGGCCGCCGCCTTCTCCATCGCCTCCAGGATCCGCTTCGCCCGGGTGACCTCGGCCTCGGACGGGCTCATCACCTCGTTCGCCAGCGTGATCTGCGATGGGTGGATCGCCCACTTCCCCTCGCAGCCCAAGACCGCCGCCCGCTTCGCCGCCGCCCGGTAGCCATCGGGGTCTTGGAAATCCCCGAACGGCCCATCCACCGGCCGCAGCCCATTCGCCCGCGCCGCCACCACCATCCGGGCCAGCGCATAGTGCCACATGTCGCCCCAGTGGACCGCGCGGCTGCCATCCTCCAGCTTGTCGGTCAGCACCGAATAATCCGGGTTCACGCCCCCGATGATCGTCGTCCGCGCGCGGGTGGAGGCCGCATAGTCCGCCACCCCGAAATGCAGGCTCTCATTCCGCTTCGATGCCCCCGCGATCTCGGTGACGTTCTGCATCCCCAGCGCCGTCTCGATGATGTGCTCGAACCCGATCCGCTTCCCGTAGCCCTTCGCGTCCTCGATCTGTGTGACCATCATGTCGACCGCATAGACATCCGCCGCGGTGCCGACCTTGGGGATCATGATCAGGTCCAGCCGCTCTCCGGCCTGTTCCACCACATCCACCACGTCGCGGTACATGTAGTGCGTGTCCAGGCCGTTGATCCGCACCGACATGGTCTTCTTGCCCCAGTCGAGCTCGTTCAGCGCCTTGATGATGTTCTTGCGGGCCTGCGCCTTGTCGTCCGGCGCCACGGCGTCCTCGAGGTCCAGGAAGATCACATCCGCATTCGACGCGGCGGCCTTCTCGAACATCTGGGGTGCGCTGCCCGGAACGGCCAGCTCGCTGCGGTTCAGGCGCGCGGGGGCCTGAGTGATGACGTGGAAAGACATGTTTGGGCTCCTGCCAAAGTCGTAGGAGCTGCACCCACCCTACCCATCCCCGACGCCGCCCCCCCGCGTCAAGCCCGAAAATGCATCACATTTCGCCACGCGAGGCGCGATTGGCGTAGAAGAAGGCAATCGCCTGCGCCCGGTTCTTCACGTCCAGCTTCTCGAACAGGTTCGACAGGTGGAACTTCACCGTGTTCTCGCTGATCCCCAGTTCCTTCGACAATTCGCGGTTCGTCAGCCCCTTGGACAGTGCCTCCAAAAGATTCCTTTCACGCGGAGAGAGCGACTCGATCGAGTCGTGCTTCAACCCCCGCACGTCCAGGAAGGGGAACACCATCTGCCCCTTCGCCACCGCCACGCAGGTCTCCAACAGCCGGTCGACTGATTCGGAGCGCGAGACGAAGCCCGCCGCCCCCGCCGCCATCGCCTTCCGGGGGATGTCGCCGGTATCCTCGGCATACACAACCAGCCTCGGCGCATTGGGCTGCGTGCGAAGGACATCGATCAGCCTGGCCCCCCCAAGCGCAGGCAGGTTCCAGTCGATCACCCCCACCTGCACGGGCATCCGCATGACCATGCCCAGGAAGCCCTCGGCCGTCGCAGCCGTCGCAACCAGAGAGAATCGGCGGTCCTTCTCGAAGATCTCGGACAGCGCGGTCAGCATCAGCGGATTGGAGTCCGCAAGCATCAGCGTTACCGCTATCACCTTCTGCTGATCATCCCAAAGCGCCATGACCTGCCTTCTCACTACCCGTTTGGGTGGGGTTGCGATTGTATACCGCCGTATTCCCACCGTTTCGGGTGGGTATTTACCTGCCCAAATAGATATCCAAAAGCAGGATATAGGAATGTTGTTACACTTGTCGACTGCCGCTTTCCTAAGGGTCAAGGACTACCGTGCAGGCAGACCCCGCGACCCTTTCTTCCGCTGCACCCGGAAGCGTCGCAGGTCCCGCCGAAACGACGGTCCATCCGTGATGGCCTTGGGAGGGGCGCCGCATGACCGATACCGAACTTTTCCCGCAACTTTCGATTCCCGAGACCCTGGCCGCGGGCCCCGGTCCCGGCAACACCGATGCCCGGGTCCTGGCAAGCTTCGCCAATGCTGGCCTTGCCGACCACATGCAGGCCGACGTGCTGCGTGGCATGATCGAATGCAAGCAGATGCTGCGCAAGGTCTGGGGCACGAAGAACGCCTACACCTTTGGCGTCGCCGGCACCGGCTGGAGCGGACTTGACGCGCTCTTCTCGGCCATCCTGCCGGGCGACACCGTGGTCTGCTTCGTCAACGGCACCTTCTCGGGCATCGACGCCCTGACCGTCCGCACCCGCGCCGCCACGCGTGAGGACCTGAAGGCCAACGCGCTGGACCCCAAGCCCGCGAACGTGACCGTCATCCAGGTCCCGCACGGCCAGTCGGTCACCGCCGAGATCATCGAAAAGGCGCTGGCCGAGCACAAGCCGATGTGGGCCACGATGGCGCATTGGGAAACCGGGTCGGGCCGGATCAACGACCTGAAAGGCTTCTCGGACGCCTGCGTCAAGCATGACGTTATGGGCCTTGTCGACGCGGTCTCGTCGCTTGGGATCGAGAACTTCGACATCGACGACTTCCCCGGCGTCGTGGGCTGGGCCTCCTGCCCGCAGAAGGGCGTCCTCTGCCTGCCGCTGACCTATGCGCCGGTCAGCTTCACCGACCGCTACATCGCCCACCTGCGCGAGAACGGCTGCTACACCTATGTCCACAACCCGATCTTCGAGGCCCGTCACTGGGGCATCGTCGACGGCAAGGACGTGGCCGCGGGGACCTACCACCGCACCCATTCCGGCTATGCCGTCGCGGCGTTCCACGAGGCGCTGCGGATCAACCTGCAGCATGGCAAGGCGCAGAAGTCCGCCGACTATGCCCACCACGAGGCCGCCCTGCGTGCCGCCGTGCAGGCGCTTGGCTGCGACGTCACCTCGAACATGACCAGCCTTGTCGTCCTGAACCTGCCGCCGTCTCTGGCGGGCCGCGAGAAGGAACTTGTCCAATCCGCCCGCGCCAAGGGCTTCGGCATCTGGCCGACGCTGTCGGAACCCGTTCAGGTCCGCATCGGCATCCTGAACCAGCTGTCCGAAGCCGCGATCACCGACATCGTCATCCGCTTCGCCGCCGAGATGAATGCGATGGGCGCAGGAGTCGACGTGGCGGTGGCCCTGGCGGCGCTTCGCCGGCACTACGCGGCCGCGATGGCCGCCGAATAGGGCATAAGGGAGGAACAGATGGATATTCACGAATACCAGGCCAAGGAAATCCTGGCCAAATTCGGGGTCGCGGTGCCTGCCGGTGCGCTGGCCTACAGCCCCGAACAGGCGGCCTACCGGGCGCGCGAGCTGGGGGGGAACCGCTGGATCGTCAAGGCCCAGGTCCACGCCGGGGGGCGGGGAAAGGCGGGCGGAGTCAAGCTCTGCAACTCCGAGCACGAGATCCAGGATGCCACCAACGGCATGTTCGGCCGCAAGCTGGTGACCCACCAGACCGGGCCGGAGGGCAAGGGGATCTACCGCGTCTACGTCGAAAGCGCCGTGGACTTCGGCCGCGAGATCTACCTGGGCTTCGTCCTTGACCGGACCTCGCAGCGGGTGATGATCGTCGCTTCGTCCGAAGGCGGGATGGAGATCGAGGAGATCTCGGAAAAGCGCCCCGAGTCGATCGTGCGCTCGACCGTGGAGCCGGCCGTCGGCCTGCAGGAGTTCCAGGCCCGCGAGATCGCCTATGCGCTTGGCATCCCCGCCGCGCTGACCCAGCAGATGGTCCGCACGCTGCAAGGCTGCTACCGCGCCTTCCGCGACCTTGACGCGACCATGGTGGAGATCAACCCCCTGGTCATCACCGCCGACAACCGCATCCTCGCGCTTGACGCGAAGATGACCTTCGACGGCAACGCGCTGTTCCGGCACCCCCAGATTGCCGAGCTGCGCGACAAGAGCCAGGAAGACCCGCGCGAAAGCCGTGCGGCGGACCGGGGCCTCGCCTACATCGGCCTCTCGGGCAACATCGGCTGCATCGTGAACGGCGCGGGCCTGGCGATGGCGACGATGGACACGATCAAGCTGGCCGGGGGCGAGCCCGCCAACTTCCTCGACATCGGCGGCGGTGCCACGCCGGAGCGGGTGGCCAAGGCCTTCCGCCTGGTCATGTCGGACAAGAACGTCCAGGCCGTCCTGGTCAACATCTTCGCCGGCATCAACCGCTGCGACTGGGTGGCCGAAGGGGTCGTCCAGGCGCTGAAAGCCGAACCCGTCGACGTGCCGGTGATCGTCCGCCTGTCGGGGACCAATGTCGAAGAGGGCCAGAAGATCCTGGCGCAATCGGGCCTGCCCATCATCCGCGCCAACACGCTGATGGAGGCCGCCGAGCGTGCCGTGACCGCCTGGCAGAACGACCGCAAGCAAAATGCCAAAATGAGGGCAGTGCAATGAGCATCTTTCTCGATCGCGCCAGCCGCGTCGTCGTCCAGGGCATCACCGGCCGCATGGCCCAGTTCCACACCAAGGACATGCTGGAATACGGCACCAACGTCGTCGCCGGCGTGGTTCCGGGCAAGGGCGGCGAGACCGTCTTCGGCGTGCCGGTGTTCAACACGATGAAAGAGGCCGTCGCCGCCACCGGATGCGACACCTCGCTGGTCTTCGTGCCGCCGCCCTTCGCGGCCGACAGCATCATGGAAGCCGCCGACTCGGGCATCCGCTACTGCGTCTGCATCACCGACGGCATCCCGGCGCAGGACATGATCCGCGTGAAGCGCTACATGATGCGCTATCCCCGCGAACGCCGCATGGTCCTGACGGGTCCGAACTGCGCGGGCACCATCAGCCCCGGCAAGGCGCTTCTGGGCATCATGCCCGGCCACATCTACCTGGCCGGCAATGTCGGCATTGTCAGCCGCTCCGGGACCCTCGGCTACGAAGCTGCCCAGCAGCTGAAGGACCGCGGCATCGGCGTCTCGACCTCGGTCGGCATCGGCGGCGACCCGATCAACGGCTCGTCCTTCCGCGACATCCTGGAGCGGTTCGAGGCCGATCCCGACACCCACATCGTCTGCATGATCGGTGAAATCGGCGGCCCGCAGGAAGCCGAAGCCGCCGAATACATCCAGAACCACATGACGAAACCGGTCATCGCCTACATCGCGGGCCTGACCGCACCCAAGGGCCGCACCATGGGCCACGCGGGCGCGATCATCTCGGCCTTCGGGGAAAGCGCGTCGGAAAAGGTGGAAATCCTGACCGCCGCCGGCGTCACCGTGGCCGAGAACCCCTCGGTTATCGGCGAAACCGTGGCCCGCGTGATGGCCAAGCGCGCCGCGTAAAGCAAAAGGGAAGGGGAGGATGATGAACAAGCCCAAGGTCCTGGTCACGCGCCGCTGGCCTGAAGCGGTCGAGGCGCAGATGGCTGCGAACTTCGACGTCGATCTCAACACGGCGGACAAACCGCTGAGCGAGGCCGACTTCCGCGACGCCATGACCCGCTACGACGCCATCCTCCCCACCGTCACCGACAAGCTTCCCGCCACGGTCTTTCAGACCGCGACGCCCCGGACCCGGATCCTCGCGAACTATGGTGTGGGCTTTGCCCACATCGACACCGAGGCCGCGAAATCCTGCGGCATCGCCGTTACCAACACGCCCGACGTCCTGTCCGAATGCACCGCCGACATCGCGATGACGCTCCTCCTGATGGTTGCCCGCAGGGCGGGGGAGGGCGAGCGCGAACTGCGCGAAGGCCGCTGGACCGGCTGGCGCCCGACGCACCTGATCGGCACCAAGGTCTCGGGCGCGACGCTCGGCATCATCGGCTTCGGCCGCATCGGCCAGGCGATGGCGCAGCGCGCCCACTTCGGCTTTGGGATGAAGATCGTGGTCCAGAACCGCTCCCCCGTCCCTGCCGAGGTCCTGGCCCGCTACAACGCCGTGCAGGTCCCGGCCATCGACGAGCTTCTGCCGCAATGCGACTTCGTCTCGCTGCACTGCCCCGGGGGTGCCGCCAACCGCCACCTGATCAATGCCCGCCGCCTTGACCTGATGAAGCCCTCGGCCTTCCTTATCAACACCGCACGGGGCGAGGTCATCGACGAACACGCCCTCGCCCAGTCGCTCTGGTTCGGCACCATCGCCGGCGCGGGCCTCGACGTGTTCGAACGGGAACCCCAGGTCCCCGACGCCCTTCTCAACGCCGATAACCTCGTCCTCCTGCCGCACCTCGGCTCTGCCACCCGCGAAACGCGTGAGGCGATGGGCTTCCGCGTCCTCGAGAACCTCACCGCCTTCTTCGACGGCCGCGCGCCCCGCGACCGGGTGGCCTGAAGATGCTCGCCGCCCCATTGCTCACCGATCCGGCGGCCGCCGACGACCAGGACGCCTATGTCGCCACCCTGCGGGCCGACCTCCGCCGCCTTTGGGTCAACGTCATTCAGCGCCGCGCGCCGAACGTCCTGCAGACCGCGCTTGACCCGGACGCGGCATACCCGTCGGGGCACCAGGCCATAGCCTTGATGCAGGCTGTGAACATCTGGTTCCAACTGACGAAGATCATTGACGAAAACGCCGCCATGCGCGCCCGTCGCATGGTCGAGGCCGCCGAAGGCCTTCAGGCCGTCGAAGGCAGTTTCGCCGCCGCGCTGACCGCCCTCGACCCCTCGATGACGCGGGAAGATTTCGCCCAGCTGTCCACCCGCCTGTCCGTCGGCCCCACGCTGACCGCCCACCCGACCGAGGCCAAGCGCGTCACCGTCCTGGAAATCCACCGCCGGATCTACCGCCTGCTCGTGTCGCTGGAAACCCAGCGCTGGACCCCGCGCGAACGCGACGACATCCTGGCCGACATCGAATCCGAGATCGACCTGCTCTGGATGACGGGAGAGCTGCGCATCGAGCGTCCCCGCCTCGCGGACGAAATCGAATGGGGCCTGCAGTTCTTCCGGGACGCGCTCTACGACGCCGTGCCGCAAGTCTTCGACCGCTTCGTCACCGCCACCACCGCCCGCTTCGGCGAAGGCCTGCCTGCAACCCCCTGCATCCGCTTCCATTCCTGGATCGGCGGTGACCGCGACGGCAACCCGAACGTCACCGCTGAGACCACCCGCGACGCGCTGGCCCGGTCGCGCCACGCGATCCTGACGCGCTACCTCGACGCCGTGACCACCGCCGCCGCGCGGCTCAGTGTCACCGCCCGGATCGTTGCCTTCCCGGCCGACCTGACCGAACGCATCGACCGCATCACCGCCGCCACCTCCCGCGCGCAATCGCTGGCCACCCGTCACCCGGGCGAGCTCTTCCGCCAGGCGCTGACCGCCATCGGCGACCGCCTCCGCGCGATGATCGAATGCGGGGCGGGGGGCTATGCATCGGTCAGCCATTTCCTCAACGATCTTCGCACTTTGGAGGACGGTCTTCACACCATAGGTGCAGACCGCCTCGCCGCCCGCTACATCACGCCGCTCCGCTGGCAGGCCGAGGTCTTCGGCTTCCGCACCCACACGCTGGACGTCCGGCAGAACTCCACCGTCACCACCGCCGTCATCGCGGAACTCTGGTCGCTGACCGGCGAGGCCCCGGCCTACGGCACCCCCGACTGGTCCCGCCGCCTGCGCGAAGACCTTTCCCGCCCGGACCTATCCCATGCCGACCGCAACCGCCTAAGCCCCGAGGCCCGCGAACTCCTCGACCTCCTCGCCCTCATGCGCCAGGCCCGCATGTCCGAGGATCCGGAGGCCATCGGCCCCTTCATCCTGTCGATGACCCGCACTGCCGACGACATCCTCGGCGTCTACCTCCTCGCCCGCCACGCCGGGTTTGGGACCGAGAAACTGGACCTCCAGGTCGTCCCCCTGTTCGAGACCATCGACGACCTCCGCCGCGCGCCCGAGGTGTTCGACGCCGTCCTGAAGGTCGCCCTCGCCGAACGCTCCCTCCGCTCCCGCGACGGCACCGTCGAGGTCATGCTCGGCTATTCCGACAGCAACAAGGACGGCGGCTTCCTCTGCTCCACCTGGGAGCTCGACAAGGCCCAACGCCGCCTCACCCAGTCGCTCGCCCGCCACCGCCTGCGCCCCGTCTTCTTCCACGGCCGCGGCGGATCGGTCAGCCGCGGCGGCGCCCCCACCGGCCGCGCCATCGCAGCGCAACCCGTCGGCACCGTGCAGGGACGCCTCCGGATCACCGAACAGGGCGAGGTCGTCTCCTCCAAATACGCCAACCGGGGAACGGCCCAGAACCAGTTGGAACTCCTGGCCTCTTCCGTCCTGTGCCACCTTCCGGTGCGCGTCCAACCCGCCGCCGACCCAGAACACATCGACGCCTTGGAAGCCCTCGCGGGCCTCTCCCAGACCGCCTACGTCAGCCTCCTCCAGATGCCGGGCTTCCTCGACTATTTCCAGCAGGCGAGCCCCGTGGAGGAACTGGCGATGCTCAAGATCGGCTCACGCCCCGCCCGCCGCTTCGGCGCGCGCTCCCTGGGCGACCTGAGGGCGATCCCCTGGGTCTTCGCCTGGTCGCAGAACCGCCACATGATCACCGGCTGGTACGGTTTCGGCTCGGCCATCCGGGCGCTGCGCCAGGTGCGCGGCCCCGCCGCTGACCGGCTCCTCTCGGACATGTACACCCGCCACCCGCTTTTCCGGCTGATGGTGGACGAGGTGGAAAAGTCGCTGATGCTGACCGACATGGACATCGCCGAGGCCTACGCCGCCCTGGTCGAGGACGAGGCCATCCGCACCCCGATCCTGTCCCGCATCCAGGCCGAACACTCTGCCGCGCTGGCCTCTCTCCGCGACATCACCGGGACGTCGTTGGGCCTCCGCTTCCCCAAGATGCAGGCCCGATGCGAGGACCTGCGCCCGCAGCTCGACCGGCTGAACCGCCTGCAGATCGACCTTCTCCGCCAGTCCCGCCAGGGCACCGGCGGCACCACCGTCCCCCTCATGCAATCGATGACCTGCATCGCCTCCGGCCTTGGCTGGACCGGCTGACCCATAGGAGCACCGCCATGAATGCCCCCCACCGCGACACCGGTTTCTTCACCGAACCCCTGTCCTCGCGCGACCCCGAGCTGTTCGGGGCGGTGACGCAGGAGCTTGGCCGCCAGCGGCATGAGATCGAGCTGATCGCGTCCGAAAACATCGTCTCCCGCGCCGTGATGGAAGCCCAGGGCTCGGTGATGACCAACAAGTACGCCGAGGGCTATCCGGGCAAGCGCTACTACGGCGGCTGCCAGTTCGTCGACGTGGCCGAAAACCTCGCCATCGAGCGTGCCTGTAAGCTCTTCGGCTGCTCTTTCGCCAACGTCCAGCCGAACTCCGGCAGCCAGGCCAACCAGGGCGTCTTCCAGGCGCTGCTGAAGCCCGGCGACACCATCCTGGGGATGTCGCTCGACGCAGGCGGCCACCTGACCCACGGCGCCGCGCCGAACCAGTCAGGCAAGTGGTTCCACGCGGTCCAGTACGGCGTCCGCAAGCAGGACCTGGAGCTGAACTACGACCAGGTCCAGGAACTGGCCACCGAGCACAAGCCGAAGCTGATCATCGCCGGCGGCAGCGCCATTCCCCGCGTGATCGACTTCAAGCGCATGCGCGAGATCGCGGACAGCGTCGGCGCCTACCTCCTCGTCGACATGGCCCACTTCGCGGGCCTCGTCGCGGCGGGCCTCTACCCCAGCCCCTTCCCGCACGCCCATGTCGCCACGACGACCACCCACAAGACCCTGCGCGGCCCCCGCGGCGGCATGATCCTCACCAACGACGAGGACATCGCCAAGAAGGTCAACTCGGCGATCTTCCCGGGCATCCAGGGCGGCCCGCTGATGCACGTCATCGCCGCCAAGGCCGTGGCCTTCGGCGAGGCGCTGCGGCCGGAGTTCAAGACCTACCAGGCCCAGGTCATCAAGAACGCCCAGGCGCTGGCGGACGAGCTGATGAAGGGCGGCCTCGACATCGTCACCGGCGGCACCGACACGCACCTGATGCTGGTGGACCTGCGGCCGAAGGGCGTGAAGGGCAACGCCACGGAAAAGGCCCTGGGACGCGCCCACATCACCTGCAACAAGAACGGCATCCCCTTCGACACCGAAAAGCCGACCATCACCTCGGGCGTCCGCCTCGGCACCCCCGCCGGCACCACCCGTGGCTTCGGTGAGCCCGAGTTCCGCCAGATCGCCCGCTGGATCATCGAGGTCGTCGACGGCCTGGCCCAGAACGGCGAAGACGGCAACGCCGCCGTCGAGGCCAAGGTCAAGGCCGAGGTCGAAGCCCTGTGCGCCCGCTTCCCGATCTATCCG
>JAIXZY010000055.1 GCA_027489355.1 Paracoccaceae bacterium | reverse complement strand
TGGTGATCCTGCGGCCGGGGTCGGATTTCTCGGCCCTGTCGCTTCTGGCCGTGGTGGGTCTGCTGGGCTTTGCGGGGCGCGATCTTGCCACCCGCGCCGCGCCCAAAGGGTTGTCGAACCGCCAGCTTGGCGCGCTTGGCTTCGCGATGCTGGCGACGGCGGGGGCGATCCTGCTGGTCGTGGGCGGCGGGGCCCACGTGCCCTCGGGCGTCGCGCTTGTGCATCTGGCGGGGGGCACCGTGTTCGGGATGCTCGGATACCACGCGCTGACCTATGCGATGCGGACCGGGGAAGTCTCGGCCGTCACCCCCTTCCGCTACACGCGGCTGGTGTTCGCGATGGTGCTGGCGATGGTCCTATTCCACGAACGCCCGGACCTGGCCACCTGGATCGGCGCGGCGCTGGTCGTGGGCTCCGGCATCGTCGCGCTGACCCGCAGGTAGGGTGGGCGATATCGCCCACCCTACGCAGGGCTCAGACGCCGATCAGTTCGGCCTGCCGAACGATCACCTCGGCCTGCCGCATCGAGGCAATGTCGACGAGCCGGCCCTTGTAGACCGCCGCCCCCTGGCCCGCGGCCTTCGCCGCCTCCATCGCCGCGAGGATCTCGCGCGCCTCTGTTACCGCCTGCTCGGAGGGAGTGAACACCTCGTTCGCCAGCGCAACCTGCTTCGGATGGATCGCCCATTTCCCGACCATGCCCAAGGTCGCCGACCGCCGCGCCTGCGCCCGGAAGCCTTCCTCGTCGCTGAAATCGCCGAACGGCCCGTCCACCGGCAGCACTCCATGCGTCCGGCACGCCGCCACGATCGCCGCCTGCGCCCAGTGCCAGGGGTCGGACCAGTATTTCTGGCCCTCGCGGTGCATGTAGTAGTTCTCCTGCGTCCCCCCGATTCCGGTGGTCTGCATCCCCATGCTCGCCGCGAAATCCGCCGCACCAAGGCTCATCGCCTGCAACCGGGGGCTGGAGGCCGCAATCTCCTCGACATGCGCGATCCCCGCCGCCGTCTCGATGATGACCTCCAGGCTGATCCGATTCTGGCGCCCCGCTGCCGCCTCGCAGGCCGTGACGAGCGCATCGACGGCATAGACATCGGCAGCGCAGCCGACCTTCGGGATCATGATCTGGTCCAGCCGTTCGCCCGCCTGTTCCAGCAGGTCCACCACGTCGCGGTACCAGAACGGCGTGTCCAGCCCGTTGATCCGCACGCTCAGGGTCTTCCGGCCCCAGTCGACCTCGTAAATCGCCTTGATGATGTTCGCCCGTGCCTGGGCCTTGTCCGCTGGGGCGACCGAATCCTCCAGATCGAGGTTGATTACATCCGCCGCGCTCGCTGCCATCTTGGCGAACAGTTCGGGCCGGGAGCCGGGTCCGAAAAGCTGGCAGCGGTTCGGACGGGCAGGAGCGGGGGGTTGCAGGCGAAAACTCATGGGAATCCTGTCGGAAAGGATATTACTCTGGTTGTGGTCTCAGAGTTATATAGTTGCGCGCCGCAGTGCAACATGGCATTTGCGGTTGCAGAAATCCTTGCGCCTTTCCCTGCCCGCCGCCGCCCGCTAAAGTCCGCCGATGATCACCGCACAGGCCGAGACCTTCCCGCTTCGCAATCCGTTCACCATCTCGCGCGGGTCCAAGACCGAGGCCCGGGTGGTGACCTGCACCATCACCCGCGACGGCCACCGCGGCTGGGGCGAGGGGCTGCCCTATCCGCGCTATGGCGAGACGGTGGAGGATGCCGTGGCGGTCATCCGGGCGCTGCCGGAGGGGATGACGCGGGCCGACCTGCAGACGACGATGAAGCCCGGCGCGGCGCGGAATGCGGTGGACTGCGCGCTCTGGGACCTGGAGGCGAAAGCTACGGGCCGTCCCGTGTGGCAACTTGCGGGTCTGACGGCCCCGCAGCCGGTGGAGATCGCCTTTACCCTGTCGCTGGACACCCCGGAGAAGATGCGGGAGGCCGCCGCGCGCAACGCCCACCGGGCAGTCTTGAAGGTCAAGCTTGGCACCCCTGCCGACATGCCGCGGATCGAGGCGGTCCGCGCGGGGGCGCCGAAGGTTCGCCTGATCGTCGACGCGAATGAGGGCTGGACGCCCGAGGTCTACACCGACCTCGCGCCGCATCTGATCCGGCTGGGGGTGGAGATGGTGGAGCAGCCCCTGCCGCAGGGGGCCGACGAGATGCTTGCCGAGATCGCCCGCCCGCTGCCCGTCTGTGCGGACGAGAGCGCCCATGATGCGGCCTCGCTGCCGGGCCTCTTGGGCAAGTATGATGTGGTCAACCTGAAGCTCGACAAGACCGGGGGACTGACCGAGGCGCTGCGCGCACGCGACGAGGCGCGGCGGTTGGGGCTGCGGGTGATGGTCGGTTGCATGATCTCGACCTCGCTTTCGATGGCTCCGGCGATCCTGGTTGCCCAGGGGGCCGACTGGTCCGACCTTGACGGCCCCGCCGACATGGCGCAGGACCGCGACCATCCGGTTGTCTACGACGAACGCCACATCCATCCGGCCCTGCCGCAGCTTTGGGGATAGAGAATGACCCGCACCGTCTATGTGAATGGCGACTACCTGCCCGAGGGCGAGGCGAAGGTGTCGATCTTCGACCGCGGCTTCCTGATGGCGGACGCGGTCTATGAGGTGACCTCGGTACTTGATGGGAAGCTGATCGACTTCGAGGGCCACATCCGGCGGCTGGAGCGGTCGCTGAAGGAGCTGGAGATGACCTGCCCGGTCTCGGCCGAGGAGCTGCTGGCGATGCACAGGGAGCTGGTCCGGCTGAACGGGATCGATCAGGGGATGATCTACTTGCAGGTCACGCGGGGGAATCCGGGGGATCGGTCGTTCCTGTTTCCCGACGCTTCGCTTCCGGGGACCATCGTCGCCTTCACCCAGAACATCCCGAACCTCGCGGATGCCCCCGCGGCGAAGGTGGGGTTCAAGGTGATCACGATCCCGGACCTGCGGTGGTCTCGGGTGGATATCAAGACGGTGCAGCTGCTGTATCCCAGCATGGGGAAGATGGCGGCGAAGAAGGCTGGCGTCGATGACAGCTGGTTCACCGACGAAGCGGGGGCGGTGACCGAGGGGACCTCGAACAACGCCTACATCGTGAAGGGGAACCGGATCATCACCCGGGCGCTGGGGAACGACATCCTGCACGGGATCACCCGGGCGGCGGTGCTGCGGTTTGCGGCGGAGGCTCAGTTTGAAATCGAGGAGCGGGCCTTCACTCCAGCCGAGGCTCAGGGGGCGGATGAGGCCTTCTCGACGGCTGCGTCGATCTTCGTGATGCCGGTCGTGGAGGTGGATGGGAAGCCGGTGGGCTCGGGCAAGCCGGGGCCGGTGGCAACCCGGCTGCGGGAGATCTACCTGGACGAGATGCGGAAGGCGGCGATCTGATCTGTCCACGGTGGACAATCGCGGCGTTTCCTTTGAAGTCAAGGACTTGCGATTTTCCGTCAGGGGTTTGTTAACCCTGGTTTCCGGCACCAAGGGGGCGGCATGACGCTGTATATCGACGCAGATGCCTGCCCCGTGAAGGGTGAGGCGGAGACGGTTGCCACCCGGCACAAGGTGCGGATGGTGGTGGTGTCGAATGGGGGCATCCGGCCGTCGCAGAATCCGCTGGTGGAGAGCGTGTTCGTTGGCAGCGGGCCGGACGAGGCGGACAAGTGGATCGCCGAGGCCTGCGGGCCGGGGGATGTGGTCGTCACCGGGGACATCCCGCTTGCCGCGAAGTGCGTGGCGTCGGGGGCGCGAGTGGTGAAGCACAACGGCGAGGAGCTGACGGCGGCCAATGTCGGCATGGCGCTGGCAACGCGGGACCTGATGCAGGATCTGCGCTCGGCCGATCCGTTCCGGCAGGGGGGCGGGAAGGCGTTCGGGAAGGCGGACCGGAGCCGGTTTCTGGATGTGCTCGACCGGGTCTTGCGGGCGGCGGCGCGGGGAGCGTGAGTGGGGCGGAGCCGGATGCCGTGGCGTGGGTTGAGCGGGCGGATGGTGCGCTTTAGCGCACCCTACGATGGGGATGCGGTGGTGCTCTTTGCACGGTGGGGGAGGTGCGCCATGAATGCGCACCCTACGCGGGGATGACGCGGGCGCTGTTCTCCTTCGACGGGTTCCGGCGCGGGGCGCGGGATGGGGTGCCGCTGGCGGTCAGCATTTTCGCCTATGGGGTGGGGTTTGGGCTGGTGGCAGCGCAGGCCGGGTTTGGCGTGGGCAAGGCCGTGGCGACGAGTGCGGCGATCTATTCCGGCTCGGCGCAGCTTGCTGCGGTGAACCTGCTGCAAACCGGCGAGGCGACGCTTTGGGCACTGTTCGCCACGATCCTGGTGATCAACGCGCGCTATCTGCTGTTTGGCGCGGCGCTGCAGCCCTGGTTGTGGTCGGCGGGGCCGCTGCGGGCCTATGGGAGTCTTCTGTTGCTGGGCGATGCCAACTGGCTGATGACGATGCGACGGATCAGGACGGGCGAGGAGGATCGGGCTTACCTTGCGGGCACGGGAGCGCCGATCACCGTCGGCTGGCTGGCGGGGACGGCGCTGGGGGCAGGCGCGGTGAGCGTGTTGCCACGCCCCGAGGCGCTGGGGTTTGACCTGATGCTCGCCTGTTTCGCAACGGGAATGATGACGGCGATGGTGAAGGTGCGGGCGGACCTGCTGCCGGTCGTGGTGGGGGCCGTGACGGCGCTGGTCGTCGCGCATCTGTTCGGCCCCGCGCCCGCGATCATTGCGGCGGGGCTGGCGGGGGCTGGGGTGGCGGCGATGGTGCACCGATGACGGAGAGCTTTCCGGTCCTGCTGGCGGTGATGGCGGCGGCGGCCTTCCTGTGCCGGGTCGCAGGCTTCACGCTGATGCGGTTCGTGCCGGTGTCGCCGCGCGTGGAGGCGGCGCTGCGGGCAACCCCGCTTGCGGTGATGGCGGGGATCACGGCGCTTGCCGTGCAGAGTGGCGGGCTGGCGGAGGGGCTGGCATTGGGGTCGGTTGTGGGGCTGACGCTGGTGTTGCGCAGCGACGTGGCGGCGGCTTTGCTGGGGGTTTTCGTGGTGGCGGCGCTGCGCTGGGCGGGGGTTTGAAGATCAGGGAAGCAGCCTCTCCACCCCAAGGAGGGGGAGGGAGGTGCCAGGTCTTGGAGGCGCAGCGCAAAGCAAAACCGGCGGCCTTTGCGGGACCGCCGGTTTGCGTTTCTTGGGCCGGATGGCTTAGTGCAGCCGGGCTTCGACCTGAGCGATGGCCTCGTCGATCGACGCCGAGGCGGCATCCGCCGTCATCTGCTTCGACAGGACCTCGCCAGCAGCGGCGACGGCCACCGCAACGGCCTGTTCGCGGACCTGACGGATCGCGGCGGCTTCGGCCGAGGCGATCTGTTCGGTCGCCGAAGCCAGGCGGCGGGCGATCGAGGCCTTGAGGTCCTCTTTCGCCTGGGCAGCGGCGGCAAGCGCCTCATCCCGGGCTGCGCTGACGATTCGGTCGGCCTGCTCCTGCACTTCCTTCTGACGACGTTCATAGGTCGCGAGGATCGACTTGGCTTCCTCACGCAGGGCGCGGGCTTCGTCGAGTTCGGACTTGATCGTCGCGGCGCGGGCGTCAAGCATGCCCGTCAGCTTGGCCGGGACCTTCATGTAGACAAGAAGGCCGACGAAGGCGATGAAGGCGATCAGAACGACGAAGTTCGTGTTCTGAAGCGAGAAGAACGGACCGGTTGCCGCCATCGCGGGCGAGGCGAGAAGGGTGAGGAGGAGAGAGAGCTTCTTCATCGCTTTACCCCTTCAGCCGCGCCGAAACAGCCGCGGTCACGGTGGCTGCATCGGCCTTGCCACCAAGTGCCGCCACCAGTTCGCCAGCGACATCCTTTGCGACCTCGGCAACCGCCTGGGCGGCACCGTCGCGGATCGCGGCGATGGTTTTCTCCGATTCCGCGGCTTTCGCAGCGATCTCGGCATCGGCCTTCGCCGTGGCGGCGTCGAGGTCCTTCTGGATCTCGGCCTTTGCCTGGGCGACGATCTTGGCCGCCTCGGTGCGGGCGTTGGCCAGCGCGTCGTTGTAGGCCTTTTCGGCGGCAACGGCCTTCTGCTTCAGCTCTTCAGCTGCGGCAAGGTCGTTGGTGATCGTGCTTTTCCGATCCGCCAGCACCGCGCCGATGCGCGGCAGGGCGATCTTCGACAGCACGAAGTAGATCACGACCAGCGTGACCAGAAGCCAGAAGATCTGGTTCGGCCAGGTCGAGAAGTCGAGCTGGGGCATGCCCACAGCCTTTCCCGCCTCGCCATGTGCTTCGGTTGCCATGTGGCCTCTCCTGAACTTTTGGAACCAGGGCCGGACGGATGCCCGGCCCGGATGTCAGCCCAAAAGGATCAGACGGCGAACATCAGCAGGAGAGCGATCAGGAACGAGAAGATCCCGAGAGCTTCCGCGAAGGCGATGCCGACGAAGAGGTTGGCCATCTGGCCCGGAGCGGCCGACGGGTTGCGCAGGGCGCCCGACAGGAAGTTGCCAGCGATGTGGCCCACGCCGATGCCGGCGCCGCCGAGACCGATGGTTGCAAGGCCGGCACCGATGTACTTGCCGAGGAGCGCGAGTTCGCCTTCCATGATATTCTCCTTTGGAATGCTGGGGGTTGGGGTTCGGACCTTAGTGGTGGGCTTCGCCGACGGCGTCGCGCAGGTACACGCAGGTCAGAATGGTGAAGACATAGGCCTGGACGGCCGCGACGAGGAGTTCGAGGCCGTAGATCGCGGCGATGGCGGCAATCGGGACCACGGAGGCGACGCCCATCGCTCCGGCAAAGCCCGCGAAGACCTTGATCACGGCGTGGCCGGCCATCAGGTTGCCGCCAAGACGGATGGAGTGGGAGAGCGGACGCACGAAGTAGGAGATGAGTTCGATCACGGCGAGGATCGGGCGCAGGATCAAGGGCGCCGAGGAGACCCAGAACATGCCGAGGAAGCCGATGCCCTTGCGGTAGAAGCCGACGAGGGTGACGGTCAGGAACACCAGGAGCGCGAGAACCGCCGTGACGGCGATGTGCGAGGTGGTGGTGAAGGACATCGGGATCAGGCCCAGCATGTTCGACAGGAATACGAACATGAAGAGGGTCATGACGTAGGGGAAGAACTTCAGGCCTTCGTGTCCGGCAACGTCTTCCACCATCTTGTGGATGAAGCCGTAGAACAGTTCCGCGACCGACTGCCCGCGCGAGGGGACGATGGCGCGGCGGCGGGTGGACAGGACCAGAAGCGCGATCATCGCGAGGACGGCGATGCCCATCCAGAGCGTGACGTTGGTGGGCGTGTACCACTCGATCGGGCCGTCGCCGAACAGCGGCTTGACCACGAACTGATCCATCGGGTGGATCTGCAGCCCGCTGCCGTGTTCTTCCGTCGCCATCGTCAGTTCCCTTCCTTTTCGGCCTTTTCGGCCTTTCGTCCCAGTTCTTTCGCGGACCCGAGCATCGTCTTGACGCCCGCCGCGAAGCCGAAGAGCGAGAAGATCACCAGGAAGATCGGCAACGTGCCGAACAGCACGTCGAGCCCGTAACCGATGGCGGTTCCCAGCATGATGCCGGTCGCCAGCTCGATCACCATCCTCCAGGCCACCTCGCCCTGCGAGAAACCCTTGGCCGTGGCGGTCTGCTGCGGCGCGTCCTTTCCTTTGACCTTCTGCAGCTTCTCTTCGAGAGCCTTCAGACGGTCGGGATCGGGGTCGGACGCCATCGGACAGGTCCTTTCACGGTCGCGGCGGTTCTACGGACAGGGGGGTGCAGAGTCAAGGGTGCAGATCGTCAGACAAGTCTTTGAAAATACGTGTCTTTGCCCGAGGACCGCGGGGCGGTTTGCCGCGCGCGGCGGCTTTATCATATTCAACCCCGCGGTTGACGATTGCCGGGGCGCGCGGGATAGTCGCGCCATGACCGACCGACTGGACCTTGTTTTCGCCGCGCTGGCCGACCCGACGCGACGGGCCATCCTGTCGATGCTGCTTGAGGATGACATGGCGGTCACCGACGTGGCCGAGCCCTTCGCGATGAGCCTGGCCGCGATCTCCAAGCACCTGGCCGTCCTGTCGGACGCGGGCCTCATCAGCCGGGAAAAGCGTGGACGGGTGATCTGGTGCAAGCTTGAGCCCGAGGCGATGCGGGAGGCCTCGGTCTGGATGCGGGCCTTCGGGCAGGTGGACCCGCTGGACCTCGACGCCTTTGAACGCTTCCTGGAACAGGAGTTGTCCGAGGAGGATTAGTGCCTGCGCTTCCAGTGGTGCGCGAGAAGCCGCGCCTTGCGCCGGGCGCGGATGACGAAGGCCGAGATCGGGCCGCGCAGGATGGGCAGGTCGACGGCCAGAAGAAGCAGGCCGAGCGGCAGCATCCAGATGCCAAGGATCGGCAAGAACGAGAAGACGCCCCCCGCGATCAGCAGCAGCGCCACGGGGAAGCGAATCGGAAACCAGCTGTCGCGCCGCAGGGTGGACATCGGCCCGCGCAGAGGCGGGACCAGACGCTCCAGCGCGTCGAACTGTCGTTGAAACCTGCGTTCGCGCGGCGTCATGAGCCCCTCCGTAGGAACAGGAAATGGCAATCCCCCAGCTTTGGTTCAAGGTCGCCCGGTCTGACGCAAGGTCATCAGAGGACGCATGCGTGCACGCGTTGCCCGGCGGCCGGGGCCTGTCCTAACCTGATGCCGCGGCGGGGGGCCGCAACGGGAGGCACCAATGATGAAAGGCAAAAGCTGGGACGACTGGATCGCGGATTACGCGACCAGCCACCAGAACCGCTGGAACCGGCTGACCCATACGGTCGGCATCCCGATGATCGTGCTGTCGATCGCGCTGGGGCTGCTGGCGGTCTTCGTCGCCGGGCTGTGGCAATGGGTGGTGGGGCTGTTCGTGCTGGGCTGGGTGTTGCAGTTCGTGGGCCACGCCTTCGAGGGGAAACCGCCAGAGTTTTTCAAGGACTGGCGGTTCCTGCTGGTCGGGACCCGCTAGTGGTGGAAGAAGGTTACCGGTCGGGCCTGAGCCGAAATCTTCGAAGATTTCGGACCGGAGCCTTTGCAGGCTCCGGAGCGATTTCTTCGAAGAAACGGCTTAGCCGTCGATGCGGATGCGGGCGTTCGTCGGGTCGAAGGGGCTGTCCTCGGTGACGACGGCGTCCCATTCCTTGAGCTGGATCTTCACCTTCAGCTTCTGGCCCGGCTCTGCCAGCGCGGCGGGGACATAGCCCATGCCGATCTGCTTGCCGAACGCCACCGAGTAGCCACCCGAGGTCAGGCGACCGACCTTGATCCCGTCGTGGATGATGGCTTCCTTGCCCCACGGATCGGTGTCCGAAGGCCCGTCGATCAGCAGCGTCACGCATTTCGCGCGGATGCCGGTGTCGAGCATCTTCTGCTTGCCGCGGAAGTCCTTCGACAGGTCGACGAAGCGGTCGAGCGCGGCCTCCAAGGGCGTCGCGTCGCGGCCAAGTTCGGAGCCGAAGGCGCGGTAGGATTTCTCCTGCCGCAGCCAGTTCTGCGCGCGGGCGCCGACGCCTTTGAGGCCGTGTTTCGGCCCGACCTGCCAGATCAGGTCCCAGAGGTAGCGACCGAACTCGATCGGGTAGTGGAGTTCCCAGCCGAGTTCCCCGGTATAGGCCACGCGGACGGCGCGGACGGGGCACATGCCAAGCTCGATGTCGCGGTAGGAGAGCCAGGGGAAGCGCTTGTTGCCCAGGACCGTGTCGGGGTCGGCGTCCTTGACGATGTCCTTCAGCAGCGCGCGGGCGTTGGGGCCAGCAAGGGCATAGACGCCCCACTGGGTGGTCACGTCGTGGATGTCGATGTGGCCTTTGCCCTCGGCCATCCAGTCATCGGCGGCCTTTTGCAGGAAGTCGTAGTCGTACGCGGTCCAGGCGCCGGCGGAGATCAGGTAGTATTCGTCCTGCTTCAGCCGGACGATGGTGTATTCGGTCCGCGTGGTGCCGTGGTCGGTCAGCGCGTAGGTCAGGTTGATCCGGCCCACGTTCGGCAGCTTGTTGCAGGTGAAGTGGTCGAGGAAGGCTGTGGCCCCGGGGCCGCGCACCAGGTGCTTGGTGAAGGCCGAGGCGTCGATGATGCCGACGGTGTTGCGCACCGCCTCGGCCTCGGCCTTGGCGTACTGCCACCAGTCGCCGCGCCGGAAGCTGCGCGAGTTGTGGTCGAAGTCGGCGGGGGCGTCCTTCGGGCCATAGTAGTTCGGGCGTTCCCAGCCGTTCACCTGGCCGAACTGCGCGCCCATTTCCTTCTGGCGGTCATAGGCGGGGGCGGTCCGCAGGGGACGGCAGGCTTCGCGTTCCTCATCCGGGTGGTGCAGGATGAAGACGTGGTCGTAGCATTCCTCGTTCTTGCGCGAGGCGTATTCCGTGGTCATCCAGCCGCCGAAGCGCTTGGGGTCGAGGGAGGCCATGTCGATCTCGGCCTCGCCTTGCGTCATCAGCTGGGCGAGGTAGTAGCCGGTGCCGCCCGCGGCGGTGATGCCGAAGGAGAAGCCCTCCGCCAGCCACATGTTGCGGAGACCCGGGGCGGGGCCGACCAGCGGGTTGCCGTCGGGGGTATAGCAGATCGGGCCGTTGTAGTCGTCCTTGAGGCCCACGGTCTCGGACGACGGAATCCGGTGGATGAAGGACATGTACTCCTGCTCGATCCGTTCGAGGTCGAGCGGGAAGAGGTCGGCGCGGAAGCTGTCGGGGACGCCGTACTGGAAGCGGGCCGGGGCGCCCTTTTCGTAGGGGCCAAGGATCCAGCCGCCGCGTTCTTCGCGCACGTACCACTTGGCGTCGGCGTCGCGGAGGACCGGGTGCTGCGGGTTGGTCTTGCGCCATTCGACAAGGGCCGGGTCGGGCTCGGTCACGATGTACTGGTGCTCGACGACGACGGCGGGGGTC
>JAIXZY010000068.1 GCA_027489355.1 Paracoccaceae bacterium | reverse complement strand
GAAGCTGCGGACGGACCCGATCATCCGGATGATGGTCGTCAGTATCGGCTTCTACGGCGTGTCGACCTTCGAAGGCCCGATGATGTCGATCAAGGCGGTGAACTCGCTGTCGCACTACACCGACTGGACCATCGGCCACGTGCATTCGGGCGCGCTGGGCTGGAACGGGATGATCACCTTCGGCGTCCTCTACTACCTCGTGCCGCGCCTGTGGAACCGCGAGCGGCTCTACTCTCTCAAACTGGTCAGCTGGCACTTCTGGCTCGCCACCATCGGGATCGTGCTCTACGCCTCCTCGATGTGGGTCACGGGCATCATGGAAGGCCTGATGTGGCGCCAGGTCGATGCGAACGGGTTCCTCGTGAACGCCTTCGCTGACACGGTGGCCGCGAAGTTCCCGATGTACGTGGTGCGGGCTGCCGGTGGCGGGCTGTTCCTCACGGGGGCGCTGATCATGTGCTGGAACCTCTGGATGACCGTTCGCGCCCAGCCCGCCCGGGCCACGCAGAACTCGGTCGTTCCGGCAGAATAAGGAATCGGGACAATGGCTTTTCTTGACAAGCACAAGGCAATCGAAACCCACGCCACGCTTCTGATGGTCCTCAGCCTTCTGGTTGTGACCATCGGGGGGATCGTGCAGATCGTGCCGCTCTTCTACCTCGAGAACACGATCGAGAAGGTGGAAGGGATGCGTCCCTACACGCCGCTCGAACTGGCGGGCCGGAACATCTACATCCGCGAGGGCTGCTACGGCTGCCACAGCCAGATGATCCGCCCCATGCGGGACGAGGTCGAACGCTACGGCCACTACTCGCTGGCAGCCGAGTCGATGTACGACCGGCCGTTCCAGTGGGGGTCCAAGCGCACCGGGCCGGACCTGGCCCGCGTCGGCGGCCGCTACTCGGACGAATGGCACCAGGACCACTTCACCAATGCGAAGTCGGTCGTGCCGGAATCGGTGATGCCGCCCTACGGGTTCCTGGCGAACAACATCATCGACGGGAAGTACATCCAGGACGTGGTGGTGACCAACCAGCTGACCGGCGTGCCCTATACCGACGACATGGTGCAGAACGCGCTGGCCGATTTCACCGCGCAGGCCGACCCGCTGGGCGATGCCTCGGGGCTTGAGGAGCGTTACGGCGATGCCGCCTTCGGCACCCCGGTCAACGTCCGCAACTTCGACGGCCAGCCCGAACTGACCGAGATGGACGCCCTGATCGCCTATATCCAGGTCCTCGGCACGATGGTCGACTTCTCGACCTATACCCCCGTGGCGAACCGGTAAGGGGGCACAGATGGAAACCTATTCCTTCCTCCGCCACCTGGCCGACAGCTGGTTCCTGCTGGCGATGACGCTGGGCTTCCTCGGGCTTTGCCTCTGGGCCTTCCGGCCCGGAGCGCGGTCGGCCCACCGGGAAGTCGCCACCTCGATCTTCCGCAACGACGACCATCCTGCGGACGATCACCCTGCCCAAACCGTGAAGGAGGCCTGAAGTCATGGCCAAGCCATTGAAGAAAGAACCGCGGCAGGTGGAAACGACCGGCCACTCCTGGGACGGCATCGAGGAATACAACAACCCGCTCCCGCGCTGGTGGGTCTGGGTGTTCTACGCCACGATCGTCTGGGGCATCGGCTACACCATCGCCTACCCGGCCTGGCCGCTGATCAAAGAGGCCACACCCGGCCTTCTGGGGGCCAGCACCCGCGCCGACGTCGAGGTCGAGATTGCGGCGGTGGACAAGGCCAACGCGGCGATCAAGGACAAGCTGATCGCTGCCGACCTCAACGCCATCGGCGCGGACCCTGAACTTGCCGGCTATGCCGAACGCGCAGGCGCTGCGGTCTTCCGCACCAATTGCGCCCAGTGCCACGGCTCTGGCGCGGCCGGGTTCGAAGGCAAGGGCTATCCGAACCTTCTGGACGACGACTGGCTCTGGGGCGGCACGATGGAGGATATCCATCTCACCGTCACTCATGGCATCCGCAACACCACCGACGCGGATGCGCGGTACTCGGAAATGCCGAAGTTCGGTCTCGACGGCATCCTGGACGAAACCCAGATCGCCCAGGTGGCGGAGCATGTGCTGGCCATCTCCGGCCAGGAGCATGACGCGACGGCCGCGGCGGCCGGCGCAACGGTCTTCGCCGACAACTGCGCCGCCTGCCACATGGAAGACGGCTCGGGCGACCGGACGCAGGGCGCGCCCAAGCTGACCGACGCGATCTGGCTTTACGGCGGCTCGCGCGAAAAGATCATCGAGACGGTGACGAAAGCCCGCTTCGGCGTCATGCCGAACTGGAACCAGCGCCTGTCCGAGGACGAGATCCGCGCCGTGGCCTACTATGTCCACAGCCGCGGCGGCGGCGAATAAGCCGGGGTTCGTAACGAGTGCGGGAAGGGGGCCATCGTGCCCCCTTTCTGTTTCTCAGCCCATCGCGCTGCCGCGCACCGCGCGCTCTGCCGCGCGCCGGCGGTCAACCCGATTTACCCAGGCCACCAGGGCGATCCCGCTGGCGATGTAGAGCCCGCCTGCGATCAGGACCAGCTCGCCAGGCATCGGGCCGATGTCCGCCCGGTTCACGAACTCGGCAAAGGACGGGACCGGGGTCGGATGCACCATCAGCTTGCCCGCATAGGCCAGCGTCTGGATCAGCAGGATCCACAGGTAGTTTGCCCGCACCCGACGTGCGACCGCGACGGCCAGGCTCACGTGATACTGGGGGTTGCTGTAGTCCTCGGCCAGCGTGGAATGCCAGTCCTGGCGGGCCGGCATCTCCTCGGCCATCAGCAGCGGCACATAGAAATGCCGCTCGATCCAGCGCGCCCGGGCGCGCCAGACGTTGAAGAAGCGATAGCGCCGCGCCTCCAGCGTCAGGAACAGCAGGATCAGCACGCCGACCAGCACCAGCGGCAGCGGCGAGGCTTCGGGCGAGGAGTAGGTGATCGACAGGGCCACGCCAAGGGTGACGACCGACCAGTTCGTCGTGGTGTCCAGCCGGGTGCGCCAGACCGTACTGCGGTAGACCTCGCCGCGGTAAAGATGCGCCAGCGCGCCGATCTCGGCGGGCGAGAATTCCTGCGGCGACTCGGACGTGCGCTCGGCAGACATCGGTCTGCCTCCCGGCTTTGCTTTAGCATGGCAAAGACGGCGCAACCGGTCAAAGCCGGTGCGAACATCGGTCGGGGCATCCGGCGCGCCCTGTGATGGTTGACCCTTTCGGAAGCCCCTCGATCCGTTCCACCCTTCCGCTTGGCCCCAAACGCCCCCGCCGATGGCTTGCTGACGGTCTTCTGCCGTAAAACCGTGGTCTGCACCGTCCCTGCAGCGTCGGTTTCCGTTCACGCGGATTTGCGCTGCATTGCCGCATTCAGTCTTCCTCCGGGATCGGGCTATTGATGCAGGTCAAGGCCCGCCTGCCCGGAATGACGGATTGCAGGCAGGAAGCTAGACTGGCCTCGGCCAGCGAAGGAGAGCCCGTGTCCACCCCCGATTCCCCGCCAAGCCTCTATGCCGCCCGCGAGCCGGTGTTTCCGCGCCGCGTGAAGGGCACCTTCCGCACGCTCAAGTGGTGGATCATGGGGATCACCCTTGGCATCTACTACATCACCCCCTGGCTGCGCTGGGACCGCGGGCCTTCGCTGCCCGACCAGGCGGTGCTGGTGGACCTGGCGAACCGCCGGTTCTTCTTCTTCATGATCGAGATCTGGCCGCACGAATTCTACTTCGTGGCCGGTCTCCTGATCATGGCGGGCCTCGGCCTGTTCCTGTTCACAAGCGCCGCCGGCCGCGTCTGGTGCGGCTATGCCTGCCCGCAGACCGTCTGGACCGACCTTTTCATCCTTGTCGAACGCTGGATCGAGGGCGACCGCAACGCGCGCATCCGGCTGCATCGTCAGAAATGGGACGGCGAGAAGATCCGCAAGCGCGCCGTGAAGTGGTCTGTCTGGTTCCTCATCGGCCTCGCCACCGGCGGGGCCTGGATCTTCTACTTCACCGACGCTCCCACTCTGCTGCGTGACCTCGTCACCGGCCAGGCGTTGCCCGTCGCCTACATCACCATGCTGATCCTGACGATGACCACCTTCTTCTTCGGTGGCTTCGCGCGGGAACAGATCTGCATCTACGCCTGCCCCTGGCCCCGCATCCAGGCCGCGATGATGGACGAGGATACCCTCACCATCGCCTACCGCGACTGGCGCGGCGAGCCTCGCGGCAAGCAGAACGTCGAGGGCAACGGCGACTGCATCGACTGCATGGCCTGCGTGAACGTCTGCCCGATGGGCATCGACATCCGCAACGGCCAGCAGATGGCCTGCATCACCTGCGGGCTCTGCATCGACGCCTGCAATGACGTGATGGACAAGATCGGCAAGCCCCGCGACCTGATCGGCTACCTCGCGCTCACCGACGAGACCCGCGAACGCGCCGGCCAGCCGCCGAAATCCGTCTGGTCCCACGTCTTCCGCGTCCGCACCGTGCTTTACACCGTCCTCTGGGCCGGCATCGGCATCGGCCTCATCGTCGCGCTCTTCCTGCGCTCGCCCATCGACCTGAACGTCACCCCGGTGAGGAACCCGACCTTCATCACCCTCTCCGACGGCTCGATCCGCAACGCCTATGACGTCCGCCTGCGCAACATGCATGGGCAGGACGCCCAGTTCGCCATCGCGGTGACCTCTGACGCGTTCCTCACTCTCGACCTCGAAGGGCAGGA
Organism: Paracoccaceae bacterium; assembly: GCA_027489355.1. GTDB lineage: Bacteria > Pseudomonadota > Alphaproteobacteria > Rhodobacterales > Rhodobacteraceae > Tabrizicola. The sequence continues at coordinate 12,289 of JAIXZY010000068.1, read as the reverse complement.
GGGCCTGACCGTCACCGTCCCCGCGAACGACACCATGTCCCAGCGCGTCTACCTCACCGCCGCCCCCGGCACCCGCGCCGCGGTCGAGGACCGGACCAAGGTCCGCCTCTGGGTCGAGGAACTGGGCACGACGAACCGCGTCCACCATGATACGATCTTCAACGGCAAGGAAGAGGACCACGACCATGACTGAACTGACCGGCAAGCACGTCCTCGCCATCACCGTCTCGGCCTTCGCGGTCATCATCGGGGTGAACGTCCTGCTCGCCGTCAAGGCGGTCTCGACCTTCCCCGGTCTGGAAGTGGACAACTCCTACGTCGCCTCCCAGGGCTTCGACGCCCGCAAGGCCGCACAGGAAGCCCTGGGCTGGACCATGACCCCCGGCTATGACGGGGGCCGCATGACCCTTGCCTTCCACGGCCCCGACGGCAACCCCGTCCAGGTGAACGACCTTCAGGTCCTCGTCGGCCGCACGACCGAGGCCAGCGACGACACCTTCCCCGCCTTCGCACGCGAAGGAGACGTCTACGGCGCCGAAGTCGCCCTTCACCCGGGCAAATGGATGGTCAAGGTCACCGCCACCTCCGCCGACGGCACGCTGTTCGAGCAGCGCTCCGAACTGTTCGTGAAAGGCTGACATGGCCCTCGCCGAAGACTTCGCCTCGGCCAGCACCCCGGCCTCTGCCTGCCCGGCCTGCGTCGTCGTCCCCGCCGCCGAACGCATCGCCGCCCTGCGGGCCGACCGCGCAGGCCGCATCGTCCTGTCGCTCCCGAACGCAGGTGGCGCGTCGTCGATCTCCACGGTCGAGGCCGCGCTCCAGGCGATTCCCGGCGTCCACTCCGCCCGCGTGAACCTCACCCAGAAGCGCGTCTCGGTCGATGCCGAAGGCCACGTCACCGCCGCCCAGCTGATCGCCACCCTCGACGCGCAGGGCCAGGAAGCGCACGAGCTTGACCCCGGCCTTCTGTCCGTGACGGAAACCGACCGTCAGGGCCGCGAACTGCTGATGCGCCTCGGCGTCGCCTTCTTCAGCATGATGAACGTCATGCTCCTGTCCGTCGCCGTCTGGTCGGGGGCCGAGGACGCGACGCGCGACCTCTTCCACTGGATTTCCGGCGCCATCGCGCTGCCCACGGTGATCTTCGCCGGGCAGCCCTTCTTCAAATCCGCCTGGGCCAGCCTCCGCCAAGGTCGCCTCGGCATGGACGTCCCGATAAGCCTCGCCCTGATCCTCGCCTCGTCCATCTCGGTGTTCGAGACCTGGAACTCGGGCCACCACGCCTATTTCGACGCCGCCGTGATGCTGGCCTTCTTCCTCCTCCTCGGCCGCTACCTCGACCACCGCACGCGCGCCATCGCCCGGTCGGCGGCAGAGGAACTGGCCGCCCTCGAAGTCCCCCGCGCGATCTTGCTGGTGGACGGCGCCGAGATCGAAACCCCCATCGCCGCCGTCGCCCCCGGCGACACCGTCCTCGTCCGCCCCGGCGCACGGATGCCCGTGGACGGGATCGTCCTGCACGGCGCTTCGGAACTCGATCGCAGCCTCCTCACCGGCGAAAGCCTGCCCGTTCCGGCAGGTCAGGGCACCGTCGTCAGCGCGGGCGAGGTCAACCTGACCGGCCCGCTGACCGTGCAAGTCACCGCCGCCGGCAAGGACTCGAGCCTCCACCGCATGGCCGACCTCGTCGCCGTGGCCGAGGGCACCAAGACCCGCTACACCAGCCTTGCCGACCGCGCCTCGCGCCTCTACTCGCCCCTTGTCCATATCCTGTCGTTCAGCGCCTTCGGCTACTGGATGTGGGCCACCGGCGGCGACGTGCGCTATGCGATCAACATCTCCGCCGCCGTCCTCATCATCACCTGCCCCTGCGCTCTGGGCCTCGCGGTTCCGGCCGTCATCACCTCCGCCTCGGGCCGTCTCTTCCGCAAGGGCCTCCTGATCAAGCACGGCACCGCCCTCGAACGCCTGGCAGAGGTCGACACCGTCGTCTTCGACAAGACCGGCACCCTGACTCTCGGCACCCCCGAACCCGTCGCCCTGACCGACCACCCGGTGGAGGCCGTCGCCGTCGCCGCCGCCCTCGCCACCGGCTCCTCCCACCCCCTCGCCCGTGCGCTGGCCGAAGGCGCGAAAACCGCAGGCATCGCCCCGGCGAACGTCACCGACATCCGCGAAGTCCCCGGCCACGGCATCGAAGGCCAATTCCAAGGCACCCGCGTCCGCCTCGGCCGCGCCGACTGGTGCGGGGCCGCCCCCCTACCGCAAACCGCGACCTACCTCTCCATCGCCGGAACCCCCGCGCTCGGTGTCCAATCCCGCGCACCAGAAGCCCCCAGCGCCTCCCCTCCCCCCCGTGGGGAGGGGATGGGGGTGGGGGGCACCCGGCCCGAAACCCACGCCTTCCCCTTCACCGACCGCCTCCGCCCCGGCGCGGAAAAAGCCGTCGCCGCCCTGAAAGCCGCCGGAATGCAGGTCGAACTCCTCTCCGGCGATGCCGCGGCACCCGTCCGCGACCTGGCCCAACGCCTTGGCATCCCCAGCTGGCAGGCCGGGGTCCTCCCCGCCGAAAAAGCCGCCCGCATCGCCCAGCTGTCAGCCGAGGGCCGCAAGGTCCTGATGGTCGGTGACGGCCTTAACGACACTGCCGCCCTTGTTGCCGCCCATGTCTCGATCTCCCCCGCCTCGGCGCTGGACGCAGCCCGTGTGGCCTCGGACATCGTTCTGCTGGGACAAGACATCGCCCCCGTCGCCGACGCCGCGCGGATCAGCCGACAGGCGACGCGGCGGATGATCGAGAACTTCCTGATCTCTGGCGGCTACAATGTGATCGCCGTGCCGCTCGCCCTGATTGGCCACGCCACGCCGCTGGCCGCCGCATTGGCCATGTCGCTGTCGTCGATCACCGTCTCGCTGAACGCGATGCGGCTGAAGTAATGGAAATCCTCGCGATCCTCATCCCGGTTTCCCTCCTTCTTGGAGGGATCGGTCTTGCCGCTTTCTTCTGGGCGATGCGCACACGGCAGTTCGATGACCCCGAGGGCGATGCCAACCGCATCCTCACGAAGGATTGGGACGACAAGCCGAAGCCCTGAGATCAAAGGTTAACGCCACCCTAACGGAAAACGGCAAGCTGTTGTTTTTGCTAGGTTAATCGCGATTGTCCACCGTGGACAGGATCAGGCGATCGTCACCGTTGCCGATTGCAGCCCTTCGATTTCCACCTTGCAGGTGTCTCCCCGGTTCAGGGGTCCCACCCCCGCAGGCGTCCCCGTGAAGATCAGGTCGCCGGGGGAAAGGCTGACCAGCTGCGACAGCGCCGCGATGATCGCCGCCGGGGACCAGACCATCTCGGACAGCGAAGCCTCCTGCCGCACCGTCCCGTTCACCGAACACCGGAGCCGCCCGTCCGGCAGCGGTCCCGGCTTGATCGCGCCGACCACCGCCGACTTGTCGAACCCCTTGGCCATGTCCCAGGGCCGGCGCCGCTCCTTCGCCTCGGCCTGGAGGTCGCGCCGGGTCAGGTCATTGCCCGCCGCATGCCCCCATATCATTGCCCCGGCGTCCTCTTCCGAGACCATCGCCCCACCCTTGCCGATGGCCACCACCAGCTCGCCCTCATGGTGGAGGTTCTGCGTGGCCGGAGGGTAGGGGATGCGGGAGCCGGACTCGACCACGGCATCGGCGGGCTTCGTGAAGAAGAACGGCGCCTCCTTTTCGGGATCGCCCCCCATCTCGCGGGTATGCTCGGCATAGTTTCGGCCCACGCAGAAGATGCGGCGGACCGGGAAGCGTTCGGCCCGGCCGGTCACGGGCAGGGTCACCGTCGGCAGCGCGGGGAAGACCAGAGCGACCATGATCAGCTCCCCACCGTTTCGCAGGGGATTGCGCGGGCGCTGAGGCGGCGGCAGGCAAGCTCGGCCTGCTCCTCGGTCAGCCCCATGAAGCTCGCCCGCCACTTCCCGCCCGACTGGCTGGTCTTGCGCAGGCCTGCGTTCAGGGTCGCGCTTTCCGCCAGCGCGGTCTTCAAGAGCGCCTTCTCGGCCTCGTATCTTGAGGAATATTCGCCCACGTTCACCCCGAAGTGCCGCCCGCCCGAGGTCGACATCACGACGACGACCTCCTGGCTTTCATCGACGGCCGCCTCTTCCTCGGGGGCCACGGCGTCGAAGATCGGCGCCTGCCGCTTCGGCTGCGCGGCGGCTATGGTGGCGGCGGCAAGTTCGACCGCAGGCGGGGCGATGCTGCTCGCGCCCGCTACGGTCTCGATCTCGGTGACCTCCTCCATCAGAGGCTCGGGAGAGTCGGCGAGCGCGACTTCTGTCACGGGGTCGGTCACGACAAGCTCCGGTTGCGGCGCAGCCTCGGCGACGACCACCTCCTCGACCGGAAGCGGGGTTTCGGCGGTTGCCTCGGTCGCGGCAACCTCGGCTGCCGTTGCCTCTTCGGGGCGGGCCCTGGGCTTCAGCTCGGCCAAGGAAGGGTCGGCTTCCACAGCGGGGAGGGCCTCAGCCTCGGGCAGCGCGGCAAGGGCGGTTTCGGCCGGTGCGGCGCCTGCGTCCAGCGCGGCGGTCTGAGCCTCGAAGGTGCCGGGCTCGGCCGAGGGGGCCGGGGCGGCGGCGGCAAGGGCAACCTCATCCGCGGGCAGGGCCGCCACTGCGGGTTCGGCCTCGGGCAAGGCGGCGGCGGCAAGCGCGGTTTCTGCAGCGGCTTCGGCGACCGGATCTGGATCTTCCTCTGCCGTCATCGCTTCGGCCTGGAATTCCAGCGTGCCCTCCGGAGCGGGTTCCGACGTGGCTTCGGCCAGCGCATCCTCGATGCTGGCGTTCATCGCTACCACCACCTCGTCCGGCACGGCGGCAACGCCGGGGCGCGCCTTCGGACGCGGGGAGGTCTTCACCTCTCCCGAGACGCGCACGGTCTTGCCCGCGCCGCCTTCCGCGTCGATCTCGTCGATGCCATTTTCCAGCGACGCGACCAGCGCATCGTCGACCGCTGCAGCGACCGGAGGCTGTTCCTTGGCATTTGCCGGAGCCTTTCCGAAGCCGATGTCCATCAGTTCTTTCATCTTGGCGTTGCGATTCGCGGTGGACGTGCCGCCGAAGACCGTCGCGATGATGTGCTTGTTGCCGCGGTGGGCCGAGGCGGTCAGGTTGAAGCCCGCGGCCACGGTGTAGCCGGTCTTGATCCCGTCCGCGCCTTCGTAGGCGTCCAGGAAACGGGTGTTGGTGTTGGAGACCTGAGCAACCCCGGCATCGGCCGTGCGGCGCGAGAAGATGTGGTAGTACTGCGGGAAATCGTAGAACAGGTGCCGCCCCATGATGTTCATGTCGCGGGCGGTGGACAGGTGGCCCTCGGCGGTCAGACCGTTCGCGTTCTTGAATGTGGTGTTGTTCATCCCAAGCTGCCGCGCCGTGCGCGTCATCCGCTTGGCGAAGCCGGTCACGTCGCCGCCGATGTGGTCCCCAAGGGCCGCGGCCGCGTCGTTCGCGGACTTGATCGCAGCGGCGCGGATCAGGTAGCGGACCGCGATCTTCTGACCCGGTTTCAGCCCAAGGCGCGAGGGCGGCTGCGAGGCCGCGTATTTCGTCACCGTGACCTTGGTATCCAGCGAGAGCCGGCCGGCCTCGATCTCCTGGAAGGTGATGTAGAGCGTCATCATCTTCGTCAGAGAGGCCGGATGCAGCCGGGCATCGGCGTTCTTTTCATACAGTACTTCGCCGGTGCGACCGTCCATCACGATGGCCGCGAAGGGCGCGGCCTGCAATGGAGAGGTCACCACAACGGTGCTGATGACAAATGTCACGAAAATTGCGCGATAAATCCGCCCGAGAAGCGATGCCACGTCGCCCACCCTTTGCCTGCGGCCCGGATTTTCCGGTGCCAATTATTCTGCCTCGGCGGGAAGGCTAGCACAGGCATCGGCATGCGAAAACCCAAAAATTCCAAGGGCTTTCAAGCAAATGTTCACCCAGTTGCCCAGATGCAGCAGAATGTCGCCGACGGTCCATATCTTGGGCCAGGCGGACGCTGCTTGTCTAGCTATGGGGCAAATCGAAGCTGGTCGACAAGGGCGGGCAGTTCGCCGAGATCGGCAATGACATGAAACCGCCGATGCTGGGTCGGAGAGGTGGCGGCCTCGAAAGACCACTCGTGTTCATGCGGGACGTGGACCCCCCAGGCGCCGGCATCGAGTGCCGGAATCACGTCGGATTTCAGCGAATTGCCCACCATCAGGGCTTGGTCGGCCCCGGTGCCGTGGCGCGCGAAGATGGTGCGGTAGGTTGCCTCGACCTTGTCCGAGACGATCTCGATGGCGTCGAACAATTCGCCCAAACCGGACTGCGCCAGCTTGCGCTCCTGGTGCAGAAGGTCGCCCTTGGTGATGAGGACCAGCCGGAAGTCCGAGGCGAGTGCGGTCACCGTGGCGCGGGCATGGGGCAGAAGCTCCATCGGGTGTTCCAGAAGCTGGCGACCCATCGCCACGAGGTCGCCGATGACGGACGCGGGAACGCGCCCCTCGGTCACTTCCACCGCCGTCTCGATCATCGACAGCGTGAACCCCTTCACCCCGAAGCCGTAGTAGTCGAGGTTCCGCCGCTCGGCCGCTTCCAGCCGTTCCCGCAGGTGATGGGGGTCGGCATGGTCCTGCAGCGCCTGCAGGAAGCGGTCCTGGGTCAGGCGGAAGAAGGTTTCGTTCTGCCAGAGTGTGTCGTCCGCATCGAAGCCAATGGTTGTCAGCATGTCCGCCCCTTTTCGCCACGGCAAAAGAGGCTATATTTCGCAGATCGTTTGCAACCCCGAATCCAAGGTCCGAGGCCCGCGTCCCGTGTCGATCCTGCCAGTCACCATGTCCGACAAGACGGATGGTCCGGGGAATGACACCTCGATCCTGACCAAGACAAAGTCGAAGACCCAGCGCCCGCCGCTGTACAAGGTGCTTCTCCTGAACGACGACTACACGCCGATGGAATTCGTGGTCCATGTGCTGGAGCGGTTCTTCGGCCTGAACCACGCCCAGGCGTTCGAGATCATGCTGACGGTCCACAAGAAGGGCCTCGCGGTGGTCGGCGTGTTCAGCTTCGAGGTGGCCGAGACCAAGGTGGCCCAGGTGATGGATTTCTCGCGCCGGCACCAGCATCCGCTGCAATGCACGATGGAAAAGGAATGATCGTGCGCCGCCCCAGCCGGAGGTCGGGGGCCTGACGGCCCCGCCCATGCGATCCGCAAGATTGTCCCTGGCGCTGGAAACCGGCGCGCTGGACCTGCCATCCGACAGCAGGATCGCGGTCTATCGGCCGCGGATCGGGGATGACCTGTCGGACCTGCCGCGCGAGAGGGTCACGGTGCTGACCGGGTTCAAGCCGGACCACGACCATTTCGCGGCCCGCTATTCGGTGACGCCCGCGCCTCCCTATGCGGCGGCCATCGTCTGCCTGCCCCGATCGCGCGAGGCCGCGCGGGGGCTGATCGCGCGGGCGGCGACCGAGGTGGCGCCGGGCGGCTGGATCGCGGTCGACGGGCAGAAGACCGACGGCATCGACACGGCGCTGAAGGATTTGCGGGGGCGGGTGGACCTGTCGGACAGCCTGTCCAAGGCGCATGGCAAGCTGGCCTCGTTCCCGGCGGGGCCGGACCTGTCGGACTGGCTGGCCGTTCCGCACCGGGTTGAGGGGTTCCAGACCGTGCCGGGGATCTTCTCGGCCGATGGTCCGGACCATGGCTCGGTGCTGCTGGCGGCGGCGCTGCCGGCCAAGCTGGGCGGCAAGGTCGCCGATCTGGGGGCGGGGTGGGGCTTCCTCGCTGCCGAGCTTCTGAAGCGGCCCACGGTCAAGCGGCTGGACCTTGTCGAGGCTGAGGCCGACGCGCTGGACTGCGCTAGGATCAACGTCATTGATTCGCGCGCCCGCTTTCATTGGGCCGACGCGACGACCTGGCGGCCCGAGACGCTGCTGGATGTCGTGGTGATGAACCCGCCGTTCCATACCGGGCGCGAGGCTGATCCGGCTCTGGGGGCGGCCTTCATTCGCGCGGCGCGCCGGATGCTGGCGCCGAGCGGCGAGCTGTGGTTGGTCGCCAACCGCCATCTTCCTTACGATGCCGTGCTGTCCGAATGCTTCCTGGAGGTCCGCGACGTTGCGGGCGACAGCGCCTTCCGCGTGATCCACGCCATCAAGCCCCGGCGGGCGAAACCCTAGAGGTCCCTCATGTCGTTCTCTGTTTCCGGCAAGACCGCCATCGTCACCGGCGCGGCCACGGGCATCGGGCTCGCCGTTGCGCGGCATCTGGTGGACAAGGGGGCGAACGTGATGTTCGCCGACGTGGACGAGGACCGGCTTGAGGCCGAGGTCGGCGAGGAATCGCGGGCCGAGGGGCCGATCCGGATGTTCGCGGGCGACCTGACCGAGAAGCTGACGATCGCCAACCTCTTGTCGGCCACGGTCGATGCCTTCGAGCGGGTGGACATCCTGGTGAACGCCAACCGCCGCACCGCCGTGTCCGAGATCCTGAACCCCGATGCCGACGGGGTCGAGGAACTGTGGCGGCACAACGTGCTGTCGGCGCTGCGGATTTCGCAGATGACGGCCAAGCGGATGATCCAGCACGCCCAGCGGGCCGAGGTCGAGGAGGGAACAATGGTGGGTTCGATCATCAACCTGTCCTCGATCGCGTCAAAGGCGACGCGGCCGGAACTGCTGGCTTATTCGATGGCCTCGGCGGCGATGGACCAGATGACGCGGTCGCTTGCGGTGGCGCTGGCGCCCAAGGGCATCCGTGTCAACGCGGTCGCCTTCGGCTCGGTGATGAGCGCCAGTCTGCAGGCCGCGCTGAAGGAGAATCCGGGCTTCCGCGACCAGATCACCGAGGCGACGCCCCTGGGCCGGATCGCCGCCCCGGCGGAACTGGCGGAAGCGGTGCAGTTCCTGGCCTCGGACGCGGCGGGGTTCGTGACCGGACAGGTGCTGACCGTGGATGGCGGGCGGGGGCTGCTGGACGTGGTCTGCGCCCCCGCGCACTGATCACTCGGGATACTGCGCCTTGCACTGGGCGATCACCGCCTCGGCCTGACGCGCGAGCTGCTTGCGCTTGGCCTTCAGGCTTTCCAGCTTCCGCGCCTCTTCGTTCAGGTCGATGGCCTTGGGCCGCTGCTGGCTGACCGGGCGTTCGTCCAGGCACATGCGGGGCGGCGGCGGCGGCTCACCTTTCTTGCCGCGGTGCGGTGCGCAGTAGGTCCAGTAGTCCTCGTAGACGGTGATCGTTTCATAGGCATAGCCTCGGGCAAGGTTGCCCTCGGCTTCCTTGATCAGCCGGTCGACGGTGCGAAGGTCGCGGGTGTTGCGGCTGATGCACTGCTCCTGCGGGGTGCCGCAGGCGGCAAGAGCTGCAAATGTCAGGAAAACCAGCCGTTTCATCGGTGACTCCTACAATGGTGGAAAGCGCGGCGCGGGGGTGCTAGGCATTCACCTGTCAACATCCAAGGACATGAGCATGACCGATCCCATTGACAGCCGCAATGCCGTCGCAGCCGCCTGGTTCCGGACGCTGCGCGACCGGATCGTGGCGGCCTTCGAGGGGTTGGAGGACAAGTACGCCAAGGGCCAGCCGGGCCGGTTCGAGGTGACGCCGACCACGCGCGCGGACGGGGGCGGCGGCATCATGAGCGTGATGCGCGGCGGCGGGGTCTTCGAAAAGGTGGGCGTCAACTGGTCCGAGGTCCACGGCATCCTTGGGGAAAAGGCGCAGCGGGCGATGGCGGCGCGGGGCGTGCCGGGAATGGACAGGGACCCGCGGTTCTGGGCAAGCGGCATCAGCCTCGTCGCGCATATGGTCAACCCGCACACGCCCGCCGTCCACATGAACACGCGGATGTTCTGGACCCCCGGCGCGTGGTGGTTCGGCGGTGGGGCGGACCTGAACCCCTGCATCGAATATGCCGAGGACACCGCTCATTTCCATGCCGAGATGCAGAAGGCCTGCGACGCGCACAACCCCGATTACTATGCGAAGTTCAAGGCCTGGGCGGACGAGTACTTCTTCGTTCCGCACCGTGGGCGGGCGAGGGGGGTGGGCGGCATCTTCTTCGACGACCTGAACACCGGCGACTGGCACCGTGACTTTGCCTTCACCCGTTCGGTCGGCGAGGCCTTCCTGCCGGCCTTCCTGCCGGTGACCGAGCGTCGCGTCCTGACCCCGTGGAGCGAGGCCGACCGCGAGACCCAGCTGGTCCACCGCGGGCTTTATGCCGAATACAACCTTGTCTACGACCGCGGGACCAAGTTCGGGCTGGAGACCGGCCACGACGCCAATGCGGTGCTGATGAGCCTGCCGCCCGTGGCGAAGTGGCCGTAAGCGGCGCATGACTGCCGAGACGCTGTCGTCGTTCCTGCTGACCGCGCTGATCCTGGAACTGACGCCCGGACCGAACATGGCCTGGCTGGCCCTGCTTGCCGCGACGGCGGGACGGTGCGCGGGGCTTGCCGCCGTGCTGGGCATCATGCTGGGACTGGCGGCGCAGGCTGTCCTGGCGGCGACGGGCGTTGCGGTGTTGATCGACCGGAGCCCGGTGCTGTTCGACGTACTGCATCTCGCGGGGGTGGGGTATCTGCTGTATCTTGCCGCCGAAAGCTGGCGCGACGCGGGCAATCCTGCGCATCACCTGTCCGGCGGAGGCGAGGACGGCTCGACGGGGTTCCGGCGCGGGCTGGTCGGAAACCTTCTGAACCCGAAGGCTGCGCTCTTCTTCCTGACCGTGCTGCCGGGCTTCCTTCCCGATCAGGCGGACGGGCGCGCCGTGGCGATCCTCTCGGCGCTGTATATCCTGATGGCGACGGCAGTTCATCTTTTGATCGTCGCTGCCGCCGAGATCGTGCAGACGCGGCTTGCAGATCCGGTGGTTTCGGTGTGGATGCACAGGGTGCAGGCGCTGACGCTACTTGCGGTCGCGCTTTGGCTTCTTTGACGGGGGCAGGATGGCGGACATCACGGTGAAGGCGGCCTACGGTTCGGTCGTCGAGGACGAAGGGAACGTGTTCGTGGGCTTTGCCGAGGGCGAGGACGAGGAGGAGGGCTATGTCCTGTTCCGCCAGGCCCTGACCGGCGGGCCGGTGTGGTTCGAGGCCAGCGACGAGACCTTCGGAGCCGAGGACGCCATCGAATCGGTGGTGGCGGGCCCGAAGGGCTTCGAGGTGACGATCCGCCCGTCGCTGCGCGCGGCTTACGGCTTTGCCGGCAGCGTCGCGGTCAAGGTCGGCCCAGAATGCGAGGACGGGGCCGAGGCGCTGGTGGCGCTGAAAGGGATGTTGGGTCCGCTGTGGCGGGACGCCGGCTGACGGCTCAGCGGGGCGTATTGGCGTGGGACCAGACCGCATGCCGGATGCGGGCGGTCTTGTAGGCGTCAAGCGCGGCCATCGCCCAGACGAAGAGGCCCCCCGCCATCTTGCCGACGAAGGACACCTCTGGCGCGGCGGTCTTGAGCGTGAAGGCGCCGAGCAGGATCGCGAAGCAGACGAAGATCAGCCCGCGCACCGGCTGGCGGTTCAGGACTTGGCCCATGCCAGGCAGCACCAGCGCGACGGCGAGGACGAGGTAGGGGTTCAGCGGCTGTTTCATGCGGGATCCTTCAAGGCCAGCACATCCTTGCGGATCGCGGCCAGTCTGTCGAGCAACGGCTCCAGCCGCGAGGGGGGCAGGGGAGAGCGGCCCATCTCGGCCTCGCGGAAGATCAGGAAGCGACCGCGGTCGGCCTCCTCGGCCAGGATCACGATCCGCAGGCCCTTGGGCGAAAGGACAAGTTCCTTGACGCAGGGGTCGGAAAACAGGTCGGCATGGGCGGCCACAAGGTCCGGTGGCGGGAGGCGAGGCGCGTCGTCAGTGCGGATCGAGATTTCCCTGGGCAACTCGTCCGGGGTCGGCAGCGACTGCGGAAGGGTGGCGAAACGGGTGAAGGGCTCGTTGCCCGAGGGACGGGTCATCAGGTCCAGCGTGGCGTCGAGCGGCAGGGGTTCGGGCAGGGTGACAAGGACCCAGAGCGCCGGGAGCTTGCGGAAGGTCAGCGTGTCGGGCACCGCCTGCAGGTCGAAGGCCAGCCCGTCCCGGCGGCCGGTCATGCGGGGGAAACCGGTGGGTTGGACGCGGGTCTCGCCGCCCTCGAACAGCGGTTTCACCGCGTCGAAATAGCCGGCGCGGTCGGTGGCGCGCGCGCGGGTCTCGCGGATCAGGCGCAGGGCCAGCCAAAGGCCAAGTGCGGCGAGGGCGATGCCAAGGGGGACAAGCGGGGACATGGGAAAAG
>JAIXZY010000042.1 GCA_027489355.1 Paracoccaceae bacterium | reverse complement strand
GGCGAGGTCGGGGGGGGGGGCTTCCAGGGCCTGCATGACGGCGTCGCAGATCTGTTGCACGGGTTCGGCGAGGGCCTCGGCCACCTGGGCCTGGTTGATCTCGGTTTCCTTCGGCACGCCGTTCAGAAGGTCGCGACCCCGGATCGTCATCGAGGACCCGCGCCCGTCGTCGGGCATCCGCGCCGTGCCGATGGAGGTCTTGATCCGCTCGGCGGTCGATTCCCCGATCAGCAGGTTCTGGTGGCGGCGGAGGTAGGAGACGATCGCCTCATCCATCCGGTCGCCGCCGACGCGAACCGAGCGGGCATAGACGATGTCGCCCAGCGACAGGACCGCGACTTCCGTGGTGCCGCCGCCGATGTCGACGACCATGTTGCCGGTGGGCTCGGTGATCGGCATCCCCGCGCCGATGGCCGCCGCGATGGGCTCGGCGATCAGGCCCGCGCGCTTGGCGCCTGCCGACAGGACCGACTGGCGGATCGCGCGTTTCTCAACGGGGGTCGCGCCGTGGGGCACGCAGACGATGATCTTGGGTTTGCTGATCGTGGACCGCTTGTGAACCTTGCGGATGAAATGCTTGATCATCTCTTCCGCCGCCTCGAAGTCGGCGATCACCCCGTCGCGCATCGGGCGGATCGCCTCGATGGTGCCGGGGGTGCGGCCCAGCATCAGTTTGGCATCCTCGCCCACTGCCAGAACCTGCTTCTTGCCGTCCTTGTTGTGATAGGCCACCACCGAAGGCTCGTTCAGCACGATGCCCTTGCCACGGATGTAGACCAGCGTATTTGCGGTCCCGAGGTCGATGGCCATGTCCGACGAAAAGAGGCCGGGGATAAGCGACATGGATGGTCCTTCACATCTGGGCAATGGGCGACTGGCCCCGACTCGCGGGCTTGCGAACAGGGCGCCTTCTTATAGGAGCCTGCCCGATGAAGCGAAAGCCCTGCGGGGAATGGGTGGCTCACTTCCGCGTGCTTGCAGAAATGCGATCTTTGCAGCCCTATAGGCAGGCAGGATCGGTGCATGCTTATACTTTTGCGATGTACCGGGAATAACCCGGGAGAAGGCGGATGGCGGGCGTTGCGGGACGGGTGGCCTTGGTGACCGGAGCGGGGGCGTCGGGGGGAATCGGTTTCGCCATCGCCCGGGCGCTGATCGGCGCGGGGGCAAGGGTCGCGGTGACGGCCAGCTCTGCCCGCGTGCAGGACCGGGCGAAGGAACTGGACTGCCTGTCCCATGTCGCGGACCTGACCGATCCGGCCCAGGTCGCGGGCCTGTTCGCGGCGGTCGAGGCGGGCCTGGGGCCGGTCGAGATTCTGGTCAACAACGCGGGCATGGTGCAAAGCGGAAAGACGGTCGGCGACCCGCTGCTTGACAGCATCGGCGACTCGGACTGGGCACATCACATCGGGCTGAACCTGACGCTGCCCTTCCTGTGCTGCCGCGCCGTGCTGCCGGGCATGGCGACGCGCGGCTATGGGAGGATCGTCAACATCGCGTCGGTGACCGGACCACTGGTCAGCTTCCCCGGCGCCTCGGCCTATGCCGCGGCCAAGGCGGGCGTGACCGGGATGACCCGCTCCATCGCGCTGGAATACGGCGGCCGCGGAGTGACCTGCAACGCCGTCCTTCCCGGCTGGATCGCCACCGAAAGCCTGACCGAGGCCGAACTGCGCGCCGGTCGCGCCACCCCCCTCGGCCGCCCCGGCCGCCCCGAGGAAGTCGCCGCCTGCGCGCTGTTCCTGGCCTCCGAGGAGGCATCCTACGTCACGGGCGCGATGCTGGTGGTCGACGGGGGCAATACGCTGCAAGAGATGAAGGGCTAGTCCGGCCCCGCGCCGGGATACGCGGGCAGCGCGGGCTCTGCCGGGTCCCACTCCACGGCGCTTGCCGCGTGGATGGCGAAGTCCGGCCGGAAACGCTCCGGCGCGCCCAGGGTGCCGGCGTAGAAGATGCGGACGCCGGGGGCCGAGCCGGGGATTGCATAGGCCCGACCGCCGCAGCTGGGGCAGAAGTGGCGCGCGATGCTGCCGCCGTTCTGCGCGGTGTCGGCGTAGCTGGCGGTCTGGCCCTCCAGCCGCACGCGCCCGGCCTCGAACCCCAGGAAGGGCGTCCGCCCCGCGCCCGAGAGCCGCCGGCAATGGTCGCAATGGCAGAAGCCCTGGAAATCCGGTGCGCCCTCGGCCGTCCAGCGGAACTGGCCGCAGAGGCATGAGCCATACAGCCGGTCAGGCATCGATCTCCTCCGCGGAAATCGGCGGACGGTCGTCGATGACCAGCAGCCCGCCGGGTTTCAGGACCTGCTTCAGCGCCGCAAGCGCCCGCCGCCCGTCGTGCCGCCCGTCCAGCACCCCGACCCGCTGCGCATAGGCCAGGTCAAAGCGCGGCTCGCCCCGGTCCAGGGTGAACCCTTCGATCGAGGCGCATCGGAACTCCAGCCGCCCCGCCTCCATTTCGGCCGCAGACCCCCGGACGGCCTGAGCGATGGCGGTGGCCGAACGGTCGATGGCCACGACCTTGCCCTCGCCGATCCGGGCGGCCACGGCGCGCGCAGCGACACCAGGGCCGCAGCCGACCTCGAGCACCCGCATCCCCGGGGCAAGCGGCAGGGCGTCCACGGCGCGCTGCAATCGGTCAGAGATCTGGCGCATCGGTCCCCCGGCATCGGCCCGTCACCCAACGGGCGACAGGCCGTCCGGTTCCGTCACCCCGTCGCGCGCCGCGCACGCAAGGGGTGGCAATAGACTTCGGACCCGTCCGGAGCGGGGTCCTGCCGGCCGTGGACCGCGTCCCGCAGGTCCTCGCGCTTCAGCCCCATGTCCGCCAGCAGCCGGGGATCGAGCCCCCGCAGCTGCACCAGATCGCCCTCGGCCCGCCACCACAGTTTCAATCGGCTCCACATCTGTGCCTCCATCTTCGGGAAGGCCCGGTTGTGCCACGCGCGCATTTCTGTGATAATCCGACAAGATATGAATGGGCTTTGTAGCAAGGCTAAAGAATGCGGGGCAGCGATTATGCGGAACTCCGGGCCTTCGCTGCCGTCATCCGCCACGGCAGCTTTTCCCGCGCGGCTGTGCAACTGGGCGTCACCCCGTCCGCGCTGTCCCAGACGATCCGCGCGCTCGAAGACCGGTTGGGCCAGCGGCTTCTCAACCGCACCACCCGCAGCGTGGCCCCCAGCCCCGCGGGCCAGGCGCTGGCCGAGCGGCTTCTGCCAGTTCTGGACGATCTGGAGGCCGTCGTCGACAGCGCGCTTGCCGCGGCGGGCGAGGTCTCCGGCGCCCTGCGCCTGAACGTCGTTCGGGTGGCGATCCCGCCGCTTGCGCAGCTGCTTCCCGGCTTTCTTGCCCGCTACCCCCGGGTGGCCGTGCAGGTCGAAGCCAGCGATGCGCTGGTCGACATCGTGGCGCAAGGCTTCGACGCCGGCATCCGCCTGGCCGAGCGGCTGCAGGGCGACATGATCGCCGTCCCCTTCGGCGGCCCGCTGCGGATCGCGGTGGCGGCAGCGCCGTCCTACCTGCGGGGCCGCGCCGTGCCGCAGCACCCGCGCGACCTGGAACAGCACGAGTGCCTGGTGACGCTGGCCCCGTCGACCGGGACGCCCTACCGGTGGGAGCTGGACAAGGACGGGGTCGAGCTGCGCATCCCCGTCACCGGCCGCCTGTTGGGGTCCGACCTGCGCCTGCGGATTGCGGCCTGCCTGTCCGGCGTGGGGATCGGCTATTTCTTCGAGGCGGAAGTGGCCGACCACATCGCTGAAGGCCGGCTGGTGCGCCTGCTGGAAGACTGGACCCCGCCCTTTCCGGGCTGTTACCTCTACTACCCCAGCCGCCGCAACCAGTCGCCGCCGCTGAAGGCCTTGGTGGATTACCTGCGCCAACCGGGCTAGGCGTTGCTCAGGAAGGCAAGAAGCGCGGCTTCCGTGCCCCTCAGCCCGCAGTCTGGGGGCGGGACAAGCCCGTCCAGCCGCGCGGCCACGTCAGACGCAGGCAGGCCGGCCAGACCCAGAACCGCCGGATGGATATAGGATTTCCGGGCGATGGTCGGCGTGTTGTGCAGCCGGTCGGCCGCCGCTTCGGCCATGGCGCGCAGGGTGAGCTTGCCTTCGGCGCCGGCCAGCGCCGTCTCGAACGCGGCCAGCGTTCCGCCCCAGGTGCGGAAGGTCTTGGCGGTGACTGGCGCACCCGCGACTTCGGCCAGCCAGGCGTTCACGTCCTGCGACATCAGCCGCCGCACCGCACCCGCCTCGTCGATCCAGGTAAAGAGATGCCGACCGGGAAGGTCGCCGATCTCGTTGAAGATCCGTTCCAGCCGCCGGTCGCGCAGAGAAATCTGCACCTTGCGCCCGCCTTTTGCGGTGAACTTCAGCCGGACCTCGCCATCGGCGACCCGCAGGTGCCGCGACAACAGCGTGGTGGCGCCGAAGCTGCGGTTTTCGGCCGTATAGACCGGATCGCCGATGCGGATCAGCGTGCGGTCCAGCAGCAGGACCAGGGCGGCGCGGCTGAAGGCAAGGTCGCCCGCGCCCTGCCGCAGGTCGCGCTGGATGGCCTTGCGCAAGGCTGGAAGCGCCTGGCCGAAGCGGACAAGCTGGGCGAACTTGGTCTCGGCCCGCGCCTGCGCCCAGCCGGGGTGGTAGCGATATTGCTTGCGGCCGCGTGCGTCGATCCCGGTGAACTGCAGATGGCCGTTCGGGTCCGGGCAGATCCACACGTCGCGGTAGGCCGGCGGGATCGCCAGTCGCCGGATGCGGGCCAGGTCCTCGGGGCCGGGCTTGCTGCCGTCCGGGCCGATGAAGGCGAAGCCGCGCCCCCGCGCCCGACGGCGGATGCCGGGGACGCGGTCCGAGACATGGACCAGGCCGGGGGCGGGAAGGGGGATGGCGCTGTGCAGCATGGGCGGACCTTCGGACGGGTATGCCGGGCAACGGCGGTCCCGCACGACTGGTTCCCGCGGCTTCTGTCGGGGCTACCGAAGCGCCTTCTGCGCCTCTGCCGCCATCTCTGGCGTCAGTTCCGCCGTGCGCGGCGGCAGTGTCGCGCTGCCCTGCTCTCCCTTGGCGTCGATGTCGTTCAGCAGAAGCCGCATTTCCTCGATTTCGGTCACCTGGGCCGCGATGATCCGGTCGGACAGCCGCCGCACGCGGGGATCGCTGATCCCGGCTTTGCGGGCATTGTTGATCGCGATGGAATGATGCGGGATCATCGAGCGCATGAAGGCCGTGTCGTCGATCAGCGTCTGGCTTCGGTTCACGGCAAGCAGGGCGACCGCCCCGATCATGCCCGCCGCCAGGACCAGGATCTTGGCCGCGGTCCCTTTGTACATGGGCCACATGAAGACCAGCATGATGACGACCATCACGCAGCCCATCACCAGCGGGGCGAGAAGCCGGTTCACACTGAAGACCACATGGTCCCAGTCGTAGACCATTTGGTACATAAGGACGACCATGACCGCTGTCGAGGTCAGGATCATCGCGGCGAAGCGGCCCCAGCCCATCCCGGTGGATGTGTGATGCTGCATGGCAGTCCTCCCTGGCTGTCGGATGTCAACCACAGACAGCGTCAGGAGTTCCGGCGGCGCCCGTAGACACACCTTTCCGAAAGGTTAACGTCCACGGAAGAGTCTTTTTATTTCAATGATTTGCCCGAAATGTCCACCGTGGACATTTCGGGCTTTTCCCCTCACTCACCGTGGTAGGAGACAGTCTTCACATCCTCGCCCGGTGCGGTCTTCTGCCTGCGGACGATAAGACGGTTCAGCGCGTTGATATAGGCCCGGGTCGAGGCGACGATGGTGTCGGTATCGGCGGACGAGCCGGTGACGATCCGCCCGTCCTCCTCCAGCCGAACCGAGACGGTCGCCTGGGCATCCGTCCCCTCGGTCACGGCATGGACCTGATAGACCTGGAGGTTGGCCTTGTGGGGGAAGAGCATCTTCACGCAGTTGAAGGCCGCATCCACCGGGCCGTCCCCGGTCGCGTCGATGTGGTGGTCCTTGCCGTCGATGGTCAGGATCATGTCGGCCTCTTGCGGGCCTTCCGTCCCGCAGACCACCCGCAGCTTCTTCAGCTGGAGGTATTCGTAGGCGTCGTTGGTCTGCTCATCGCTGACCAGTGCGATCAGGTCATCGTCGTAGACCTCTTTCTTCCGGTCGGCGAGCGCCTTGAACCGGACGAAGACGTCGTTCAGCTGGTTGTCGGCAAGATCAAACCCCAGCTCCTTCAGCTTGGCCCTGAGGGCGGCCCGGCCGGAGTGCTTGCCCATAGCGATGTTCTTCTGGGTCAGACCGATATCCTCGGGGCGCATGATCTCGAAGGTCTGGACGTTCTTCAGGACCCCGTCCTGGTGGATGCCGGATTCGTGCAGGAAGGCGTTCTTGCCGACGATGGCCTTGTTGAACTGGACCGGGAAGCCCGAGACCTGGGAGACGCGGCGGGAGAGGTTCATGATCTTCGTGGTGTCGATACCGGTGCGGAAGGGCAGGATGTCGTTCCGCACCCGAATGGCCATCACGACCTCTTCCAGCGCCGTGTTGCCCGCGCGTTCGCCGAGGCCGTTGATCGTGCATTCGATCTGCCTTGCCCCGGCTTCCACGGCTGCGAGGGCGTTGGCGGCGGCCATGCCGAGGTCGTTGTGGCAGTGGGTGGAGAAGATGACCGTGTCGGCGCCGGGGACGCGTTCGAGGAGCATCTTGATG
>JAIXZY010000032.1 GCA_027489355.1 Paracoccaceae bacterium | reverse complement strand
CAGCTGGCCCAGGTCGAAGAGCAGGGTGAAGAAGGCCTCGACCTCGCTGAGACGCCGGTTCTCGGGGAACAGCATCACCAGCGCGAGGTTCGCCAGCACCGAGCAGCCGACCGCCAGGGCGCAAAGACCCAGCGGCAGTTGCAGCCCGTAGACCTGGCTGGCCACCAGGATCGCGGCAACTTGCCCGGCAATCGCCATCCAGCGCAGAAGGATCAGCGTGCGCTGCCGGACCATGTTGGCGCCGACATCGGGAACCGGAACTGCGGGAAGAGCCGAGGCCATGCTGTGACCGGATGTCCTTGCCGGGGGTTTACCATTGTTAAGGGCGCCCTCATCTGAGATCAACGCCGCGTCGGAAGAAGGAGCCGCACCATGACCAGACTTTACGCCGGAGTAGCCGCCGCCGCTGTCGCGGCCTTGCTGGGCGGGTCGTTCCTCTACATCCAGATGCAGCGCAGCGGCGACGCCTTTGCCGACTGCCGCCAGGGCATCGCCGGGGGCGAGATCGGCGGTCCGTTCACTCTGGTCAATACCTCGGGCCAAGCCGTGACCGACAAGGAGGTACTCACGAAACCCAGCCTGGTCTACTTCGGCTATACCTTCTGTCCCGATGTCTGCCCGATGGACATGGCGCGCAATGTGGCGGCGGTCGACCTTCTGGAAAAGCAGGGCCTCGATGTGACTCCGGTGTTCATCTCCATCGACCCCGAGCGCGACACGCCCGAGGCGCTTGCGGATTACGCGTCCAACCTGCACCCCAAGCTGATCGCGCTGACCGGAACGGCGGATCAGGTGAAGGCGGCCGCGCAGGCCTACAAGACGGTATACAAGAAGCGCGAGACGGGCGACGAATATTACCTGATGGACCACATGACCTTCACCTACCTGATGCTTCCGCAAGAAGGCTTTGTGGATTTCTTCAAGCGCGAGATTACCTCAGAGCAGATGGCGGAAAGCGTTGCTTGTTTCGTTCAGGCAAGCAAAGCTGCGCCCTGAACCGCGACGCAGGACAGACTTATGACCGAAGAGCCCACCGATCTTGGCCCGGATCCGACCCTTTTGCTGGTCGACGACGACGAGTCCTTCGTCAAGCGGCTGGCCAAGGCGATGGAGAAGCGCGGCTTCCTGACCGAGACGGCGCAAAGCGTGGCTGAAGGCCGGGCGAAGGCCATCACGCGGCCCCCGGCCTATGCAGTCGTCGACCTGCGGCTTGAGGATGGCAATGGGCTCGAGGTGATCGAGACGCTGCGGGAAAAGCGGCCCTCGTGCCGGATTGTCGTCCTGACCGGATATGGCGCGATCGCGACGGCGGTTGCGGCGGTGAAGATCGGGGCGATCGACTACCTCTCGAAGCCCGCGGATGCCAATGACGTGACGAATGCGCTTCTGGCACGAGGCGGCAATCTGCCCGAGCCGCCCGAAAATCCGATGTCTGCCGACCGGGTGCGTTGGGAGCATATCCAGCGGGTCTATGAAATGTGCGACCGCAATGTTTCCGAAACCGCGCGTCGCCTTTCCATGCACCGGCGGACATTGCAGCGGATTCTTGCGAAAAGAAGTCCCAAGTAGGGATCAATTGTTGCGCATAAGAGACTTCGGCTCTATTGATACCCCGTCTTTATCCGAGGGGGATCAGACATTGAACCTGGACTTGAATAGTCTCTCCTTGAAAGAGCTGAAGGATCTGCAATCGCAGGTGGCAAAGGCGATTTCGGGATATGAGGACCGAAAGAAGCGTGAAGCTCTTGCGGAACTGGAAGAGAAAGCCAAGGCAATGGGCTTTTCGCTGGCCGAGTTGACGGGGGTCACGGCCGGAC
Organism: Paracoccaceae bacterium; assembly: GCA_027489355.1. Taxonomy (GTDB): domain Bacteria; phylum Pseudomonadota; class Alphaproteobacteria; order Rhodobacterales; family Rhodobacteraceae; genus Tabrizicola. The sequence continues at coordinate 44,140 of JAIXZY010000032.1, read as the reverse complement.
GGAAACGCTCGCCGTCCGTCGCGAAATACGCGAATCCGGCCAATCAGGCCGACACCTGGTCGGGCCGCGGGCGCAAGCCCCGCTGGTTCTCCGAGGCTTTGGCAAAAGGCCGCAAACCCGAGGATCTGGCGATCTGATCGTCAGCCCTGTGATTTCAGCCATCTGAGAAATGCCCGGGCCGCAGCGCGCTTTGGCCCGGGCAATGTGACAAGAAAATACGCCGGAAGCTTTTCCCGGCTTTCATGCACGATCCGCAAGCGGCCCTCGGCCACATCGGATTCGATCAGCGCCACGCTTTCCACCACCAGCCCCAATCCCTGGCGGGCCGCAGCCAGCGCCAATTCCTCGTTGCTGATGTCGGTGCTGCTCAGGCTTGCAGGGTCCAGGCCCAGCTGCCGCAGATAGGCATCCTGCTCGGCCCAGTTGCGCGACAGGACCCAATCCATCTGACGCATGTCCTCGACCGTCGGGGCCTTGCCCCCGATCAGCGAAGGCGCCCCCGCGATCACCAGCCGGGCCGAAGTCAGGTATTCGGCCTCGACCCCCGGCCAATCGCCGTTCCCATAGCGGATCGCCAGGTCCATCCTTTCCCGGTGCAGGTCCACGACCCGGCTGTCGGGATGCAGGGACAGGCCGATCTCGGGATGCTTCCGCCAGAAGTCCTTCAGCCGCGGCATCAGCCATTGCGCGGCGAAACTCGCCGTCAGCGTGATCCGCACCGGACGGTCCGCCTCTCCGGCCTTCAGCGCCTCCAGCCCCCGCTGGATCGCGCCGAAGCCTTCGCCCAGCGCCTCGGCCAGCTGCTCGCCGTCCGCAGTCAGGCTGACCCCGCGTCCCTCCCGCTGGACCAGCGATCGGCCAAGCTGATCCTCCAGCGCGCGCACCTGCTGGGCCACGGCGGCATGCGTCACGTTCAGCACCCGCGCCGCCTGGCTGAAGTTCCGCAGCTCGGCTGTCGCAGCGAAGGCCCGCAGCGCGGTCAGCGAGGGAAAGCTGCGCCAGTCTGTCACCTGTTAGCCTGCCTTACAGTTGCAAAGTCTTCCTGAGTCGCAGCATGGCCCCTTTCATGGCAAAAGCAATCATCGAAAGCCGAAAAGGAGAAAGGTCATGTTGAATATCTTCGCCGATGCCCTGCTGATTGCCACGCGGATGCGCAAGTCGCTGGAGGGCACCTACCCCGAGCACTACCCGCGCCGGTCCCCGCGTGAGTTCCAGGATGACGCAGGCCTCCGCGCCGCCGACCACCTGCGCCACATGGGCCGCTGATGCCGTCCTGTCAGCAGTCTGCAAGCAGTCTCGCCACCGTCGAGACATAGTCCGTCCGCACCTCTGCGGGCGGACGAAGCCGTATCTCCAGCCGGTGCACCAGTCCTGGCTCCGGCCGTCCGAACAGCTTGTCGGCTTCCGCCTCGCGAAACCCCGCGATCCGCACCGCCTCCAGCCAGGCCGAAACCTTGTCCGCCGCCTTGATCGCCTTCTTGATCGGCTGGGGCAGGACCGCCGGAAGCCCGAACCGCAGATGCACCGCCGCCGTCAGCCGCTGATCCAGCTCGCCATACCCCGGCCCGACGGCCGCCTTCACCGGGCTGATCATGTCGCCGATCACATATTCGGGCGCGTCATGCAGCACAGCCGCCAGGCGCCACTTCGCTGCAATCCCCGGATTGCCACGGGCGAAGATCTCCTCGACCAGCAGCGAATGCTCCGCCACCGAATAGGGCCAGTCCCCCCGCGTCTGCCCGTTCCACCGCGCGACGAACGCGAGGCCATGCGCGATGTCCTCGATCTCGATATCGACCGGGGTCGGGTCCAGCAGGTCCAGCCGTCGGCCCGAAAGCATCCTCTGCCAGGCGCGGGGCACTTTCGTCACGGCAAATGCACCGTCGTTTCGGTCGGAAAGCGGTCAAGATACTGAATCAACCTGCGGCGGCGCAGCAGGTGACGCAGACCTACAAGGAACCACCACCATCCTTTGCGCATCCGTTCGGCAGCGTGCTGTGGCGCGCGCGGAACGCCAGGGAAATAGGCCGCCAGAAAGGAATCATATGCCTTGCGGTACACATGCGACATGCACGCACGGCCCGGATCATGCCAAGGTTTCTTGGGACCGATCATGTGTACGATGTTCGGCCCGGCTAGCGCCTCGAAGAAGGGGGCTTTGACGTACCACTGCCAGTTCCAGACCGGGCTCAACTCTGCCCAGGCCCGGTAGAGGCAGACATTCAGCAACGACTGATCGTGTGATCTGAACAGATGTGCCTTTTCGGCACCGAGGGTCAGCGCCTTTCGTGTGATTTCGGCCGTTCTGTAGGCGGACACGTCGATAAGCAGCACACCCGAGTTGAAGTAGGGCGCGGGCGACAGGTCCAGAGCAGCGAACTCGTGTCGCTGCCTCTCTGGCGATTTCCATTGTGTCACCACCCGGACCGCGCCCACGCTAAGCCCGCCAAGGTCCACCCTGAAAAGTTCGTTCAGGTCGCCACCATGCACGAAGATATCCGAATCCAGATAAAGGATCCGATCATAGTCGTCCTTCAGCAACTCGGGCATCGCAAGCCGCAGATAACCAGCGTGTCCGTGTCGGGTGGCCGTGTTCTGCCGAGACAGCATGGTGCCTATGTCGACTTCCAACACGCGAAAACCAAGGTCCTTCAATCCCTCGGGAAGTGACAGCGGCTCTGTTGACGCGATGCAGATGTCAAAGCTGCGCGGCCCCGGCAACAAGGCAATCTGCCGTGCAGCGAAGGCGCCGAAAGGAAGCCAGGCGGGATCAAGGCAGAAGACAACGGCGCATCGATGGTCCGCAGATCTGCTTTCCCTTACAACTCGCATGGTTGGTCTCCATCAGGTCCCTCCAGGCAAAGTTGCCTCTCGCACCTTCACGTGCTACCTGCCCGGCCAAAGACAACTGTGTCAAGGAGAGGGCTGGATGCCGAATGATTACATCGTCAAGGACATCGCCCTGGCCGACTTCGGCCGCAAGGAGCTGACCATCGCCGAGACCGAGATGCCGGGCCTCATGGCCTGCCGCGAGGAATTCGGCGCCTCGCAGCCGCTGAAGGGCGCGCGGATCGCGGGCTCGCTCCACATGACGATCCAGACCGGTGTCCTGATCGAGACGCTGAAGGCCCTTGGCGCCGACGTCCGCTGGGCGTCCTGCAACATCTTCTCGACCCAGGACCACGCTGCCGCGGCCATCGCGGCCTCGGGCACCCCGGTCTTCGCCATCAAGGGCGAAACGCTGGAGCAGTACTGGGACTACACCGACCGCATCTTCCAGTTCGGCGGCGAAGGCGGAACCTGCAACATGATCCTCGACGACGGCGGGGATGCGACGCTGTACATCCTTCTGGGCGCGCGCGTCGAAGCCGGTGAAACCGACCTGATCGCCGTCCCGACCTCGGACGAGGAAGTCTGCCTCTTCAACCAGATCAAGAAGCGCCTCGCCGCCAGCCCCGGCTGGTTCACCAAGCAGCGCGCCGCAATCCAGGGCGTGTCCGAGGAAACCACCACCGGCGTCCATCGTCTGTACGAACTCCACAAGAAGGGCCAGCTGCCCTTCCCGGCGATCAACGTCAACGACAGCGTCACCAAGTCCAAGTTCGACAACAAGTACGGCTGCAAGGAATCGCTGGTCGACGGCATCCGCCGCGCCACCGACACCATGATGGCCGGCAAGGTCGCAGTCGTCTGCGGCTATGGCGACGTGGGCAAGGGCTCGGCGGCGTCTCTGCGTGGGGCTGGCGCGCGCGTGAAGGTCACCGAAGTCGACCCGATCTGCGCGCTGCAGGCCGCGATGGACGGCTACGAGGTCACGCTTCTGGAAGACGAGGTCGCCACCGCCGACATCTTCATCACCACCACCGGCAACAAGGACGTGATCCGCATCGAGCACATGCGCGAGATGAAGGACATGGCCATCGTCGGCAACATCGGCCACTTCGACAACGAGATCCAGGTTGCCTCCCTGCGCAACCACAAGTGGACCAACATCAAGGACCAGGTGGACATGATCGAGATGCCCTCGGGCAACCGGATCATCCTTCTGTCCGAAGGCCGCCTGCTGAACCTTGGCAACGCAACCGGCCACCCGTCCTTCGTGATGTCGGCCAGCTTCACCAACCAGGTGCTGGCGCAGATCGAGCTTTGGACCAAGGGCAAGGACTATGCCCCCGGCGTCTACATCCTGCCCAAGGCGCTGGACGAAAAGGTCGCCCGCCTGCACCTGAAGAAGATCGGCGTGAAGCTGACCGAGCTTCGGAAGGATCAGGCTGACTATATCGGCGTCAAGGTCGAAGGCCCGTTCAAGTCGGACCACTACCGCTATTGATCGAAGGTCCGGCCCGGACCGTCTGCTCCGGGTCGGACCTCTCGCCCCCGCGCGCTTCCGGACCTTGCAGGATCCCTCCGTGACGGGTCGTGCAAGAATTTCCCCTTCCCCAGCATCGGGGCTGGCTCTACGGTTCCAGTGTTAACGATCACCGTTCCAGTCAAGGAGACACCGGATGGGCAAGAGGGACGAACTCATCGCCAAATACGCCGATGACCTGAAGAACAAATGCAAGATGACGCCCGACATGGCGCTGCTGACCAAGGTTACCATTGGTTGCGGCCCTTCGATCTATGACAACGACGCGCAGACCGTTGCTGCCTCGGACAAGGACGAGCTGGAGCGGATCAAGGCGAACTTCCTGATCAGGAAACTGGGCCTGAAGGATGGGCCGAACCTGATGGAAGGCATCAACGCCGCTATCGAGACCTACGGCAAGTCCGAACGCAACAAGTTCCGAGCCGTGTTCTATTACCTGTTGGTAAAGCACTTCGGCCGCGAAGCCGCCTACGCGTAGCGGGAGTCTGCCGGAACCGGAAAGGCCCGCATGCCCGATGCGGGCCTTTGTCGTTTCGGATTTGAGGCAAACCCTCTGCACTGTGCACTTGCCCGGTGCCGGGGATTCGGGGCATCACTTCCTTGTCAGGGCAGGACGCCCGGGACCCTTTACAGATCACGCGGTGCGATGGGGTGTGCGCGTGGGGTGGATGGAGGGTCCCGTAGGGGTGCGGGGCCCTCCATTCTTTTCCGGCATGGCGCAGGCGTAGGGTGGGCGATCCGCCCACCGACCGATCAGAAGGCGTTCAGCACCGTACCGATGATCGTGCAGCCGACGACGCTGTTGACCCCGTCGATCACTGTCAGACCCGGTTTCCGCATTGCGAAGGCATAGTTCATCGCGACCCACGGCGTAATCAGGAAGGCTCCGATCCCAAAACCCGCAATGGCGCCCCCGGTCACAGTCGCCACGCCCGAGGCTCCCAGCAGATGCCGCATCATCCCGGCGACAAGCACCATCGCCAGGAATCCCACCACGAAGGGCATCATGCTGCCGTTGCCCTGCGGCTTGCCGTTCGCGTCCACGGGGATGCCCGCCGCCGCGATCCAGGATGTCGACATCGACATGTACCAGACCGCCCCGAAGGCAAATGCCGCGACAGCCGCCGCGATGACGTTGAGGAATTCCATGACTGTCCCTTCCCGTTTTCCCGGAAGGATGCCGCAAATCCGGTCGTCGGGAAAGTCAGCCGATCCGGCCGCGCACTCCGCCCGTCTGGCCCCGGTCCAGAAGCAGATGGTCCAGCAGCACGCAGGCCATCATCGCCTCGCCCACCGGCACCGCGCGGATGCCGACGCAGGGGTCGTGGCGGCCCTTGGTGATCAGGTCGGTGTCCTGCCCCGAAGCGGTGACGGTCTGCCGTGGCGTCAGGATCGACGAGGTCGGTTTCACCGCAAAGCGGCACACCACCGGCTGACCGGTGGAAATCCCGCCCAGAATGCCGCCCGCGTGGTTCGACAGGAACTCCGGTCCGTTCGGCCCCATGCGGATCTCGTCCGCGTTCTCGACGCCCGTCAGCGCCGCCGCTGCCATCCCCTCGCCGATCTCCACCGCCTTCACCGCGTTGATCGACATCATCGCACTGGCCAGATCGCTGTCCAGCTTCCCATACAGCGGAGCGCCCAAGCCCGCCGGGACCCCTTCCGCCACCACCTCGATCACCGCGCCGACCGAGTTGTGCGCCAGCCGCAGCGCGTCCAGGTATTCTTCCCATTCCCGCGCCGCAACCGCATCGGGCACCCAGAACGGATTCAGCTCGATCTCCTCGGCGTCAAAGCGCGACCGGTCGATCCGCTTGACCCCCATCTGGACCATGTAGCCCGTGATCTTCAGCCCCGGCACCAGGGCCGCCAGCGCCTGACGCGCCACGCCCCCCGCCGCCACCCGGCTTGCCGTCTCGCGCGCCGATGACCGACCGCCCCCGCGATAATCCCGGATGCCGTATTTCTGGTGGTAAGTGATGTCGGCATGCCCCGGCCGGAACGACTGCGCGATCTCGCCATAGTCCTTCGACCGCTGGTCGGTGTTCTCGATCAACAGCTGGATTGGCGTACCCGTCGTCTTCCCCTCGAACACCCCCGACAGGATGCGGACCTCGTCGGGTTCCTTCCGCTGCGTCGTGAACTTGTTCTGCCCCGGCTTCCGGCGGTCAAGCCAGGGCTGGATGTCAGCCTCGCTCAACGGCACCCCCGGAGGACAGCCATCCACCGTGCAGCCGATGGCCGGCCCGTGGCTTTCGCCCCAGGTGGTGACGCGGAAAAGATGACCGAAGGTGTTCAGGCTCATGGCGGGTCCTCGCTTGGGCATCGGCATACAGGTCGCATTGCCCCCGCGACAAGCCCTTGGCCGCGCGAAAATCGGCCGTTCGTCGCGCGGGACTCACGCCCCCGTGAAAAATCCGGCCACGGCAGGGTTGAAATGCTGCGGTCAGGCCCCACTTCCCCATGGCGGGCCGGGCCCCTCTGACGGCGCAAGTCGTGATGTCGGACCGCATCGAGAAAAACGTGCTCGATGTCATGCCCGGCGCTCTGCCCCTGAGAAGGCTGACCTCTCGACGCACATCATGAGAGGTAAAACGGGGATGGAATTCCTCTTCCTGACGTTCCTGGCCAAGCCCCTGTGGCTTTGGCTTCTGTTCCTGACCATCGTCATCGTGCTGATGGTCTTCGACCTTGGCGTCCTGCACAGGGACGACCACGAGCTTGGCGTGGCCGAAAGCCTGAAACTGTCCGCCTTCTACATCGCCATCGCCATTGCCTTCGGCGGCTACATCTGGTGGGCCTGGCAGAACGGCACGCTTGTCACCAGCGACGGCACCAACCCGGTGGCGGCCTATTTCCAGGGCTACATCATCGAGAAGGTGCTCTCGATCGACAACGTCTTCGTCATCTCGCTGATCTTCGGCTACTTCGCCATCCCCCGGAAATACCAGTACCGCGCGCTGGTCTGGGGCATCATAGGCGTGATCATCCTGCGCGGCATCATGATCGCCATCGGGGCCGAGCTGATCTCGACCTACAAGTGGGTGACGCTGATCTTCGCCGCCTTCCTGGCCTTTACGGGCATCAAGATGCTGGTGGTGCCGGAAGGCGACACCGACGTGTCGAAGAACCCGGTCGTGCGGCTGGTGTCGAAGTACATGAACGTCACCAAGGACCTGCACGGGCAGAAGTTCTTCGTCCGCCAGCCGAACCCCGCCACCGGCAAGCTGATGCTCTACGCGACGCCCCTCTTCGTCGCGCTGATCGTCATCAACTTCGCCGACCTGATCTTCGCCGTGGACTCGGTGCCCGCGATCTTCCTGATCACCACGGACACCTTCATCGTCTACACCGCGAACATCATGGCGATCCTGGGCCTGCGCGCGCTGTACTTCGCGCTGGCCGCGCTGGTGCACCGCTTCCACTACCTGAAATACGCGCTGGCCGTCGTGCTGATTTTCATCGGGTTGAAGGGCTTCTACAGCTACTTCTTCGGCAAGTTCGACCCCTACCTGTCGCTTGCCATCACCGTGGGCATCATCGCGGCGGGCATCGTCTACTCGCTGTGGAAGACGCGCGGTGATGACGATGGCCACGGCAAAGCGATCAAGGCGGCCGAATAAGGCCGCCAGTCCGAGGCAGAGCAGTGGCGCCCGTCCCGTGTGTCCTCACGGGGCGGGCGTTCCTATTCCGCGCCCTGCCTTATCTGCATCCTCAGGTCATGGCCCCTGGGCACCCCCGCAATGCGCAGCACGGAAAGCCCCAGCGTCACATCCACGGTCCCGTCCGCCCGCCGCGTCACCTGCGGCGCCGTGGGCCAGGCGCTCAGGTCATACACCTGTTCCGCCTGCCACTGGCTGACATGCGTGACCCCGCCATAGGTCAGCACGAAGACCACCGCCCCCGGCCCCGGGTCGATCAGGTTGATGCCGGTCCCCGCATGAACCGTGTCGTTCCCGCCCCCCAGCCGCACCCGGTTGCGCCCCGGCCCGGTGTGCACCACCGATGATCCGTCGCCGTCGGTGATCTCGTCATTGCCATGCCCGCCGTAGATCCTGTTCCGCCCGGCCGTCCCGATGATCGTGTCATCCCCCGTGCCGCCGTCCAGCACGTCCCGCCCTCCGCCGCCGATCAGCCGGTCATTCCCAGCACCGCCATAGAAGAAATGGCGCGAGCTTTCGCTGACCGAGATCGCCCGCAGTACATCGTCGCCTTCGCCGCCGTAGAACGTCGCACCGCCATACTTCGGCCCGATCATCACGTCGTTCCCGCGTGAGCCGCGGACATCGACCATCACCCGTTCGGTCGTCTCGAAATGGATCGGGCTGTCGGGGTGCGCCACGATCCGCATCACGCGGGGCGATTTCTTCGCGGCCTCCGCATCCTCGTGCCGGGCCAGCACCGTGGCGATCCGGATGTTCTCGACGTTCATCGGGCAGTGCAGCACATAGCCATCCGGCCCGCCCAGATACCACAGCGTGTCGGTGCCGCCGTCCTTCGTCTCGCGGATCTTCTCCACCTCGGCGCCGTAGGCCCAGTAGTTGTCGTTGCCGCGATGCCCCTCCAGCACCACCGACCCGTCCACCGCCATCATCGCATTGACCCCGTCCGCCGGGTTCTCGAACCCGCGCAGGTCCAGCCCCAGCTCCAGCGCGCCCTTCACCAGCTCGCCCCGCAGGACCTCCATCGGAGCCGTGGCGACCAGGTTCTCGGTCTCGCCGGGGTCCGCCACCACGTCGTAGACATGCTCCTCGCCGTTCGGATAACGGAAATAGCGGAACTGCCGGTAGCCCTCGATCGACGGCCGCACCGACAAGGTGCCAAAGACCGAGGTGACGGGCGATTTCGTCGTATCGAACTCCCCGAAACTGGGGTCGATCAGCGGCAACAGGCTCTGCCCCGACACCCAGTCCGGCCGCGGGGGCAGCCCTGCCAGCTGCATCACCGTCTTGGGGAAGTTGTGCAGGGACACCGGAAGGTCGATCACCCGGCCCTCCGTCATCCGGGGCGACCAGATGCCCAGCGGCACATGCGCCGCCGAATCCCACTGGCTCATCTTGTGGAAACTGTCGTGGTTCCCAAGGTTGAAGCCGTTGTCCGACAGGAAGATCACCGTCGTCCTGTCCCCCAGGGGAGAGTCCCGCAGCGCATCGAGGAACCGCCCGATCTCGTGGTCCACATGGCTGATTGCCGCGAAATAGGCGCGGACCACCTGCCGCCAGCCATCATCCCCGCCCTTCTCGGGCGTCCAGTTGCCGTTGGCGATATAGGCCGCTTCATAAACCGCAAAGCCGGGTGGGGGGCCGTAGTAATCCTCGGGCGCTGCGATGTCGGGCCAACGGATCTGGTCGGGGTCGTATAGCTGGTAAAAGCGGTCCGGGCATTCCAGGTTGTAATGCGGATGCTTGAACCCCAGCTGGATCAGGTGCCGCCGCCCCGCGTCCGCACGCCCCAGGAAGTCAATCGCGTTCTGCGCCACGGTGAAGTCGTAGAACAGGTGGTCCTGCGCGCCGTCGTCGTCCGGCCCGTTGATCCCTTTGATGCCTGGCCCGCGGTCCAGGTAGACCCGCTCCCTCGTCCGACCCGGGGAATCAAAGGCTGGCACGTCCTCGTGGAACAGCACCCGGCGATACCGCTCGGGCATCGGCTTGTAGGTCGCGTCCACCTTGCCCGTGGTAAAGGTGTAGAACCCCGCCCGCCGCAGGTCATAGGCCCAGGCTTTTTCGGGAGGCAGCACCTGCCGCCAGAAGCGGTTCAGGTCGACCAGCCCCGTGCGGAACGGAGACAACCCGGTCGCAAGTTCCGCCCGGCAGGGCGCGCAGAGGGGGATCGTCGCATAGGCATTCCCGAACCGGACGCCCCGGTTCAGCAGCCGGTCCAGGTTCGGCGTCTGGATCGTCAACCCGAAGGTATCGCGCCAGGTAAAGACGTCGATCATGTCATCTACCCAGATGACACAGATGCTGTCGCCCCGGATGCTTTCGGCGTCGAAGGCCATCAGAGCCCCGTCAGCCGCAACCGCGCCGGCAGCGCCCAGCGGCGCACCGCGCCCGCACCAAAGTCTCCCCGCAACGCCCCCCGGTTCGCCGGATAGGGGCCGCCACCGGGGGCAGCCGCGTGGGCATAGGTGACAAACACCTCGCCCTCCGGCCGCTTCGAACAGGTCACCACCACAACCTTCGGATCGCCCGCGTCGATCCGGACCCCGGAGATCTCCGCCCCGTTCGTCACCCCTTCCAGCGCAAAACCGGCCAGCTTGCCCGCCCCGAACGGATCGGCCTGATCCAGAACCAACCCCTCCTGCGCCTCGCAGATCAGCCGGATGCTGCCGTCGGTCCACTCTGCCAGCTGGATTACGGGACACATCCACTTGCCCCCGCCCTGGACCGCAAGCAAAGCCTCGGCCAGCAGCACCGCCTTCTCCGCCCGCCCCGCGTCCGTCAACCGCCCGGTGTCGTCCAGCTGGAAGGCATAGGACGGCGCGGCAAAGACCAGCTGGTGGTCGGCATGGTTCCAGGACAGCTCCCACTGGCCCTCCAGCCCCGGACCCTGCGTCACCGACTGCGTCCCGCAGTCGAAGGCCGCAAGGAACACCGGCCGCGCCAGTCCCTGCTTGGCCATGCCGCGTGTGATCCGCTCCATCAGCGCGATCATCCCGTCGCGGTAGGCCACCGGGTCGCCGGTGACGTCTTCCAGGGTATAGTCCAGCACCACCCCCAGAACCTGCGCCCCGGTTCCCAGTCGCGCGGCCGCCGCCTGCAGGTTGGCGAAGGCCCGGTCCAGGTTCGCCACAGCGGTCCCGGTCCCCAGGTCTCGCGCCGAGGATGCCATGTCCGTCTCGGCCCGCACCATCACAAGCGGCAGCGGCAAAAGCGCCGCCCGCCGCCGCGCCAGAAGCTCATCGGCCACCAGCGCCTCGACCGTCAGCTCGCGCAAGGGCTCCAGCGCGTCGGTCGCCACCGCCTCGCCCTCGCCGCCCATGCCCACCGCGCCGATATCGTCGGCAGGCGCCAGCACGTGCCAGCGGAACCGCGCCGGACCGGGCGAGCCCAGGCCCGCGCGCGCGCCGCCGATTCCCAGCACGGCCAGCAAGGGCCCCTGCGCTTCGGCGACGATTGCCCCGCCGGACACATGCCGCCGATAGCCCCGCGCGCTGTCCGCGCCGGGCAGGTTCGCCTGGAAGAACAGCCAGTCCCCCGTGCGCCGGGGCGTCCAGAGATCCAGCCCCTCGGGCAGGTCGGGCAATGGCAAGGCCTCGGCGGGGCGCGGTGCAAGGTCCAGCCGCGCGGCGATATCCGCGATCACCTTGTCCGACAGGCGCAGCACCAGCCCGGTCTCGTCATAGCGGATCACGTCGCCGTTCTCGGCCCGGATGATCACGCCTTCGGTCGGAATGTCCGCCATCAGAACAACACCTTGAAACGTTCGGGCAGTCGGTAGACCCCCTTTGGACGCGCGCCGCCGGGGGAGAAGTAGACCACCTTCTTCTCGCGCCAGCCGTCGATCATCTCCTGCCGGAACTCGGGGAAATCCACCGTTTCGGCACGCGGCTTTTCCTGCGACAGCGCCCTGTACGTCTCCCAGGCGGTGTCCCAGCCGGTCTTTTCCCGCTCCACCTCCTCCAGCGAGCCGCTCTGGATCTCGCGCTGCGCCCGGCGGGTGGCCAGGCGCGCCTCGGTCATGTCGTAGTCGATGAACCGCAGGTGGAAGAGGTAGAGATGCGGGTCGAGGTGCAGCTTGGGATGGTTCGCGAAATGCCCCCCCGGCGCGAGGTCGATCCTGGTGCCGGTGATGCAGGGCTTGGCGTAGTTCGCGTTCAGCCGGAAGATGCGACGGACGTCCAGGATGTTGCGGCCCTCGGCCAGGGGCTCCGGTTCAAGGCCGGGATTGTGGACCATCTCGATCGCGAAGGGCGTGATGACCCGAGGCCCCTTCCGTCCGGCGTACTGCGCCAGATAGTCCGGGAGGCTGTCAGACACCGCCGGATCGACGCAGACGATCTCGTCCACATCGCCCACCAGCACCCAGTTGTAGAAGTTGATGAAGCCGCTCGTCAGCCGCGACAGCATCTGCCAGCGCCGCTGGTTGAAGCAGTTCCGCGTCTCGTCGAAGGGCAGGTAGATGACGTTGCAGCCTTCGGCGATGCGCTTGTGCTCGGGGTCGCCGCCGTGGCTGAGGACATAGAGGTTCTCGCGGCCAAGCTGGCGGCCGTAATAGTCGACCCAGCGGGACAGGAAGAAGTGATCCCCGCCCACCATGGTCATCGCCATCATCCGGCCGCGCGTCTGGTCCATGTCCTTCCCTGCCCGTGGCACCGCATAGCACGAGGCCGAACCCGGGGCCTAGCCCGCCTCTGCCGCCTTCCGCGCATTCACCGCCCCCCGGCGCGCGCGGCGGATGAAGACTGTCTCCTCCTCGGGCAGGCCGGTGCCCAGCCGCAGCATCGCCTCGGCGGCGCGGATCACCAGCGCGTGCCGGTTCCGCTCGGCCGCCGCGGCCAGCAGCGCCCGCTGCCACTTCGGCACCCCGCGCCGGGCACGGAAGGCCGGCCAGAAACCCGCGGCCGGATCGTCGCCCGCGACCAATGCCTCGACCAGCAGTGGAAAGGTACCCGTCTTCAGCACCACGCGGATCGCCTCATGCGTACAGAACGGCAGCCGCAGCAGCTGGACGTTCGCCCCCGCCAGCCGCTCGGCATGGGCGCGGTCTTCGGGGACGAAAGGGTCATAGGCCACCACTGCCCGCCGGATATACGGCACTGCCGCCGCCGCATCGAGGAACGGCATCCCCTCCCAGTTCGACTTGCGCACGGCAAAGGGAAAGCGCCGCTCGAACGGGGCGATGACCTTGTTCATCGTGCTCTGGGGGCTGAAGGCCAGCACCCGCGCCTCGGGGATGAGCGGGGCGAAGTTCAGCGCCGCGAAGCCCCCCATCGAGGCCCCGGTCAGCACCACGCGGCGGAAGCGGCGGAAGTACCCCCGCTCTTCCAGCCCGCGCAGCAGCGCCGGAGCCGTCGGCTGGCGGAACCAGTCCTTCGCATGGCTCTGCACGCCCAGCACCGAATGGCCCAGAGGCTCCAGCCGCTTCCAGGCCCAGGGCGCGCGCGGCCAATCTTCGTCGATGGTGGCAAGATTGTCGAACGAGACGACAAGCGCATCCCCCTGACCCTCGAACCACAGGTTGGCATGGTCGCCGCGCAGCAGGAACCGATCGGCCCGCGCGGCGTCATCCAGCCCCATCTCGGGCGGCACATCCAGCACGGGCGCGATGGAGTCCACCTAGTAGGCCCAACGGACATGGCGGTGCAGCGCCGCCAGCGCCGCCCGGTCCTCGGCGTCCTGCGATGCAAGCAGCGCCCGGTCCGGCCAGAACAGCACTTCGTGCAGCCAGGACTGGCCCAGCGTCTTGGCCAGCCCCGTCCGGTTCGACCGGCATCCGATGAACAGGTCCGCCTGATGCGCCAGACCCGGCACCAATGCCCGCACGGCCGCCTCGCGACCGTCCAGCGCCAGCCTCAGGTTTCGCCCGTCGAAAGACAGCACCACCAGCTTCACGCCCCGGTCGGGTCCCAGCGGCAGGGCCACCTCGGTCGACCCCATCCGATCCTTGGCCAACACGCGCCCCTCGGACTCGGAGAGGAAGATCGTGTTGTTCGCCTGCCCGGTGAAGACCGAGGCCAGCGTCCGCGCCTCGCCGGCCGAGCGATAGACCACCGCGACGGTGAACGCCTCGACCTCGGGTGCAAAGCCCGGCAGGGTGAAGCCGCAGTTCACCCCCTTGCGGCAAAGCAGGCCGCCCGCGTCGAACCGGCTGTTGCCCGTGTTCGGCGCGGCGGTTTCGGCCACCACGGACAGGACCGAATCGCGCCAGCCGACGATGCGGTCGCCGTCCAGGACAAAGTCCCCCTCGCGCGCAATGAAGCGCACCCCGCCCGTCCGCAGCACGGCCTCGGCCAAAAGCCGGTCGTCGCCCCCGATCAGCGCGCCCGGCGGCAGTTTCGCGGCAATCTCAAGCATCGCGCCCCCTTGCTGCCGCATCTTGCCCAGCGTCCCTGCCCGCCGCAACCCCGTCGTCCCGCCGTGGAACCTGCCGCACCAGAGGCATCACCCGCTCCAGCAGGCGCGCGCCATAGGCCGCGTTCCTGTGCGCATAGTCCTGCTTCGCCACATGGTCCGCCACGGCATAGGCCGGGTCGGTCCAGATCCCCGCCACCACGGTCTCCTCGGGCTGAGGGACCAGCGTGATCCCGTCCTCGGCCGCCGTCGCCCCCAGCATCCTCCAGAACTGCGGCAGGCGCTCTGCCACTGTCGCCGGCACCTCGGCCCTTGCCCGATCCTGGTCCGCCGTAGGATAGGCGACCGGAGCCAGCAGCACCCGCGCCGTCCCGTCCTCGGCCAGCCCCCGCGCCAGGCCATAGCCGATCTGTCGCCGCAGCCCGTCCGCCAGATAGCGCCGCTGCAGCCCGTGGCTGACGAAGGGCCCTTCGGCCAGCATCTGCAACAGGCGCTGGAACAGGGGCGCGACATGGACCCGCGCGCCCATCACCAGGATCGCGTCGAATTCCGCGGCCGGCAGGAAGGTCCGACCGCGTGCGTTGAACTTGGCAAAGCGCCGCCCCGTCAGCTCATCCAGCGGATGGATCGCGCCGTCCCGTGCTTCCAGATGCAGGAAGCGGGTGCCGACATGGCCCCAGTATTCCAGCTCGACCCCCGAGACATCGGCAAGCCCCTGTGCCTCTGCCTGGCGCAGGCAGGCATAATGACTGTCGCCGAAGATGCAGAAGCGCGGTCGATCAGCCATGCTGCCCGCCCTTGGCGAAGGCGGCCAGGATCTCTTCCTCGCAGCGCAGGGCCTCGGCCTCGGATGGCTCCGGCTCGCTTGCCGCCTCAGGCTCCTCCGGCCGGGACGGGGCAGCGACCGCCCCGCCGCCAAAGCAGCGCGCCTGATCGCCAAAGAACTGCGTCATCACATGCTCTACCCCCTCGGGCAGGACGGACCGCAGGTTCGGCGCGAAGAAACGGCCGCGATAGGCGGGATGGGTGATGATCTCGTACGACGGGAAATAGTCCACCCGCGCCTGCGCCGCGACCAGCTCGGACGCCACCGCCCGCAACAGCGACTTGGAATGGCTGGTCGCCGTCAGCACATGCTCCCCCGAGGCCGTCGCGGTCAGCGGCACGGGCGAGACGGTCAGCAGCACCTTCAGCCCCCGGTTGGCCCGGAACATCAGGCGCAGCGCCGCCGTCATGTCGCCCATCAGTGCGCCGAAGCCGTGATTGACGAAGACATGCCGGTCTGCCTGGAACTGCCCCGCCACCGTGCCGGGACAGACCGCGTATTCCACTCCCGTCTCGCGGTCCTGCCAGGCTTCGGTCAGACCCATCGTGAAGACGAAGACCTGCGTTCCCCGCACCGCCGCCGCGATGGCAGCCAGGGTGTCGGCCCGCGACAGCAGCAGTTCCTCGACCGAAACGAAGCCGCCGGGTTCGACGCCTGGCCGGAACGGGTCGTAGAATCGACCGTCCTTCTCCCACACTTCGGCGGGCGGGGTCGCATCGGTCAGCGCCCAGCGCAGCCACTGCAGCAGTATCCGGGGGGTGTAGATGTTTCCGGTGCGAAAGCTGAAGGTGCCGTAGTGGTAATCCTTGCGCTGCGCGGCGGTCAGCCCCTTCGGACCTGGCTCGAAGTCCAGCCAGCGATAACCCCGCGCCACCAGCGCCTTCGAGAAATGCTGCGCAAAGCACGACCCCGCCGTGACGATCCGGGTTCGCCGCTTGACCGGGTGCCTCGGCCGCCACAGGCCCGCGATCTGCATCGCGTCCCGCTCGGCCACGGCGGTGCGCCAGAAGCTTTCCTCGGGCAGGGTTTCGTAGGGATGCGACATGCGCGGTCTGGTCCGGTGTTTCGTACAGGATAAGGGGCCAGCGGTCTTGCGAAGGTCAACCGCTTTCCGCGCCCGCTCTCCACACCTCGCGCCAGCCGTGGTAGCCTCGCCCCACCATGCCCAGCCTCT
Source organism: Paracoccaceae bacterium (assembly GCA_027489355.1). Taxonomy (GTDB): domain Bacteria; phylum Pseudomonadota; class Alphaproteobacteria; order Rhodobacterales; family Rhodobacteraceae; genus Tabrizicola. The sequence continues at coordinate 27,758 of JAIXZY010000032.1, read as the reverse complement.
GCCGCGACTGCCTGACCCTGACCGACCGCCCGGTGTCGCGCTGCCCGACCTGCCGCTCGCCCCGGATGGTCGCGCATGACGAACTGACGCAGCTTTCGATCGCCCACATGGACTGCGACGCCTTCTATGCCAGCGTCGAGAAACGCGACAACCCGGCGCTCCGCGACCAGCCGGTCATCGTCGGCGGCGGGCAGCGTGGTGTCGTCTCGACCTGCTGCTACATCGCCCGCATCAAGGGCGTCCGCTCGGCCATGCCGATGTTCCAGGCGCTGAAGCTTTGCCCCGAGGCCGTCGTCGTCAAACCCCGCTTCGCCGCCTACACAGAGGCCTCCCGCGCCATCCGCGCGATGATGGAGGAGCTGACCCCGTCCATCGAACCCCTTTCGCTGGACGAGGCCTTCCTCGACCTCACCGGCACCGCCCGCCTGCACGGCGCACCCCCGGCTGTCCTGCTGGCCCGCCTGACGAAACGAATGGAGGACGAGCTGGGCCTCACCGGCTCCATCGGCCTGTCGCACAACAAGTTCCTCGCCAAGATCGCTTCCGACCTCGACAAACCCCGCGGCTTCTCCGTCATCGGCATGGCGGAAACCGAATCCTTCCTGCGTCCGAAACCCGTCCGTGTCATTTGGGGCGTGGGACAGGCCACCCAGACCGCGCTGGAGCAAGCCGGCATCCGCACGATCGCCGACCTCCTGCGCTGGGACCGCGCCGACCTGACCGCCCGCTTCGGGTCGATGGGCGATCGGCTCTGGCACCTCGCCCGCGGCCTCGACACCCGACGGGTGCAGCGGGACGAACGTCCGAAGTCGATTTCGAAGGAAACCACCTTCTTCGAGGACACCTCCGACCCCGACCTCCTCGACGGCCATATCTGGCGGCTCTCCGAACAGGTCGCCGACCGCGCCAAGGCGAAGCGGCTGGCCGGACGGACCGTGACGCTGAAGCTGAAAAAAGGTGACTTCCAGCTCGTCACCCGCCGCCACGCCCTGTCGGACCCCACCCAACTCACCGACCGAATCTATCGCGCCGCCCGCGACCTTTTCGACCACGCAGGAACGTCAGGCCCCTTCCGCCTGATCGGCGTCGGCATCTCCGACCTCGCCCCCGAGGACCAGGCCGACCTGTCCGCGGACCTTCTCGACCCAACCGCCAGCAAACGCGCCGCCGCCGAACGCGCCACCGACGCCATCCGCGCTAAGTTCGGAGCGGAAGCGATCATCAAGGGTCGCGCCCTCCGCTGACCCGCTCCTCGATCGCGTCCCGCATCGCTCCTCGCTGACCGGCGCGCGCAACGACGCGACCGCGTAGGGTGCGCTACAGCGCACCAACGGATCCCGTCAGAGACGCCGGTTGAGGTCACCAGCCGACATTCGGCCCGCCAGCTTCTGGCTGTGACTCTGCAAGCAACCCGCCGGTAAAGCCGCAAGACCTCAAGGGCGCACCCCCACCAAGGCAAACGCCCGGTCAATGCCCACAGCCAACCCCTTGAAATCCCTCAGGCCGCAATCCTGTCCACGCTGGACAGATCACTCCGCCGCCAGCCGTCCTGCGGCCCCCGCCCCCGACACAAGCTCGGCCACCACGCCCGCGATCAGGTCACGGAACGCGCCGAAGCCCGCCAGCCGCTCCACCCGGACCTCGTCCATGTACAAGGCCCGGTCGATCTCGACCTGCACCACATGTACCCCGCGTGAGGGCCGCCCATAGGCCTGGGCCACATAGGCCCCGGCGAAAGGCGCGTTCCGCCCCACCCGCAGCCCCGCGCCCGAAAAGGCCGCCTCCACCCGCTCCATCACCTCGCGTCCGGCCGTGGCACCGTAACGGTCGCCCAGCACCACCTCGGGCCGCGGCTGGCCGGGACGGGTGTGGGCCTCGATCGCCTCGTGCGGCATGGAATGGCAGTCGATCAGCACCGCCTCGCCGAACGCAGCCCGCGTCTCCTCGACCAGCCCCGCCAGCGCCTGATGGTAGGGATGCCAGAACCGACGCAGCCGCGCCTCGGCCTCGGCCAGGGCCAGCTTGCCGCGATAGATCGACCGCCCGCCGGCCACGACACGGGGAATCACTCCCAACCCCGAAGAGATTCGCGGATTGTGCGGCACCCGGGCGATTCCCTCGATCACCGCCGGGTCCAGCTCGTCTGCCGCGCGGTTCAGGTCGATGTAGGCCCGCGGCGCCCGTGCGGCCAGCAGCACCGCCCCCATTTCCGGCGCCATCGAGAACAGATCATCCACGAACGCATCCTCGGACGACCGGATCGCCCTCCGATCCAGCAACGCGCGGTCAAGAAAATCGGCCGGATAGTCCCGCCCCGAATGCGGCGAGGCGAAAATCATCGGTCCAACCCGCCGGTCCGGGCGGGTCAGGACATAGGCCTCGGTCTCGGTCCGCGCCACGGGCACCTCGCTTTCCTCACTCCGATATAGCCCAATGATCCCGAAAGCCAAAACCCCTTGCAGCCCTCCGCGCTTGCCAGTATAGACCCCCCGACCGACGCGGTTTGCCCCGCGTCCTTTTCGTTTCACCGGAAAGGTCCAGGGCAGCAGCATCCGGCAAAAGTGGGCGGTTAGCTCAGCGGTAGAGCACTACGTTGACATCGTAGTGGCCACTGGTTCGATCCCAGTACCGCCCACCATTCGCCGTCCCTTCGGGGACATGGGTTTCAATCTGGCGCAGTTTCGCGCCGCGAAGAAGGAGGGCAGACCATGAAAGTCGCCAACTCGCTCCGCTCGCTGAAGACGCGTCACCGCGATTGCCAGGTCGTGCGCCGCAAGGGCCGGGTCTACGTGATCAACAAGACGCAGAAGCGCTACAAGGCCCGTCAGGGCTGAGCCTGCTTCAGCAGACCGGAACATGGGCCGCCCTGGGAAACCTTGGCGGCCTTTTCCGTTCCCCCTCCTCGCGACGGACCAGCGCCGGAGATTACCATGCCCCTCCGCCCCTTCGACCCCAGGGACATTCCCGCCGCCCGCGCGCTGTGGCAGGCCACGCCCGGCGTCGGTCTTTCGGCGGCCGATGAACCCGCCGCGCTTGCGGCCTTCCTCGCCCGCAACCCCGGCACCAGCTTCGTGGCCGAGGCGCAGGGCCGAATCATCGGCACCATCCTTGTGGGCCACGACGGGCGGCGCGGGCTGATTCACCACCTTGCCGTCGCCGAGGACCAGCGCCGCACCGGCCTTGGCCGCGCGCTGGTCGAAGCCGGTCTTGCTGCACTGCATGGGCAAGGCATCGACAAGTGCCACCTCATGGTCTTCACCGACAACGCGGCGGGCGCGGCTTTCTGGACCGCCCTCGGAGCCACCCGACGCAGCGAACTGGATCTCTACTCACTTCCAACCCCGCCCCACTGACCCGCCGGGCGCCAAATCCTTTCGAAAAGATTTGCCAAGATCCTTCGAAGGATTTTGTGTCCCGAAGGCCCACCCGCAGGACAGCAGATGCACCCGAATCCCGCCTTCCGCCAATCCCCGCGCGAGCAGAACCTTGCCTTCGCCCGCGCCCGCGGCTTCGGCGTCCTGTCCATCAACGGCCCCGAAGGACCGCTGGCCGCCCACATCCCGTTCCTTCTGAATGACGACGCCAGCTTCGCCGAGCTGCACCTTGCCCGGTCGAACCCGATCGCCCGCGCCGCGCTTCCCGCCCCGGCGCTGATCGCCGTTTCAGGCCCCGACGCCTACATCTCCCCCGACTGGTACGGCCCGCACGACCAGGTTCCCGACCAGGTCCCGACCTGGAACTACGTCGCCGTCCACCTGCGCGGCACGCTGGAAGCCCTCCCGGAGGACGCCATGCGCGCGCATGTCGATGCCCTATCGGCCAAGCACGAAGGCCGAATCGCGGGCAAGCGCCCCTGGACCAGCGCCAAGATGACCGAAGGCGCGATGCCCCGGATGATGCGGATGATCCTGCCCTTCCGCCTTCGCGTCGCCTCGGTCGAGGGCACCTGGAAGCTGAACCAGAACAAGTCCGCCGAGATCCGCGCCCGCGCCGCCAAGGCGCTTTCGCAGGGCGATGCCTCGGCCCGGGAGATCGCCGCCCTGATGCGCCGCGACCTCGACTAGACCGTTGCCACAGCGCGGACGGGCTGTCAGCTTTGCCTAGGTCCAACCGAGTCGCCCATGAAGGTCATCCACCGCTCCGACCAGCTTCTTGTGATCGAGGACCGGCCCTGGTTCATCGGCATCCTGATGGTCGTCATGGCGCTGGTCTTCCTGTTCGGCTCGTTCAAGCTGTTCGAGGCGGGCCAGGGCTTCGGGGGGCTGATGATGCTTCTGGTGGGGGGCGGCGTTCCGCTTCTGATCGGTGCGCTGATGGTGCGGCGGGTCCGGCTGACCTTCGACCGCGGATCGGGCACGCTGACGCGCATCAGCCGGTCTGTCCGCGGCCTGACCAGCGACAGTTTTCCGCTGAACCGGCTTCAGCAGGCGCAGCTGGGCGTCAGCACCGACAGCGACGGCACCACCTATCGGACCGAACTGCGGCTGCAGGCTCCGGTCGAGACGGTCCCCTTCACCAGCTATTACACCAGTGGGTCCAGGCCCTCGGAGATAGTCGATGCCGTGAACGACTGGCTGACCCAGCCCCGGTGACGGATCGCAGGGCAGGCTTCCCCGTCCCATCCCCGCTCCGCAGCCCGCCCTCGGAAAGGCGTTAAAATTCCGTTACCGTCCAAAAGCAACTCATTGAGATCCTTTCGACTTCCGTTTCTGTCCACTGTGGACACTCCAAGCCCCCGTTTACACCCCGCCCTCTCCGGCCCTACAGTCCCCCCAGCATTCCGGAGGTCGCCATGCCCCTGCCCCTCGCCTCCCTGATCCCGCTGGCCGTCCGCCTGGGCCTGGTCGCCACCGCGACCTTCGCCCTGACCCGGCTCGTCCAGTCCGTCACCCACCCCGGCCGCACCGACCAGCGGGCCGAGGATGCCCTGGACGAGCTGGGCGAGGGTCTCTCCCTCCATCGCCCCACCGACCGGGCCGAGGACAGCCAGACCAACGCCCCCGCCCGCCTCCGCCGGGTGGTCCGCTTCGGCGGTCGGACCTACGAGGTGGATGCCGGATTGATGGCCCGCCTCCGCCTGCGGGAGCGCCCCGAGTGAAGCTGTACCACGCCCCCGCCTCGCCCTTCGTCCGCAAGGTGATGGTCCTCCTGCACGAGGCCCAGGCCACTGATCGCGTCACTCTGATCCCCGCGGCCGGTCACCCGCTGGATGCCGGAACGATGCCGGTGGACCGCAATCCCCTGGGCAAGATCCCCGCGCTGGAGCGTCCCGACGGCCCCACCCTCTACGACAGCCGGGTGATCACCCGCTACCTCGACGACCTCTTGCGTGCCGGCCTCTACCCCGCCGCGCCCCGCCTGTGGGACAGCCTCACCATCGAAGCGACCGGCGACGGGATCGCCGAGGCCGCGGTCCTGATGCGATACGAGATGCACGTCCGACCCGAGGCCACCCGCTCCGCCGCCTGGGCCGACGCCCAGTGGCAGAAGATCGCCCGCGCCCTGGCTGCGCTGGAGGACCGCTGGATGAGCCATCTGTCCGGCCCCCTCGACATGGGCCAGGTCGCGGTTGCCTGCGCGATCGGATACCTCGACTTCCGTCACGCCGAGAGAGAGTGGCGGTCCACCCATCCCGCGCTGGCCACCTGGTACACCACCTTCAGCGCGCGACCGTCCATGCGGGCCACCGCCCCACACGCCTGATCCCGCGACTGCCACGCCACACCGGACGGGCCGCGGCAGAGAAATGCGAACCTGCGCGGCTTTGTCCGCTGGACGAGGCGGAAAGCCTTGGCTAGATACACGCGCGGCGGGGCATGGGTTTCCATTGCCCCTCAGATCATATGGGCCGGCGCCTCCGGCCCGATAGGGGAGAAGATCTCGTGTCCCACGCAGACGATCACGCAGGCACCGGCGAAGGCACTCGGCGGGATTTCCTGTACTACGCAACGGCTGGCGCCGGGGCGGTCGCCGCTGGCGCCGCCGTCTGGCCGCTGGTCAACCAGATGAACCCCTCGGCCGACACCCGGGCGCTCGCGTCGATCATGGTCGATGTCTCGGCGGTCGAGGTCGGAACGCAGCTGACGGTGAAATGGCTCGGCAAGCCGGTCTTCATCCGCCGCCGGAGCCCCGAAGAGATCGAGGCCGCCCGCAACACCGCGCTGACCGACCTGGTCGATGCGAACTCGGAAAATGCCAACAAGCCCGGCACCGATGCCTCGGACACCAACCGCACCCTGGACGAGGCCGGCGAATGGCTGGTGATGATGGGCGTCTGCACCCATCTCGGCTGCGTGCCGCTGGGCGACGGCGCGGGTGAGTTCGGCGGCTGGTTCTGCCCCTGCCACGGCTCGCACTACGACACCGCGGGCCGCATCCGCAAAGGGCCCGCGCCGCGCAACCTGGCGGTGCCGGTGGCGGCCTTCTTCGACGAAACCACGATCAAGCTTGGGTAAGGACCAGAGACATGGCCGGAATTCCGCACGACCATTACGAGCCCAAGACCGCCGGTGAGCGCTGGCTCCACAAGCGCCTGCCCATCGCGGGGCTCCTTTACGACACCATCATGATCCCCACGCCCAAGAACCTGAACTGGATGTGGATCTGGGGCATCGTCCTGACCTTCTGCCTTGCGCTGCAGATCGTCACCGGGATCATCCTTGCGATGCACTACACCCCGCATGTCGACAAGGCCTTCGCCTCGGTCGAGCACATCATGCGCGACGTGAACGGCGGCTACTTCCTGCGCTACCTGCACGCCAACGGCGCCTCGCTGTTCTTCTTCGCCGTCTACCTGCACATCTTCCGCGGCCTCTACTACGGCAGCTACAAGGCCCCGCGCGAGATCACCTGGATCGTCGGGATGATCATCTACCTCCTGATGATGGGCACCGCCTTCATGGGCTACGTGCTGCCCTGGGGCCAGATGTCGTTCTGGGGCGCCACGGTGATCACCGGCCTCTTCGGCGCAATCCCGGGCATCGGTGAGCATATCCAGACCTGGCTCCTCGGCGGGCCGGCGGTGGACAACGCCACTCTGAACCGCTTCTTCTCGCTGCACTACCTGCTTCCCTTCGTGATCGCGGCGCTGGTCGCCGTCCACATCTGGGCCTTCCACACCACCGGCAACAACAACCCCACGGGTGTTGAAGTCCGCCGTGGCAGCAAGGAAGAAGCCGAGCGCGACACCGTTCCGTTCTGGCCCTACTTCGTGATGAAGGATCTGTTCGCCCTTGCGGTGATCCTGGCGGTGTTCTTCGCGGTGGTCGGCTTCATGCCGAACTTCCTCGGCCACCCGGACAACTACATCGAGGCGAACCCGCTGGCGACGCCCGCGCACATCGTGCCGGAATGGTACTTCCTGCCGTTCTACGCCATCCTGCGCGCCTTCACCGCCGACGTCTGGGTCGTGATCGCGGCGAACTGGCTGTCCTTCGGCATCATCGACGCCAAGTTCTTCGGCGTGCTGGCGATGTTCGGCGCGATCGCCGTCATGGCGCTGGCGCCCTGGCTGGACACCTCCTCTGTGCGCTCGGGCCGCTACCGCCCGATGTTCAAGTGGTGGTTCGCCCTTCTGGTGATCGACTTCGTCGTCCTGATGTGGTGCGGCGCCATGCCGGCTGACGAACCCTATGCCACGATCTCGCTGATCGCTTCGGCCTACTGGTTTGCCTACTTCCTGGTCATCCTGCCGCTTCTGGGCGTGATCGAGAAGCCGCTGGCCCAACCTGCGACCATCGAGGAAGACTTCAACGCCCACTACTCGCCGACCACCGGCGGGACCAAGACCGTCGCGGCCGAGTGAGAGGAAGCTGAAATGATCCGCAACATCGCACTCATCGCCGCTTCGGCTTTGACGCTTACCACCGGCGGTGCCATTGCCGCCGGGGAAGGCACCCAGCACATCGAGGACGTGGCCTTCGCCCATGAAGGCCCGTTCGGCAAGTTCGACCAGTTCCAGCTTCAGCGCGGCCTGCAGGTCTATACCGAGGTCTGCTCGGGCTGCCACGGGCTGAAGTTCGTCCCGCTGCGCACCCTGTCCGACGAGGGCGGCCCCGGCATCCCCGAGGACCAGGTCCGCGCCTATGCCAAACAGTTCACCGTGACCGACAAGGAAACCGGCGAGGACCGCGAAGGCCTTCCGACCGACAACTTCCCCGCCGTTCTGGGAACCGGTGCGCCGGACCTGTCGCTGATGGCCAAGGCCCGTGCAGGCTTCCACGGTCCCTACGGCACCGGCATCAATCAGCTGTTCCGCGGCATGGGCGGGCCGGAATACATCCATGCCATCCTCACCGGCTATACCGGCGAGGAGAAGGAAGAGTTCGGCACCACCTTCTACGAGAACCACGCCTTCTCGACCGGCTGGATCGCGATGCCGCCTCCGCTGTCGGACGATCAGGTGACCTACGCCGACGGGACCCCGGCAACGCTGGACCAGATGTCGATGGACGTGGCCTCGTTCCTGTACTGGGCGGCCGAGCCGAAGCTGATGGACCGGAAGCACGCGGGCTTCGTCAGCGTTCTGTTCCTTGTGCTGCTGTCGACGCTGCTCTACCTGACCAACAAGCGCATCTGGGCTGGGGTCAAGGGCAAGAAGCAGCACGCCTGACCGGCGCGCCAGACCAAAGCGTAAAACCCCGCCTTCGGGCGGGGTTTTTCATTTTCGGCCAAGGTAGTCCCGCACCGCGTCCGGCGGGTCGGCCAGAAGCCGCGCCGTCTCGACCGGCGGCTGCACCACACCGTCGGCGATGAAGGCCGTCGCTCCACCCAGTGCCAGTGCGTCCTGCGGATCATGCGTCACCATCAGCACCAGCGCCCCGGTCTCGTCCGCCACCTCGCGCACAAGGGCCAGCATCTCGGCCCGCAGCGCGGGACCAAGCGCCGCGAAAGGTTCATCCAGCAAGAGGATCGGCCGAGCCCGGAGCAGCGCCCGAGCCAGCGCGGCCCGGCTTGCCTGCCCGCCCGAAAGCTGTGCCGGGCGACGCGGCCCCATGCCCTCCAGGCCGACCCGGGCGAGAGCGGTGTCGATCCGCGCCCAGTCGCCGGGCGACAGCCGCAGGTCGGGACGCAAGCCAAGGCCCAGGTTCTGCGCCACGGTCAGGTGGGGGAACAGGTTCTGGTCCTGGAACAAGATCGTCACGGGCCGCTCTCCGGCCGGGATTGGTGCCAGGTCCTGGCCGTTCCAGAGCACCCGCCCTGACGTCGCCGGCAGGAACCCGGCAATCGCCGACAGCAGCGTGGACTTCCCGGCCCCCGACGCACCCATCAGCGCGATGCGGCTTCCCACCGGGGCGGACCAGTCGGCCGTGACCCGAAAGGCCCCCTGGCTGATGGTCAGGCGATCAAGCTGCAGCACGGCGGCCTCCGGCGTCAAAGGCCCAGAACAGGGCGAAGGAGAGGGCGACAAGAAGCAGTGCGGACGAGGCCGCGGCCTCGATCCGGTAGGCACCGGTCAGCTGGCTCACGACCAGCGGAAGGGTCGCCTGGCGTTCACCGGCAAACAGCGCGATGACCCCGAGATCGCCCATCGACAGGGCGGCGGCGATCCCGGCCCCGAAGCCCAGGGGTCGGGCCAGACGCGGCAGGACGAGCCAGCGTAGCCGCGGCCATCCGGTCAGGGACAGGCTGTCGGCGAGGCGACCGTAATCGGCCAGCAGCGCCCGGGCTTCGGGCAGAAGGATGCGGTAGAGATAGGGCAGCGACAACGCAACATTGACCAGGATGGTAACCGGCAGCGCCAGCGTCGTCGGCGGCGCGAAGGGTCGAACCAGCAGGAAGAGCCCGGTCCCCAGCACCAGGCCCGAAGTCGCCAGCGGCAGAGTTGCCGCAATTTCTGCCAGCACACCGCGTCGCTGCGCGGCTGCAAGGGCCAGCGTCAGCGCCGCGGACGTGGCGATGAGGGCCGACGTCACGGCCACCCCCATCGACCGCGCCGCCGCCGGCAGCACTGTCGCAGGAAGCTCTGCCAACCCCGGCAACCCGCGCACAAGAACCGCCAGCAGCGGCAGCGCAAGGAACAGGGCCACAGCCACGAGCGCCGCAGCATCGAGGCCCCGCCGCCAGCCACCGGGGGCCGACAGCGGCACCTCGCGCCCCAGCCCCGCACCGAACCCGGCGGGCCGGGACAGACTCCAGGCCGCCAGCGCCGCCAGCGATCCGATGACCAGCTGCACACCGGCCAACCCCGCGGCGCGGCCAAGGTCGAACTCGAACCGCACCGCCTGGTAGATCGCCAGTTCTATCGTCGTGGCGCGGGGACCGCCGCCAAGGGTGAGGACCACGGCAAAGCTTGTCAGGCAGATCACCAGGATCACCAGCGCAACGCCCGGAAGCACCTCGCGCAGCATCGGCCACTCGAGATGGCGGAAGGTCTGGGCTGGGCCGAAGCCGAGCGATTGGGCCAGGCGGATGCGCTCGGCGGGAATGGCGAGCCAGCCTTGCAGGAACATCCGCACAGCCAGCGGCAGGTTCAGGAACACATGTGCCAGCACGACTCCATGCAGGCCGTAGATCGAGACGGGCGGCAGGCCAAGCGCGACAAGGCCCTGGTTCAGCACTCCGGCGCGGCCGAAAACGGCGAGAAGGCCCAGAACTGCGACCACGGCGGGAAGCAAGAAGGGCGCGCCCATCAGGGTGATCAGCGCCGCTCGTCCCGGAAAGCGGCGACGCGCCAGCGCCCGGGCGACGGGGATGGCGAGCAGGGTGGAAAAGACAGCCGATAGAATGGCTTGCGTGACCGAGAAGCGGACTGCGGCCCAGTCCCCCGGCCCAAGCGATACCCCGGCCCCCCGCCAGCCAACGGCCACCAGGGGGGCGAGGTCCAGCGCCAGCAGCAGAACCGCCAGCGCCGGTGCCAACAGGGTCAGCGGGCGAGGGCCGCTTGCCATTCGGGCAGCGCCGCGTCACGGGCGGACTGGGCCTCTTCGGGCGCGAGCAGCAGCGATTTTGCCGGGCGGAAGGTGTCGAATCCCTCCGGCAGCCCGGCCGCAGGGGTCATGGCAGGATACATCCAGTTCGTCTGCGGGATCGCCGACTGGAAGGCGTCAGTCAGCATGAAGTCGAGGAACTGGTCCGCCAGCTCCGGCTGGTCGGTTGCCGCCAGCTTCCCGGCCACTTCGACCTGCATGTAATGGCCTTCGTCGAACAGAGCAGCAGCCTTTGTGTCGTCCTTTTCGGCGATCAGGTGGTAAGCCGGGCTGGTGGTGTAGGACAGGACCATGTCCGCCTCGCCCTCGGTGAACAGGCCGTAAGCCTCGGACCAGCCGGGGGTGACGGTGACGATGTTGTCGGCGAGGCCGTTCCAGACGTCCGCGGCCTTGTCACTGTAGGCGGCCTTCACCCACAGGAGGAGGCCGAGACCGGGGGTGGAGGAGCGGGGGTCCTGAATGACGATCTTCAGGTTGGAGGCGGCCAGTTCCTCGAAGGTTTTCGGGGGTTCGCTGACCCTGGTCTTGTCATAGACAAAAGCGAACCAGCCCCAGTCGAAGGGCAGGAACAGCGGGTCAGCGTAGTCGACGGGCAGCACCGTTTCCGGCTTTTTCCCATGCGGGGCAAAGAGCTGCGTGGCGGCGGCCTGGGCGGTCAGGCTGGTGTCGAGACCAAGGACCACGTCCGCGTCGGAGGCCGCGCCCTCCAGCTGCACACGCGCCAGCAGCGCCGCGCCATCGCCTGCCGGGACGAACTGAAGATCACAGGCGCAGGTCGCCTCGAAGGCCTTTTCAACGGCCGGGCCGGGGCCCCATTCCGAGGTGAAGCTGTCGTAGGTCAGGACGGTCAGCACGGGAGTCTCGGCCAGCGCGGGCGAAGCGATGGCAAGAAGGCCCGCAGCAAGGAGTTGTCTTTTCATCGTGTTCTCCAAGTTGCGACGGATTGGTCGGGGATGGAGAACCCATGCACCTTCCCTCCGCCGGTATGATCCGGTTCAGGTTCGACGGGTTCGCATTGCTGCATCTCAGCCGGTGAGGGCTCCCCGAGGTGAGGATGAACATAGGGAAATGCAGAGGGGGCGCAAGGGGAGCGGTTTAACGAAGGTGAAGTGTGTGGGGCGAGGACGGGGGCCGGTGGGCCAATCAACTGCAATGACAGAGGAATGCGGGTCTGCTTTCCGTGGGCTTTGCGACTGGCATCCGTCGGGCATGGGTCGCGCCGCGGCGCGCGTTACTGCTATGCGAACAGGTCGCGAATCGGGGATGCGGTGACCTTGCGGAAGGAGTGTCTGGACCGCGTGGAACGGCGTCTGCCGTCAGTCGCGGCGGAAGAAGAGGGTTCCGTTGGGCTCGCCGTTCGGGTCCTCGGCAAAGCCGAGCGTGGCGAGAGCAGGGGCGACTTTCTGGCGGGCGGCGGTCACTTCGGAGGGGTCGAGGAAGGGGACCAGCACGCGACGAACGCCGGCGAGGGCGGCGTCGGTGAAAGCCTCGGCCGGGAGGTGGGGACCGGAAAGGCGGAGGACTTCGGGGCGCGTAAGGGCGAGAAGCTTGTGCAGGCCGGACCAGATGCCGTCGGGGTTGAGGGTAGCCTGCGACCAGGCGAGGCCGGTCAGGTCGGGGAAGTTCAGCGCGGCGATGCGGCGGGACAGGACGAGGAGCGCGGGGCGTTCCTCGTGGATCGTGACGTGCAGTTCTGGATTGCCGACCCTGGCGCGCAGGGCAACGAAGCCGATGCCGCAGTCGAGGTCCAGGAGGCCGGTGCAGCCGGTCAGGAAGCCCGCGATATTGCGGGCATGGCGGCGGTCGAACTTGCCGGACTTCAGCACGTCCAGCGATGCCGCGGTGAAGACGCGGGGGTCCAGAGGGATCTTCAGACCCTGATTCTCAACCAGATCAAGCGCGAGGTCGGCGGAAAGGTCCGCCTCGCCAGAGACATAGGGCGAGGCGAAGGGTGACGCCCAGCGGGGCGGTGGGGGTGTGCGAAGCTCGCTCGTCTTGCGAATCTGCTCAAGCTTGCCTTGTGCCGCCCTGACCGCCTCCTTGTCGCGGGCCTTGGGTGGCTTTGCCGTGACCTGGTGGATCGGGGTGTTTGACGCTGCGGTGAGGGTGCGGACCAGATCGGCATAGACGTCGGTCTGGCGATGTTCGGCAAGCTTCGCCTCGACCCGCGCGTGCGAGCTTTCGTGCAGATCGCGCACGACACTATCTTCCAGGAGATAGGCCATGATCTGGTCCCGCCTTTCGCGGTGCCGGGCAATCTTGCGATCTTCAACCTCATTCCGGTCCTGCAGTGACCAGTAGTCGGCGTTGTACTTGTCGGCCTTCAGATTGACGTTGCCGCGCAGCTTGCGCAGGGCATAGGCATCCATCGACTTGATGGCATAGTGGTTGACCTGGCCCCAGTCGAACCCCACGGTACGGCGGATCGAACGCCAGCCCCGCAGCTTGAACCAATCCTCCAGCGGTCTGCCGGAACCGTTCACCCAGAGTGTGTCGGTGACATATTCCGTTTCCCGGAATTGCGACTTGACGATGGGACGGTGAATGCCGGGACGAAGGTACTTCGGATCATAGCGGAAAAGGGTCTTGGTTCCCCAGCCCATGTACCAGGATTCCGGCGCTGCGCGGGTGAACTGATCGGTGACCGGCTCGCGCGACCAGCCAAGAACACCCGACGAGCCGAAGATGCGCCATGTCATCACCATCGCCTGCGCGTTCATGGCATTCAGCTCTGCCACCACCCCGTCCAGGGTGCCCGAGGGATGCGTGATCACCATGAATTCGTCGGCGTCGCAGATCAGCACCCAGTCCGACGCCCGCACCAACGGCTCCTCGGCGGCGTATTTCAGCATCGACGGCTGCGGTTTCACCCCTTCGGGGACAAGATTCTCGCGGTGGAAGACGCCGATGTCGAGTTCCTCCAGCCGCTTCAGAAGCCTGTCGGTGCCGTCGGTGCAGTCGTTCGTGTAGACAAGGACCTGCGTGAACCCCAGGGCGAGGTGATGGGCGACCCATTCCACGACGAAGGGGCATTCGTCCTTCATGGTCGACAGCGCAAGCAGCGTCCCGTGCGGACTGGTCTGCTTCTGGAACTGCATCGGGGCTATTCTTCCAGGGCGGCGGACGGGTCTATCTCAAGCCGGTCGCACATGCGCGCGGCGTAGCTGCCTGGAAGCGGCACGTTCTTGCGCCACCAGGGGCGGGTGCCGTTCGTGTAGAAATGGACCGACAGAGTCTTGTCGGTGAAGTGCCCTTCGACATTGGAATGCGGGTCGTAGAACACGTCATTCAGCTGGAACGGGACGGGGTAAAGCGTGTCCGGAGTCATCGCCTTGTCGATGTCGCCGGTCACGGTCGCGAAATGGGTGAAAGCCTGCGGGCCGAAGGCGGTGCGTTCCGTCTGGTAGATACGGACGGCCTTGGACTGCGAGGGGTCCATCTTGTCCATCTTCTTGCGCTGCTTGTTGCCCCACCAGGCCGGATAGTCGGGCAGGTTGTCGTAATAGTCGATCAGGGCCTCGATCAACCGACCGCTGCGCGGCAGGCCAACAACGCCGCAGTTCAACGCGCCGCGCATGCCGTGGCCGGCGTAGATGTGCTCTTGCCCCTCGGGGAAGGGGCGGTGGCAGAAGGCGTCGCAGTCGACCCAGATCGCGCCGGTCGCGGCGATCATCTTGTAGCGGAAGACGTTCGACAGGAACGAGGCCGAGGTCGCCTCGACCAGGGCGCGGTCGACCTGCATGATCTCGGTGGCGGGGCGAACCTCGACCCCTTGCGGCACGTTGCGGACAGTGTCGGTGCAGTAAAGCGTGACGGGGTGGCCCATCACCAGGTGCGACTTCAGGCACAGCTGGTTGAGGTAATGCAGGCTTTCGCCAATCCAGAGCGAGGCGACGGGGCGGCGGTTCAGGTCCATGCGGGGGCCTTTGCTGAAGGTCAGAAGACAGAGGCGAAGCGGTCGGGGAGCCGGTAAAGCGACTTGCTGCGCCCGCCGCCGAAGAAGGTGATCTTGCCGTCGTGCAAGTGCTGCTGATCCTCGATCATCTTGCGGCGGAAGTCCGGAAGCTCGGCATCCTCGGCCACGGGGGTGCCTTGCGACAGGCGCTTGAAGTCGTCAAGCGCCTTGCCCCACTGGCTGGTGCCTTCGTCGCCCTCCTTGCCGGCGTTCATCAGCGCGCGCATCTCGCGGCGGGATTCCAGGCGGGCGATCGAGGTCGGGTAGTCGACGAAGCGCAGGTGCAGAAGATAAAGGTGCGGGTCCAGCACGCGGGGTTGGTGGTTGTTGGCATGGCCGCCGATGGTGAAAAGGGCATCCTTCCGGATTACGCAGGGCTTGGCGTAGTTCGCGTTGGCCCGGAACACGCGGCGGCGGGACAGGATCGGCTCGCCCGGGACAATCGGGTCGGGTTCGAGGGCGGGGTTGTGGACCAGCTCGATCCCGAAGGGGCAAAGCGACTGCGGCGCGGTCCTGATGGGGCGCGCCGAGAGGTAGGTCACCAGGTCCGGGGCGACGGCGGGGTCGACGATCACGACCTCGTCCACATCGCCGACGATGATCCAGTTGTAGTAGCGCAGCATCCCCGAGGCGAAGCTGGATTTCATCATCCAGCGCCGTCGGGTCAGACGGAACAGCGTCGGGTCGCGGGGCAGGCTGATGACGTTGCAGCCCTCGGCGATGCGACGGTGTTCGGGGTCGCCGCCGTGCGACAGGATGTAAAGGTGTTCACGCCCGAACTGGCGGCCGTAGTGGTCCACCCAGCGTTCCAGGAAGAAATGGTCCTGATAGGCCATCGTGACCGCACCGACCGGTTTCTTCGTCGGGTCAAGCATGTCGGCGGCGGGGGACATCTGGGCTCCGGTCGGCATCCGGGCGGACGGTATCACGCAGATTCCGGGGTCTTCAAGCCGTGCCACGCCCGCTGCGCAACTGGTCGATGAACTGGCGCAACAACGGGACGCGGCGGGGGCGGAAGCTTTCCTCGGTCAGCCGCACATCGGCCATCTGGGCGACCTTGAAGCGGCGGAAATCCTGGCGGAGGCAGCAGAAGGCGAGGCACTGCACCTCGCGGTCCAGAAAGACGGTCCCGAGCGGCCAGATGCGCCGCTCTGTCCCTTGGCCGGCGGCGTCGCGGTAGCTGAGGTCCACGGCGCATTCTTCCCAGGCGGCCTCGCGCAGAAGGTGGAGGTGCGCGGGCGCCGGGCTGCGGCGTTCGTAGCGGTAGGACCGGGTGACGGCGTGGATCGCCTGGCGCTGCACACGGTCGGGCAGGGTGGCGACGATCTTGGCCTGCGCCCCTTCGGCGGCCTTGGCCAGCATCGGGTCGCCGGATTGCGCCACCTCAGCCAGGCCGAGGACCAGCGCCTCGACTTCCAGCCGGGTGAACATCTGTGGCGGCAGGGCCGGGTCCTCGGTCAGGGTGTAGCCCGCCCCCGCCGCACCGTCGATCAGCGCCCCGGCGGCGCGCAGGGACTGGATGTCGCGGTAGAGCGTGCGTTCGGAAACCCCCGTCTCCTCGGCCAGACGCGCGGCGGTGACCGGCTGGGGCAGCATCCGGAAGGCGTTCAGCAGGCGGAACAGGCGGTCGGACTTCGGCATCTGATCCTGACAGGTTCTGGCAGGAGGGGAAGGATAGTCTGACCCCATCGGAACGCAAAGGAGAAAGACATGTTGACCCTGTTTCATTCGCCCGAAAGCCGGTCGACCGCGATCCTGTCGCTGATCGAGGAGATGGGCATCCAGGATTGGATCACGGTGCAGGAGGTGACGATCCCGCGCATGGACGGATCGGGCGGGCGCGACCCGGCGAACCCGCATCCAGAGGGCAAGGTCCCGGCGCTGCTGCATGACGGGCGTGTCATCACCGAACGCGGCGCGATCATCCTGCACCTGACCAGCCTGTTTCCCGACAGTGGCCTCGCGCCCAGGGTGGGCACGCCGGACTGGGGCGTCTTCGCGATGTGGATGGCCTGGTACCAGGGCGTGCTGGAGCCGACCTTCATCCTGCAAGGCGCGGGGGTCTCGCATCCCTGGCTGACGGCGGCGATGCGGGACCACCAGACCGCCGTGGCCCGTCTGCGGGCGGCGCTGGAGCGGGGGCCGTGGATCATGGGAGAGCAGTTCACAGCGGCGGATATCCTGCTGCATGGTCCCTATGCCTGGTTCCCCGAAGGCACGCCCGACGACCCGCTGATCCGCGACTGGGTAGACCGCTGCAAGGCGCGTCCGGCCAGCATGAAGGTGCGCGCGGCGGATGCGCAGCGGATGCAGACCCTGCGCGCGGCTTAAGGCTGGCCTGGCGGTCGGCGCGACAGCTGCACCGCCAGGATACCCGCCATCGTGATGGCAACGCCCAAGGCATCCAGCGCACCGATGCGTTCGCCCAGCAGCGCCGCCGCGATGGTGACGCCGAAGAAGGGGTTCAGGAAATGGAAGGTGGCGGCGCGGGTCGCCCCGATCCGCCCGACCAGGGCGAACCAGATCAGGGTCGCGGCCAGGCCGGGGATGGCGATCTGGTAGAAGAAGGCGGCCAGGAAGGCCGGGGTCCAGTCGACGGCCAGCGTCTCGGTCGCGACCGAAATGATGCCAAGCGCCAGCGCGCCGACCAGCATCTGCAGGCCCACGACCATCAGAAGATTGCCGCCCGCCGAAGCTCCGCGCAGGGTCAGGGTTGCCACCGCCAGCGCCAGCGCCCCGGCCACGCACAGCGCCACGCCCAGGGGATCGGCCCCGGCGGTCAAACGTGTGCCCATGATGAGCCCGACGCCAAGGAAGCCCACAGCCAGCCCGGCCACACCCAGCGCCGCAATCCGTTCACCGCGCAGAACCCAGGCCAGGGCGGCCACCATCAGCGGCATAGAGGCGGCGATGATCACCGCCAGCGAGGCTTCGACCCATTGCACGGCGATGAAGTTCAGGCCGAGGTAGGCGGCGTTCTGGCAGAGGCCGAAAAGGATCACCGCCCGGGCCTGCGGGCGGCCGAGCCGCCAGCTTTGCCCCAGCGCGCGGGCGACGGCGACGGCGATGACGCCCGAGATCAGAAAGCGTACCGACAGCGCGGCCAGGGGCGGGGCATGGGCAACGATCACCCGCGCGGTGGCGAAGGCCGAGGACCACATGGCCGCAAAGAGGGTGCCCAGAAGAAGCGCGCGGATGTCCATCGCGGTTTGGTGCCCGGCGGGGCGCAGAAGGTCAAGCGGCTACCCCCCGAAGCGGGCGGATCGGCGGCGCCTCTATCCCGGAGGCTGCCAAAGCTCGATCGGCGTGCCCTCGGGGTCATGGATGCGCGCAAAAGTGCCGTAGCTGCCGTCTCCGTCCCAGTCGGCCCTGGTTTCCACCGCGATCCCGGCTGCGCGAAGCTGGCCGATCAGACCGGGGAGGTCGTCCACCCGCAGGTTCAGCATCCACTGCCGGTCGGCGGGGAAATAGTCGGTGTCGGCGCTGAAGGGCGAAAAGACCGTCGGCCCGGCTTCTTGCATCCAGACCGCGACATCGGGCTGGGTAATCCCGAGATGCATGCGATACCAGTCATTCAGCGCCTCGGGGTCGCGGGTGCGGAAGAAGATGCCGCCGATGCCGGTAACCTTGGCCATATGCGCCTCTCCAAGGAAAAAGGGCCGCCCCTGGCGACCCTCTCACACAACACGACGGGCGGAAAGCCTTAGCCGTTGACCACGTCCTTCAGCGCCTTGGCGATGGCGAACTTCACCTGCTTGTCGGCCGGCTTGGTCATGGTCTCGCCCGTGGCGGGGTTGCGGACCTGACGCTCGGGGCGGGCCTTGCAGGCCACCTTGCCGAGGCCGGGGATGGTCACGGTGCCGCCAGCGGCGACTTCGCGCGAGACGACCGCGGCGATCGCATCCAGAGCCGCGTTCGCGGTCTTCTTGTCACCGCCCATCGCTTCGGCAACGGCAGCCACCAGCTGGGTCTTGGTCATCGGTTTGGACATTGGATCATCCTTCGTTGTTATTCGTTTCGTGTCTTATGCACGCAACCGCCCGCAAATGGCGGGCGTCCCCCCATTCCGGGGTCCCGGCCCAGACACACGGTTTGGGGGTCAAAATCAACCCCTGAACGAAGTTCCCGCCACTTTTGCAGCCCTTTTTGCCCTAAAGGAACGCGGTTTCCTCGAACGAACGCAGTTTCCGGCTGTGCAGCCGCTCGATGGGTGTGTCGCGCAGCCGCTCCATCGCGCGGATGCCGATCTGCAGATGGCGGCTGACCTGCGTCTTGTAGAAGTCCGATGCCATGCCGGGGAGCTTGAGCTCTCCGTGCAGGGGCTTGTCGCTGACGCAGAGGAGTGTCCCGTAGGGAACCCGGAAGCGGAAGCCGTTGGCGGCGATGGTGGCGGATTCCATGTCCAGCGCCACGGCGCGGGATTGCGACAGGCGACGGACGGGACCCGACTGATCGCGCAGCTCCCAGTTGCGGTTGTCGATGGTGGCGACGGTGCCGGTGCGCATGATGCGCTTCAGCTCATAGCCTTCCAGCTGGGTAACTTCGGCCACGGCTTTTTCCAGCGCGATCTGGATCTCGGCCAGCGCGGGGATCGGGACCCAGACCGGCAGGTCGTCGTCCAGCACATGATCCTCGCGCAGGTAGGCGTGGGCCAGGACGAAGTCGCCCAGGCTCTGGCTGTTCCGCAGGCCCGCGCAATGGCCGACCATCAGCCAGGCATGCGGGCGCAGGACCGCGATGTGGTCGGTCGCGGTCTTGGCGTTCGACGGCCCCACGCCGATGTTCACCAGCGTGATCCCGTTCCCGTCGGCGCGCTTCAGGTGATAGGTCGGCATCTGCGGCATCTTGGCCGTGGGGTGGATCACGCCGTCCGGCGTCTCGATCACCTGGTTGCCGGTCGCGACGAAGGCCGTGTAGCCGCTGGCGCGGTCACCCAGCGCGGCGCGGGCATAGGCCTCGAACTCGTCGACGTAGAACTGGTAGTTGGTGAAGAGAACGTGGTTCTGGAAATGCGTCGGGTCCGTGGCCGTGTAGTGCGACAGGCGGGCCAGCGAATAGTCCACCCTCTGCGCGGTGAAGGGGGCCAGCGGGGCCGATCCGTCGTCGTAGCGGGTCATCACACCGTTGACGATGTCGTCATTGGTGGTCACCAGGTCCGGCACGTCGAACACGTCGCGAAGCGAGAAGTCCATCACCCCTTCCTGCGGAATGGCGACCGTGCTGCCTGCGACGGCAAAGTGAACGGGCATCGGCGTGTCGCTGAGGCCCACGTCGACCGAAACCCCATGATTGCGGATCAGAAGTTCGATTTGCTGGATCAGGTAGTTGCGGAAAAGGTCGGGGCGGGTGACCGTGGTGGCATAGGTGCCGGGGCTGGAGACATGGCCGAAGGCCAGACGGGTGTCGATCTTGTCGAAGCTGTTGATCGTAATGCGGATTTCCGGGTAGTAGGCCCGGATGCGGCGGCCCGGGTGACCCTTCGACACGGTGCGCAGGAACTGGTCGGACAGGAACTGCGTGGCCTGGGAATACAGCGCCCCCAGCCGGTCCACGGCATCGGCGGCGCTGGTGAAGCTTTCATGCGCCGGGGCTTCGGGGGAAAGGATGGTGTGGGCGTCGTCCATTGCGGGTCCTGCAAATTGATCCGGCATTTAAGCCGGAAGCGGGGACCTTCTGCAAGTGAAGCGATTGTAACGGCTCAGGCCGCGCGGAAGAGGGCGATCAGGGCCCGGTCGCTGGCATGATCCGCATCGATCCGCTGGGCGGCCTCGCCATAGACCTGCACCTCGATCTGGTGGAGGTCGGTGATCCTCGCCTCGGACGCCAAAGCCTCCAGCGCCCGGTCGAAGCCCGCGCTGGTCCAGACCCGTCGGTTGATCGAAAGCGCGAACTGCGCCTGCGGGCGGGCTACGGCGAGGAGATGCGGCAACGCCTCGGGCCCCACATGCCCCGCGGTGAAGGTGCCAGAGCTGACGATGCCACCATAGCGCCGGGGCAACGTCAGCGGCTTGGTGATGTCGGCCTGGTGAAGCCCCGCATAAACCCGCTTCTCGGCCGCGCGTTCCAGCATGGGGGTCGAGAAGTCCACCGCGTCGATGGCGTCCTCGAACCCCATCTGCCGCAAGCTTTCGGCCAGCAAACTCGTCCCTGCGCCCACATCCAGCACCGGCCCCTGCCCGCGTGAGCCGAGGAAGGCGGCGGCGACGTGGGCCGGCAACAGATACTGCATCTCGGTGGCGAAGCCCTGGTCGTAGCTGGCCGCCCAGTCGCGGTAATAGGCGAGGCAAGCCTCCGGCCCGGTCAGCCCAAGCGCGCCTTTCAGACCCTGGTCCATGTCGCACCTCCCACAACCCAGCATGGAATGCACCGCCCCCTGCCGCAAGCCCTTGCGCCCCCCGGCCCCCGCCCCGATAGTCGCCCCATGTCTACGCTCCTCTCCCTTGGCCACGGCTATTCCGCCCGTGCCCTCGCCCGCCGCCTGGTTCCCCAGGGCTGGCGCATCATCGGCACCACCCGCAACCCCGCCAAGGCCGACCAGTTCCGCGCCGAGGGGGTGGAACCTTTACTCTGGCCCGTCGACCTGGGTCTGGCGCTGGCCGAGGCGACGCATATCCTGTGTTCCGCCGCCCCCGATGCGCAGGGCGATCCCTTCCTGCGCGCCGAGCCACGTATTGCACGGTCGAAGGCGGTCTGGGTCGGCTACCTGTCGACCACCGGCGTCTATGGCGATCATGACGGCGGCTGGGTGGACGAGACGACGCCCCTGACCCCGCAATCCGACCGCGGCCGCCAGCGCGTGCTGGCCGAGGGCCAGTGGCGCGCGACGGGCCTGCCCGTCCACATCTTCCGCCTCGCCGGCATCTACGGCCCCGGCCGCGGTCCGTTCGAGAAGGTCCGCGACGGCACCGCCCGGCGGATCATCAAGCCGGGACAGGTCTTCAGCCGCATCCACGTGGACGACATCGCGCAGGTGCTGGAAGCCTCGATCCGCCACCCGAACCCTGGAGCCGCCTACAACGTCTGCGACGACAATCCCTGCCCGCCGCAAGAGGTGATCGGCTACGCCGCGCAACTGCTCGGGATGCCCGAACCGCCCGCCGTGCCCTTCGAGGAGGTCGCGCCGACGATGACCCCGATGGCGCTGGGGTTCTACAGTGAATCGAAGAAGGTTCGGAACGACCGGATCAAGGATGAACTCGGGGTGAAGCTTCTCTACCCCGACTACCCGCAAGGGTTGGCGGCCCTGCTGGCGGGGGGCGATTGAGCCGCTCGTCGTCGCCTTCGGCGCCCCTCGCTGCAGCGACGAGAAGCCGAAGGCGCACGAGGAGCCGCCCTTACACGTAGCGGTTCCAGAGGTTCTCCAGCCGCTCTTGCCGCCCGGACCGCGGTTCCGGCTCGATCTTCTCGGCGATGACCCGCGCCGCGGCATCCTCCAACGAACCTTTCAGCATCGCCTGGGCCTTGGGGTCCTTCCAGCCGGCATAGCGCTCGGCCTTCGCGGCCTCCATCTCGCCGCTTTCCAGAAGCGCCGCCGCAGATTTCAGCGCGCGGGCGCAGGTGTCCATCCCGCCGACATGGGCCAGGATCAGGTCCTCCGGGTCCAGCGACTGGCGGCGGATCTTGGCGTCGAAGTTGGTTCCGCCGGTGGTGTAGCCGCCCGCCTTCAGGATCTCGTAGAAGGCCAGCGCCTTTTCGGCGTGGTTGTTCGGGAACTGGTCGGTGTCCCAGCCGGACTGGTAGTCGTTCCGGTTCATGTCGATCGACCCGAAGATCCCCAGGGCGGCGGCAAGGCCGATCTCATGCTCGAAGGAATGGCCCGCCAGGATCGCGTGGCCCTGTTCGATGTTGGTCTTCACTTCCTTTTCCAGACCGAAGTCCTTGAGGAAGCCATAGACCGTCGCGACGTCGTAGTCGTACTGGTGCTTCGACGGCTCCTGCGGCTTCGGCTCGATCAGGATCGTGCCCTTGAAGCCGATCTTGTGCTTGTATTCCACCACCTGCTGCAGGAAGCGGCCCGCATGGTCGCGCTCGGCCTTGAGGTCGGTGTTCAGAAGCGTCTCATAGCCCTCACGCCCGCCCCAGAGGACGTAGTTCGCCCCGCCCAGCCGATGCGTCACGTCCATGTTCGCCTTCACCGTCGCGGCGGCATAGGCGTAGACCTCCGGATCGGGGTTCGTCGCCGCGCCCGACATCCAGCGGCGGTGGCTGAACATGTTCGCCGTGCCCCAGAGGAGCTTGGCCTTGTGCTTTCCCTGCTTCTCGCCGATGTAATCCGCGACTTCGTTCAGGTTCTTCAGGCTTTCGGCAAAGGTCGCGCCCTCGGGCCGCATGTCCGCGTCGTGGAAGCAGTAGAAGGGCACGCCCAGGATATCGAACATCTCGAAGGCCACGTCGGCCTTGAGCTTCGCCAGCGCCATCGTATCGCCGAACCACGGCCGCTGCAGCGTCTGCCCGCCGAACGGGTCGCCGCCCGGCCAGGCGAAGCTGTGCCAGTAGGCGACGGCAAAGCGCAGGTGGTCCTCCAACCGCTTGCCCATGACCACTTCGTCGGGGTTGTAGTGGCGGAAGGCGAATTCGTTGGTAGAGGACGGGCCCTCGTACTTGATGGCGGGGATGCCTTTGAAGAAGTCGGTCATGTCAGGTCCTTGATGGCAGATTGGGCGGCGCGGAACCTTGCGTGTCCTGCGTCAAAGGAATCCTTGAGGGAAGGATCGGGGTCGATGGTGCGGGCGATCTGCGGCAGGGTCGCAACCTCGGCCCCCGCGCCGGTCGCGGCCATGAGGCCAAGGCGCGCGGCCCCGAACGCCCCGCCGAAGTCGCCCGCGACGGGAAGCTGCACCGGGCAGTCGAGCGCCGTGGCGATCAGCTTCAGCCAGTAGTCGGATTTGGAGCCTCCGCCCACGGCCAGCAGGTTCTCCAGCCGCGTGCCGGTCGCGGCCAGCGCATCGCGGCTGTCGCGGATGGCATAGGTCACGCCTTCCAGCACCGCGCGGGTGGCGGCCTTGCGGTCGGTGGCGTGTTCCAGCCCGGTGAAGGCCCCGCGCACGGTGGCGGAGTTCAGCGGCGTCCGTTCCCCGCCGAGATAGGGCAGGAACAGCGTCTTCCCGGGCGCCTGGAGGTCCCCAAGCTCCCCGGTCAGCCGCGCCGCGTCGGTGCCGATCAGGTTCGCATACCAGTTCAGCGCATCCGTGGCGGCCAGGATCACGCCCATCTGGTGCCAGGTGTCCGGCAGCGCGTGGCAGAAAGTATGCACCGCCGTCGCGGGATCGGGCTGGTAGCCGTCGTTCGCGGCAAACAGCACTCCGCTGGTGCCCAACGAGACGAACGCCTCCCCGGCGCGGACAACACCAACACCCACGCCCGAGGCCGCATTGTCCCCGCCACCCCCGGCCACGACCACGCCCTTCGGCAGGCCCCAGCGCGCCGACAGCGCCTCGCGGAGGTAGCCGGAGACTTCAGACCCCTCGACCAGCTTCGGCATATGGCTGCGGTCCAGCCCGGTCGCCTGCAACAGGTCGTCCGACCAGTCGCGCTTGCCCGTATCCAGCCAGGACGTCCCCGCCGCATCGGACATCTCGCCCACATGCTCGCCCGTCAGCCAGAGCCGGAGATAATCCTTCGGCAGCAGCACCTTCGCCAGCCGATCCCGGATCGCCGGTTCGTGCTTTGCGACCCAGACCACCTTGGGCGCGGTAAAGCCCGGAAACACGATGTTCCCGGTCAGCCGCCGGAACATCGGGTCGCCGTCCAGCTCGGCGGCTTCCTCATGACTGCGGGTGTCGTTCCACAGGATGCAGGGGCGCAGCACCTCGTCCCGCGCATCCAGGAGCGTCGCGCCATGCATGTGGCCCGACAGCCCGATCCCGCGGACCTTGGCCAGGGATTTCTGCGCGGCGAGACGGTCGAACACCGTCTCGGCCGCCGAAATCCAGTCCGAGGGGGCCTGCTCGCTCCACCCCTCATGCGGGCGCTGCACCGTCAGGGGCGCCGTGGCTTCGGCCAGGACCGACTGGTCCTCGCCGATGAGAATCCCCTTCAGACCCGAGGTCCCGAGATCAAGCCCGATATACATCACGCGGCCAGGTGCTGGGGTTTCTTGCCCAGGATGATCATGCCCAGGATGTCGTCGTCGGTGACCTCGTTCACATTCACCGTGCCGACCAGCTGGCCGTTCTTCATCACGGATGCCCGGTCGCAAAGCTTCATGACGTTGTGGATGTCATGCTCGATCAGGAAGATACCCAACCCTTGAGCCTTCAGCTCCTGGATCAGCTCGGCCACCATCTGGGTTTCGTGCGGGCCAAGCGCAGCGGTCGGTTCGTCCATGATCAGGATCTTGGCGTTGAAGTAGACCGCCCGGGCGATGGCGACCGACTGGCGCTGGCCGCCCGAGAGCATGTTCACCGGCACGTTGAACTTGCGGAAGTTGGGGTTGAGCCGACCCATGATCTTCCGCGTCTCGGCCTCCATTTTCGACTCGTCCACGAAGCCGAAGCTGTTCACCAGCTCGCGCCCCAGGAACAGGTTCGACGCCGCATCCAGGTTGTCCGCCAGCGCAAGCGTCTGGTAGATCGTCTCGATGTTCTGGGCGCGGGCATCGCGGGGATCGTTGATCTCGACCTCCTGCCCGTTGATCAGGATCTGCCCACTGTCCTTCTTGTAGGCCCCCGACAGGCACTTGATCAGCGTCGACTTGCCCGCGCCGTTGTGGCCCAGAAGGCCCACGACCTCGCCCGGGTAAAGGTCGACCGTGACATGGTCCACGGCCTTGATCCCCCCGAAGGAAATCGAGATGTCGCGCAGTTCGACAAGCGGGGTTCCGGTTCTGTCTACCATGATGTCAGCCCCTTACTTGATGCGTTTGCGGTAAACGATGTCGAGCCAGACGGCCAACACCAGTGCGATGCCGATCACGATGCGCTGGTAGGACCCGTCGCCGAAGCCGATCAGCACCATGCCGGTCTGAAGGCTGGTCAGGATCAGCGCCCCGATGATCGCGCCGTAGATCGTGCCCACGCCCCCAGCGAGCGAGGTGCCGCCGACGACTGCTGCCGCGATGACGTAAAGCTCGTCCAGGTTGCCCATCGCATTGGTGGCGCTGTTCTGGCGGGCCGCGCCAATGACGGCGGCGATCCCGGCCAGCGCCCCCATGAGCGCGAAGATCTTGACCGTCATCGCCCGGGTATTGATGCCGGAAAGCTTGGCAGCCTCGGGGTTGCCGCCAATGGCGAAGACATAGCGGCCAAAGCGGGTGCGGGTCATCAGGATCGTCATGCCGATGGCGACGAAGATCATGATCAGCACGGGGTAGGCGAAGCCGTGACCGAAGCTGGCGCAAACGTCACTGTAGATGTCGCCGCCCCGCTCGGCACAGGCGGGAATTTCCTGGCCCAGGGCCTGGTAGTATTTCTGGATGTTGCCCGTCGGCCAGATGTAGGAGTTGACGATGGTGGTCGCCCCCAGGATCACCGCGCAGACAAGGCCGATCACAAAGGTCTCGGCCCAGACCGGGCGCAGGGCGAAGCCGTGGGTCTTGCGCGCCTTGCGGCCGCTGAGGAAGGCCCAGACGACGAAGACGCAGGCGATGATGGCGAAGATCCAGCTTCCGGTCTTGCCAAGCGCGCCGAACGACCCGCCGCCGATCAGGGCGAAGGTGTCATCAAGCGGAGCAATCGTCTTGCCGCCCGCGACCAGGAAGGCCGCGCCGCGCCAGACCAGCAGGCCGCCCAGAGTGACGATGAAGGACGGGATGCCCAGGAAGGCGATCAGCACGCCCTGGAAAGCCCCGATCAGCGCGCCCATCGCGATGCCGAAGATAACGGTGATGATCCAGATCGACGGATGTCCGAGGCCCAGTGCAGGCGTCAGGTATTCCACCTGCAGAAGGCCCATGTACATGCCGACCATGCCCATGATCGAACCCACGGACAGGTCGATGTTGCGCGTGATGATGACCAGCACCATCCCCGTCGCCATGATGCCGATATAGGCGGTCTGGACGGACAGGTTCCACAGGTTGCGCGGTGTCAGGAAGCCGTTCGCTTCCGCCTGAGATGCGCCCAGAAGCAACGAGGGCCGGCCAAGGACGAAGGTCGAATAGGCCTCGAACGCGAGCCAGATCAGCAGCAGGGCGCCGACCATGCCCAGCAGGCGGGGGTCGATCTCGGTTGCGCGGAGAAAGCGGGTGAACCCGCCCTCGTTCGGCGCGTGGATCGTCGGGGATTGGGGTGTTGCGGTCATGTCCTCGTCCAGCCTGAGAGGGATGGGGCTGTGCCGGATACGGGCGCGTCGATGCGCGCAGTCAGGCGCCTAGGGGCGCGAAGGTCCAGCCAGGAGAAAAGTCGGCGCCGCCCCGAAGGACGGCGCCGGATGGTCAGATCACTGGCAGGCAGCGACGTCGGGCAGAGCGCCCTCGCAAGCCTGTTCCTTGGTGATGTGGCCCGCTTCGATCGCCAGGTTCAGGGTGTCCTTGGTGATCGGCGTCGGGGTCAGGAGGATGGCGTTCATCTCAACGCCCTTTTCGCCGCCCGAGAACTTGGTCGCGCCCGGAACCGCGTCGAGAGCCGCCCCGTCGGCCAGGGCCGAGGCGATCTCGCCCGCGGCCTTGCCCAGCTGACGCGCGTCTTTCCAGACCGAAACGGTCTGAGTGCCGCGCGCAACGCGGTTGATCGCGGCAAGGTCGCCGTCCTGGCCACCCAGCGGAATGTTCAGGCCCTGAGCCGCGAGAGCCGCAGCAGCACCACCGGCCATGCCGTCGTTCTGCGACAGAACGGCGTCAACGGCGTTGTTGTTGGCAGTCAGGATCTGTTCCATGTTCTTCTGGGCGTTCTCGGGCTTCCAGCCGTCCGAGTTCGCTTCGCCGACGATCTTGATGT
>JAIXZY010000036.1 GCA_027489355.1 Paracoccaceae bacterium | reverse complement strand
GCGCACCTCCACCCCCCAAGGCATCCCCTTCTTCCACCCCCAGAACCGCAGGTAGTTGGCCGTCGAGGCCAGCGCATCCGCCGGGTCGTCGCTCCACAGGTTCTTCTTGCCGTCCCCGTCGAAATCGACCGCGAACCTGTCCCACGACGACGGCATGAACTGCGTATGACCGCTCGCCCCCGCCCAGGACCCCGCAAACCGCTCCACATGGCCGCCCTGCAGGATCTTCAGCGCCGCGATCAGCTCGGCCTCGAAGAACGGCCCCCGCCGTCCCTCGTAGGCCAGCGTCGCAAGCGACCCCAGCACCGGAAGATCGCCCCGATAGGTGCCATAGGCGCTTTCAAGCCCCCAGACTGCGGCCACGACCTCTTTCTCGACCCCATACTCCGCCTCGATCCGGTCCAAGAGCGCGCGATTCCGCTCGATGGCCTTCAAACCCAGCGCCACCCGGTCCTCGGAGACTGCGGTGTCCAGGTAATCCCAGATCGTCTTGGTGAATTCGTTCTGGTTCCGGTCGCGGTCCACGACCTTCTGGTTGAACTCGACCCCCCGCATCGCCGCATCGAAGGTCGCCGCCGAAACCCCGGCCTCCAGCGCGCGGGGCCGAAAACCGTGCACCCATGCGTCTAACCCCTGTTGCGAGCCCATCACGTCCTCCACCCCCGCCACCGGATCGGGCAGGATCGTCTGCGCCGCTGCCGCTCCGGGCAGGACGCCAATCCCGAATACCACCAGGGTCCTACCAAGGATCTGGCAAGGCTTTTCGAAAAGTCTCCGGCAGCCGATCATCGCCGCTTGCGCACCAGCCGCCGCTTCGCCGCGGCCTGCGCCGGCCGCCGGGGGCTGTACTTCCCGCCCTTCCGGCGCGGAGGCCGCAAGGTCGCCCCCTCGACCGACAGCAGGTCCAGGATCAGCCCGCCCGTCACCGGGACGGCCTCGGCCAGGCGCACCATGACCCGCTGGCCGATCCCCAGCGTCAGCCCGGTTTCCGCGCCCATGAGGGTTTGGCTGCCCTCGTCGTAATTGAAATACTCCCGTCCCAGCGCCCGCACCGGGATCAGCCCGTCGGCCCCGGTCTCGTCCAGCCGGACAAAGACCCCGAACCGCTGCACCCCGGAGATCCGCCCCGCGAACTCTGCCCCCACCCGGTCGGCGAGATAGGCCGCAAGGTAGCGGTCCGTCGTATCCCGCTCGGCCGCCATGCTGCGTCGCTCGGCCTCGGAGATGAGCTTGCCCGTCTCCTCCAGGTTCTCCTCGTCCCACTTCGACAGCCCGTCCTTGCCCCAGCCATGCGCCGAGATCAGCGCACGGTGGACGATCAGGTCGGAATAGCGCCGGATCGGGCTGGTGAAATGGGCGTAATTCTGTAGCGCCAGGCCGAAATGCCCGAAGTTCTCGGGGTGGTAATAGGCCTGCGTCATCGACCGCAGGGTCGACAGGTTGATCAGCTCGTCGAACTCGGTCCCCTGCGCCTGGGCGAGCAGCCGGTTGAGGTGCTTCGTCTGCAAGACCTGGCCCTTGGCAAGGGTCATCCCCGCGCCCTCGGCCACCTCGCGCAGGCCCTCCAGCTTCAGGGGCGAGGGCTCCTCATGCACCCGGAAGAGCAATGGCCGCTTCAGGCGGATCAGCTCTTCCGCGGCCGCGACGTTGGCGAGGATCATGAACTCCTCGATCAGCTTGTGCGCCTCCAGCCGCTCCTTGAAGGCCACCGAGACGACCTTGCCTTCGTCGTTCAGCTCGATCTTCCGCTCGGGCAGCTCCAGGTCCAGGGGCTGGCGCATCTCTCTCGCGCGCTTCAGCGCGGCATAGGCGGCGTAGAGCGGCTTCAGCACCGGCTCGACCAGCGGGGCGGTCTTGTCGTCCGGGGCGCCGTCCACCGCCGCCTGCACCTGCGCGTAATGCAGCGATCCCTTGGACCGCATCATCCCGCGCACGAAACGGTGTCCCCGCTTGTGTCCCTGCGCGTCGATCACCATGCGCACGGCGAGACACGCCCGATCCACGCCTTCGTGCAATGAACAGAGATCCCCCGACAGGATGTCCGGCAGCATCGGCACCACGCGGTCGGGAAAATAGGTCGAGTTGCCCCGCTTCCGCGCCTCGCGGTCAAGGGCCGACCCCGGGGTCACGTAATGCGCCACGTCGGCGATGGCGACCCAGATCACGAAACCGCCGATATTGCCCAGATCCCGATCCGCCTCGGCATAGACCGCATCGTCCCGGTCGCGCGCATCCACCGGGTCGATGGTCAGAAGCGGCAGGTCGCGCAGGTCCTCGCGGCCCGCCATGCCCACGGGTTCGGCCCGGTCGGCCTCGGCGATCACCGCGTCGGGGAAGGTGTCGGGGATGCCGTGCTGGTGGATGGCGATCAGGCTTGCCGCCCTGGGACCGGCCGGATCACCCAGCCGCGCCACGACCTGCGCCGCCGGAAGCCCCAGCCGCCGGCCGCCGACCGCCTCGGCCTCGACCAGTTCGCCATCCCTGGCACCCATCGTCATGTCGGAGGAGACGCGCCATTCCTTGTCGTCGCCCTTCTCGATCGGCACGATCCGTCCGCCCTGCGACCCCAGCCGGAACACGCCCAGCACCTTGCGGGGATTGGACCCGAGCCGCCGGATCAGCCGCGCCTCGTAGGCGTAGTCGTCCAGGTCCACCTTTGCCAGGCGGGCCAGGATACGGTCGCCTGCACCCAGGGCCGGATCGCCCTTCTTCGGGATCACCAGGATGCGCGGACTGTCGTCCACGCCTTCCTCCAGCGGCTTGGCGTAGAGGTCGCCGTTGGAATCCGGCGGCAGCACCTGCAACACGGCCACGGGCGGCAGCACCCCCGGCTCGCGGAAGCGGCGGGAGGACTTCTCGACCACCCCCTCATCCTCCAACTCGCGCAGCAGGCGCTTCAGCTCGATCCGCGCGTCACCCTTGATCCCGAAGGCCTTGGCAATGTCGCGCTTGGCCGAGAGGCCGGGGTTTTCGGAAATCCACTGACGGATTTCATCCTTGGAGGGCAAAGGTTTCATGGTCAAAGACGTAACATGCCGGGCCGTCCAAGACTACCCGAGCCGCACTTGCTCTTTTCCCAAATACTCATCTTCCGCCGAGCGCCTTTGCGTCCCTCACGCAGAGGCGCGAGACAAGGGACTTGCGCGTCAGCGCTCTGCTTGAAAGCCGCCGGTCAGAGGGCGCGGCGCATGTGGCGGTGCGGAATGCCGGCGTCCATGAACTCCTCGCCTTCCACGACGAAGCCGAGCTTCTCGTAGAAGCCCGTCGCGTGGGATTGCGACCCCAGGTAGGCCCCGCTGATCCCCGGCTGCCGCCGCAGTTCGTCCAGGGCAGCCTCGATCAGCCGCGCGCCAAGGCCAAGCCCGCGCGCCTCGGGCAGCACGCAGACCCGCCCGATCTTGCCCGTCGATCCCTTGAGCAAAAGCCGCGCGGTGCCGACGGGCACGTCATCGCGCATTGCCAGCAGATGGATCGCCGCATCGTCCAGACCGTCGACCTCATCCGCCTCGCTGACGCCCTGTTCCTCGATGAAGACGATCCGGCGCAGGCGCTGACAGGTGCCGATGTCGCGCGTCACGACGATGGCAAGGCCGTCCGTCCGCGTCACGCGAAGTAATCCCGCAGGATGCGGCCATAGATCGCCTTCAGCTGGTCGATCTGGTCCACCGCCACACGTTCGTCGACCTGGTGCATCGTCTTGCCGACCAGGCCGAATTCCACCACCGGGCAATGCTCGCGCACGAAGCGCGCGTCCGAGGTCCCGCCGCTGGTCGAAGCAACCGGCTTCCGTCCCGTCTCGGCCTCGACCGCCCTGGCAACCAGCGCCGACAGCTCGCCCGGCGGGGTCAGGAATGCCTCGCCCGAGACGGAGATCTTCAGCGCGATCTCGGTCCCCGTCGCCTCGGCCACCGCCGCCGCCTCGGAGCGCAGCCAGGACGACAGCGTGTCGCCGGAATGGGTGTCGTTGAAGCGGATGTTGATCCGCGCCGTGGCCCGCGCCGGGATCACGTTGCCCGCCGGGTTGCCGCAGTCGATCGTGGTGATCGCCAGGGTGGAAGGGTCGAAATGCGGTGTGCCGCGGTCCAGCGGCTCGGCTTCAAGCCGCCCCAGCAGCTTGACCATCGCCGAAAGCGGGTTCTTCGCCCGGTGCGGATAGGCGCTGTGGCCCTGCACGCCCTCGACCGTGATGTCGCAGGTAAGCGAGCCCCGGCGGCCGATCTTCATCATCTCGCCCATCTCGTGCGGGCAGGTGGGTTCGCCCACCAGGCAATGCGTCATCCGCTCGCCATTGAAGGCCATCCAGTCCAGGATCGCGATGGTGCCGTCCTTGGACTCGCCCTCTTCGTCGCCGGTGATCGTGATGATGACCGCGCCGTCGGGGGGCGTGTCCCGGACGAAATCCACCGCCGCCGCAACAAAGGCCGCCACGCCCGACTTCATGTCGCAGGCCCCGCGGCCGTACATGTATCCGTCGCGGATCTCGGCCCCGAACGGGTCGAACCGCCAGGCCGCCGCATCGCCCACCGGAACCACGTCGGTGTGGCCGTTGAACCCGAAGGCCCGGTTCGCGCCCTGTTTGCCCCAGCGGGCGTAGAGGTTGGCGATCCCGTTCCGGTCGACGCGCGTGCAGGTGAAGCCCGCCTTCGCCAGCAGGTCATGCAACAGTGCGATCGCCCCGCCTTCGGCCGGCGTGACCGAGGGGCAGCGGATCAGCTTGGCGGTCAGTTCCACCGGATCGACAGGCTCGAGAGGCATTGGGAATGTCCAGTTCAGGGCGCGTCCGATCCCTAACCGCTCAGGCCCCCGCGTGCAACCGGAAGGCATGGTTGCGCCCCAAGGGACGGCGCGTCAGTCGAAGAAGGGCGTGATCTCGGCCACGATGACCGAGTTCT
This sequence comes from Paracoccaceae bacterium, assembly GCA_027489355.1. Taxonomy (GTDB): domain Bacteria; phylum Pseudomonadota; class Alphaproteobacteria; order Rhodobacterales; family Rhodobacteraceae; genus Tabrizicola. Next base: position 72,026 of record JAIXZY010000036.1, on the reverse strand, counting down.
CGCGCAGCGCGCGTTCCATCAGGAACTGCTCCTCCTGATCGATCTCTTCGCCGCCCTTCTTCCGCTCCTCCAGCGTGCCAAGCCCCTGCACTTCCAGCGGGGCCAGGTCGGCCTCCTTCAGGATCGCCACCGTCTCGCGCACCGCCTCGGCCTCGTCCACGCCCGAGGCGTAGCACAGAAGGGCCGCGCCGGTGGCCTTTGGCGGCAGCCCGTCGCCCTCTTTCCGGCCGACCTCGACGATCAGCGAAAAGACCTGCTGGGGGCGCTTGGGCTTGTCGGAGTCCTTGGTCTCTTCGGTCATTCGCAGCTCCTCAGCAGGCTGACAAAGCCATCCTCGATCACCGCCAGCCCGTCCGGCACCCGCATCAGCATCATCCGCTTGGCGTAGCTTTCGAGGACCAGCCGCATCCTCAATCCCGCAGCAGTTCGTTGATCGAGGTCTTTGCGCGGGTCTGTGCGTCGACCTTCTTCACGATCACCGCGCAATACAGGTTGATCCCGCCCTTCGACGGCATCGAGCCGGCCACGACGACCGACCCGGCCGGAACCTCGCCATACATCACCTCGCCGGTTTCCCGGTCGACGATCTTGGTCGACTTCCCGATGAACACGCCCATCCCCAGGACCGAGCCTTCGCGAATGATGCAGCCTTCCACCACCTCGGACCGGGCGCCGATGAAGCAGTTGTCCTCGATGATAGTCGGCCCCGCCTGCATCGGCTCCAGCACGCCGCCGATGCCGACGCCGCCCGAAAGGTGGACGTTCTTGCCGATCTGCGCGCAGGAGCCGACGGTGGCCCAGCCGTCCACCATCGAGCCTTCATCGACGAAGGCGCCCAGGTTGACGAAGGACGGCATCAGCACCACGCCCTTGGCGATATAGGCCGACCGGCGCACGATGGACCCTGGAACTGCGCGGAACCCGGCCTTGCGCCAGTCCTCGGCGGTCCAGCCCTGCCACTTGGACGGGACCTTGTCCCACCAGTTCGACCCGCCGTTCGAGCCGGAAATCTCGTACATTTCGGTCAGGCGGAAGGACAGCAGCACCGCCTTCTTCGCCCACTGGTTCACATGCCAGTCGTTGCCGCGCTTTTCCGCCACCCGCAGGCTGCCGGAATCCAGCGCCGACAGGGTGGCCTCGATGGCGTCGCGGACCTCGCCCTTGGTGGCCGGCGTGATCCCGTCGCGTGCCTCCCAGGCGGATTCGATGGCGGCTTCGAGGGCGGCGTTGGACATGGGTTTACCCTTTTCGGTTGGTCAGTGCGGCCCCGACCCTATAAGGCTTGGCCAAGACCCACGCAATTGCCAGGCGCGACACATGAAAGACGAACCCCGCAGCCATCCGTTCCGCGACAGCGTCGAGGACATCGCGGCCGCAAAGCGCATTCCCGACACGCCGCAGACCCGCGCTCCGGCCTACCGGCTGGCCTTTGCAGACCGTGATTTCCTGTTGCGGGACGAACTGCGGCCCGTCCGCCTGCAACTGGAGCTTCTGAAACCGCAGCTCATCATGGACGAACGCGGGATCGAAACGACCATCGTGATGTTCGGCGGCGCGCGAATCCCTGCGCCCGAACATCGCGACACCGCCCGCACCCAGACGCTCGCCGACCTGTCGCATTACTATGACGAGGCCCGCCGCTTCGCGCGGCTGATGACCGAACGCAGTCTGACCAGCTATGGCCGCGAGAACGTCATCTGCACCGGCGGTGGTCCCGGCGTGATGGAGGCCGGCAACCGCGGTGCGGACGAGGCCGGGGGGCAGTCCATCGGGTTGAACATCGTCCTGCCGCACGAGCAGGCGCCGAACGCCTATGTGACGCCGGACCTGTCGTTCAACTTCCACTATTTCGCCATCCGCAAGATGCACTTCCTGATGCGGGCCAAGGCGGTCTGCGTCTTCCCCGGCGGCTTCGGCACGATGGACGAACTGTTCGAAAGCCTGACCCTGATCCAGACCGGCCGGATGAAGCGGATCCCCTTCCTCCTGTTCGGTCGCGACTGGTGGGAAACGGTGGTGAACTGGAACCACCTGGCCGAAGCCGGGGTCATCAGCCCCGAGGACCTGAGCCTATTCGCGATGGTCGAGACAGCGGAAGAGGCGGTCAGCGTGATCGACGGGTGGACGGTCGAATAGGGCGACCCCCGGGCAGGCCGGGCCCGCCAGACCGCCGGGACCGGCCAGATTACCGTTGCAGTCTCAGGCGCTTGGCCGCGCCAGGGTCTCGCGTTCCCACCCGTCCGCGAATTCCACCCTCTCGCAGCTCGCGAACCGCGCCAGGCGGTCGAGTTCGGCCTCCAGTTTCCCGAGGCGGGCCTTGGTCAACTTCACCCCGACCTCTGGCCAGAACGCCCTGACCCGTAGCGCGCCGGCATCGCGGAAGGCCTTCACGTCGATCCGTCCCACCAGCCTGTCGCCCTCCAGCACCGGGAACACGTAGTATCCCCAGATGCGCTTGGGTTCGGGCACGAAGACCTCGATGCGGTAGTAGAAGCCGAACAGGAACTCGGCCCGGTTCCGGTCGCGCAGGGCCGGGTCGAAGGGCGACAGGATGCGCAGGCGGGGGGTGGGTTCGGACGGCTCTTCGTCCAGAATTTCGGGGGATATGAACACCTTGCGGCGCTGCCCTTGTGCGCCCTCGACCTCGGCCTCGATGATCTCGCCGCGCGCCAGGGCGTCCCGACACCAAAGCTTCGCCGCCTCGGGGCTGATCGCGTTCCAGTAGGCCGCGATCTCGCCCGAAGTGCCAAAGCCCAGATGGCCGAGGGCGCTGCGGCAGGCCCAGTCGCAGACCTGATCGGCGGGTAGCGGAACGCGGTGCGCCTCGGGGATCACCCGTTCGGTCAGGTCGTAGATCTTGGCGAAACCGTCGCGCCGGGTGATCGCCAGCTTGCCGGTCCGCCACAGCCATTCCAGCGCGGTCTTCGACGGATGCCAGTCCCACCAGCCGCCCCGGCTGCGCGGCTCGCCTTCGCCCACGTCGGCGGTTCCGACCGGACCCTCCCTGGCTATCCGGTCCAGGATACTGTCGAATTGCGTCTCGTAGCCTTCGCGGAACCACCGTTTCCAGTTTGCCTGAAGGCGCATCTCGTCGCGCTGGAAACGGTGCTGCCAGACCCCGTGCAGCCGCACCGGCAGGATTGAGGCGTCATGCGTCCAGTGTTCCCACAGGCTGCGGTCGCGTTCCACAAGCCGCTTCAGCGCGGGCGGGCGAAAGGTCTGCCGCCGGGACCAGAGGATCATCTCATGCGCCCGCGCGACGGTGTTGATGCTGTCCACCTGAACGAAGCCGATGCGGTCGATCAGATCAAGCAGAGCCTGCCCCGAGGCAGGCCCCACCGGCGCTTCGGACAGCGCGTGGCGCTGAAGAAACAGGCGCCGCGCACGGGGGTTGGGAAGGGTCGGAAGCATCGCCAAGGCCTATCATTTCAAACTGTTTCGGCAAATGGTGGAATTGTTATCGCCGGACGCGCCCCAGCCGGTTGCAAACCCCGAATCAGTCCCTACTATCCCATTGTCTCCTGACACATTCTCTTGAAACGCATGTGGTCACGCCCGGCTTTGCCGGACGGTGCACCGGAAAGGACCTTGAAGCATTGCCCCACGACACGCCCCTGATCACCACCCTCGTGGCCGGTTTCGGCCTCGCCTTCGTGTTCGGCCTTCTGGCGCAGCGCCTCAAGCTGCCGCTGATCGCCGGATACCTTTTGGCAGGCGTGGTGATCGGCCCCTTCACGCCGGGTTACGTGGCGGACATGAGCTTGGCGACCGAACTGGCCGAGCTTGGGGTGATTCTGCTGATGTTCGGCGTCGGCCTGCACTTCTCGCCCCGCGACCTGATGGAGGTGAAGTCCATCGCCGTCCCGGGGGCCATCGGGCAGATCGCCGTGGCCACCGCCTTTGGCACCGCGATGGCCTGGGGCCTGGGGTGGAGCCTGGGGGCAGGGCTGATCTTCGGACTGGCGCTGTCCGTCGCCTCGACCGTGGTCCTGCTCCGCGCCTTGCAGGATCGGGATCTTGTCACCACCGACAAGGGCAAGGTGGCCGTGGGCTGGCTGATCGTCGAGGACCTGGTCATGGTCCTGTCGCTGGTCCTGATCCCGCCGCTTGCGGGCCTTCTGGGGGGCACCTCGATGCCGGTGGCCGAAGAGGCCGAGGCCGTGGCCGAAGTGACCAGCAACATCGGTGTCGGTCCCATCGCGGCGACCGTGATGATCACGCTGGCCAAGGCCGCAGCCTTCGTGGCGCTGATGCTGATCGTCGGTCAGCGCGTCGTCCCCTGGGTGCTGCACTTCGTCTCGCAAACCCGCTCGCGCGAGCTGTTCCGGTTATCGGTCCTGGCGATCGCGCTGGGGGTCGCCTATGGCGCGACCTATTTCTTCGGCGTCTCCTTCGCGCTGGGGGCGTTCTTCGCCGGCATGGTCATGTCGTCGTCCACCCTGTCGCAGCAGGCCATGCGCGAGACCTTGCCCCTGCGCGATGCCTTCGCCGTGCTGTTCTTCGTGTCGGTCGGGATGCTGTTCAACCCGTCGGTGATCCTGACCGCTCCGCTGGCATTGGTCGGGACGGTGCTGATCATCCTCTTCGTCAAGTCGGTGGCCGCCTACTACATCGTGCGCGGCTTCGGCCACAGGCACGACAAGGCCCTTACTATCGCGGCAAGTTTGGCGCAGATCGGGGAATTCTCGTTCATTCTTATCACTATGGGCGTGACGCTGGACATCGTCCCGACCGAGGCGCGCGATCTGGTGGTGGCAGGGGCGATGATCTCGATCCTGGCGAACCCGTTCCTGTTCCACCTTCTCGACCTGCGCGAGGCGCGGAAGGCTGCGCGTATGGCGGAGCGCGGGGATGAGGGCGGCGACGGTCCGGCCGAGATCAGATCTGCCGCCCCGTCAGAAGCTTCGGCAGCTCTCCCGTCAGGCCTGCCGCCTGCCGCATGAAGCCGCGGCGCAGGCCGGGGACCGCGTTCACCAGACCCATGCCCAGATCGCGGCCGAGGCGCAGGATCGGGTTGTCGGTGGAAAACACCCGGTTCACCGTGTCCATGCCCAAAGCCAGCGCCGTAGAGTCGAACCGGCGCCAGAGCTGGTAGTCCTCCTGTGCCGTGGGGCTGCCCGGCTCTTCCCCCCGGCGGCGGGCGAGGATCAGGACTTCGGCCAGCGCGGCCACATCGCGCAGGCCAAGGTTCAGGCCCTGGCCTGCGATGGGATGCACCCCATGCGCCGCGTCTCCCACCAGCGCAACGCGCGGTGCCACGAAGCGTTCGGCCAGCGACAGCGACAGCGGATAGGTGAAGCGCGCGCCGGCCAGTTCGATCCGGCCCAGGAAGTCGCCGAAACGGGGGCGCAGCGCCTCGAGGTATTCGGCATCGGGCAGGGCCTGGATGGCGGCGGCATTGGCGTCGGTCTCGCTCCAGACGATGCTGGAGTGGTGGCCGCCCTTCAGCGGCAGGATCGCCAGCGGACCCGATGGCATGAAGAACTGCTGCGCAATGCCGTGGTGATCCTGTTCGTGCCGGATCGCCGTGACCAATGCAGTCTGGCCGTAGCCCCAGCCGACCCGCCGGATCCCCGCCCGCGCCGCCACGCCGGACCCGCGCCCGTCGCACCCGACCAGCAGCCCCGCGGTCAGCTTCCGCCCCGAGGCAAGCGTCACCGTCACCCCCTCGGGCGTCACCTCCTGCGCAACCACGATCTCGCCGGAAAGCAGCGTGATGCCGGGCGTCTTTTCCATCGCCTGCAGGAAGGCCGCGTAGAGATGGCGGTCCTCCAGCATGTGGCCCATTGGGCCTTCCTCGATCTCGGCGGCGTCGAAATGCAGGAAGAACGGAGCGGCCCCTTCGCCCGAGCGTCCGTCGCTGGCCTTGATCTCGAGGATCGGCTGGGCCTTATCGGCCACCGTCTCCCAGACCCCGATCGCCTTCAGAAGCCGCACCGAGGCGATGGCCAGCGCATAGGCGCGTCCGTCGAACCCGGCCTCGGCCCGGTCCGGCGCGGGACGGGCGTCGATCACGGTGACGCGGAAGCCGCCCTGCGCCAGCGCAAGCGCCAGGGCCGGGCCGTTCAGCCCTCCGCCCGCGATGAGGATGTCGGTGTCCCAGGTCATATGTCTTTCTTGATCCCGTTGGAACGGATTGTCCATGCGTCTCCAAGCCGCTACGGTCGCGGAAAATCGGGGGGCGGGGATGAGCGGAACCTGGGCGAACATGACCGCGGCAGAGCTGGGCCGCGAGATCGGGAAGGGCCGGATCAACCCGGTCGAGCTGACCGAATTCTTCCTGGACCGGATCGAGACCAACCCCCTGTCCCCGCGCATCTACGCCCGAGGCACCCCGGCCCGCGCCAGGGCCGAGGCGATGGCCGCCGCCGCCCGCGCCAAGGCGGGAATGCGCAAGGGCCTCTTGGACGGGGTGCCGGTCAGCTGGAAGGACCTGTTCGACACGGCAGGCGTGGCGACCGAGGCGGGGTCGGCGCTACTCAAGGGCCGCACGCCCGACCGCGACGCCGCCGTGCTTGAGACGGCGACGTTGCAGGGTCTGGTCTGTCTGGGCAAGACCCACATGTCCGAACTGGCCTTCTCGGGCCTGGGGCTGAACCCCGTGACGGCCACGCCGCCGAACTTGAACGACGACAAGGCGGTGCCGGGCGGGTCCTCGTCCGGCGCGGCGGCCTCGGTGGCCTTCGGGCTGGCGCCGGCGGCCATCGGGTCGGACACCGGAGGCTCGGTGCGCATTCCCGCCGCTTGGAACGACCTGGTGGGCCTGAAGACCACCGTGGGCAGCCTGCCGCTGGCGGGGACCGTGCCGCTTTGCGAACGCTTCGACACCATCGGCCCGCTGGCCCATTCGGTCGAGGACTGCGCCGAGCTGCTGGCGGCGCTGAGCGGCGATCCCGTCGTCGATCTTGGCGGCGCCGATCTTTCCGGCATGCGCCTCGCTGTGCTGGAGACGGTCGCCCTGGACGACATCCGCGACCGTCCCGCCCAGGGCTTCGAGGACGCCGTCGGTCGGCTTGGCCGCGCCGGGGCGCAGATCACCCGCATCACCGCGCCCGAAGTGACCGAAGCGCTCAGCCTTGCCGGTCTGCTCGTCACCGCCGAAGCCTACGGGATCTGGCGCGAGCTCATCGAATCCGCGCCGCAGAAGATGTTTCCGCGCATCCTGGAACGCTTCCGTACCGGCGCGAATGTGTCGGCGGTGGATTACGTCGCGGGCTGGCGTCGGTTGATGGTCGTGCAGCGGACCTGGGCCGACCGCGCCGCAGCCTATGACGCGGTGCTGGTGCCAAGCTCGCCCATCCTGCCGCCCGACGCCAACCGGCTGATGACCGACGACGCCTATTACGTGACCGAGAACCTCCTGGCGCTGCGCAATACGCGCATCGGCAACATGCTGGGCGTCTGCGCGCTGACCCTGCCCACCTCGCAGCCGTCCTGCGGCATCAGCCTGATGGCCGGGGCAGGGCAGGAGGTCCGGCTTCTTCGCCTGGGCGCGGCGGCGGAACGGGCGCTGCTCTAGACCCGGTGGTAGGGCGATCCGGCCAGGATCGTCGCCGCGCGATACAGCTGTTCGGCCAACATGACCCGCACCAGCATGTGCGGCCAGACCATCCGTCCGAAGCTGATCGCCAGATCGGCCCGCGCGCGCAGCGCGGGATCGATCCCGTCCGCACCGCCGATGACAAAGGCCGCGTCCTGCCGCCCGCTATCGCGCCACTGCGCCAGGACCTGCGCGAATTCGGGGCTGGAGAGCGTCTTGCCCCGTTCATCCAGCACGCACAGCGCCGCGCCGTCGGGAATGACACGCGACAGAAGCGCGCCCTCGGCTGCCATCCCGCCGCCCTTCTTGTCCTCGACCTCGTGCTCCTGGGTGGGGCCAAGGCCAAGGGGCCGCCCTGTCCGGTCCAGCCGCTGCAGGTAATCGTCCACCAGGTCGCGCTCTGGCCCGGCCCGCAGCCGGCCCACGGCGCAGAGGTGCAGGCGCATCAGCCCTGGGCAGAGCGGGTCGAGCCCGCCGGTAGCCACATCTTTTCCAGCTGGTAGAACTCGCGCACTTCGGGGCGGAAGACGTGGACGATCACGTCGCCCGCGTCGATCAGCACCCAGTCACCGGTTTCCTTGCCTTCCATCCGGACCGAGATCCGCATCTCCTGCTTCAGACGGTCGGCCAGTTTTTCCGAGATCGCCGCAACCTGACGCGACGACCGGCCCGAGCAGATGACCATGTAATCGGCCACGTCCGACCGTCCGCGCAAGTCGATCTGGACGATATCCTCGGCCTTGTCGTCGTCGACCGACTTCAGGACCAGCGCCAGGACGTCTTCAGAGCGATGCTCGGGCGCAGCGGCTTCGGCGATTTTCGGGCGCGGACCGACCGGAAGGCCGGTGGCGGGATCAGAATGCGACAGGACCAGGTCCTCCAGAGGAAGCGCGGACGGGATGGCCCCCGCGCCGGGCCGATGGGTCAAGACTAGCACCGGGTGGGGCCAATCTCAACCGAAGGCGGGCGGGTACGCCTTATTCCGCGCCTTGGCAAGGCTTGATCGCGGCAAGGACATCGGGACCGAGCAGGTCCGAGAGCCTTCCCTCTGCAACCAGCGGCAGCAGCGGGCCGTCCTCTGCCACACGGATCAGGACCGAACCGCGCGCGTCGGGCGAGGGACCGTCTCCGATGGCGCAGCCGCCAAGCCCCATGCCGAACGTGGCCGCCGCCGCCCCCTGCCGGTCCCACTGGGCGATCTGGTCCTGCAGGGCGCGCATCCGCTCGGCATCCGCCGGGGCCAGCGCGAATTGCCGCGCGGTGGCGCCTTGGGGCAGGGCCACGGCTTCCGTCAGCGGCTGGTCGGCCAATCGGAAGCTGCCGGTGCGAGCCTCTGGCCCCCGACGGGCGGTCAGGTCCAGCGTCGCGCTGCCGGGCGTCAGGGACAGGCCGGGCGGGAGGACCACCACCACGTCCAGCGCCGAGGGGTCGGCGGTCAACGGGTCGAACGCCGCCAGCCGCGCGGCGGTCGAGGGGACGATGGCCGAACATCCCGCAAGGACAAGACAGGCCGCCAGCACCTGCGCTGAATTCATGGCGATTCTCCTTTTGACAGTGAATTTTTACCGTAATACGGTAAATAATACACGCCAGAAAGGTAAGCCATGTCTGACCTGTCCCGACTGCAAAGACTGTCGGCCCAGCTTTACTGGGGCGCGCTGGCCCTGTCCGTTGTCCTGCCGTTGATCGTTCTGGTCTACGCAGGCCGCGGTGTGACCGAGCCTGCATCGCTTCTGTCCCTGGTGCCGGAGCTTCCGGCGGGGACGCCCGTCTCACCGGCACAGGCGGGGCTGGTGGCAGGGGTGTCGCTGGTCGCCGTCCTGCCCCTGGTCGCCGCCCTGCGCCGCATGGTCCGCCTGTTCGCAAACTACCGCGCTGGCGAGGTGTTGAGCGCAGAGAATGCCGAGGCCATCCTTGGCATCGGGCGCAACCTGTCGCTGGCCGCCCTGTTCTCGGTCCTTGTCCCCACGCTGGAGCGGCTGATCCTCAGCTGGCACGCACCGCGGCGGGTTCTGTCCATCGCGCTGGATGACGGGACGCTGGGCTTCCTGATCGCGGCGGGCCTTCTGACGGTGATCGGCTGGGCAATGGTCGAGGCCGCGCGCGTCAAGGCCGAGAACGAGGGGTTCGTCTGATGCCCGCCGTGCAGATCGTCGTGCGGCTGGACGTGATGCTAGCCCGGCGCAAGATGCGCTCGCGCGAGCTGGCCGAGCGGATCGGGATCACCGAACAGAACCTCTCGCTGCTGAAATCCGGCAAGGTGAAGGGCATCCGCTTCGAGACGCTGGCCGCGATCTGCGCTGCGCTGGACTGTCAGCCGGGCGACATCTTGGAGGCCGTGGCCGAGGGCTGAAGCACGCCCACCGACATGTGGCGCTTGCGGCCGAAGCCGGGGCGGCGCGCGACCTCGAACCCCGCCTCGGTCAAAGCGAGTCGGACGTGACCCGCCGCGGTGTAGGTCGCGAAAGTTCCGCCCGGCGCGGTGTGGCGGGCGACGTCTGCCATCAGCTCGGCCGACCACAGTTCCGGGTTCTTCGCGGGCGAGAACCCATCCAGGAACCACGCATCCGCCTGGCCGGCCCAGAGCGGAAGCGTCTCGCGCGCGTCGCCAAGAACGATGGTCGCGGTGAGGTTCGGGAACCTCAGCACCGTCTCGCCCGCCGCCCATTGCCGCAGGAAGGGCTGGGCGACCTCGGCCAGCTGGGGGAAGGCCGCCAGCGCCCGCGCGATGTCGGCGGCGGGCATCGGGAAGGCCTCGAAACTGGTGTAGCTGACATGCCCCACTCCATCCTGCGCCAGAAGCACGGCCAGCAGGTTCAGCCCGGTGCCAAACCCAAGCTCGGCGATGCGGAAGCCGTCTCGGAAGCGTCCGGGCAGGCCATTCCCGGTCAGGAAGACGTGGCGCGTTTCCTCCAACCCCCCGGCCAGCGAGAAATACGGGTCGTCGAAGCGTTGCGAGACCGGGATGGTCTCGTCGCGCCAGTCAAGCTCGGGGGGCTGGTGGGGGCTGGTCATCGGGGGTAGTCCTTTGCCCGATGTGATGGGCTTGGGGCGACGGAATGGCAAGGACGGACGTGACCGTGCGCGGCGGGGGGATCTTCGGCCTGTCGATCGCCTGGGCCTGCTTGCGGCGGGGCGCGAAGGTGCGGCTGATCGAAACGGTCGCGCTGGGCGCGGGCTCCTCTGGCGGACTGGTCGGCGCACTGTCCCCGCATGTGCCAGAGGCGTGGAACGCCAAGAAGGCCTTCCAGCTGGACAGTCTCCTGATGGCCGGGGACTGGTGGGCCGCGGTCGAGGCGGCCTCGGGTCTGCCGTCCGGCTATGCCCGCCTTGGCCGGTTGCAGCCGCTGCCTGACGACCGCGCGGTCGAGGCCGCCCGACGCCGCGAGGCCGAGGCGGCAGAGCTTTGGCAGGGCAGGGCGGTCTGGCAGGTGATCCTCGCGACGGGCGCCGACTGGGAGCCCGCAACGCCCACCGGCTGGCTGGTCCGCGACACCCTCTCTGCGCGCCTGTCGCCACGCATGGGACTTGCCGCGCTGGCCACGGCGCTGCGTGAAGGCGGGGCCGATATCGTCATTGGCGAGGGTGCAGAAGACGGAGCGGTGATCCATGCCACCGGAACCGCCGGCCTGGCAGAGCTGTCGGGGGCACTTGGCACCACGGTCGGGTCCGGCGTAAAGGGGCAGGCCCTGTCCCTGCAGCACGATGCGCGCAGCCAGCCGCAGCTTTTCGTCGACGGCCTGCACATTGTGCCCCATGCTGACGGAACGGTGGCCATCGGATCGACCTCGGAGAGTTCGTGGACCGAGGAGGGCACCGACGCGCAGGTGGACGGCCTTCTTTCCAAGGCGATTGCCGCGGTTCCCGTCCTTGCCGGGGCCGAGATCGCCGCGCGCTGGGCCGGCATCCGTCCCAAGGCCGCCAGCCGCGCGCCACTTCTGGGCGCCTGGCCGGGACGCCCGGGGCACCACATCGCCAACGGAGGATTCAAGATTGGTTTCGGCATGGCTCCGAAGGTCGCCGAGGTCATGGCCGATCTGGTCCTGACGGGGCGGGATGCCATCCCGAACGACTTCCGTATCGAGACGCTGCTTCAGAAGACCGCCCGGCGATAGGTGATCGAGGTCGGCCGGTCGAACCCCGGATGCGCGGTCCGACCGACCTCCTGAAACCCCATCGCCCGGAAAGCCGCCTGGTTCTCCACCAGTTCCACCCGCGTCTGCAACTCCAGCGCCGGCAATCCCATCTCACGCGCCCGTGTCTCGGCCTGGTCGATCAGGCGCCGTGCCAGACCCTGACCGCGGTGTTCGGCGGCCACGGCCAGCTTGCCCACATAAAGCACGCCCGGCTTTGGCATCAGGATCACGCAGGCCACAGGCGCGCCGATCACCCAGATTTCCCCGACCTCCGCCTGCCGCGTCAGGGCCTCGGGCGTCAGGGTGCGCAGCGAGGACGGCGGGTCGATCCGGCCTTCCATATAGGCGAAGGCCCCCTGCAGCAGCGAAAGGATGGCGGGCCAGAGGGCCGGGTCAGTGGCGCGGGTCGGGGTCATGCCGCCAGACTGCCGCAGCGCGGAGTGGCAGGCAAGGGCGGGGGTCTTCCACCCCCGCACCCCCGGACAGTATTTCCGCCAAGAGGAACGGGGTCGCAAGATGTTGGGGATAATTGGGCGGGAAACGCCCAGATGCGGGGTGTCGGGTTGACTCCTTCGCCCCCCGGCGGGAACATCCCGCACCCGACTCGGACATGACCCTTGCGCCTGACCCGCCTGCGCCTCAACGGCTTCAAAAGCTTTGTCGACCCCACGGATCTGGTGATTCATGAGGGGCTGACCGGCGTTGTCGGGCCGAACGGCTGCGGCAAGTCGAACCTGCTTGAGGCCCTGCGCTGGGTCATGGGCGAGAACCGCCCCAGCGCGATGCGCGGCGGCGGGATGGAGGACGTGATCTTCAACGGCGCGGCCACACGGGGTGCTCGGCATTTCGCCGAAGTCGCGCTGGTGATCGACAACCAGGACCGGCTTGCGCCTTCGGGCTTCAACGATTCCGACCAGATCGAGATCGTGCGGCGGATCACCCGGGATGCGGGCAGCGCCTATCGCTGCAACGCCAAGGAAGTCCGGGCGCGCGACGTGCAGATGCTGTTCGCCGATGCCTCGACCGGATCGCATTCCCCCGCACTCGTTCGGCAGGGACAGATTTCCGAGCTGATCAACGCCAAGCCCAAGGCCCGCCGCCGGGTGCTGGAGGAAGCCGCGGGGATCAGCGGCCTTTATGCGCGCCGGCACGAGGCAGAGCTGAAGCTGTCCGGTGCCGAGCAGAACCTGACCCGCGTCGACGACGTGCTGGAACAGCTGGCACAGCAGCTCTCGGTCCTGACCCGGCAGGCGCGGCAGGCGGCGCGCTACCGCGAGATCTCCGAGGAATTGCGCAAGTCCGAGGGGATGCTTTTGTGGCGGCGCTGGCGCGAGGCGGACGAGGCGCGGGCCCAGGCTGAGGGCGCGCTGCGCGAGCGGCTGATCGCCCAGCACCAGGCCGAGGCCACTGCGAGGGCGTCAAGCAAGGCGCGCGAGGCGGCGGAGGACGCGCTGCCGCCGAAGCGCGAGGAAGAGGCGATTGCCTCGGCCATCCTGCAGCGGCTGGTCTTGCAGCGGGACGCGCTGGGCGACCAGGAGGCGCGCGCCCTGGCGCAGATCGATGCGCTGAAGGGCCGCATCGAGCAGCTCTCCCGCGACATGGAGCGTGAGGCGGGCCTGAACCGCGACGCCGGCGAGGTGATCGGGCGGCTGGAATGGGAGATCGAGCAGCTTGCCCGCGCCCATGACGGGCACGAGGAGAAGCTGGCCGAAGCGGTAGATGCCGCGCGCGAGGCTGGCGCAGTGCTGGCAGAGCGCGAGACCTCGCTGGCGGAACTGACCGAAGACGCGGCCCGGCTGGCGGCCAGGTATCAGTCGACGCAGCGGATGCTCGCTGACACCCGCTCGGTCCTCGACCGGGCCGAGGATCAGGCTGCCTCCGCTCGCGAAGCCGTCGCCGCCGCCGCGGGGGCGCTGGAGACTGCGGGCGAGGCCTTCGAGGCGGCCGAGGAGGCACAGGAAGCCGCCCTGGCCGAGGGCGAAGCCACCGAAGCCGCGCTGGAAGCGGCCGAGGCGGCGCGGGCAGAGACCCAGGGACGCGAGGCCGAGGCGCGCGCTGCGCGGTCGTCTGCCGAGGGCGAGGCGTCGGCCTTGCGGGCCGAAGTGGCGGCTCTGGCACGGCTGGTCGAGCGCGAAGCGCAGGCCGGCCACCAGTTGCTTGACCGGCTGGAGGTGGAGCCAGGCTACGAAAAGGCGCTGGGTGCGGCACTGGCGGATGACCTGCGGTCGCCCGAGGTGGAGGGCCAGGCGCGGTCCGGCTGGGCGGTCCTTCCGGCCTATGACATTGCGCAGCCCCTGCCCTCGGGGGCCGAGGCGCTGACCATCCGGGTGAAGGCGCCTGCGGTGCTGGCACGGCGATTGTCGCAGATTGGTCTTGTCAGTCGCGAAAAAGGTTTTCAGCTGCAACCCGACCTGCGACCCGGTCAGCGGCTGGTGTCGATCGAGGGCGACCTCTGGCGCTGGGACGGTTTCCGGGCGGGGGCCGAGGATGCCCCTTCGGCGGCGGCCTTGCGGCTTCAGCAACTGAACCGCCTCGTGCAGCTGAAGCGCGACCTCGAGGAAGTGGCGGCGCGGGCCGATGGTGCGCGGCAGGCGCATGAGGCCTTGCAGTCCCGGCTGGCAGAGCTGGCGACGGCCGACCAGCGGGCGCGAGATGCGCGGCGCGCGGCCGATGCGCGGTTGGCCGAGGCGAACCGGGCTCTTGCGCGCGCCGAGGCGGACCGATCGATTGCCGGGGGCAAGCTGGAAGCGGCCCGGCTGGCCGTGAACCGTTTCGAGGACGAAGCGATGGCCGCTCGTGCGCGCCTCAAGGAGGCCGAGGCGGCAGTGGCAGACCTTGGCGACCTTGACGCCGCGCGGGGCGCCGTGGAGGCCGCGAAGATCACGGTCGAAGCCGCGCGGATCACGATGATGACCCGCCGGTCGGCCCAGGACGAAGTCCGCCGCGAGGGCGAGGCCCGGGTCCGTCGGCGGCAGGAGGCGACGAAGGAGCTTTCAGGCTGGAAGCACCGGCTTGAGACGGCCTCCCGTCGGACCGAGGAACTGACCGAGCGTCGTGCCGAAACCGAGGACGAGCTGTCCGAGGCGATGCTGGCGCCTGAAGAGATCGCGGCGAAGCGGGACGAGCTGGTTGACGCCATCGCCGAGGCCGAAGAGCGCCGCCGCAAGGCCGCCGATGCTCTGGCCGAGGCCGAAGGCGCGCTCCGCGACGCGGCGATGGCCGAGCGCGAGGCCGAGCGGCTGGCCGGCGAGGCGCGCGAGGCCCGCGCCCGTGCCGAGGCCCGCCTCGACGCCGCCCGCGAAGGTGTGGCGCTGGCCGCCGAGCGCATCGCCGAGGAGGACGACCGGACGCCAGATGAGCTTCTTACGTCCCTGCGAACCGACCCGGACAAGATGCCGGACGCCGAAACTCTGGACCACGACGTCAGCCGCCTGAAACGCCAGCGTGAGGCTCTGGGGGCCGTGAACTTGCGCGCCGAAGAGGACGCCAAGGCGGTTGAAACCGAATACGACACCCTGGCGACCGAAAAGGCTGACCTTGAAGAAGCGATCAAGAAGCTCCGTGCCGGGATCGCGGGTCTGAACAAGGAGGGCCGCGAACGCCTGCTGACCGCTTTCGAACAGGTGAATGCCAACTTCTCGACCCTGTTCACCCACCTCTTCGGCGGTGGCGAGGCGCGGCTGGTCCTGGTCGAATCCGACGACCCGCTGGAGGCTGGCCTCGAAATCCTCTGCCAGCCCCCCGGCAAGAAACTGGCCACCCTCTCCCTCCTCTCCGGCGGCGAACAGACCCTCACCGCTTTGGCCCTGATCTTCGGCGTCTTCCTCGCCAACCCCGCCCCGATCTGCGTCCTCGACGAAGTCGACGCCCCCCTCGACGACGCCAACGTCACCCGCTTCTGCGACCTCTTGGACGAGATGACCCGCCGCACCGAAACGCGCTTCCTGATCATCACCCACCACGCCGTGACGATGGCCCGGATGGACCGCCTGTTCGGCGTGACGATGCAGGAGCAGGGGGTCAGCCAGCTCGTCTCCGTCGACCTGAAGAAGGCCGAGGCCCTGGTCGCGTAAGCGCCGGTTAACCTTCCCTCACTACCCCTGATCCCGCCGCAACCCTTTGCGGTGAACGGAGGTGAGGAAACTGAATGAAACCAACTATCGGAAGTGGATGGTCTGGATCGCGGCGGCAACGCTTTTGGTCGCGATCATCCGCCTTCTGATCGGGGCCTGACCCTGAAAAGAAGGGGACCCGGCGGAGTAGCCGCTCCGCCGGGTCTTTTTCAAGGTGAGGACCCTGAATGATCGAACTATCGGATGGCCAGAATGATGGGTATTCCCCACCAAATTGTAAAGCCCGACGCGGGCGTATGGTTAACCGCTTGGAAAGCAGAATCAGGCAGAACGTTTCATGAACAAACCGTACCCAGGGCCTGAACATGCAGATGCTCCTCTCCGCCACCACCATTCTCGTCCTCTTCGCCTGGGCGCAGGAGGAAGTCGCCAAGCTCCCCCCCGCCTGGTCGCCCTTCGCCAAGATCGAAGCCGCCGTTCAACCGTGACGGGCATGGCGGAAACGGCGCCACTGATGGCGAAAATGGACACGGTGTTCGGGTGCAACGGGTCTAGAACGGCCCCGAAGCAGGAGGACCACCGTGCGCTATTCCGGATTTCGGGTCATTGCCGAGGCACTTACCGGCCACAAGGGCTGGAAACCCGTCTGGCGCGATCCCACTCCCCAAGCTGAATACGACTACATCATCATCGGCGGCGGCGGCCACGGGCTGGCCACGGCCTACTACCTCGCCAAGGAATTCAAGCAGTCGCGCATTGCGGTGCTGGAAAAGGGCTACCTCGGCGGCGGCAACGTCGGTCGGAACACCACGATCATCCGGTCGAACTACCTGCTCGACGGGAACGAGCCGTTCTACGAATTCTCGCTGAAGCTCTGGGAAGGGCTGGAGCAGGACTTCAACTACAACGCGATGGTCAGCCAGCGCGGGATCATCAACCTGATCCACACCGACGCGCAGCGCGACGCGGCCACTCGGCGCGGCAATGCGATGATCATGCACGGCGCGGATGCGCGGCTTCTGTCCCGCGACGAGGTGCGCCAGATGTACCCTTGGCTCAACTTCGACAACGCCCGCTTCCCGATCAAGGGCGCGCTGATGCAGCCGCGCGGCGGCACGGTGCGGCATGACGCGGTGGCCTGGGGCTATGCGCGGGGCGCCGACCAGCGCGGGGTCGACCTCATCCAGAACTGCGAAGTCACCGGCATGCGGATCGAGAACGGCCGCATCAAGGGGGTCGAGACCACCCGTGGCTACATCGGCGCAAAGAAGGTCGGCGTGGCCGTCGCCGGGTCGTCCTCCAAGGTCATGGCCCATGCCGGCATGCGCCTGCCGATCGAATCCCACGTTCTGCAAGCCTTTGTTTCCGAGGGCCTGAAGCCCCTGATCGACGGCGTGATGACCTTCGGCGCCGGGCACTTCTACGTCAGCCAGTCCGACAAGGGCGGCCTCGTCTTCGGCGGCGACATCGACGGCTACAACTCCTACGCCCAACGCGGCAACCTGCCGGTGATCGAGGACGTGGCCGAGGGCGGCATGGCCCTGATGCCCGCCATCGGGCGCGTGCGGCTTCTCCGCACCTGGGGCGGCATCATGGACATGTCGATGGACGGCTCGCCCTTCATCGACAAGACCCATGTCGAGGGCCTCTACTTCAACGGCGGCTGGTGCTACGGCGGGTTCAAGGCCACCCCGGCCTCGGGCTGGTGCTTCGCGCATCTGATGGCCAAGGACGAGCCGCACAAGACCGCGACGGCCTACCGCCTCGACCGCTTCCGCAAGGGCCTGATGATCGACGAAAAGGGCCAGGGCGCCCAGCCGAACCTGCATTGACGGAATAAGCGAATGATCATTCACCATCCGATCCTCGGCCCTCGCGATGCGCAGGAATTCGTCTATCTCGGCGATGCCTCCCTCATCGACCGGCCCGACGGCATGACTGCCGGTGTCGAGGAATTCCACGACTACCTCTACCAGCGGACCAACCCGGCGGGCGAACACCAGGAGCTCTGGTATCACGAACAGGGCGACCGCTCCTGGCTGGTCGTCACCCGCAATACCGTCACGCACGAGATCACCAAGGTCGAACTGGCGCGGGATGTCGCGCGGGCACGGGGGCGCACGAAATGAGCCAATCCAACCGCATCACGGGCGGCCAGATCGACCGCACCAAGACGCTCCGCTTCACCTTCGACGGCATCCCCTATCAGGGGCATCCGGGCGATACGTTGGCCTCGGCGCTGTTGGCCAACGGCGTCCGCCTTATGGGCCGCAGCTTCAAGTACCACCGTCCGCGCGGGCCGATCTCCTCGGGTTCGGAAGAAC
Source organism: Paracoccaceae bacterium (assembly GCA_027489355.1). Taxonomy (GTDB): domain Bacteria; phylum Pseudomonadota; class Alphaproteobacteria; order Rhodobacterales; family Rhodobacteraceae; genus Tabrizicola. Next base: position 53,953 of record JAIXZY010000036.1, on the reverse strand, counting down.
CGAACGCCATCGTCGAACTTCGCACCGGCGGGCGGCAGGAGCCGAACACCCGTGCCACGGTGGCCGAGCTCTTCGACGGGCTGACGGCGAACAGCCAGAACCGCTGGCCGAGCCTCCGCTTCGACGCGATGGGGATCAACGACAAGCTGTCGACCTTCTTCGCGGCCGGGTTCTACTACAAGACCTTCATGTGGCCCAAGTCCTTCTGGGAAAAGCTTTACGAGCCGATCATCCGCCGCGCCGCGGGCCTTGGATCGGTCACACGCGAGGAGGACCCGGACGACTACGACAAGGGCTTCCTGCACTGCGACCTTCTGATCATCGGGGCCGGCCCCACGGGCCTGATGGCCGCCCTGACCGCCGGTCGGGCAGGCAAGCGCGTGATCCTCGCGGATGAGGATTTCCGCATGGGCGGGCGTCTCAACGCCGAGACCTATGCCATCGGCAACACCCCCGGCGCGGACTGGGCGGCCGCCATGGTGGCCGAACTGGCGACCATGCCCAACCTCCGCCTGATGACCCGCACCACGGTCATCGGCGCCTTCGACCACGGCATTTACGGCGCGGTGGAGCGGGTCAGTGACCACCTGCCGACACCCGCCAAGGGCAAGCCCCGGCAGGTCCTCTGGCGCATCTACGCCGGCAAGGCGATCCTTGCGGGGGGCGCCACCGAACGCCCCATCGCGTTTGAAAACAACGACCGTCCCGGCATCATGATGGCCGGCGCGCTGCGGGCCTATGCCAACCGCTGGGGCGTGGCCGTGGGGCAGCGCGTTGCGGTCTTCACCAACAACGACGACGGCATCCGCACCGCGCTGGACCTCAAGGCCAAGGGCGTCGACGTGGTGGCCGTGATCGACAGCCGCCAGGGCGGCGACCTCCTTCCCGGCGTTCGCCACCTGCAGGGGGCCGAGGTCATCGATACCTCCGGGAAGCTCGGCCTCTCGTCCATCACCGTGCGCCAGACGAACGGTCGTTCGGAAACGATCGCGGTCGATGCCCTTGGGGTGTCAGGTGGATGGAACCCGAATGTGAACATCCACTCACATCACCGCTCCCGTCCGGTCTACGACGCCAGCATCGCGGCCTTCGTCCCCGGGCCGGAAGGGCCTCCCGGCCTTCTCGTCGCTGGTGCCGCTGCGGGACATATGTCCACCCACGCGGCTCTCAAGACCGGCCGCGACGCCGCAATCGCCGCGCTGGACCTCGGCTCCGCCCCCGACCTGCCGCAGGCCGAGGACGCGCCGGTCCGCGTCTCGCCGCTCTGGTATGTCCACCACGGCAAGGGCCGCGCCTGGGTCGACCAGCAGAACGACGTCACCGTCAAGGACGTGAAGCTGGCGAAGCAGGAGAACTTCACCTCCGTCGAGCACCTGAAGCGCTACACCACGCTGGGCATGGCGACCGACCAGGGCAAGACCTCGAACGTCATCGGCCTTGCCATCATGGCCGAACTGACCGGCCGTTCGATCCCTGAAACCGGCACCACGATCTACCGCCCGCCCTACACGCCCGTCGCGATGGGCGCGCTGGCGGGCCGGTCGCGGGGCAAGGAATTCAAGCCCTTCCGCCTGACCCCCAGCCACCACTGGGCCAAGGAACAGGGCGCGATCTTTGTCGAGGTTGGCAACTGGCTCCGCACCCAATGGGTCCCGAAGGCCGGCGAAACCGAATGGCGGCAGTCCGTCGACCGTGAGGTCCTGGCCACCCGCAAATCCGTCGGCATCTGCGATGTCACCACGCTGGGCAAGATCGACATTCAGGGCACCGACGCCGGGGCCTTCCTCGACAAGGTCTACGCCAACACCTTCTCCACCCTCGCCGTCGGCAAGTGCCGCTACGGGTTGATGCTGCGCGAGGACGGGATCGTCTTCGACGACGGCACCACGGCGCGGATGGGCGAGAACGAATACGTCATGACCACCACCACGGCCAACGCCGTGACGGTGTTCCGGCACCTGGAATTCTGCCGCCAGTGCCTCTGGCCCGAGATGGACGTCCAGCTCATCTCCACCACCGAGGCTTGGGCTCAGTTCTCGGTCGCGGGTCCCAACGCGCGGAAACTGCTGCAGAAAATCGTCGACCAGGACATCAGCGACGCCGCCTTCCCCTACATGGGCGCGGGCAACATCACCGTCTGCGGCGGCCTGCGGGCACGGCTCTTCCGGATCAGCTTCTCCGGCGAACTGGCCTACGAGATCGCCGTCCCCACCCGCTACGGCGACTCGCTCCTGCGCGAGATGCTGGCGCGGGGGGCGGAGTTCGACCCTATCGTCTACGGCACCGAAGCCCTGGGTGTCATGAGGATCGAGAAGGGCCACGTCGCGGGTGGCGAACTCAACGGCCAGTCCACCGCGCTGAACATGGGCCTCGGCAAGATGGTGTCCAAGAAGAAGGACTCCATCGGCATGGTCCTCAGCCAACGCGAGGGCATGGTGCAGGACAACGGCTACCGCCTTGTCGGCGTCAAGCCGGTGAACCCGCAGGCCAAGCTGACCGCCGGCAGCCACTTCCTGGAAAAAGGCGCAGCCCCGGTTGCGGCGAACGATGGTGGCTGGCTGACCTCCAAGGTCTACTCGCCGCACCTTGGCTGCGACATCGCGCTTGGCTACCTCAAGGGCGGCGACAAGAAGATCGGCCAGCGGATGCGGATCGTGAACCTCCTTGCCGGCCTCGATACCGAGGTCGAGATCATCTCGCCCCAAATGTTCGACCCGGAAGGAGAACGTCTCCGTGGCTAGTCTCATGGCATTGACCGCGCTCGGGCGGCGGGAACCGACGACCGTCACCCACGGGCCGCTGACCATCACCGAACGCACCGATATCGCGCTCGCCTCGGTCGCCGCACGCAAGGGCCGCGTGGCCGATGTCGTGGCTGCCGCGCAGTCGGCCGGCGTCCCGCTTCCCGGCCCCGTGACATACCAGGCCGGCGCGCCCTATAGCGGGTTCTGGGTCGCCCCCGAAATGTGGTTCGTCGAGGCGCCCTTTGCCACGCATGAACTTATCGCCGACCTGCTGAAATCCGCCCTGGGGGACGCGGCCAGCGTCACCGAACAGACCGATGCCTGGGTCGCCTTCGACCTGGCCGCCGACGACCTTGCCCCGGTGCTTGAACGCCTGTGCAACGTCGATGTCCGCGCGGTGCCAGACGGCCACGCCACCCGCACGGTGATGGAGCATCTGGGCGTCTACCTGATCAAGCAGGGTCGCGGTGCCGCCCGGGTCTACGGCCCCCGGTCAAGCGCGCAAAGCCTGCTCCACGCCATCGAGACGGCGGCGCATTCCGTCTGGTAGCAATTGCTTGACAGAATGTTTCCCTGTAGTGAAACCTTTGGTATTGGTTTCACTTCGGGATAGTTGCCCATGTCCGACGGCACCGTCACTCCCTCGCTTCCGCGCGGCAAACCGGTCTTCGACCAGGACCCGCACCGCCTGCGCGAGATCACCGAACGCAACCTTGAAGCCGCCATCGGGCGCGAGGTCCGCAACTTCCGCCGCCAGCAGGGCATGACCGTTGCCGACCTCGCCAACGTCACCGGCCTGTCCATCGGCATGCTCTCGAAGATCGAGAACGGCAACACCTCGCCCTCGCTGACGACGCTTCAGGTCCTGAGCCACGCCTTCTCGGTCCCCGTCACCGCCTTCTTCCGCAGCTACGAGGAACGCCGAGAGGCGCAGCATGTGAAGGCGGGCGAGCACGTCGAAATCGAACGCCGCGGCACCCGCGCCGGGCATCAGTACAATCTGTTGGGCCATATCGGATCGAACAACTCCGGCGTCGTGGTCGAACCCTACATCATCACGCTCACCACCGAATCCGACACTTTTCCGGCCTTCCAGCACGAAGGGCTGGAACTCCTCTATATGCTGGAGGGTGAGGTCGACTACCGCCACGGCGATTCTGTCTATCCGCTGAAACCGGGCGACAGCCTGTTCTTCGACGCCGACTCCCCGCACGGGCCGGAAACGCTGGTGAAGCTCCCCGCCCGCTACCTGTCGGTGATCGCTTATCCTCAGGGCTAAGGCTTCGGCGCGTCGGGGTTCACCATCTCGACCTCGACGAAGATCTGCACGTCCTCGCCGACGCCCATCTCGCTCCCCGGCTCGGGGATGCCGAAGTCGATCCCGAAGTCCGACCGCTTTATCGTGGTCTCCAGCGAAAACCCCGCCCGCGCGCCCATCGGGTCCAGCGGCATGTGCCCCCAGCCGCCGTTATAGCTTGCCTTCCAGACCACCGCCTTCGTCACACCGTTCAGCGTCAGGTCGCCCGTGACGTCCGCCGTGTTCTCACCCGTCAGCGCCACGCTGGTCGAGACAAAGGTTGCCTCCGGATGGGCAGGCGCGTTCAGCAGGTCTTCGCCCGAGACGATCTCATTGAAATTGTAGTCCGTCGCCGGATTGTGCGTCTCCAGCGACCGCAGGTCCACCGTGGCCTTGACCGACATCGCCTCCGGATTATCCGGGTCGAACTGCAGCACCGCGTCCACCTTGGTGAACAGCGCCATGTATTTCGAGAATCCCAGATGATCGACGATGAACCACAGCCGCGTATGCGCCGGGTCGGGCCGGTAGGTCCCCGCCGGGGGCGACCCAAGGTCCATTTCCTCCTGCGCGGCCACGGGAAGCGCCAGAAGCGCGGTTAGGATCAGGGCGCGGAACATCCGACTCTCCTCCGAAAAAGTTAGCAGAGTAGCTAACCAAAATCCCCTGGTCAACCCGTTGCGGCCCCTTCTGGGCGGACTTAGGCTGACCGAAAAAGGGCAGGGGGCAAACATGGGTTTCCTTGAAGACCTCGCATCGGCGGTGGGAACTGCAAACGTGGTCACCGGCCCCGACATGGCCCGCTACGCCCGCGACTGGATGGGCCGCTACGAGGGCCAACCCGTTGCCGTGGTCCGCCCTGCCTCCACTGTCGAAGTCGCTGACTGCGTGAAAATTGCTGCGCAGCATGGCATTCCAGTCGTCCCGATCTCCGGCAACACCGGCCTCGTCGGTGGCACCATGACACGCGGCGGTCTGCTCCTCACCCTCGAACGGATGAACCGCATCCGTCAGGTCAAGCGCGACGCGAAACTGGTGATCGCAGAGGCCGGGGTCATCCTAACGCGCCTCCACGAAGCGGCTGAAAAGGAAGGCCTTTACTTCCCCCTCTGGTTCGGCGCCCGTGGCTCGGCCATGCTGGGCGGCGTCCTCTCCACCAATGCCGGGGGGTCCAACGTCCTCCGCTACGGCTCCACCCGCGGCCTTTGCCTCGGCCTCGAAGTCGTCCTTCCCGACGGCCGCGTCCTGAACCTCATGTCGGAACTCCACAAGGACAACTCCGGCTACGATATGAAAAACCTTTTCATCGGTGCGGAAGGCACCCTCGGCATCATCACCGCCGCCGTGATGAAACTGGTCCCCGCACCACGCGCCCACGCCACCGCCACCCTCGCCGCCCGCTCCCTCCCGGACGCGCTGACCCTCCTCAACCGCATGCAGGAAGCCACCGGCGGCCGGGTCGAGGCCTTCGAATTCATGCCCCGCACCTATTCCGAGCGCCTGCGCGAGGCCCGCCCCGACCTCGGCCTCCCCTTCGACCACATCCCCGAAGTCACCATCCTGATCGAGGCCGCAACCACCGTCCCGCACGAGGCCACCCCCGACCAGAACGGCGACATCCCCCTCGCCCTCACCCTGGAAGCCATCCTGTCAGAGATGATGGAGGCCGGCCTCATCACCGACGCCATCCTGGCCCGCAGCGAACAGCAGCGCCGCGCGATGTGGGCCCGCCGCGAGGCCGCCGCCGAAATCGGCGTGGGCCTTCACCCCGAGGTCGACACCGACGTCTGCCTCCCGCTCGACAAGGTCGACACCTTCCTCAGCCACGCCATCGCCAAACTGGAAGCCCTCGACCCCGGCGCCCGCACCATCACGGTGGCCCACCTCGGCGACGGCAACCTTCACTTCACCGCCTACCCGACGCGGGACGACAAGCAGCTCAAGGACCAGGTGCTCGAAGCCATCGAGGACGTCGTCGCCGACCTTGGCGGCAGCTTCTCGGCCGAGCATGGCGTGGGCCTCTCCAAACTCCCCTCGATGAGGCGCCGCAAGGACCCCATCGCTCTGGACGTCATGCGCACCCTGAAGCAAGCCCTCGACCCCCAGAACCTCATGAACCCCGGAAAGGTCATCCCCGGATGACCCACTCCCGAATTTTCGCAGAAAATTCGTCCACCTCTCCTGCTTGAAGCCGCACCGCCCAGCGGATACCCAAGCGCCATGTCCGCCATCCGCCTTTGCCTCACCGACCCGGCCCTGCGCGCCGCGGGCATTGTCATGGCCCTGCAAGGTGCTGTCGTCTGCTCCTTCGGGCCCTATTTCTCCACCCTCGCCGTCCACTCCTTCGGCTTCGGCGACCACGGATACGCCGTCCTCCTCGCGCTTTCTTCGCTCGTCTCCGTCTCGGCCTCCGTCGTCGGTGGGATCCGCGCCGACCAGACCGCCAACCGCCGCCAGGTCACCCTGATCGCCGTCTCATCCCTCCTCCTCGGCACCTTCCTCATGAGCGTCACCCCCGGCCCCTGGGTCTTCGCGCTCACCGCGGCGCTCCTGATCCCTGTCAGCAGCATCACCTTCGGCCAGGTCTTCGCGCTCGCCCGCCTCGCCGCCACAAGCTACCCGCCTCAGGACCGCGACGGCATCATGGCGGTCATCCGCGCTCTCTTTGCAGCGCCCTTCGTTGTCGTCCTCCCGCTCTGGTCCCTGGCTTTCGCTGCCGGAGCGAAAGTCACCCTGATCTTCCCCGTGGCCCTTCTCCTCACCGCGCTGATGCTGACCGCCGTCCTCCGCCTCTGGCCCGCCGACGGCAGCACCCCCTGGGACGACCGCCCCTCCGGCCTCACCTTCCGCGCGGCGCTGTCGGAAATGGGCCACCCCCGCATCGCCGCCCGCGTCATCGCCCTTGGCGCGGTCTTCAGCGCCTCCACCGTCTACATGGCTATCATCTCGCTGGTCATGGTGCCCGAGATCGGCCGCGGCACGCAGGACGTCGCCCTCTACGTCGGCCTCGTCGCGGGCCTTGAAGTGCCCTTCATGCTCCTGATACCCAGTCTGACCCGAGGCATCCCCCGCACCCGCCTGATCCTCGCCGGGGCCGCCCTCTACGCGGTCCATGTCGCGCTCCTGCCGGTCCTCGCCGCCACGCCTTTCGTCTGGCTCCTCGTCCTCCCGGCCGCAATCGGAGGTGCCGTGACCCTGACCGTCCCCATCGCCTACCTGCAGGACCTCCTGGCCGACCGACCCGGGGCAGGGGCCTCGCTCATGGCCGTTCAGCGCCTTGCGGGCGATGCCACCGCCGCGACCTGCTTTGCCCTTGGCACCACGCTGGCCGGGTACGGCACCGTGGCCCTGCTTGGCGTCGCCGCTTCGCTGATCGGAGCCACCGCCCTCTGGGCCGCCGACCGCCGCTGATTTCTGCGCAGCGACACCGCAGCAATGCTGCGCCCCATGCTGCGCAGCGACCGTGGAATTCCAGTGCCTTAGTCGCCCGCGACGGTCCGCAACTCCAGCGTCAGGATCGCAGGCCCCGGACCTGCCTCGTCCGCATCGTCGCTCAACGCAACCGCCCCCCGCGTCGTCTCCCCGAACCCCGCCTCGGCTAGCGTCTCGCCAAAGGCCGAGCGACCCACCGCCCGCGACACATCCAGCGCACCTTGAGCCAGATAGCTCAGGTCCTCCACCGGTCTCTGCGGCTTGGCGGGCGTCACCACGACCAGCATCCGCTCCTGCCCCAGCACGTCGGCCGAGATCTTGAACAGCCCCTTCTTCAACTCATCCCCCGGCTGCAACCGGCCCGAGAACCAATGGCTGATCGACCAGTCCGCGCCGATATAGAGGACGTTCACGTCCACCGGCTCCGCGCCATTGTTCCGGGCCAGCACATGCACTTCGTCATCCGGCACCAGGGTCGGTACCGGAGCAAAGGGCAGGGGACGCAGCGTCCGGTCCTCGGGCGTGCGCGTCAGCAGCTCCACCTCCACCTCCGGGTTCGACGCCCCCACCGCCCCCGCCAGCTTCAACAGGTTCTGCGCCCGCGCCATCGTGGTCAGCGTATCCGCCAGCACCGAGGCCAGCTCCGCCCCATCCTTGTCGCCCGTGGACACCGAGGGCGTCGCCCCCAGGTCCTCCGCCAGCCCCGTCGAGGGCAGCACCCAGATCGCGTCCGGTCGGGGGCTCTCCGGCAACACCGCCAGCCGCAAATCCGCCTCCTGATCCGCCGCGACGAAACTCAACCGAGGCCCCGCCGCCTCCTGCAACTCCCCAAGAGCGGCCAACAAAGCTTCCGCCGGACCCGACCCCGCCGCAGGCAGCGCCACGGTCAGCGTGAAGTCCAGCGCCGCATCCAGCTTCCGCAGCGTGACACCCTTCGGCAGTTCGGCGGGCAGGACCTTTCCGTCCTTCTCCACCGCTTGGCCCGTGGCCGAAAACGTCTCCACCGACGTCAGCTCCACGTACCCCAGCGCCTCGTTATCCGCCGCAGCCGCCGACCCCATCACCGCCAGAACGTCGCCCACGGCCAGCCCATGCAACTCCCCCGCCGGGATCGTGAAGCCCGCCTCCGTCACCTCCGCCGACCATTGCGACACCCGCGCGCCGCCTTCGCCGCCGAACACCACCTGATCCAGATCGCCCTCGAACAGCGGCGTCGACTTCGCCAGGTTCTTCACCGCATAGCGCCGCAGCACTTCCTGCGCGACCTGCCCGTAAGTCGCGTTCGGATACTCCGCCAACACCTCCATCAACGTCCAGGTGAACACTCCCTGCGGCTTGCGGCCCGGCTTGCCCTTCGGCAGGTTCTTCTCCGGCGTCACCTCGTTGGTCTGGGCCGCGAAGAAGGCGACAAACGATCCCTCGCCTTCGCCCGCATCGAACGGAGCCTCCGTGGCTCGCGGATCGACCGACCGGGAGACTTCCGCCGCATCAACGTCGATTCCCAGCGCCTCGGGCGGCAACTGCCGCACCCGGACGTCATCCTCGGCGCTTTCCACCGCCCGCGTCGCCGTCCCCGAATGGCACGAGTCAAACACCGCCCAGACATTGGCCCCCTTGGCCCGCAGCCCGTCGATGAGCCGCCCGATCTCGTCATCGACCAGCGCGTTCTGCACCTCGCCCACCGCGTCCGACCACGGCCCGATGTCCACCGGCAGGAACAACTCGTCCAGCCCGTCCAGCTCCGTCGCTGGATCCAACGCAGGCGCCTGAGTCCCATGCCCCGAGAAGTGCAGATAGACGAAATCCCCCGGTTTCACCTCCGCCGTCAACTCGGCAAACGCCCCCCGGATCGCCTGCAAGGTCGGAGCCGCGGCCCCCGTCACCCCGTCCGACAGCACCGCCACGTGATCCTTCGGAAACGGCACCGGGGCCTCGGTCGTGAGATACGTCGCCACCAGCTGCACATCATTCGCCGGCCCCTTCAGCCACCAGCGCTCCTCAAGGCTGGGATACTGGTTCGCCCCAATCAGCAGGGCATAGTTCTCCCGCGCCAGGGCAGGGGCGGCGGCCAGACACATCGCAAGCGTGAAAAGCGTTTTCATCAGTTGGTCATCAACGCATAATCGGCCCCCATCGGGCCCTTATTGTCCACCTTAAACGTGAAGGTCCCCGCACTCGCCGGGGTCCACCCGCAATATGCGATATGGCTGATGTCCGTGTCCGAACAGACCAGCCGCCCCTTGTCGTCATAGATCGCCAGGTTCAGGTTCGTCGCCGCCTTCGCCTCGACATAGACCTCGGCATATTCCCCGCCCCGGAACTCGATCGGCGGGTAGGTGTCGCCCTTGCCGTTGCCCAACGACCCGATGTTGTATACCGGCCCCGAGGCGACGCCCTTGTCCATCTCAACCCTCGCGTCGTCGATCAAACTCAGCACGACCTCATCCCCAACAGCCAACGCCTCGGCCGAGGCCAGCATCTCCTGCCACGACAGCGGGGCACCCTGACCCGCCACCCCATCCACCGCCGCGCGCTCAACGGGAGCCAGACCCAATTCCTTCCGCAGCTTCGCCGCCGACAGGACCAGCAGGGGGTCCCCCACCGCCATCCCCGCCGCATAGGCCCGCGCCGACAGTTCCGCCAGCTTCACCGGCGACGGACCCTCCGCCCAGGCGGGCAGGGCCAGCGACATCGTAACGGCAAGCATCAGGCGCATGGGACCACTCTTCCGGCTTTTGTCGCCCCGAACATGCGGCCCCGCCGGACGCCTGTAAATGCCGGAATTCCAGATGACAGGTTTTGTCACGGGACCCGCCGCCGCCACCCCGATAGCAAGACCTGACCGAGGCAGATCAAGGGTTTCCCACATGCAGGCCACACCAAAGCGGCAAAGACCGCTCCCCGTCATCGAGGCGCTGGCGGCGCTCTTGTCCCTGGCGCTCATCGCCGTCCTCAGCCCCGCCAGCGCCTCGCCGCTGGACGCCGCGATGGACAAGGTCTTCACAGTGCGCAGCAACGACGCTGAGGACCGCTTCCTCGGCTCCGCCTTCATCTGGGCAACTGGCGAGGTCGCCGTCACCAACGCCCACGTCGTCGGCGACGCCGAAGAAGTGCGCCTGATCGACCGCCACGGCACCGTCCTCACCGCCCTCGTCATCGCCCGAGACCCGGTGCGCGACGTGGCCGTCATCTCCCTTCCCGCCCCCACCGAAGGCCTCCAACTCGCCGACCAACCCCCCGCACTCGGAGACGAAGTCTTCGCCCTCGGCGCCCCCCTCGGCGTGGAGTTCACCTTGACCGAGGGCCGCATCTCGACCCTTGCGCGCCAGACCGACATCGCCGTCCCGATCCTCATGCTGCAACACGACGCCGCCGTGAACCCCGGCTCCTCCGGCGGCCCGCTGGTCGATGCCAAAGGCCGGCTGATCGGCATGAACTCTCAGATCGCCGACGGCAGCCGCATGTTCGTAGGCATCGCCTACGCCATCCCCACCGCCGAACTCTCCCGCATCGTCCAGGGCCTCATCGACGAAAGCCTCCCCCCGTTCCCCACCCTCGGCCTCACCGCCCGCCCGGTGGACCGCCAGATCGCCGAGACCCTCGGCACCGAAGCCCAGGGCCTCCTGATCGACGCCGTCGTCCCCGGCTCGCTGGCCGAAGCCTCCGGCCTCAAACCCGGCGACATCCTCACCGCCGTCTCCGGCACCGCCCTCACCACCCCGGGCGACTTCGCCTTCGCCATCGAAGCCGCCACCGCCGAAGGCGAGACCCAACTGACCCTCCTCCGCGCCGGACAGCCCCAGACCCTCACCCTCTCGCTCACCGCCGAGGAAACCGCCCTCCGCACCCGCGAGGCCCCCCGCCTCCTCGCCCCAGCCACCGTGACCGCCTACACCCTCGCCGCCCTGGGAGTAACGCTGGACGCGGAAGGCACCGTCACCGCCCTCACCGACAACTCCCCCGCCCTCCTCGCCGGGCTGGTCAAGGGCGACCGCATTCTCACCATCAACGGCACCCCCCAGGACCCGCAAACCTACACCCTCACCGCCCCAGCCCTCCTCCTCCTGCAATCCCCCGGCGGCCAGACCCGCCACATCCGGCTCGACCCCTGGCACGCCCCCGAAGGCGTCCGGCCCGTGGGCGGCGCAAATGTCCTTGACCCCGACGTGGTGGTGTTCTGAATGTCGCTCATGGACCGCATCCTGATCATCGAGGACGACCCGGAAACCGTCGCCGCCATCCGCGCCGAGGCCGAAGCCCTGGGCTGCCAGACCGACCACCGCGACACGCTCCCCGCCGGGATCGAGGCCGCCACCACCACCCCCTACAACGTCATCGTCCTCGACCGCATGCTCCCGGGCGGCGACGGCGTGGACGCGATGGCCCGCATCCGCGCCGGCGGCTCCACCGCCCTGATCCTGATCCTCTCCGCCCTCGGTCGCGCTGCCAACCGCGTCGAAGGGCTGGAGAAAGGCGCCGACGACTACCTCCCCAAACCCTTCGAACCCGAAGAACTCCGCGCCCGCCTCCGCGCGCTCCTCCGCCGTGGCACGATCCAGGTCCTCGACAACGACCTCCTCGCCTTCGGCGACGTCGAAATCCGCCTCAAGGCCCGCACCGTCCACGTCCGCCGCACCCACGTCCCGACCAGCCCCAAGGAATTCGAGCTGATCACCTACTTCGCCCGCAACGCCGGCCAGGTCGTGACCCGCATGCAGCTTCTGGAAAACGTCTGGAACCTGCACTTCGACCCCGGCACCAACGTCGTCGACGTCCACGTCGGCCGCCTGCGCCGCAAGCTGGAAGAGGCCGGGGCGACCGCGATCCAGACCGCCCGGGGCGAGGGCTACATCTTCGCCCCCCTGCCTTCGTGACCCCGGCCCGACCGATAGCCGCAAGGGCCACCCTGCGCCTCGCCGCGCTCATGGCGCTGGCCGTGACCGCCCTCTCCCTCGCCGCGATGGCCCTGCAATACCGCCTGGTCGAAACCCGCCTCCTGCAGGCGCAACAGACCCTCCTGACCGCCGACCTCAACGGCCTCGCCGCCCTCTACGACCAGCGCCGCATCATCGCGCTGCGTCAGGCCATCGATGACCGCGCCACCGCCGCCACGGGCGACGAAATGCTCCTCCTGATGGACCGCAACGGCGCCATCCTCGCCGGAACCCGCCCCGATTGGCCCGCCGCCCTTTCCCCCAGCGGCGACACCTTCACCCCCGACAACGCCACCATCTTCACCGAAGGCCAGACCCGCTGGCTCGCCGTCGCCCGAGACCTGCCGGGCGGCTTCCCCCTCCTCGTCGCCCGCTCCCTCCAGCCCGTCGATGCCACACTCGCCGCCCTCCGCCGGGGCATGCTCGGCCTCCTCGGCGCCCTCCTCGTCGCGGGCGCGCTCGTCGGGGGCCTCGCCGCCCGCTCCGTCATGCAACGGATCAACCGCCTCAACACCCTCGCCGATCAGGTCGCCGACGGACACCTCGACGCCCGCCTCCCCGGCCCTCGCTCCCCCGACGAATTCGGCCTCCTCGAAACCCACGTCCACGCCATGCTCGACCGGATCGAAAACCTCAACCGCGCCACCCACCGCCTGTCCGAGACCATCGCGCACGAACTCCGCACCCCCCTCAACCGGATGCTCCAGAAGCTCTCCAGGATCGAAGGCCAGGACGACCTCACCGCCGACCTCAAGGCCGAGATGCGCCAGGCCATCCGCATGTTCGACTCGCTTCTCGACATCTCCCGGGCCGAGGCCGACCAGGGCACCGGCGGCGGCCTCGTCCCCGTCGACCTCTCCACCACTGCGGCGGAGGTCTGGGACCTCTACGACCCGCTCCTCGAAGACAAGGGCCTGCAAGCCGAAGCCCACATCACCCCCAGCCTCACCATCCTCGGCGACCGGAACCTGATCGCGCAGGTCCTGTCCAACCTCCTCGACAACGCCATCAAATACTGCGCCGCAGGCGACCACCTGACCCTCACCCTCGCCCCCGAAGACGACCGCATCCTGATGCGCGTGTCAGACACCGGCCCCGGCCTCCCCGACGCACTCAAACCCGAAGCCTTCGACCGCTTCACCCGCGCCGAACGCGACCGCGCCACCCCCGGCCACGGGCTGGGCCTCGCCCTCGTCCGCGCCATCGCCGCCCGCCACGGTGCGCGCCTGACCCTCCCGCCCACTGACAAAGGCTTCGCCCTTGAAATCCGCTGGCCCAGGCTGCAGCAATCGGACTGACCCCAAGGAGCCCCGATGCGCCGCGCCCTCCTCCCCCTTGTCCTGATGCTCGGCTGCGCCCCCTGGAACCAGCCGCAGAACCAGCCCCTCCAGGGCGAAAACGCGCCCCTCTCCGCCGAGGCACTGGGAGACGACCTCTACATCGGCCTCGCCTTCTCCGGCGGCGGCATGCGCGCCACCGCCTTCGCCTACGGCATGCTCCAGGAACTCCAGGCCACGCAGACTGGCACCCCGAACGGCCTCCTCGACAACGTCCGCCTCGTCTCCGGCGTCTCCGGCGGGTCCGTCATGGCTGCCCAACTCGGTCTCAAGGGCCCGCAAGGGATGCAAGGCTTCCGCGAATCCTTCCTGACCCAGAACGCCGAGGCCCGAATGACCACCTCGGCCCTTAACCCCCTCACGCTGGTCAAAGGCATCGCCGGCGGCGTCAACGGCCGCGACACCTTCGGCCGCACCCTCGACGACACCCTCTTTCACAACGCCACCTTCGCCGACCTGCAGAGATCCCGGATCAAGACCTGGATCAACGCCACCGACATGGCGAACAACACGCCCTTCCTATTCTCCCCCGAAACCTTCGACGCCCTCTGCTCCGACCTCTCGAAGGTCAGACTCTCCGAAGCCGTCGCCGCCTCCGCCGCCTACCCCCTGGTCTTCACCCCCATCGTCCTGCAAGCCCACCAGGGCAAATGCACGTACCGAGAGCCCGACTGGCTCACCGCCGCCCGCTACAATCCCGAAGCCACCGCCGCCATGCGCGCCCATGCCCGGGCGCTCGAAAGCTACACCAACCCGGAGGAGGTCAAATTCGTCAAACTCCTCGACGGCGGCATCACCGACAACTTCGGCACCACCGGCCTCGCCGTCGAACGCGCCCGCGCCCAGGTCCCCTATGCCCCGCTCACCGCCGAGGAAGCCGTCAAGCTGAAACGCATGCTCTTCCTCGTCGCCAACGCCGGCGTCAGCCGGGACTACGACTGGACGAAGAAGGTCGCAGGCCCCGGAGGCGTCAACCTCGCCATGTCCATCGCCACCTCCGCCATGTCCGCCGCCTCCCGCTCCGGCTACGATTCCATGCGGGGCGAGCTGCGGCTCTGGGAAACCGAACTCATCGAGTGGCGCTGCGCCCTGCCGCTCACCGAAGTCCGCAAACTCCGCGGCACGACCCAAGGTTGGGACTGCAAGGACGTCAAACTCTTCGTCGGCGAAGTCAGCTCTGCCGCGCTGCCCACCGACCTCCGCGACCAACTCGACGCCGTCCCCACCCGCCTGAAACTCCCCGAGGCCCAGATCGACCTCGTCATCGCCGCCGCCCGCCAGGCCACCCGGGCCACGCCCGAGTTCAACGGCTTCCTCGCCTCCCTCGAAGGCAACACCGTCGAAGCCCGCATCGAAACCGGCATCGCCGCCGGAGGCCGCCGGGTCACGCCGCTGAACTGACCCCACCTTTCACATTGGCCCAAATATCCCCGCCGGAGGCCCCCGAGCCGCTTTGCGTCCTTCACGCAAAGCGGCGAGACAAAAGACTTGCGCGTCAGCGCTCAATTTGGTCCTCGCCCCAGGATACCGGCCTGATGTCTGGCCTCCGCGCCATCATCCGGTCAACCGACGGAACCACGGAAATCCGGGACCGCCCCCACCCCAAGTGCCTCCCCTCCCCCGCGTGGGGAGGGGCTGGGGGAGGGGGGCACCCGGCCACACCATCACCCGATGACAAATCCCGTCACCCGCCGCAGCCCACTTGCCCCACGCCCGCCCGCGCGTAATCTTCCCGCATCATGCGCGCGCCATTGGCCCTGATCCTTTCCGCAACCCTGCTAACCCCGGCCCAGGCCGAGATCCGCGCCGTCGTCGTGGGCGTTTCCGACTACCTCACCCTCGACGCCGACCTCAAAGGCCCCTCGAACGATGCCCGCCTGATGGCCGAGACCCTGATTGCCCGCGGCGTCCCCCCGGCAAACATCACCGTCCTCGCCTCCGACCCCACCGGCCTCCCCGCGGGCCCCTCCACCGCCCAACCCACCCACGACGCCATCCTGCAGGCCCTCGCCGCCGCCACCACCGCCTCCACCGACGGAGACACCATCGTCTTCACCTTCTCCGGCCACGGCGCCCAGGCCCCCGACCTCTCGGGCGACGAGGGCGGCGGCTATGACGAGCTCCTCCTCCCCGCCGACGCCACCGGCTGGAAGGGCGCGATCGGGGCCGTCGAAAACGCCCTCGTCGATGACGACCTGCAAGCCTGGACGCAACAGACCCTCGCCAAAGGCATCCAGGTCATCGCCCTGATAGACGCCTGCCACTCCGCCACCGGCTTCCGCGCCGTGGGAGGGCAGGGGGTCCCCAAGGTCATCGATGAAGCCCAACTCGGCATCCCCGACGACGTCATCCCCGTCGAAGGCACACCAGCGCCTCCGCTGAGCGGAGACTTCGTCTTCCTCTACTCCTCCCAGTCCGACCAGCGCTCTTTCGAATACCCGATGCCCGACGGCACCTGGCACGGCGAATTCACCCTGCGCCTTGCCCAAACCCTGCGCGCCGCCCCCGCCGCCTCCTGGGAGCAAATCCTCACCGCCACCACCGAAGCCATGGCACAGGGCCCCGCTCGCCAGATGCCCGACGGCGAAGGCCCCCTCCTGACCGCCCAAGTCTTCGGCACCGGCCCCACCACCCCCCGCTTTCCGCTGAAAGACGGACACCTCGCCGCCGGCCTCCTCGACGGCCTGACCGAAGGTGCCGAACTCACCCTCTACGCCACCCCTGCCGACACCACGCCCCTCGCCACCGCAACCCTCACCAAGGTCACCGCCCGCTCCGCCACCCTATCCGCCGCCCCGGCAAAGGCCCAATGGGCCGAACTCACCTCCGCCCCACCGCCCAAGCCCCTGACCCTCGCCGCCCCCGTCCTGGCCGACCCCGCCGACACCACGGACTACCGGGCGTGGACCGCCGCCCTCCCACCCCCAGGCGAGACCCCGGACCTCATCCCCATCCTCACCGAGGGCACCGTGGCCCTCGCCGGACCCGACGGCACCCTCGACCCCGATGGCAAAAACTCCACCCCCCGCATCCGCCCCGAACCCGGCGAGACCGAAGCCGAGGCCCTCCAACGCACCTTGGAACAAGCCGCCCACGGCCTCGCCCTCCGCGCCACCCTCGCCGGCGCCACCGGCCGCAGCCTCACCGGCAATCCGCCCCTCACCGTCACGACCACCCGCCGCGCCGCCACCAGCTGCGACCAGCCCGGCCCGCAAACCCCCTTCGACCCGAAGGACCCCGTCGCCCCCTGCGACCAGCTCTGGCTCTCCATCACCAACAGCTCCGGCACGGCCCAGGACGTCTCCGTCCTCTACTTCACCGCCGACTTCCGCGTGCAGCCGATCTACCCGACGCAAAACCTCTCCAACCGCCTCGCCCCCGGCGAGACCACGCGCGTCGGCCTCATGATCGACCCCACCAGCACCGCGGGCCTCGAGGAAATCTGGACCCTCGCCGTCCCCGCCACCGCCGACGCCCCCCGCGTTGACCTCACCCGCCTCGTCCCCACCGACACCACCCGCGCCACGCCGCCCGACCCGATGACCGCCTGGCTCGAAACCCGCCTCGACCCCGAGGCGACCTCGCGCGGCTTCAATCTGAAACCCGCCCCCCTCACCATGCTCCGCCAGATCATCCGCCTCGCTCCAATGGAGAACTGAATGCGCCTTCTCGCCGCCCTCGCCCTGCTCCTCGCCACCCCGGCCCTCGCCGAGCAGCCCTTTCCCACCCCCAACGCCAACCCCGCCACCGCCTCGCCCTTCGCCTTCGCCAAATCCGGCGCCAAGGCCGAACGGGCCAAGCACGCCGAGGACGCCGGCGCCAAGGTCATCGGCGGCGAGGTTGCAGCCGAGGGCGCCTGGCCGTGGCAGGTCGCGCTGCTTGTCGGCGGCGCGCCGGTCGGCACTGATGCCCAGTTCTGCGGCGGCAGCATGGTCATGGACCGCTGGGTCCTCACCGCCGCCCATTGCGTCCATATGCCGATGGAGGACGGCACCTACGCAGACCTGAACCCAGAGGACATCGCCATCCTCGTCGGCACCAACACCCTCACGCCCGGCGCCGGCGACCTGATCCCGGTCGAGGCGATCTTCCGTCACCCCTCCTACTCCGGCGACCAGTTCGACTTCGACATCGCGCTCATCAAGCTCTCCCGTGCGCCGCAAGTGCCGTTCCAGACCATCGAGGTCCCCGACGCGGAATACGGCGACCTCCTGAACCAGCAGGGCGTCACCACCATCGTCACCGGCTGGGGCCTGCAAGAGGGCGCTCAGCCCTCCCCTCAGCTTCGCCAGGCGCAGATCCAGGTCCTCGACCGCGCGCTCTGCAACACCGCCATGCTGGAAGCCCGGGCCGAGGACGCGGCGGACGGCTTCGGCTACGCCGTCCAGACCCTCGGTGTCGGGGAACAGGACGCCTACGCGATCTGGGACGAGCTCATGGCCAAGGCCCCCGACGCGGTCAGCGAGAACATGATCTGCTCCGGCACCTTCGAGGGCGGCAAGACCTCCTGCAACGGCGACTCTGGCGGCCCGCTGGTCGTTCCGCTGGACGGCGGCGGCTACATCCAGGCGGGCATCGTCAGCTGGGGCCTCTCCGCCACGTCAGGCCACGGCTGCGAGGAAACCGCCCTCTTTTCCGCTTACACCAACATCTCGAAATTCGTCCCCTGGCTGAACCAGACAATCGAGGCGAATCCGTAACCCTGATTGATTTGCTCTTTTTCCAAATACTCTCTGGGGGTTCGGGGGGCGAAGCGCCCCCGACGGCCGAGCCGGTTGGCTGCCGGCCGCAGGCCAGACAAAAGGCCTGCGCGGGACGCGTTCAAGGTGTCAAAGTGGAACCCGGGTCCCCCATCGGTCAGATCCCCAGAGCCACCTTCCGCCCCTCGTGGAACGCATAGGCCGCCAGCCGAGGCGCCGCGCAGTCGCCCACCCGGTGCAGCACCTTGCCCTCGATCACCTCCGGCAGCACATCGAACGCCCGGTTCGTCGTCGCCATCACCAGGCCCGAGGCCGCAATCACCTCCTCCTCCCCCGTCAGGAAGGACCGCACCGTCACCCCGTTCCCATGCCAGCGGACCAGCCGATGTTCCGGCAGCATCCGCACGCCCAGTGCCCCCAGCCGCCGCCGCACCGCCCCGTCCGCCGCCGTCCGCGCCAGCTCTTTTCCGACGTAAGGCTCTGGCGTCACGATCACGACCTTCTTGCCCTGCTCGGCAAGCGCCCAGGCCGTCCCGACCCCGCGCCAGTTCGACCCCTCGTCATACACGACCACCGCATCCCCCAGCCGCGCTTCGCGCCGCAGCACCGCCTCGGGGGACCACACGCCGCCCGCCTCGATCCCCGGCAGGCTCGCCTCCGCCGGAACCCAGCGCTGGAACCCCGTCTCGTCCGGCAGGGACCCCGTCGCCACCACGACGACTTGGGCCGGATGCGCCGCCACCTCGTCCGCGTCGAGGAACGTGTTCAGCCGCAGCCGCACCCCCAGCTTCTCGAACTGCCGCTCGTACCAGTCCATCAGCTCCAGGATCTGCCCCCGCCGCGGCTGCATCCCGGCCAGCCGGAACTGCCCCCCCACGACGCCCGAGGCCTCGACGATCTCCACCCGATGCCCCCGTTCCGCCGCGACCCGAGCCGCTTCCAGCCCTGCCGGCCCCGCGCCGACGACCAGCACATCCTTCACCTCGGCCGCAGGCGAGAACCGGTCCCCGCCCCATTCGAACTCCCGCCCCGCACTCGGATTGATCAGGCAGGAAATCCAGTAATCCCGCGACCGCCGCCCCCAGCACATCTGGTTGCAGGAGATACACCCCCGCACATCGTCAGCACGCCCCTCCGCCACCTTCCGCGCCAGGTGCGGGTCGGCGATCTGGCCGCGCACGATCGACACCAGGTCCGCCAGCCCCGAAGCGATGATCGCCTCGCCATTCTCCGGCGTCCGCACCCCGGCTTCCGAGGTGACGACCGCATGCTTCAGCTCCCGCTTCAGGACCTGGGTCAGCGGAGTCGTCAGCTTCTCGCCATGCGTGAACGGAGGAATGATCGCCTCGAACTCCAGATACGAACCCGCTCCCACCGTCACGTAATCCACATGCCCCGTCCGGTCATGCAGCGACAGGATCTCGGTCAGCGCCTCGGCCCCCAAAGTCACCTCGTAGGCCTCGGAATAGCTCACTGCCAGGCCCACGACGAAATCCTCGCCACAGGCCCGCCGCACCCGCTCGATCAGCTCGCGCGAGAACCGCGTCCGGCCCTCCAGCGAGCCCCCCCACTTGTCGGTCCGCTGGTTCGACCAGGGCGTCCAGAACTGGTCCACAAGCGAATGATAGGCCGCCCAGACCTCCACCCCCTGAAACCCCGCCGCCTTGGCCCGCACCGCCGCCGCGACATGCGCGTCCAAAAGCTCTTCGACCTCTGCCCCCGTCATTGCGTGCGACCCGTCCGAGTCGTGATAGGACGGCCCCCCGGACGGAGACCAATGCGGCGCGAAGCTGAGGTCCGAATCGCCATGCGCGCCGACGTGGTAAAGCTGCTGGATGATCACTGCGCCGGCGGCCTTCACCTCGTCGGTGATGGTGCGGAAGGCGGGGATCACCGCGTCGTCCGAGTGCAGGAAGTTGCCCCGCGTCAGCACGCCGGTCCGATGCACCGGCACCGGTTCCGCCACCACCATCGCCGCCCCGCCCAGGGCGCGCTCCAGAAGGTACTTGCCGAAGCGCGGCCCGGGCATCCCCTGGTCGGACATGTTCGCCGTATGCGCGCCAAAGACGATGCGGTTGCGCAGCGTGTGGTCGCGCAGCTTCAGGGGGGACATCAGGCGGGGATGCTGGGTCATGGGGGCCTCCGTTCGCCCCCATGTCGCCCAATCTCGACACATGTGTCAAGTTTTTGAAGGGGCCGACCGCCGGTCAAATTTCTTAAGTAAGAAATTTGTCAAATTCCTTTCTTAAGGAATTTGGCCCGGCCCGACCGCCCGTCACTACTCCGCCGCCACGTCCCAGCCCGAGATCGCCTTGACCTCCAGGAACTCCTCGATCCCCCAGACGCCGCCCTCACGCGCCCGGCCCGAGGCCTTTACGCCCCCGAACGGCGCGCCGGCCCCGCGAGACTTCCCGTTCATCTCCACCATCCCGGCCCGAAGCTGCCGCGCCAACCGGTTCCGCCGCGCACCGTCCGCCGACTGGACATAATTGGTCAGCCCATAGGGCGTATCGTTGGCGATCCGCACTGCCTCGCTCTCGGAATCGAAGGGGATCATGCACAGGACTGGCCCGAAGATTTCCTCCCGCTCGATGGTCATGCCCGGCTTCACATCGGCAAAGATCGTCGGCCGCACGTAGAAGCCCTTGTTCATCCCCTCCGGCAGGCCAAGCCCCCCGGCCACCAGTCGCGCGCCTTCGTCGATGCCCTTCTGGATATAGCCCTGGATCTGGTCCCACTGCCGCTTGTTCACCACCGGCCCGATGTGCTTGCCGGGCGCACTCGCGGGGCCGACCTTGATCCCGTTCGCGACCTCGGCCGCGATCTCTACCGCGCGGTCGTAGTAGGACCGCTCCACAAGCATCCGGCTCGGCGCGTTGCAGCTTTGACCCGAGTTGTTCATCATGTGCCGCACGCCGCGTTCCACCGCGCGGGCATCGGCATCGGCGAAGACCAGGTTCGCGCCCTTGCCGCCCAGCTCGAGCGTGACCCGCTTCAAGGTCTCGGCAGCCGCCTTGGAAATCGCCCGCCCGGCACGGGTGCTGCCGGTAAAGCTGATCATCTCGACATCAGGATGGCTCGACAGCCGCGTGCCCACCCCCGCGCCGTCGCCGTTCACCAGGTTGAACACGCCCGGCGGAATCCCTGCGTCGTGGCAGAACTCGGCAAACAGCATGGACGACAGCGGCGATTCCTCCGAAGGTTTCAGCACACAAGTGCAACCTGCCAACAGCGCCGGGATCACCTTCAGCGTCACCTGGTTCATCGGCCAGTTCCAGGGGGTGATCAGCCCCACCACTCCGATCGGCTCCAGCGCGATCATCGTGTCCGGCGCATGCGGACCCAGAGGCCGGACCCATTCCATGTGGTCGAAGGCCGTCAGGAAGTTCTTCAGGTGCCAGGGCAGACACTCCGCCTGGCTGTCCCGTGCCATGTCGATGGGCGCGCCCATCTCGATGCTGATGGCATGGGCCATCTCTTCCTTGCGCCGGTTGTATTGGTCCAGGATGCCCTCGACCAACCGCCGCCGCTCTGCCGGGGGTGTGGCCGCCCAGGCCGGGAAGGCCGCCTTCGCCGCCGCGACGGCCCGGTCGGTATCCGCCTCACTACCCAGCGAGATCACCGCGCAGACCTCTTCCGTCGAGGGATCGATGACCGGGCAATCCCTGGCGACCAGCGGTAGGACCCATGTCCCGTCGATGTAGAACTCGCGCTTGGTGATCATGGCTTGCCTCCGGAGGGGTGAATTTGATCATAATCTGACAGGTGCGGGCCGGGGCCACAAGGGCAGGGGGCAATGGTTGCCAATTCCCTAACGGAAAAAGCTAACGTGTTGAGCCAAAAGGAAATCGAGAGTCTGTCCACCGTGGACACTTCACTCCCCCGGCCCTTCCAGCGACCGCACCATCGTCGTTGAAGAGGCGAATCCGAACAGGAAGCGCAGCACCCCCAGTTCCTCGGTCCGCACCGCCCGGAACCCCTGCCTCTCATACAGGGCGCGGGCGCGCCAGTTGTCCTGGATCACGTCCAGCCGGATCGCGCCATAGCCCCGCTCGGCGGCCTCCTGATAAAGCGCCGCCAGAAGCTGCGACCCCACGCCCTTGCCCCGGTGCGCCCTCGCCACGCAGATCCCGTCGATCAGGAAGCGGTCGTTGTCGACCTCCCGCCCCAGCGCCCAGAGGATGCCACCCCGCCACCTCCCGCCGAGCCGCCCGTAGACGGCGGTCAGGTCATCCCACGACCCGCCCGCAAAACTCCCCGCCGGGGTCTTGTAGCCCGCCAGCCCGATCAGCTCGCCCCCGTCGGCCACGGCCGCAAAGCAGAGGTCGCCCCGGATCACCCTCTCGAAGAACCGCAGCGCCCTGTCGTCCGGCCCCAGCACGCGGCCCAGCTTGCCCCCGAACGCCTCCCAATAGAGCCGCGCCGCCTGGGGGCGGAGCTGTGAGTGGAGGCCCCGGAAGATCGTCACCCCCATGCCAGCGCCTCGGCCAGGAGCGGGGCATGTCCGGCCCCAAGGATCCAGCCCTCCTCGGCGGCCTCGGGCGGAGCGTCGAGAAGGGGGCCAAGCCGGTCGGCGCGGGCCAGCCGGTAAAGCGCCTTCGACAGCAGCCGCACCTGGGCCTGGTCGGCGGTCAGCCCCTCTCCATTGGCCAGGATCGCAACGGGACCGGCAAGCAGAGACGGATAGACCTCGGCCACCACCACCGGCGCGTCGGGCGCAGCGAAGGGCCAGACGGCGACCCCGGGCCGCTGCGAAAGCCGGTGGATCATCGGCAGTCCTAGCAGACTTTGCGACCCGACCGAGCCGGGATTGAACAGCATCCACGGCGACTTGGCGCGGGGCACGGCCGCCTCGGCGGCGCGGGTTTCGGACAGGCCGAACGCGGCATAGTCGATCCCCGTCCGGCGGAAGGGCAGGCCGGGCCAGCTTTGGCCTGTCGGGTGGCTCCAGAACGGGCCGGGACCTTCGGGGAAGGCGGCATTGATCCGGGTCGCAACCTCGAAGCGGTTGTTGCGGTTCTCGACATCAGTGATCGCCTCGGCGAGCCAGCGCCAGACGGCCGGGGCGGAGGCTTCCCCGCTCAGACGGGCGGCGAACCCGGTCGGATACCCCATTGCGAAGTCGAAGCCGATCAACACCCGCTGGGCCGAGGCGCGGGCGTTCTCGATCAGCAGCACCAGTTGCGCCTCGGCCGAGGCTCTTGTCCGATGGTGCCATTCGGCCCCGCCCTCGGCATCGTGGCAGCCGATCCAGACGGCATTCGCCCGGTTGGTCGGGCTGGTGGGCAGGTTCGCCGCCGACCAGTCCACCACAATCACCCTGTCAAACAAGCCCGACCTCGCGCAGGATGAAATCGGCCACTGCCCTGGTATCGTTCAGGTCAAGAACCGGCACCGGCAGGGTCAGGGCCGCGTCCGTCGCCACGCCCCGCACCAGCGGATCGCCTGGCTGGATCAGCGGATGCCCCGTCTCGGCCCGCCAGACCTCGACCTTCGGATGGGCGTCGCGCTTGTAGCCTTCGACCAGGATCAGGTCGACCGGGGCCATCCGGGCCAGCACCGCCGGAAGCTCCGGCTCCGGCCCCCGGTGTTCGACCATGATCGCCAGCCGGTCGGCCGAGGCCAGCACCACCTCGCGCGCCCCGGCGGCGCGGTGGCGGAAGGTGTCCTTCCCCGGCTGGTCCAGATCGACGGTATGGTGCACGTGCTTGACGGTGGACACCGAAAACCCCCGCCCGGTGATGTCGGCCACCAGACGCTCCATCAGGCTGGTCTTGCCCGAGTTCTTCCAGCCGATGACGCCATAGACTTTCATGCAGCACCTTTCAGCAGCGCCTCGGCGGCGGCCAGGTCCTCGGGCGTGTTCAGGTTCAGGAAGGCGCGGGGATCGGGAAACAGGGCGCGGGCGGCGTGGTGGGCAGAGGTGAAGCGGGTGACTTTGGCCTCTCCCGTCGCCAGGAAGGCGGCCAGGGCGGGGGCAAGGCCGACTGGCCAGAGCGCGGTGGCCGGGTGATCGCCGGTGACATCTGCGGCGAACGCCACCCCTTCTGTCGCAACCTCGGATGCCAGCAGCAGCTGCGGCACAAGGTACCCCGGCAGGAAGGGCGTGTCGACGGGGGAGGACACGACGTGGGTTGCCCCCTGACGGGCGGCTTCCGCCAGCGCGGCAAGCACCCCGGACAAGGGTCCCTGCGGCTGGTCATCCGCGACCACCGGGCAGCCAAGCCCCGCAAAGCGCGCCGGGTCGCCGTTGGCCGAGATCAGCACGCGATCGACCTGCGGCTCAAGCCGGTCAAGGACATGGGCGATCAGCGGACGTCCGTTCAGCGGCAGCAACGCCTTGTCGACGCCGCCCATCCGCCGCCCCTCGCCGCCCGCAAGGATTACCCCGAAGATGCGCAAATCACGTGCCTTTCCTGTCACGGGCGAAGCCTACCGCATCGCGTGGCTGGTTCAAGGCAGTGGCGTGCCGTCGTGCTGGACGAGAAGGACGCCGTGGTTGTTGTCGTCATCGTCGTCGGTGATGACGCGCGTGGTCACGCCCGGCAGCTTGCCGAAGGCGGCAGACAGCTTTTTCGGATAGAAGGTCTGCGGCAGGGACTCGAACCCCGGCACCCCGCGCAGGATGGACGAGGTCGCCTGGGTGCACATGGCCTTCGGCACCGCGCCATAGGCCTTGACCCGCGCCAGCACCAGTTCGGCCACCTCGGGCGAGACATAGACCTTCTGCTCGATCGTGTCGTAGGTGATGCGGGTGTGATAATCGACATAGAAGGCCAGCGCCTTGTCGTTCATCCCGAAGGTGACGTCGTTCCGCTCGGGCAGCTTGGGATGGTACCAGGTGCCGGCGGGGTCGAAGATCACCCGTTCGGATGCATTGACCAGAATCGCGGAATGCGCGCCCGAACCGGTGCGCTTGTTCACCACGGTGTAAAGCGTGATGTAGGTCGGCGGACCCTCGACGAAGCGGACGGCGTCGACCTGATCCTGCGGCGCCCATTTGGGCTCGGCACCACAGGCGGCCAGCACGCCGAGGGCGAGGGCGAGCAGCGCAAGTCTGATCCGGCCCAAACCCACTGCGACCGGATCAGGCGTTGGTCAGGCCAAGGAAGACCAGCACGGCGATGGCGGCCACGGCCACCCAGATCGACATGCGGATGAAGCCCGCGAAGGTCTTTTCCTGCGCGCGGATGTCCATCGAGCCATGCACGTGTTCAGAGTGGTTGTGGTCGGCCATTGTGGTTCCCCATGTTCTGTTTGCCCAAGCCCATAGCCGATTCAACTGGCCCTGTCACGGGGGCGCGACACCTCATCCGGCAGAGCCGTCTCCCGAGTCGCCGCCGATCCAGCCGGGGGTGAGGTGAAAGCCGATCCGGCGCGGGGGCTCGGTCTCGGCTTCCTTGCGAACGGCGCGTAGCGTCACGGAAAGCTGGCTGACATGCTGGATCAGCTGGGTCTTCGCGCCCTCGTCGTCGCGGCCATAGAAGGTGATGATGTCGGGCTCGAAGAAACCCAGCCCCTCGATTCGCAGCACGCCGGTTTCGTCCGAGGCGAAGCCCATCGCGATTTCCTGTTCCGCGTCGAGTTCGCTTTCGAAGTTGCGGATGTACATGATCAGCCGGTCATGCGCCCATTCGGCCGGGCTTTTGGGGCGGTCAGCAGGTTTCTTCGCCGCAGCCTTCTTGGGCGCGGGCTTCTTCGCGGCAGGGGTCTTAACGGCGGCCTTGGCCATCGGGGCTTCCTTCATCCGGGCGTCCGACCTGACCGCAAAACCGCCCTCCCCGCAAGGGGTCAGGCGAGCCCGGCTTCGGCCTCGATCTGGGCCTTCGACTTCCGCGCGCGCTCGGTCGCGGATTTCAACTGCCCGCAGGCGGCCATGATGTCCTCGCCCCGCGGGGTGCGGATGGGCGAGGCATAGCCGGCCTTGTAGATGATATCGGCGAAGGTGTGGATTCGGTTCCCCGACGACCGCTTGTAAGGCGCGCCCGGCCATTCGTTGAACGGGATCAGGTTCACCTTGGCCGGGATGCCCTCCAGCAGCTTCACCAGCCGGTGCGCGTCTTCCTTGGTGTCGTTCACCCCGTCGAGCATCACGTATTCGAAGGTGATCCGCTCGCTGTTGGACAGGCCCGGATAGGCCTTCAGCGCCTCCAAAAGCATGGCGATGTTCCAGCGCTTGTTGATCGGGACCAGCACGTCGCGCACCTCGTCGGTGGTGGCGTGGAAGCTGATCGCCAGCTGGCAGCCGATTTCCGTCGCGGTACGGGCGATTTCGGGGACGACGCCCGAGGTGGACAAGGTGATCCGGCGGCGGCCGAGGGCGATCCCCTCGCCGTCCATCACGATGTTCATCGCGTCGCGGACGTTCTCGAAGTTGTACAAGGGCTCGCCCATTCCCATCAGCACGATGTTCGAGATCAGCCGCACTTCTTCCTTCGGCGCGCCCGGGACGGGCCATTCGTCCAGGTCGTCGCGGGCCATCATCACCTGGCCGACGATTTCCGCCGCAGTCAGGTTGCGGACCAGCTTCTGCGTGCCGGTATGGCAGAACGAACAGGTCAGCGTGCAGCCCACCTGGGACGAGATGCACAGCGTCCCGCGGTCGGTTTCGGGAATATAGACCACCTCGACCTCATGCCCTCCGGCGATGCGGACAAGGTACTTGCGCGTCCCGTCCTCGGAAATCTGGCGGGTGACGACCTCGGGGATCTCGATGGTGAAATTGTCGGCCAGCAGGGCGCGATAGTCCTTGGCCAGGTTGCTCATCAGCGCAAAGTCGCGGACGCCCCAATGATAGACCCACTGCCAGACCTGGCCCACGCGCATCTTGGCCTGCTTTTCAGGGGTGCCGGCGGCGATCAGCGCCTCACGCAATGCGGTTCGGGTCAGCCCGACGATGTTGGTCTTGGACGTCGCGGGCAGCTTGCGCGGAATCGTCAGCACGTCTTGCGTGATAGGTGCGCTCATGGCGGCAGATCCTTGAGTGGGGGCCTTGTCACAGGCGATCTGGTATCCGGCGCGATATAGGCGCAGCCGGCGCAAAAGAAAAGCGCCCCGCGACAGGGGCGCCCTGGTGCCGTGCCGCAGGGATTACGAGCAGCGCTTCTCGGCGTCTTCCATGGCTGCGGTGAAGCCGCGCAGGCTGAAGGTATCCACCGTCTGCGTGCCCTTGCCGGACCGTGCGGTCAGAGTGGCCGTCGTCCCCGCCTTCAGCGCGGCCAGAAGCTTGGCGTCATCCTCGGCGCTGCCCGGCCAGGCCCATTCGCCGTCGGTGAAGAGCTGGTAGTTGTTGCCATCCACCACCACGTCCACGGTCGAGCCGCCGGCAAACGGATAGCCGCCGGTAAAGCTGATCTCGCCCGGCTTGCCCGGCCGGAAGGTCACGAACAGAAGAATGTCACCGCGCCGTACGGACACCGGTTGGCCGTCGCGGCTGTTCACGGTTTCCTTCGGCTTCGAGACACCCCAGCACTCCTTGGGGTTTTCCTCGGTGAAGACGTTCCAGTCGGTCATCGTGGCGACCCGGTTGGTCGATTCCTGGGCCGTGGCCACCGACCCGGCAAGCGTGATCGCGGCAACCGCAAGCGTGCGACCGAAAAGGGAAGTCATGTCTGACGCAGCCTCCAAGCTGTCTTGGTTCCTTGCCACGCGCCCGGCCTTTCGCAGGCCTTTTGACTGGCGCGCCGCCCTTCTACCCGATATTCCAGCCATAATCAAAAGCCCTTGGGCGCGAAAGCCCCGTGGGCGACATTTCGCGCACATGTGACGGAGGTCCCGATGGCGACGGTGAAGGATGGTGCTGTCCCGGTGATGGAGGTCTGGCGCGGCGGGCTGCTGGAATGCACGCACCTGGGCCATGCGGTGATCTGCGACGCCAAGGGCATCGTCGCCGCCTGGGGCAACCCCGATGCGGTGATCTTCCCGCGATCCTCGGCCAAGATGCTGCAGGCCCTGCCCCTGATCGAGACGGGGGCGGCCGATGCCCGCGGCCTGTCCCAGGCGCATGTTGCCCTGTCCTGCGCCAGCCACCGGGGCGCGCATGTCCATGTCGACCTTGCCGGCCGCTGGATCGCTGATCTCGGCCTGTCCGAATCCGACCTGCGCTGCGGCGCGCATGAACCCGGCGACATTGCGGAACGCGACCGCCTGATCCGCGCGGGCGAAAAGCCCTGCCAGCTGCACAACAACTGCTCGGGCAAGCATTCGGGCTTCCTGACCGTGACGCAGCACCTCAAGGCCGGGCCGGAATACATCGAGATCGACCACCCGCTGCAAAAAGCCGTCCGCGCCGCGACCGAAGAGGTCACGGGCGAGACGGTCGCGGGCTGGGGCGTCGACGGCTGCTCGGCACCGAACTTCGCGATGACGGTGGGGGCGCTGGCCCGCGGCATGGCCCGCTTTGCCACGGCCCGCGAAGGCCACGGCGCGCGCGAGGATGCGATGGTGCGCCTGACCCGCGCGATGGCGGCGCATCCGCACCTGATCTCGGGCGAGGGGCAGGCCTGCACCGAACTGATGCGCGCGATGGACGGGCGCGTGGCAATCAAGGGCGGGGCCGAGGCGGTCTATGTCGCCATCGTGCCGGAAAAGGGCCTGGGAATCGCGCTGAAAGTGGTCGACGGCGGCTATCGCGCTTCGGAAGCGGCGATTGCGGCGCTGCTGGTGAGGATCGGCGTTCTGGACCCTGCGCATCCGGCGGCGGTGAAGCGCATGGCCGGGGTCCAGCGCAACTGGCGCAAGATGGAGACGGGCTTCTACCGGATGGCCGACGGCTTTCCCGGTTGATTTGAAGGTCGAAGCGCGTAAGCTTTCCGGATGAATGCCGAAGCGCCCATCCCGTTTCCGTCCTCGGCCCAGGTGTCCGAACAGGTCAGCTTCGACCGCAAGGAACTGGGACTGATCCTGCGAGTCTATGGCCGGATGGTCGCCGCAGGCGAATGGCGGGACTATGCCATCGCCGCGATGCGCGACCTTGCCGTCTTCGCCATCTTCCGCCGCACTGCGGAAACGCCGCTCTACCGCATCGAGAAACGCCCGAAGCTGCGCCATCGGCAGGGGCTTTACGCGGTCGTCGGCATGGACGGCCGCGTGCTGCGCCGGGGCCATGACCTTGACCAGGTGCTGAAGGTGCTGGAAAAGCGGCTGATCGGCCCGGTCTAAGGCCGCTGCCGCGCCAAGACCAACCCGCCCCCCTCGGCCGAGACGCGCGCCACGCAGTCCTTTATCCCTTCATAGGCCACGGACATCGTGTGGCCATTGGCGTGGATCAGCCGGTCGCGGTCGACCACCAGCGCGACATGTCCCTTCCAGAAGATCAGGTCCCCGCGCTTCATCGGCTCGTTGGGGGCCAGCGACCGGCCAAGGGCCATCTGCATGTCGCTGTCGCCGGGGCAGGGCAGGCCACAGGCGTGCATCGACAGTTGCGCCAGGCCTGAACAGTCGATCCCGAAGCGCGAGTTTCCGCCCCAGAGATAGGGCGTCCCCAGCAGGCTTTCCGCCACCGTCACCGGGTCGGCCGCCCAGTCGCCCAGCGGGCGCAGGTGGCACATCGGCACATAGCCGTGCGGCGTATTGGCCCAGGCCCCCCAGGATCCGATGACCGCCAGCCGTGACCCAAGGCTCAGCCCCGCCGTCTCGGGTGCCTGGACCTTGGGGTCGGTGTAAAGATGCGTGCCGGGGGCCGCGACCCAATGCGTCGGCGCCGGACCCTTGCCCAGATCGCCTTCCGCCATCCAGCCGCAATAACCGTCGCGCGCCGCCATCACGAAGGCATGGCCCTGGTCGCGGTCGATCACCGTCACCGCCTCGCCCAGCAGAAGCTGCCGGTCGCGCGCCCCGCCGGGGCTGGCCCGCAGATTCGCCACTGGCACGATCACCTGCGCCTGGAGACCTTCGGTCAGCGGGGCGTTCACCACCCCGCTGAGCGAGACATGCGCCACCCGTCCCGAAAAGGGCGTCAGCCGTCTGTCCATCACCCTCTCTCCACTCGTTTCTTTACAGCGACAGCATTGCGCCCAGGCCTTCCAGAAGCGCCCGCGCGCCCTGGCCGACCCCGCCCTTCGGCCGCGCCGGAAGCTCGTTCGGGGTATGGCCGTAGATGTCGAAATGCATGTAGCGCGGCCCGTCGACAAAGCGCCGGAGGAACAGCGCCGCCGTGATCGAGCCCGCAAAGCCGTAGCCCGGCGCGTTGTCCAGATCGGCGATCCCCGGCTCGATCACGCTTTCATAGGCGTCGTGGAAGGGCATCCGCCAGACCGGGTCGAAGCCCGTCCTGGCCCCCGCCTCCAGCGCCTGCGCCATCACCTCATCGTCGGTGTAATATGGCGCGAGGTCCGGCCCCACCGCCACCCGCGCGGCGCCGGTCAGGGTCGCCATGCTGACCAGCACCTCGGGTGCGTCCTCGCAAGCATAGGCCAGCGCATCGGCCAGGACCAGCCGCCCCTCGGCGTCGGTGTCGTTGACCTCGACCGTCAGGCCCTTGCGGCTGGTCAGGATGTCCTTCGGCTTCAGCGCGTTGCCGTCGATCAGGTTCTCGACCGCCGGGACCAGGACGCGCAGCTGCACCGGCAGGTCCAGCGCCATGATCATCCGCGCCAGCCCCATCACCGTGGCCGCGCCGCCCATGTCCTTCTTCATCAGGCTCATCCCGGTCGAGGGCTTCAGGTTCAGCCCGCCCGTGTCGAAGCAGACCCCCTTGCCGACCAGCGTCAGCTTCGGCCCCGCCTTGCCCCAGCGCAGGTCCAGAAGCCGCGGGTCGCGCACGCTGGCGCGGCCGACTGCGTGGATCATCGGGAAATTCTGCGTCAGCAGATCGGCGCCCCGGATGACCTTCGCCTCGGCCCCGAAATCGTTGGCCAGCGCAAGGAAGGCGGCCTCAAGCTCGGCCGGCCCCATGTCCTGCGCAGGAGTGTTGATCAGATCGCGCGTCAGCGCCTCGCCCTCGGCCATGGCGACCAGGCGCGCGGCATCCAGCCCCTCGGGGCAGACCAGGCGGGGCAGGGTGGGGGGCTGCTTCTTCGGTCGGTAGCGGTCGAAGCGGTAGCCAGACATGAGCCAGGCCAGCGCCGCCTCGGTCCGTTCCGGGACGTCGAGCTTGCCTTCCAGCCGCCAGTCCCCCTCGGGCAGGGCGGCGATCGCCTTGGCCAGGCCGAACCGCTGCCGCTTGCGCGCCGGTGGCTTGCCATAGCCCGCGACCGCGCCCGCGACGCTGCCGTCCGGTCCCGGAAGCAGCCGAACCTCGCCCAGCCCCGCCTCGAACCCCGTTGCCTTCAGCCAAGCCGCCCAGGCGGCACCGGCATTGGCCAGGAAGTCGGGCAATTCCCCGGGACGGACGACGTGCAAGGGACGCGACGCGGCAGAGGGTTCGGCGAAGGCATAAGGGCTGGTCATGATCGGTCGGAACTGCGTTGGGACATCTGTGACCAGTTGCCGGAAATCCCGCACCAGAGGCAAGCCCTTCGAGAAATCCGCCGCCGTTTGCCGGCGCAATCGATTGCACACCCCGGGGCCGTGACGGCCGCCACCCGATCAGGACGTCCGGTCGGCCACCCCCGCCTCGATCGCCAATGAACGTTCCGCCACCCGCATCAACCGCGCCCACACCGCCGAGAAGGCCGTGCTGTCGGCGCGTTCCAGGCAGATCCTGGCGTCACCCGCCACCGTCGCCAGCGTCAGAAGCCCCAGGTCTGCTGCCAACCGCCCCAGCCGGCCCAGTTGCCGCGCCAGATCCCGCAGCTCTTGCGCGCGCACCTTTTCGGCAATGCCGGCCATCGTCAGCGCCAGTTCCCCCAGCGCCCGCGTCACCATCTGTTCCGCCACCGGAGCGCCCAGGTTGCGGTAGATCACCGCTATCGCCTCGACATCCTGACGCACGACCTCTCGCGGCCGCAGAGCGGCAATCTCGCCCATCTTGAACACCCAAGTTTCTTCACACCCGCCGCCAGACTGCGCTCTCTTGCTGAACAATTGGTTGCACCTCCTCCGGCCACCGCGGAATTTGCCCCTCGAATTTTCCGCAAATGCGGCATAGGCAGAAGGAGTCACGAGGGACCCTGCCGATGATGAATCAGATCCGCCCGCTTCCCAGCTACCTGGTCCAGCGCTTCCACGGCTGGCGCGCCACCACCTACCAGGACAACCGCGCCTGGTATCGCCGGCTTGCGGAAAGCGGCCAGCACCCCCGCGCGATGGTGATCTCCTGTTGCGACAGCCGGGTCCATGTCACCTCGATCTTCGGCGCGGACGAGGGCGAGTTCTTCATCCACCGCAATATTGCAAACCTGGTGCCGCCCTATACCCCCGACGGCGAACGCCATGGCACCTCGGCCGCCGTGGAATATGCCGTCACGAGCCTGGGCGTCGCGCATATCGTGGTGCTGGGTCATTCCAACTGCGGGGGCGTCAAGGGTTGCCATGACATGTGCCGCGGCCATGCCCCGGCGCTTGAGGAAAAGACGAGCTTCGTGGGCCGCTGGATGGACATCCTGCGCCCCGGCTTCGACAAGGTCGCGCATCTGCCCGACGACAAGATCCTGCAGGCGCTTGAGAAAGAGGCGGTACTGACCAGCCTGGAAAACCTGCTGACCTTCCCCTTCGTCGTGAAGGCGGTGGAGGATGAGATGCTGACGCTGCACGGTCTATGGAACAACACCGGCGAGGGTCTGCTGGAAACCTACGATCCGGCCCGGGGCGGGTTCTTCCCGGTCTGAACGGAAAAAGGCCCGGCAGATCGCTCTGCCGGGCCTTTTCCTGTGGTGTCGCGCTCAGCCGGCGGCCGTCACTGCCCGCCCGGTCAAAACCTTGACCAGGTTCGCCCGATAGGCGGCCGAGCCATGCAGGTCCGCGATCATCCCGTCGGGGTCGACCGTCAGCCCCGACAGGGCATCCGCCGAGAAGTTCCCCGACAGCGCCGCCTCGGCTTCCTTCCAGCGGAACACTCCGTCGTTACCTGCGCCGGTAACCGCCACCCGGACCCCGTCGGCGTATTTCGCGACAAAGACGCCGGTCAGGGCAAAGCGGCTGGCGGGCTGGTTGAACTTCACATAGGCCGCGCTCGAGGGGATCGGGAAGATGACGCTCGTCACGAACTCCCCCTCCTCCAGCGCCGTCGTGAACAGGCCCTGGAAGTAGTCATCCGCCGCGATCTTGCGCTTGTTCGTCACCACCGTCGCGCCCGAGGCCAAGACGGCCGACGGATAGCAGGCTGCCGGGTCGTTGTTGGCAATCGACCCGCCGATGGTGCCGCGCGACCGGACCGCCGGGTCGCCGATGCCACCCGCCAGCGCCGCCAGCGCCGGGTAATGCGCCTTGGCCTCCTTCGCCACGACGGCATGGGGTGTCGCAGCGCCGATGTGGAGGCCGCCGTCGCCCATGCAGACCCCCTGCATCTCGGCAATGCCGGTCAGGCTGACCAGCACGCCGGGGGCCGCAAGGCGCTGTTTCATCGTCGGGATCAGCGTCTGCCCGCCCGACAGGGCCTGCGCCCCATCGGCCGCCAAGGCCTTGGCCGCTTCCGCGATGGTCGAGGGTTTTGCGAAATCGAAGTTGTGCATTTTATCCCCCTTACCCGTTGATCGCCGACCAGACCCGCGACGGCGAGACTGGCATGTCGATGTGCTTCACGTGGGTGTGCCCCCCGCGATGCAGCGCGTCGATCACCGCGTTGACCACCGCCGGCGGCGAGCCGATGGCCCCCGCCTCGCCGCAGCCCTTCACCCCCAAGGGGTTGTGCGTGCAGGGCGTCTGGCAGCTGTAGTCCACGTTGTAGAACGGCACATCCTCGGCCCGCGGCATCGGGTAATCCATGTAGGACCCCGTCAGCAGTTGGCCGTTCTCGTCATAGGTGGTGAACTCCAGCAGCGCCTGGCCGATCCCCTGGCCCACGCCGCCATGCACCTGGCCCTCGACGATCAGCGGGTTCATCACGTTGCCGAAGTCGTCCGCGCAGTGGAAGGCCACCACGTCGACCTTGCCGGTGCCCTCGTCCACCTCGACCTCGCAGATGTAGGCCCCTGCGGGGTAGGTGAAGTTGGCCGGGTCGTAGAAGGCCGTCTCCTCCAGCCCCGGTTCCAGCGTCTCCAGCGGGTAGTTGTGCGGGACATAGGCCGAGAAGGCGATCTCGCCGAAGGTCTTGGCCTTGTCGGTCCCCGCCACCTGGAACTTGCCGTCCTCGAAAGTGATGTCGCCTTCGCTGGCTTCCAGCATGTGGGCCGCGATCTTCTTGCCCTTGGCGATGATCTTGTCCACCGCCTTGGTCATCGCCGTGCCGCAGACCGCCAGCGAGCGGCTACCATAGGACCCCATCCCGAACGGGATCTTCGACGTGTCGCCATGCACGATCTCGACCGAGGACTCCGGGATCCCCAGCTTCTCGGCCACGATCTGCGCGAACACCGTTTCATGCCCCTGCCCGTGGCTGTGCGCCCCGGTCATCACCGAGATATTCCCGGTCGCGTTCACCCGCACTGTCGCCGCGTCATACAGGCCGACCCGCGACCCCAGAATGCCGACGAGGTGGCTGGGAGCGATCCCGCAAGCCTCGATCCAGGTCGACAGCCCCATCCCGCGCAGCTTGCCGCGCGCCTTGGACTCCGCCGCCCGCTTGGCGAACCCGGAGACGTCCGCCATCGCCATCGCCTTGTCCAGCGTGGCCTGGTAGTTGCCGGTGTCATAGACCAGCCCGACCGGAGTTGTGTAGGGGAACTGGTCCGGCGTGAGCAGGTTCTTCCGCCGCACCTCGAACGGGTCAAGGTTCAGCTCGCGGCACATCTTGTCGATGATCCGCTCCAGGCTGTAGGTCGCCTCTGGACGGCCCGCGCCGCGGTAGGCATCGACCGGGGCCGTATTGGTGAAAACGGTTTTCACGTTCACATAGACATGCGGCACCTTGTATGGCCCGGCCATCAGCGTGCCGTGCAGGAAGGTCGGCGTCGCGGTCGAGAAGTTCGACAGATAGGCCCCCACGTTCGCCAGCGTCTCGGTCCGGATCGCCAGGATCTGCCCGTCCTTGGTGCAGCCGAGTTCGATCTTCGTCACGTGGTCACGGCCATGCGCGTCGGTCAGGAAGCTTTCCGACCGCTCCGCCGTCCAGCGCACCGGGCGCGCGAGCTTCTTCGCCGCCGCCAGCACCAGCGCCTCTTCGCCGTAGTGGTAGATCTTCGACCCGAACCCGCCGCCCACGTCTGGAGCAACAACGGTCAGCTTGTTCTCGGGGATGCCCAGCACGAAGGCCGCCACCAGAAGCCGCGTCAGGTGCGGGTTCTGGCTGGTCGTCGTCAGCTTGTAATCGCCCGTGCCCGGATTGTACTCGCCGATGGACGCGCGCGGCTCCATCGCGTTCGGCACCAGCCGGTTGTTCACCAGTTCCAGCGTCACCTTATGCGGGGCGGCCTGCATCGCGGCATCCACGGCGGCGCGGTTGTCCTCGATCCAGCCCCAGTCAAAGCACAGGTTGTCCGGGATCTCGTCATGCACGCGGTTCGAGGCATCGGCCACGGCGGCCTTCATGTCGACGATGGCCGGCAGTTCCTCGATCACGCTGTCGTCGGCGATCTGCTGCGCGGCATCCTTGGCCTGGGCATAGGTCTCGGCCACAACGGCGGCATAGGCGTCGCCCACATGGCGCACCTTGCCATGCGCCAGCACCGGGCGCTTCGGCTCGCGCATCGGGGTGCCGTCGCGGCTGTTGATCAGCCAGCCCGCCGGGTTGCCGCCGACGTCCTTGAAATCCTCGCCGGTGAACACCGCCAGCACGCCCGGCATCGCCGCCGCCTTGGCCGTGTTGACCGACTTGATCCGCCCATGCGCCACGGTCGAGCGGACAAAGACCGCATAGGTCTGCCCGTGCAGCGCCATGTCATCGGTATAGACCCCGCGTCCCGTCAGGAAGCGGACATCCTCGCGGCGCTTCAAGGACGCGCCAATCCCATGATCCTTCGGCATGTTCCCCCCTTACTCCGCAGCCACGGCCGAGACGTCCTGCCCCGAGGCAGCCATCACGGCCTTGACGATGTTGTGGTAGCCCGTGCAGCGGCAGATGTTGCCTTCCAGGTGGTGGCGCACCTCATGCTCGGTGGGCTTGGGGTTTTCCGCCAGCAGCGCGGCCGAGGACATCACCATGCCCGGCGTGCAGAAGCCGCACTGGAGCCCATGATGGTCCTGGAACGCCTGTTGCAGCACGGAAAGCGAGCCATCCGCATTCGCCATCCCCTCGATCGTCTTGACCGAAGCCCCGGCCACGTCTGCCGCAAAGACGGTGCAGCTTTTCACGGGCTTTCCGTCCACATGCACCACGCAGGCGCCGCACTGGCTGGTGTCGCAGCCGACATGGGTGCCGGTCAGCCCCAGCCCCTCGCGCAGGAAGGAGGACAGCAGCGTCCGCCCCTCCACCTCACCGGAAACGGCCTTGCCGTTCACGGTCATCGAGACCTTCGTCATCCTTGATCCTCCCTGGGTATTCCTAGGTTGCGTCGGTTCAGCCGATCAGCCGTTTGAACCAACCCTTCTTCTTTTCCCCCGAATCGGCAACAGCTTCCTCGGCGGTTTCCTCCTCGGGCTCTTCGACCGCCGCCTGGAAGCGGGTGAAGAATTCATCCGCGAGCTTCTTGGCGAAACTGTCGATGATCCGGCTGCCCAACTGGGCGATCTTGCCACCCACGTTGGCCTCGGCCTCGTAGGTCAGGCGGGTGCCGCCCTCCATCGGCTCGAAGCTCACATTCGCCCCGCCCTTGGCAAAGCCCGCGACGCCGCCCTTGCCTTCGCCGCTGATCTTCAGGGACTTGCCCTCGACGATGTCCGACAGCTGGACCAGCCCGGTGAAGGTGGCGCTGACCGGGCCGACCTTCTGCTTCACCACCGCCTCGTAGCCGTCCGCGACGGAACCCGTCAGGCTTTCGCAACCCGGGATGCATTCCTTCAGCACGTCGGGGTTCAGGATCGCGTCCCAGACCACCCTGGGGTCGGCCTTTATCTCACGCGTGTCGCTCAGCTTCATCGAAACTCCCCCCTGTTGCGGCCACAGACTAGGGGGCGGCCCGGCAGGGCGCTATGCTGCCTAAGTCGTAGTCCGCTCAAAGCCGCGTGACCACGGTCTCAAGCGCGCGCGGGTCGATGGGCTTGTAGAGGATCTCGATCCCGGCCAGCACGGCCATCTCCTGCACCGCCCGACCCCGGTCCGCGGTGATCAGCCGCGCGGGAACGCGGCCATGCAACGATCGCAACCGGCTCAGCAGCTCGATCCCGGTCATGCCGTCGCCCAGTTGGTGATCGACGATGAAGATGTCGGGCAGGATGCCGATCTCGTCGATCAGGGCCAGAGCCTCCTCGCCCGAGGCGGTTTCAAGCACCGTCATCCCCCATTTTTCCAGAAGAAGCCCCAAGGCGCGGCGCAGCTCGGCGTCGTTCTCGACCAGGAAGGCGATCTTGTCCGCCGCAACCGGGCCGCGCCGGGGTTCGGCAGGCGCGGCAAGCGGCACGCCCGGCGTGGCGGTCGACAGCGGCACCTGCACCATGAAGCAGGTCCCGCGTCCGACCTCTGACGTCAGCCCCAGCGGATGGCCCAGAAGGGCGCAGGCACGTTCCACGATGGCAAGGCCCAGCCCCATCCCCTCGCTGGCCGAGGCGCGGGCGTTCAGGCGGTGGAATTCCTTGAAGATGTCGTTCTGCGCCTCTTCCGGGATGCCCGGTCCGGTGTCGTGGACTTCCAGCCGGATCACGCGGCCCCGCCTGCGCGCGCCCACAAGAACGCAGCCCTGGGCCGTATACCGGATCGCGTTGCCGATCAGGTTCTGCAGGATGCGCCGCAGATAGGCCGGGTCGGTTTCCACCATCGCGCTGCAGGGGACGACGGTCAGCGTCAGCCCCTTGGCCGCGGCGATCGGGGCGAACTCTTCGCCCAAGGTCCGCAGTAGCCGCTCCAGCGGGACGGCCCCGACGCTGACCGCAGCCTTCCCCGATTCCAGTTTCGAGATGTCCAGCAGCGCGTCCAGAATGCCCTCGACCGACAGAAGCGCGTTCTGCGCCTTCTCCACCGCCACCTGAGCCGCGGGGTCCAGGCCCTCCGCCGCGATCGAGCTGATGAAGAGTTTCGCCGCCGACAGGGGTTGAAGCAGGTCATGCGAGGCCGCCGCGACAAAGCGCGACCTGCTGGCATTGGCGCGTTCTGCGTGGGCCAGCGCATCCTCCAGCTCCAGCGTCCGCTCCATGACGCGGGCCTCCAGCGTCTCGTTCGCCCGGCTCAGCGCCTCCAGCGCCGCGCGTTCGGCCGTGACGTCGGTGAAGCTCAGCACGAAACCCCCGTCGGGCATCCCTTGCGCAAAGACGTCCAGGATCAGCTCTTCGCCGCGCCGGACCTCGAACTCCAGGGCGGGGCGGCTGCCCCCCGCGCGCACCCAGGCCATCAGGCGCGCCACGTCCATGCCCTCGCCAAAACGCATCCCGGACTGGAAACGGCTGAACAGGCTGTCGAACGCCGCCCCGATCCGCAGGCGGCCCACCGGCAGCGACAGCAGCGACCCGAGCCGCCGGTTCCACCCCACCAGTCGCGCCTCGGCGTCGAAGATGCCGACGCCCTGGTTGATGTGGTCCAGCGTCGCGCGAATCACCCGCGCCTGGTCGTCCAGGAGCTTGCCGCGTTCGTGCCGCTCGGCCCGGATGATGTCCGTCACGTCGGTCTGCAGGATCACCGTCCCGCCATCGGCCGTCCGGTGTTCGCTGACCTGCACCCAGTGGTCGCCGCCCAGCCGCACGTTGAAGATCACGTGCCGGTCCTTGTGCCGCCGCATCCTTCCCGCGGCCCAGTCCGCCCCGTCCTCACCCTCGAGCGCCAGGTGCGGAGACCGGCTGACCAGCGCCACATAGCCTGCAAAGTCCAGTCCGGGCCGAAGCTGGGCATGCACGTCCGGCATGTGCATGGCGAAGCGGCTGTTGCACATGACCAGCCGGTCCTCGCGGTCGAACAGCGCGAACCCTTCCTGCACGGTCTCGATCGCGTTGGACAGGTTCTGCCGGGCGGTCTCGGCCTCGCGCATCGCCTCGGCCAGGCGCGCGTTGGATTCGTTCAGCAGGTCCAGCGCCCGGCCCAGGTCATGCGTGCGTTCCCGCACCTGGTCTTCCAGCAAGGCCGCCCGCTGGAACTGCGCATAGGCCGCGCCGGAATCGTCCGTCGCCTGCTCTACCCGCCGCATCAGCGCCTCGGCGATGGTCAGAAGCTTCTCGGCCCGCCGCTCGGCGCTGTCGGCCGGGTTGATCAGCGTCTCGATCACGGCTCCACCTTCGGCGGATAGATCGCCACCCCGGTCATCGTCTGGTTGACGTGCATCGAGTTCAACTGCTCGCCATAGGTCGAGAACCCGACCACCCCGTGCTGCTTCAATAGCGCCGAGACCGCCCCGAAGCGCTGGTTCTCCTGCGCCTCGATCCGCCGCAGGATGCAGTCGCAGGCCAGGATCGCCGGCCGCCCCCCCGCCGCAAGCCCGCTCAGCGCCGCCTCCAGATGCACGGCCATGTCCTGCGGTTCGGCCAGGGTCAGGACCAGCCCCTCGTCGATGGCGGAAAAGAACACCAGGTCGCCGTTCGGGTCCAGCCGCTGGATCGCGCGGACATGGTGGCTGCCCCCGATCCGCACCACGACGGGATGGGCGGCAAAGGTGAAGGTGGTGAGCTGCCCCGGATCCTTGCCCAGAAGCCGCGCATATTCCTGCGCCGCAGGTTCGGCGTTGATTTGATGCACTACCCGCCGGGCCGGGTCGGCCCCCGTGACCACCATGCGCCGCTGGGTCGGCGTCAGGTGGTTCAGGCTGAACACTTTCACTGCGCAGGCCGTCCGTACCAGCATCACGACCGCCCAGCCCTGGCGGAACTGCCCGTCCTGCAGGACAAAGGTGGCCCGAAACCGTGTCCCGTCCCCAGCCGAGCCCCCGAACAGCGGCACCGGCCCCAGACCCGGTCCCAAAGCCGCCGTCAGCTCATCCTCGCGGATCGACAGCCCGTCGACCATCAGGAAGGCGAACTCGTCTTCCCAGGCGCGATGCCGCCGCGCCAGCCCCGCCCGCGCCCGGATCAGCCGCCCGATCAGCTCTTGCCCGTCCAGCGCCGACAGATCGATCCCCAGGCAATCCACCGCGAAACGGGATGCCGGCAGGGCGACCGCGACGATCTCGCCCTCGCAATAGCCCTCGGAGGAAATCTCTCCCGCCGTCGTGCAGCCGATCACCGGGACGCCCGGAAAGGCCCCCTCCAGCCCCGCCGCCAGCGCATCGCGGTCCGCCTCGGGCGAGACAAAGAGCAAAACCGCTGCAAAGGGGCCCGGACCCAGGTCGCGCACCAGTTTCGCCAGCGCATCAGGATCGCGCGCCCCGACATGGGCGCGCGGCATCACGGCGGCGGCATCGGCGAGGGGCGCGTTCATCCGGTCATTCTCCCGCCCGCGATGCTACGGCGCTGCGCCCGTCCCCGGCAAGGCCTCAGCCATCCTCGGGCATGAGGCTCGTGAAGTTCGTCTCGCGCGCGATCAGCACGGCCTGGGTCCGGCTCTGGACCCCCAGCTTGCGCATGATCGCCGTGACATGCGCCTTCACCGTCGTCTCGGCGATGGAAAGCTCGTAGGCGATCTGCTTGTTCAGCATCCCCTCGCAGACCAGCTGCAGGATCTTCGCCTGTTGCCGGGTCAGCAGCGAAAGCCGGCCGATGGCCTCCTCCCTGGCGCTTCCCTTCGCCTTGCCCTCGGGCAGCGGCTCATACCCCTCCGGCAGGAACCGCCGCCCCTCGCGCAGCGCGTCGAAGGCGGCGCGGAACACCTCGCGCCGGGAATGTTTCGGCACGAACCCCGCCGCCCCGGCCGCCAGGCAGGCCCCGATCACCCGGTTGTCCGCCAGCGACGAGACGACCAGCACCGGCACCCCCGCCGCCGCCTGCCGCAGCCGGATCAGCCCGTCGATCCCGTTCACGTCGGGCAGGTTCAGGTCCAGCACGATGGCATCCGGCGCGGGAGCAAGGTCGACCCGGTGGATCGCCGTCTCCAGCCGATCGGCCGTCTCGATGTCTTCGATCCCGGCCACCGATTTCAGCGTCATCGCCAGCGCATCGCAGAACAGCGGATGGTCATCGACGATCAGCGCAGAGTGGAGGGGCCGGATCTCGGCTGCGGGAAGCATCGACATCATGCGGGCCTTGGCAAGCTTGGGTCCCCGTCATCCTATCCCCGTCCCCGGGCGAGGGCTACAGGCCAAAAGTCCTATGTGCCGACGTCCGGTGTCCATCCACGCGCCCCCTTGCCCCAGGTGCGGCGCGCACTTAGTCCTTCCGGACCGGCGCGCAGCATCGGGAACGCTTTCGCTGCACAAGGCGTCATTCGGCAGGACCAACGCCCGACCGCACAGGATCGCAATGCCCGACACCCCGAACCGCCTGCCCAAAGCCCTTGCGACCCTGCTCGCCTGGCTGGCCGTGACCATCGTTGTCGGCACTCTCTTGCGCCCTGCGTCAGGCGGGATCGAAGAAATCGTCGGCCTCCTTTCCAACGGTATGGCCTGGAACGTGCTCGCCGCCCTCACGGTGCTTGCCCTTGCCACCCGTGCTTTCGGCTGGAGCGATCTGGGCTTCGGCCCGCCGAAGGGATGGGTCGTGGCGCGGTTGGTCTGGTTTCCGCTCCTCACGCTTCTTCCCTTCTATGCCATCGGCTTCGCCATCGGCCTGCCGCCGGGACGCGCGTTGCTGTTTCTGGCGCTGAACACTACACTGGTCGCGCTGTCCGAAGAGTGGATGTTTCGCGGCGTCCTGTTTCAGGCCCTGCGGCACCGGCTGCGGATCTGGTCCGCCGTCGCCCTGACCTCGGTCCTGTTCGGGGCGATCCATGTCCTGAATGCCTTCGCACTGGGCAACATCCGCCTTGCCACGGCGCAGGCTGTCGCGGCGATGATGACCGGGCTTCTGCTGCTGGCGCTCAGATTGCGCAGCGGGTCGATCTGGACCGCGGTCGTCTACCACATGGCGTGGAACTTCGGCATCCTCCTCGTCGCCTACGAGACCGCACAGCACCCCCTGCCGCAGGACGAGCTTCCGGCCACTGCCTATCTCGTGCCGCTTCTGGTCGTGCTGCCGAACTTCCTTTACGGCCTGATCCTGTTGCGGAAGCTGCGGGATTAGACCGCGCAGCCAAGTTGCGACCGGGCGCACGCTGTGCGGAAGATGCCTAACGCTTCGTGACTGACCACGGACAACCCTTTGATTTTTATCAGGCTAATGCGGCTGTCCCGCGTGGACATCTGCCGTCTGCGGATTTTTCGCCAACCCTTTCCAGGCGCGCCCCCCGCCTGTAATCTGCCCGCACCCCTTCCCGCGAAAGGCCATTTCCATGCCCCATTGCCCCGACCGCCGCGCTGTTCTGGCGGGCCTCGCCACCCTCCCGATCCTCGCCGCCGCCCCCCTGAGGGCTGATCCGGTGCAACGCCCCTTCAACCTGCGCATCGTCATGTCCGGCCACAGCCTCACCGATCCGATCCCGCATCCGCTGGGGATCCTCGTCAAGGCGGCGGGTGGCGCCGCGTCGCGCGACATGGTGATCGACGCCTCCACCATCCCCGGCAGCCCGGCCGAACATCGCTGGCAGAACGACCTGAACCTGCCCGTCGACGCCCGGCGTGACATCGCGAACTACGACCTTCTGGTCCTGACCGAACGGGTCCCGGTCCGCGCCACGCTGGAATGGCACAATGCCGAGAAGATCGCCCTGACCTGGCTCGACCATGCCTGGAAGGCTGGAAACGGCGGCAAGGGCGCCGAGACGGTCTACTATGCCAGCTGGATCAGCCTGCAAAGCGGACAGCCCAGCAAATGGGACACGACCGAGGACCAGAAGCTGCCCTTCCGGCAGCGGCTCGACCTCGAGATGACGGCCTGGCAGCAGATCGCCGATTTCGTCAACACGAACCGCCCGAAAGGCATCCCGCCGATGCGGGTGATCCCGGGGCCGAAGCTCATGGCCGCGGCGTTCGACGCGATCGAGGCGGGCCAGGCCCCCGGCCTGACGTCGATGCAGCAGCTTTTCGAGGACGACATCCACGTCAACGCGAAAGGCGCCTTCCTGATCGCGCTGGCCCATTACGCGGTGATCTACGGCCGCGACCCGCGCGATATCCCGAAGCTGCACGGCGAGGCAGGATGGCCCTCGCCCGAGCAGCAGGAGTGGATGAAGGCGCTGGTCTGGGACGTCCTGCGCGCCTACCCGGACAGCGGGCTGAGTTAGGCCCGCTTCGCCTCGATCACTTCCCAGATGCGTTTGGCCGCATTGGTGCCGTCGAACCGCTCAAGCTCCTGGATACCGGTGGGGGAGGTCACGTTGATCTCGGTCAGCCAGTCGCCGATCACGTCGATGCCGACGAAGACCTGACCCTTCTCGCGCAGGACAGGGCCGATGGTGCGGCAGATTTCCAGATCGCGTTCGGTCAGGCCGATCTTCTCGGGCCGACCGCCGACATGCATGTTCGACCGTGTCTCGCCGGCCTGCGGCACGCGGTTGATCGCGCCCACCGGCTCGCCATCGACCAGGATCACCCGCTTGTCGCCCTTGGCCACGTCCGGCAGGAACTTCTGCACGATCAAGGGCTCGCGGTTGATGCCCATGAACAGCTCGTGCAGGGACGACAGGTTGCGGTCATTGGGGTCAAGCCGGAAGACCCCGGCGCCGCCATTGCCGTAAAGCGGCTTCAGGATGATGTCGCCGTGCCGCGCCTTGAACTCTCGGATGGTGGCAAGGTCGCGGGCGATGGCAGTAGGAGGCGTGAGGGTGGGGAAGCGCAGGACGAGAAGCTTCTCGGGGCAGTTCCGCACCCAGAACGGGTCATTCACTACCAGTGTTCCGGGGTGGATCATCTCCAGGATATGCGTTGTGGTGATGTAGCCCATGTCGAAGGGTGGGTCCTGGCGCAGCCAGACCACGTCATAGTCGCCCAGGTCGACCTCGGTCTCCTCGCCATAGGTGACGTGGTTCCCGACCTCGCGCCGGACCTCGATCGGCCAGCCACGGGCCATCACCCGGCCTTCGACAAAGGCAAGGCGGTCTGGAGTGTAGAAGAACAGCTGATGTCCCCGCGCCTGCGCCTCCAGCGCGATGCGAAAGGTCGAATCGGCGTTGATGTTGACCGACCCGATCGGGTCCATCTGCAGGGCTACCTTCAGGGGCATTGGCCTCACTCCATTCGTTCAGGACGAGTGATGGCCGAAGGCGCGGGAAGATGCAATTCAGCCCGCGAAGGCGTTTTCCAGGATGTCGATGCGCCCTTGGCCATCGACCAGCGCGAGATCGATGCGGACGTCCGTCAGAAGGCCCCGGGGTTCCGTCGCCACGAATTCGTCGACCGTGGCGAAGATGCGCCGGATCTGCGCGTCCGAGACATGTG
Organism: Paracoccaceae bacterium; assembly: GCA_027489355.1. Classification (GTDB taxonomy): domain Bacteria; phylum Pseudomonadota; class Alphaproteobacteria; order Rhodobacterales; family Rhodobacteraceae; genus Tabrizicola. The sequence goes on along the minus strand of JAIXZY010000036.1, from coordinate 9,116 downwards.
AGGCAGCAAGATCATGTGTGCGGCTTTGCTTGACTTCGATGAAGATCACGACTTCGCCGTCGCGCCCGATCAGGTCGATTTCCCCGGTGGTTCCGCGCCAGTTCCGCGCGCAGATGGTGACCCCCCGGTCTTCGTACAGCCGCGCGACCGAGGCTTCCGCGGCGTGACCGGCCAGATAGTTCGTCAACCCCCGCGCCTTGCGGGTATGTCGGGCAGGAGTAGAGACGAAGTCGAACGGCATGGGCCTATTCCTGGCTGCGGTCGAGAGCGATCCGGTACACGATCTTGCGCGATACCCCCAGAGTTTGCGACACGAAAGTTGCAGCATCCTTAACGGACATGGTCTTCAGCGCGGTATCCAGCGCCGCGCCAATGCTTTCCTCGCTCGCCTCGGCCGGGGCGGCGCGGTCCACCAGCACCACGATCTCTCCCTTGATGTCGCGGACGTCGACTTCGGCGCACAGCTCATCCAGCGTGCCGCGCAGGACTTCCTCGAACCGTTTCGTCAGTTCGCGGCAGACCACGGCCTGGCGCGCCCCGCCCAGTGTCGCCGCCATCTCTGCCAGCAGCGCCGACAGCCGCTTGGGGCTTTCGTACAGGATCAGCGTTGCCTGGACGGGTGCCAGATCCTGCAGGAACGTCCGCCGCGCGCCCTGGGCCGACGGGGCGAAGCCGGCGAAAAGGAACCGGTCCGAGGGCAGGCCGGACAGGGTCAGCGCACAGATCGCCGCGCAGGGGCCGGGCGCGGCGCTGAGCGGCAAGCCCGCCGCCGCCACCGCCCGCGCCAGCTCGAAGCCGGGGTCCGAGATCAGCGGCGTTCCGGCCTCGGAGGCGTAGGCAAGGCTCTTCCCTTCGGCCAGAAGCCCCAGCAGCCGCTGCAGCGCGCCTTCGCCGGAATGATCGTGGTAGGCGATCACCTGCCGGCCGCTCAGCGGGATGCCGTGGATCTCCATCAAGTGGCGTAGCGTCCGGGTATCCTCGGCCACCAGCACATCCGCCCCGGCCAGCACATCCAGCGCGCGCAGCGTGATGTCGCGGGCCGAGCCGATGGGGGTCGAGACCAGGTGCAGCCCCGGCGGAATGGCGCGCAGGGCCGGGCTGTGAGGGGTATCGGCGGGGCCCGAGGTCTGCCTCACAAGTTTACTTCCCTTCCCGAACCCATTACCCTGACGTGCAAACGCAGCGCGCTGCAACAGTGAGGAACCACCATGTTGTCCGTAATTCGCCGGGCCCGCAAGTCGCTGGGTCACATGCTTCTTGTGGTTGGTGCCGTGGTCCTGTCCGGCTGCGTGGCCTCGGGTCCCGGAACGGCACCGCCGGCAAATGGCGGCTCGGTGCAGGTGGCGCTTCTGGTTCCCTCGGGCTCGGGCCAGTCGCAGGACGAGCTGTTCGGCCAGAACCTGGAAAACGCGGCGCGGCTGGCGATGAACGACCTGTCGGGGGTGAACATCGACCTCAGGGTCTATCGGACGGGTGGCAGCCCGGCGCAGGCGGCGGCGCTGGCGAAGCAGGCGGTGGACGAGGGGGCTCAGGTGATCCTGGGGCCGTTCTACTCCGAAGAGGCCAATGCCGCGGGCGTCGCCGTCGCCAATTCCGGCGTGAACGTGCTTGCCTTCTCGAACAACGCCGCCATCGCGGGCGGCAATGTCTTCGTCCTGGGCCAGACTTTCGACAATACGGCCAAGCGGCTGGCGAACTACGCGGTGCGCAACGGCAAGTCCAAGGTGCTTGTCGTGCATGACCGCAACGTCGCGGGCGAAGTCGGCAAGGCCGCGATCGAGCGGGGCGTCGCCTCGGCCGGCGGGTCGGTCGTGGGCGTGACCTCCTACGAATTCTCGCAGAACGGCATCGTGCAGGCGGCCTCGGGCATCGTGAGCACCGCGCGCTCCTCGGGCGCGACGGCGCTGTTCCTGACGGCAGATACTGCGGGGGCGCTGCCGCTGCTCAGCCAGCTTCTGGTCGATAACGGGATCGACCGCAACACCACGCAGTTCATCGGGCTGACCCGCTGGGACATCCCGCCGGCCACACTGGCGCTGCCGGGCGTGCAGGGCGGATGGTTCGCCATGCCGGACCCGGGCCTGAACGCCCAGTTCCGCGCGCGCTACGAAGGCGCTTACGGCAGCCAGCCGGTTCCGGTCGCGGGCCTTGCCTATGACGGGATGGCGGCGATCGGGGCGCTGGCGAACCGGGCAAAGGGCGGCGCGCCGCTGGCGAAGGCCGACCTGACTCAGTCGGCGGGCTTTGCCGGCGTCTCTGGCATCTTCCGCCTGCTGCCGAACGGCACCAACGAACGCGGTCTGGCGGTGGCGACGATCCGTGCCAACCAGGTCGTGGTGATCGACGCTGCGCCGCGCAGCTTCGGCGGCGCCGGGTTCTAGGACCGTGGACACGACGGCCGAGGTCCCGGTTGCGCTTCCGGCGACCGGGACCCCCTATCCCGTGCCGGATGTCGAGGCCGTGACGGTTGGGGTGCTTGACGCCCTGCAGTCCGTCGCGGACCCCAAGGTCGCCCGAGCGCTCGTCGTCGGCGAGTTGCAGGCCGTCAAGGCCACCGCCACCACGGCCTTCGACGCGGCCTTCCGCGCCAGTCCCCGTCAGGCCCGCGCGCTGATCACTGCGCAGGCGGCCCTGACCGATGTGCTGGTCCAGGTCACCCTTGCCGCCGCCATGCGCCTGCACCCGCTCGCCAACCCGACCGAGGCCGAGCGCATCGCCGTCCTCGGAGTCGGCGGTTACGGACGGGCCGAGATGGCGCCGCAATCCGATGTCGACCTGCTGTTCCTGACGCCCTGGAAGATCACCCCCTGGGCCGAAAGCGTGATCGAGACGATGCTCTACATGCTGTGGGACCTTAAGCTGAAGGTCGGCCATTCCAGCCGCACCGTTCAGGACTGCATCCGCCTTGGCCGCGACGACATCACGATCCGCACGGCGCTTCTGGAACACCGGTTCATCTGCGGCCACCGCCCCCTGGCAGAAGAGTTGGACGGCAAGCTCTGGGCCGAGCTTTTCAAGAACTCCGGCCCCGAGTTCATCGAGGCGAAGCTGGCCGAACGGGCGGAACGCCACAAGCGCCAGGGCGGCCAGCGCTATGTGCTGGAGCCGAACGTCAAGGAAGGGAAGGGCGGCCTGCGCGATCTCCAGACGCTGTACTGGATCGGCAAGTACCTGCACCGCGTCCCCTCGGCCGAGGGGCTGGTCGGTGCGGGCCTGCTGTCGCGCGAGGAGTTCGACAGCTTTGCCCAGGCCGAGGATTTCCTGTGGGCCGTCCGCTGTCACCTGCACTACATCACCCGGCGACCGACAGACACGCTGACCTTCGACCTTCAGGTCGAGGTCGCCGCCCGGATGGGGTACCGCGATTCCGCCGGGCGCCGCGCGGTCGAACATTTCATGCAGGACTACTTCCGCTTCGCCACCCGCGTGGGCGAGCTGACGCGGGTCTTCCTGACCGAACTCGAAGCCCGCCACGCCAAGCGCGAGGCGAGCCTTTTCGGCATCTTCAAGCTGACCAAGCGCGTGAAGCCCGGCTACAAGCTGGTGCAGGGCCGCATCGACGTGGCCGATCCCAAGGCCTTTCTCGCCGACAAGCTGAACCTCCTGCGGGTCTTCGAGGAAGCCCTGCGGACCAAGTACCTGCTGCATCCCAACGTGATGCGGATCGTCACGCAGAACCTGGACCTGATCGACGACGAAATGCGCGACGACCCCGAGGCGCGGCGCATCTTCCTCGACCTGCTGCTGAAGCACGGAAATCCCGAACGGTCCTTGCGCCGGATGAACGAGCTGGGCGTGCTGTCCGCCTTCATCCCGGAATTCGAACCCATCGTCGCGATGATGCAGTTCAACGTCTACCACCACTACACGGTCGACGAGCACATCATCCAGACCATCTCCTGCCTCGCCCAGATCGAACGCGGCGAGCTGGTCGAGGACCTGCCGCTGTCGTCGTCCATCCTGAAGGGCGGGATCAGCCGGCGCGTTCTCTATGTGGCGCTTCTCCTCCACGACATCGGCAAGGGCCGGCCCGAAGACCATTCGATCCTGGGCGCGCAGATTGCCCGGCGGGTGGCTCCCCGGCTGGGCCTGGACGCCGAGGAATGCGAAACGGTGGAATGGCTGGTCCGCTATCACCTGCTGATGTCCGACATGGCGCAGAAGCGCGACATCGGCGACCCGCGCACCGTGCGCGACTTTGCCAAGGCGGTGAAGACCCGCAAGCGACTGGACCTGCTGACCGTGCTGACCGTCTGCGACATCCGCGGTGTCGGTCCGGGGACCTGGAACAACTGGAAGGCCATGCTGCTCCGGCAGCTTTACAAGCAGACGACCGAGGCGCTGGAAGGCGGGCTTGAGACGCTGAACCGCGAGAACCGGCATGAGGAGGCCACCCGCGCCCTGGCCGACCGGCTTTCCGACTGGGATGCGGCAGCGGTCGACCACGAGATCACGCGGCACTACGCGCCCTACTGGCAGGGCCTGTCCACGGACACGCACGAGGTGTTCGCGCGGCTCCTCCAGGGCCTTGGCGATGACGAGATCCGCATCGACCTGCACCCCGATCCCGACCGGGACGCGACCCGCGCCTGCTTTGCGCTCGCCGATCATCCGGGCATCTTCAGCCGCCTCGCCGGGGCGCTGGCGCTGGTGGGGGCGAACGTGGTCGACGCGCGGACCTATACCTCGAAGGACGGCTACGCCACCGCCGTCTTCTGGGTCCAGGACATCGAGGGCCACCCCTACGAGGTCAGCCGCCTGCCGCGCCTGCGCCAGATGATCGACAAGACCCTGAAGGGCGAGGTCGTCGCGCGCGAGGCGCTGAAGGATCGCGACAAGATCAAGAAGCGCGAACGCGAGTTCCGCTTCCCCACACATATCACCTTCGACAACGAAGGGTCCGACATCTACACCATCATCGAGGTCGACACCCGCGACCGGCCCGGCCTGCTGTATGACCTGACCCGGACGCTGGCGGTGAACAACATCTACATCGCCAGCGCCGTCATCGCGACCTACGGCGCCCAGGTCGTCGACGCCTTCTATGTCAAGGACATGTTCGGTCTGAAACTCCACCAGAAGCACCGGCAGGAGGCGCTGGAGAAGAAGCTGCGCCAGGCCATCGTCGAAGGCGCAGAGCGGGCCATCGCATGAGCTCTCGCGGCATGATCCGCAACATCGTCACCCTGGGCGGCTGGACGCTGGTCTCGCGCGGCGCGGGTCTGGTTCGCGAGCTGATGATGGCCGCCTATCTTGGCGCGGGGCCGGTGGCGGATGCGTTCAACGTAGCCTTCTCGCTGCCCAACATGTTCCGCCGCTTCTTCGCGGAAGGGGCGTTCAACCAGGCCTTCGTCCCGCTCTATTCCAAGAAGCTGGAGGCCGGCACCGACGCCGAGGATTTCGCGCAGAACGCCTTCTCGGGCCTGACCGCCTTTCTCATCCTGTTCACGACCATCGGCACGCTGGCCATGCCGCTGCTCGTCTGGGCGATGGCCGCGGGCTTCGTCGGTGACGGGCGCTTCGACATGGCCGTGGACTTCGGGCGGATCACCTTCTGCTACATCGGCTTCATCTCGCTCTTCGCGCTGCTCTCGGGCATCCTGAACGCCCACGGCCACTTTGCCGAAGCCGGGGCGGTCCCGGTGATGATGAACGTCGTCTTCATCGTGGCGATGATGCTGGCGCATTATTACGGCTGGGACATGGGCAGCACGCTTGCCTGGACCACGCCGCTGACGGGGATCGCGCAGCTTGCCTGGACGATCTATGCCGCCCGTCGCGTCGGCTTTGTGCCTCGGCTGAGGCTGCCGCGCCTGACGCCGGATTTCCGCCGCCTGATGGTCAACATGGGTCCCGCGCTCCTGGTCGGCGGGGTCGTCCAGATCAACCTCCTCGTTTCGCGCCAGGTTGCCTCGGGGACCGAGGGCGCGATCTCCTGGCTGGTCTACGCCGACCGCCTGTATCAACTGCCGCTGGGGGTCGTCGCCATCGCCGTCGGCACGGTCCTCCTTCCCGAGTTGTCTCGTCGCCTGCAAGCGGGCGACCACGCCGGCGGGCGTGAGGCCTTCAACCGGGGCAGCGAATTTGCGCTACTTCTGACCCTGCCCGCCGCCGTGGCGCTGGTGGTGATCGCGCTGCCGATCACCGAGGTCCTCTACCAGCGCGGGCTGTTCGGGGCAGAGGACACCGCGAACACCGCGCTGGCCCTGGCGATCTATGGCCTGGGCCTGCCCGCCTTTGTCCTGCAAAAGGCGCTGCAACCACTGTTTTACGCGCGCGAGGATACGCGCAGCCCGTTCCGCTATGCGGTCTGGTCGATGGTCCTGAACGCCGCGCTGGCCTTTGGCCTGATGCCCTGGATCGGCTTCTCGGCCGCCGCCTGGGCCACGACGCTGTCGGCCTGGGTCATGGTAGGCCAGCTTTGGTGGGGCGCGCGCCGTCTGGGCGAAGAGGCCCGCTTCGACGCGCGCTTCCTGTCGCGGCTGTGGCGGATCGCGCTCGCCTCGGCGCTGATGGGAGCCGCGCTCTGGGGCGGCTGGACGCTGCTGGAGCCGATGCTTCAGGCCAAGGCCTACCGCCTTGTCGCGCTGGTCCTGCTGATCGGGATCGGCATGGCCAGCTATGCCATCGCGGCCGTCGCGCTGAAGGCGGTGCGCGGGTCGGACCTGCGCGCGCTGCGTCGTCAGCGCTGACGGATCATCTGCACGACGCGGGCGAAGCCTCCGGGACTGACGACGAAGGACAGAAGGAACCCGGCCGCAAAGCCCGCCACGTCCGCCACCCAATCCCAGCCGGCACCGAACAGCACCCCGAAGACGAACTGCACGAAAAGCAGCGCCCCGATCATGCTGAACGCCCGGAAGCGGTTCGCCCCCACCAGCGCAAGCCGCGTCCACAGCAGGAAGGTGAAGGCCCCGATCAGACCGTAGATCGCCGGGTAGCCCCCGATCAACTGCGTCTTAAGTCCCGGGACCAGCAGCCCATAGGCCACCCCGCCCGCGATGGCCGAGCCGAAGAACACCACCGCCACGCCCCACCAGCGGAACACCTCGCCCACCATCTTTCCCAGCGCCAGCAGCATGACGATGGCAAACAGCGCGTGGGTAAAGCTGCCGTGGACGACGACATAGCTGACCAGCCGGTGCAGCTCTTCCAGCGGGTAGCCGCCCGTTTCCCACTGATACTTCAGCAGTTCGGGGAACAGCGCAAACCGTTCGACCGCCTGCAGCCGCCATCCGATCGCCTGCGGACCGCCGACAAGCCCCGCCTGGCCCAGCGACAGCACCACTTCCATCGCGATCATCGGCAGGGCCAGCAGCCAGACGATCGGCGGCAAGGGGTTCAGCGGGGGTGCATTGTGGTCCTGGTTCATGCCTGTCCTGCGTGATTGACGCCTGTTGCCCCTTCGATTACGCGGATTGCCAAGCTTAATCCAGACGGAGCCACCCGATGTCGTCCCCAGCTACGGCGGTCCAAACGCCGAAAGCCTTCACGCCCCGCATCTTCTCGGGCATCCAGCCTTCGGGCGGGTTGACGCTTGGCAACTACCTTGGCGCGCTGAAACGCTTTGTCGAGAAGCAGGACGAGGGGATCGAGACGATCTACTGCCTCGTCGACATGCACGCGATCACCGTCTGGCAGGACCCCGCGAAACTGCGCCAGCAGACCCGCGAGGGCGCCGCCGCCTTCATCGCCGCCGGGATCGATCCGGCGCGGTCGATCCTGTTCAACCAGTCCCAGGTCGGTGCCCATGCCGAGCTTGGCTGGATCTTCAACTGCGTCGCGCGCATGGGCTGGATGTCCCGCATGACCCAGTTCAAGGACAAGGCGGGCAAGAACTCGGAAAACGTGTCGCTGGGCCTATTCGCCTATCCCTCGCTGATGGCCGCGGACATCATGCTGTACCACGCCACGATGGTCCCCGTGGGCGAGGATCAGAAGCAGCACCTGGAGCTGACCCGCGACATCGCGATCAAGTTCAACAACGACTACGGCGTGAACTTCTTCCCCATCGTCGAGCCGCTGATCGAGGGCGCTGCCACCCGCGTCATGTCGCTGCGGGACGGGACCAAGAAGATGTCGAAATCCGACCCCTCGGACCAGTCGCGCATCAACCTCACCGACGATGCCGACATGATCGCCGCCAAGATCCGCAAGGCCAAGACCGACCCCGAGCCCCTGCCGGAAAACGTCGAGGGCCTGAAGGACCGGCCCGAGGCGCGCAACCTGGTGAACATCTACGCGGCCCTCGCCGGCCACACCGTCGAGCAGGTGGTGCGTGACTTCGCAGGCGCCCAGTTCGGCACCTTCAAGCCCGCGCTGGCCGACCTGGCCGTGGCGAAGCTGTCGCCGATCACGACCGAGATGAACCGCCTGATGGCCGACCCGGCCGAGATCGACCGCATCCTCGCCAATGGGGCCGAGCGGGCCGACGCCATCGCCCGGCCGATCCTGGAACAGGTCTACGACATCACCGGCATGATCCGCTCGCGCCGGGGTTGACTGTCACACGTCCGATTCATCCCCGACCTACCATCGGGGCCGTTCGGAGATGCGATCTGTCCCCATCGCCCGGTCGGCCTGCTGTCCCCTGATAGGCCGTGCCAGACCCGACATTGCCCCCGTGCCTTTTCCGCACGGGGGCCTTTTCATCGCCCCGGCCGCCAGGGCTTGCCGCATCACGCAGTTGTTTCGGCACAAACGTGCCGTTTCGGCGATTGTGCGGGTAAAGACTGACGCGAGTCCAAGATGAGAGCCGCCGCCCTGACCGCTGCCCTGACCCTTGCCCTTGCCTCGGGCGTCCAGGCGCAGAACTTCCGCGAGCCTCCGCCGGAATACGACCGGCCGTATCCCGGCGGCACGTCGCTGCGCTACTACCCCAAGGCCGAGATGTGGGACCGCTGCACCGCGCTTCTGGGCCGCAAGCTTCCCAACCAGCCGGCCGAATGCGCCAAGGTCCGGATCAGCAGGCAGACCGGACAGAAGCGGTGTTTCGTCTTCATCGCCGAGCATTTCAAGGGCGGCGAGGATGACGACCTGCTCTTCCGCCACGGCCGCGCGCACTGCAACGGCTGGTGGCACCCGCCCCGCAAGCAGCATCCGCAGTAAGCGGCCTT
>JAIXZY010000070.1 GCA_027489355.1 Paracoccaceae bacterium | reverse complement strand
CTGCGCTTGTTCTTGACTAGGTGTTGTGACCTTATCTGGACGCAACGGACCTTTCGGCTGGCGCAACAAGAGGCGGCGGATTTTTGTGGCTCTGCTTAGCAGAAGGTATCTGTCGTGAGCGGCAGCTATGGGCCGATGTTACTGTTCGGCGCGCCAGTCGTCGGTACGATCGTTCAACCTTCAGCTAAGAAATGGATCCCGCCTCGACAGAAATTCGAACGCGGCCAAGCTTGATCCACCGGGGCCTCTATCACCTGGTCCTGCAAAGTCCGGCTCAGTGAAGAAAGTTGCCTCTTGCGTCGCTCGACCTCAACTGCAAGGGCGGGATCTAGTGGCGCGAAGCGCGACCGGATCTCTGCTTCCAAGGTACTCGGTGCAAGGTGGCCGTACGTCCGGCTAACGGTGTCCGTCGTCGCATGGCCAAGCTGGGTGTTGTCAGAAGAACTTCGCTTGCGACGGGTTAGTGCACCCGGCTAGCCTTTCGGGATGACCAAGCGCTCCCCATTCCGGTACTTCAAGACGAGCCCCGAGATCATTCGCTTGGCGGTGATGCTCTACATCCGCTTCCCGTTGTCGTTGCGCAACGTGGAGGATCTTTTGCACGAGCGTGGCATCGAGATCAGCCACGAAACGGTCCGGTATTGGTGGAACCGGTTCGGCCCGATGTTTGCCGCCGAGATCAGGGGAAAGCGTGTCGAGGCTATGCGCGCCCATCGCCACTGGCAGTGGCACTTGGACGAGGTCTACGTGAAGATCAACGGAGTGACGCACTACCTCTGGCGCGCTGTCGATCATGAAGGCGAGGTGCTGGAAAGCGTCGTCACCAAGACACGAGATCGAAAGGCAGCCCTTAAGTTTCTGAAGAAAGCGATGAAACGGCATGGCCGTCCGGAGGCGATCGTGACGGATCGGCTTCGGTCCTACGGCGCTGCTCTGAAGGACCTGGGGCGCGGGGATGACCGCGAGATGGGCCGCTGGCTCAACAACCGAGCGGAGAACTCTCACCTGCCGTTCCGACGACGAGAGCGGGCGATGTTGCGGTTCCGGCGCATGCATACGCTACAGAAGTTCGCTTCAGTTCATGCTTCGGTCCACAACCACTTTCCGACGGAGCGCCACCTCCAGAGCCGCAACACCTACAAGCAAACCCGCGCCGCTGCTCTCGCTGAGTGGCGCTGCCTTCTCGTTGCCTGATTGAACGCTGGGGTTGGGGTAACGGAGACTGGTTCTCATTCGTCTGACAGCACCGAGCAAGCGCGTCGAGGCGATGCGCGCTCATCGTCACTGGCAGTGGCATCTGGACGAGGTCTACGTGAAAATCAACGGGGTTACGCACTACCTCTGGCGCGCTGTCGATCACGAGGGTGAGGTGCTGGAAAGCATCGTCACCAAGTCGAGAGATCGTAAGGCAGCCCTTAAATTCTTGAAGAAATCGATGAAGCGGCATGGCCGGCCGGAAACGATCGTGACGGACCGGCTTCGGTCTTACGGCGCAGCGCTGAAGGATCTCGGCCGCGGCGATGACCGCGAGATGGGGCGCTGGCTCAACAACAGGGCCGAGAATTCCCATTTACCGTTCCGACGACGGGAGCGGGCCATGTCGCGGTTCCGGCGCATGCATACCTTGCAGAAGTTCGCTTCAGTTCATGCCTCGGTCCACAACCACTTTCCAACGGAGCGCCACCTCCAAGACCGCACCACCCACATGCAGACCCGCGCCGCCGCTCGCGCCGAGTGGCGCCGCCTGCTCGCTGCCTGATCCAAAGGTGGGGTAGGGGAAACGGAGACCAGTTCGCATTCGTCTGACAGCACCGGCTCGGTTCGACAGCATCCGGTAGAGGTACTTCTTGTCGATCCGGTTGCCGCGGGAAGTGCGCAGTCCCTTGGCCTCGACCTCCTTTGCCAGGATCGTGCAGGAGCCAATCTCAAGGAAGCGGGCGAAGATCCAGCGCACATGCTCGGCGGCAACCTCATCGACCACCAGCTTCCGGTTCTCGACGCGGTAGCCGTAGGGCGGCACCCCACCCATCCACATGCCTTTGCGCCGAGAGGCGGCGACCTTATCGCGGATGCGCTCGGCCGTCACTTCCCGCTCGAACTGGGCGAAGGACAGCAGGATGTTCAACGTCAGCCGTCCCATGGACGTGGTCGTGTTGAAGGACTGCGTCACCGAGACGAAGGTCACGGCGTTTCGGTCGAACACCTCGACCAGCTTGGCAAAGTCCGCTAGCGAGCGGCTGAGGCGGTCGATCTTGTAGACGACGACCACGTCGACCAGCCCATCTTCAATGTCGGCCATCAGCCGCTTCAGCCCGGGCCGTTCCAGCGTGCCACCCGACACACCGCCGTCGTCGTACTGATCGCGAACGAGCACCCAGCCTTCCGACCGCTGGCTGGCGATGTAGGCTTCGCAGGCTTCCCGCTGAGCATGGAGGCTATTGAACTCCTGATCCAGCCCTTCCTCCGAGGACTTCCGGGTGTAGACCGCGCAGCGGAGTTTGCGGACGAGCGGTTTGGTCTGGGCGTTCATGGCCGCCCCCGATGGTTCTTCAGGCCGAAGAAGGTCCAGCCATTCCAGCGGGTGCCGGTGATTGCGCGGGCGATGGCCGACAGCGACTTGTAGGGCCTCCCCTGCCATTCGAAGCCGTCCTTCGTGACGGTGACCACCTGCTCGACGCCCTGCCACTCACGCAGGAGTCGAGTGCCGGTGATCGGACGATCGCGATCGAGGCGCATGCTGCGCTTCTTCTTGTCGCCGCCGTCGAGTTCCTCGCCCAGCTGCTCAAGCCGCCGGATCGTCTCGGGCCTCAACCCACCGTAGGCCAGTTCCTGGATGCGGTAGGCCAGCCTGGATTCCAGGTAGCGCCGGTTGAAGGGTGGTGGCTCCCTGTCGAAGAGGTCGCGCCACTGCTGCTTCAGGTCGGCCGTCGTGGCGGTCTTCAGCGCGGCCAGGCGCGCGGGAATGGGATCGTGTGTGGTCATGCGGATCTCCGTTTGTCACGGGTTGCATGACCGCTCCGGTCGGGCGGGAAGTGTAGCGAACTTTCTCCGGTGCGGTCGGATAGTTCGGTTGACTGCCGCTGCAGAAGGCGAACCAGGCCGAGGGCGAGGATGCGGCACAACTCGGCGCGACGCTCGGAAGGGGTCATGTGGAAGGGGGAGAGGGGGTTCATTCGTCTTCCCCCTGGTCGCGGCGACCGCGGAGACTGATACCAAACCAACCTCTTTCGCTGCCCACCTTCCTACCGCCTTCAAATCCGCGAGCACGCAGCTGCTCGCCAAGAAAGCGGCTGCTTCTCGGATCGATCCCATTGTCCTTGGCCCAGGTTGACCAAGAGGAGAACAGGACTTTCGACTGCGCCCTCTCGCCTGCGCCGACGACGCAGCATTCGTCGATCCAAAGTCCAAGGCGGTCTTCGGTGGAAAAGTACTCATCTACAGCCGAAGTCACACAGGCAGGGGGCCGCAAACCGGCCTGCTGCAGGTCGTGGCAACCAGTCAGCATCCAGCCAAGGATCCCACTTGCCTCTGCCTGGAGCTTCTCGGCCAAGTCGGGGTCACGCTGATCGGGTGGGATGGTGACGTTGAAGGGGATCAGATGAAGGCGCCGCCGCATGGCCTCGCCCACCTCTCCTAGCGCGGGTCGATGGTTCGTTCCCACCAGCAGTTTGAACTGTGGGACGAACTCGAAGTGGTCCTTGTACATGAAGTTCGCACGGAGCTTTTCGCCTCCGGTGACTATCTTGATGCGCGCCTCGGCCCAATGTGCATCCGCCTCGGTTTCGGACATCAGCACCATCCTTGCACCACGCAGACCGGCTATCTCCGAGAGGTGTCGCGTCCCACTGCGGTTGATGAAGGTGTCGGGTGCGGCGGTCGTGGCGTAATCGCCAAGTACAAAGGCAAGCGTTTGCAAGAAGACCGACTTACCGTTTGCACCCAGTCCGTGCAGCAAGAAGAAGGCCTGCTCTTTGGTGTGGCCGGTAAGGCAGTATCCGGCGACCCGCGCCAAGTACGCCAACAACTCGGAATCTCCGCCCGTGATCGTCTCCAGGAATGCCATCCAGGTGGGGCAGCCCTGATCGGCGCCAATGCGCGTGATCTGGGTGATCAGAAAGCGGCGCTCATGCGGACTGACCATCCCGGTCTCGAGGTCGATGATGCCATCCGGTGTGTTCAGAAGCATCAGGTGCTGATCGAGGTCATCAACCTCGGTCGCTATCACCGGATCGGTTGCGGCAATCTTTACAACCGCCTGGATCGTCTTCGCGCTCGCGAGGCGGCGTTGGTCTGTCGGTCTGTTCTGCTTGATTGCAGCGTTTCGGCAAACGAGCCGAGCAGCGTGCATTACCGCCCCTACGCTGTCACGCTTCCAGACCTTCCCCGTCCAATGCAGCCATTGGCCCCAAATGTTCACATAGCGCCAGTCGCGACCACATTGTCGCACGAAGATCTGGCCGAGTGCGTCATCGCTGAACTCGGGAGCGGAAGCTTCGCTACCCTCATCTTGACCGGGCATTGGGCCGTTGTTCTCGCTGTCTACCCGCAGCAGTGCATTGAACTCGCGCCGAAGGCGGTCTTCTTCCCATGGCGGTTGGATGGTTGCAGCATTCTGCTGCTGAATTGCGAGCCAGGCTTCGGCCAGTGTGACACGACCCATCCTGACCATCCGGATCCAGTGGCCGATGATCTTGGACAAGGCCTCAAAGCGGGTTTCACCATCCTTTCCACCCTCGCGAATGAAGGTGGTCATCAGTTCCTGGGCTGGCCTGCGCTGCGGCTTGGTATTTTTGAAGTCGGAGTCCGCACCATCCGGTTTGAGCGCCGGCATGGCTTCAACCGCGCCTGCAAGCTCCGCAAGGTGGTACTCGATGGATGAGTGGTCCAGCAACCGGACAGGTGACAACTTGCCATACTTGCCGTGGATGGTGCCCGCGACCCGGATCGGCTGCGTCACGGTCTTGAAGCTGTCATCCGCGCCGACCTTGCTGGCAGCCAACTCGCGAAGCTGGACTACACGCGAAAGGTCGTCTCCCTCGGCCGCCTCGCTCAGCCGCCAATAGAGATGATATTTGGTCTTGCCCTCTTCGGTGATGCCGCCAGAGGCGACGACCATTGACGGTGGGCCCAAGTGCTGAACAATGTGATCGCGCTTGGCGTCGGTATCGCCTTCGTCAATGTCGACGACCAGGACGCCGGTGGCGACGATGTCCTCCTCCTTTGCAGAACCAGGTCGTGCGATTGTGCAGGGGACAACATAGACCGCTTCCTGTCGGGCCGCAGCCTGGGGGGCAACCCGCCAGATCTTCTCGGCCACTTCCCCCGGCGTATAGAATTTCTGGCTAGCGCTCGAGTTCTGCGTCCCTTTTTCCCCGATGAAGCGGACCGGGATGTAACCGTCGAGGTAACCGAACAGGACCTCGCAGTATGTGCGGATCGCGTCGAGATCGATCTGGGGGAGGTCCTGAGAGTGCGCTTCCATCACATGCCCTCCCCACCTTTGCGCATGCTGGCCTCGAAGGTTTCGACATCTTCAACGCGATAGAAGATCGAGCCACCGATCCGCAGATACGCGGGTCCGTAGCCTTCGGCCCTCCACCGTTGAAGGGTGCGGACGGTCTTGCCGTAGCGGATTGCCAAGGCAGGCTCCGATAGGATTGTCGTGCTGTCTGAGGGTTGCATTCTGCCAGCCTCTCAATGGGACTGGAGAAATTATCATTTAAGCACAATATCTTGGCAAATCAGCCACTACAACATTTGCCCTTTGGGATTATGACATGTGACCTGCGACAGGTGGGCGGAAATGCTGCCACGCCCTGATCCAGTATGACATTCTGGTTCGGCCAATATGACAATCAGCCGCCTGCTGGTTTCAGCGAACTGTCGGCATCCGACTTCACGACCCGAATCGTAGGATCAAGTCGGTACCCTTTCGGCACGTGGCTCTGGATGAGGATCGGCTCTGAAGGACGATCCCCTTCAACGGCAAGATAATACTCCTCCAACTCTTCGCGACAGCGCTGGATGTTCTTGGTAACTGCACTCGGCTTCATGCTCTTTGTCATCGGTATCTGCTTGGCGAGGACGTACCGGCAATCGTCCACTGAACGCCCGTCAGCCTGGTCTCTGTCGAAGGCCACCTTCAATCCATGAGCGACGGAGGCAGGCAACCCCTGCACAGCGCCAAGACCAATTACTTCGACACGGTCAACCGAGGATCCGCCCTTCGCGATCTGTGAAAACACCACCTGCAAAGGAAAGCGGTACGACGGAGTCAACGACGGCAGTTCAACCGCCGCTCCATCACCTTTGGACGCAGTCCTCTCTTTCTCTTCGACTGGATGGACATGGGTGTCATCGTCACTGAGTGACGAAATCAGAGCGGACTTCGGCACTTCACCACGCGCCATAGAAGGCCCATGAATCGCAAGTGCACGCGCGATCGCACTCAGGGCAGCGTTTCAATGGCGGCTCTGCAGCGCGGCGATGCGGGCCAGAACCTCGTTGCTGGGCAGATCAGGGTTTCCCGCCATCACTCGTGAGACCTCGAGGCCGAACCTGGACATCAGTTCGGATCGCGTCACATGCGCCACCGATCGTGCGTGACGTGTCCATTTGGCGGCAATTTCCCTGGATCGCTCCGTTGTTCGCGCGCCAGCGAAGACGTCGGTTTGGTAGCTATCGCCAGGGTCGAAAGCTTCTAGGTTCGTGGCGTAGACAGCGAAGCGCCGATCGAGGCACTGGGTGCAGGCGCCGCAGTGGGTTATCTTTGTGCTCTGGGTATGCAGGCTGGTACAACTCACCGTATGCTTGATCAGATCTTCGGCATTGTACCGGCGAATGACCTCCAGCACCTCGGATTTAGTCTTCCAGGCAAATGGATTTCTGATTGTGATGCGCTCCTCCCCAAGTGTAGCCAGCAGCCGCTCCAGCAGCAGAAGGCCGTAGGGGTGGGTGGTTCGGGTAGCCATCGTCCCCACCACGGATCCGGCAATCGGCAGGTTTTGACTGATTATGCCGTTTTCGTAGAAGCTGATCGTCGAAATACCCAAGGCGCGAGCTACGCCATATGCCAGGCTTGAGAACAGAAGCGACCGTGATCTCTGGGTTCGTTCAACTGCGACAGTGGACTTGCGCCTCGCGGTGATCTCGACGTGCAAGACGCGACGGGGAAACCTCTGCTTCAGGTAATCCGCCAGGTGGGTTTGGCGCGTAATTGCCTTTTGCGCCGAGCGATGCGTGAGCAGGACAACATTTCCGTTGCCGCCGGCAAGCGCCTGCAGGGCTCCTGCGAAGCTGTCCAGGCCACCACTGAACAAGATGACCTCATCGAAGGACCTTGTGTCGCCGTCCTCGCCAAACTTGAAATACTCTTGGGCCGGTTTCCCTTTGGGAATTGGCTCGAAATCGAACTGAAAGCTATCTTCAGTCAGGAACTCCGCGGCCTCGCGCAATGCAGCAGTAACGTCTCCGCGTCCCCATACCTGCGGCCGGGACACTTTGATCCTGGCGCGGAAGTCCCGTCGCCAGTCATCGCCCAGGTCAGAACGCGCGTCACCACCTCGACTGACCGAGCCATCTGCATGAAAAACCGCGCATGCGATCCTCATGAGGTCGTTGCAGACCTCCGGCAATGGCATCAGGTTGCGAGCAAAGACATCGCCTGCGGCGAGTTCAAAGGTCTTCGCGCCCCCTTTGAAGATCAACTGCAGGAGCCGAGTTGTCGGTTGTGCAACGTGCGAGATCTCGGCTTCAATCATCGGCGCCGCGCTTCCGGCGAAGTTCCTCGCCGATCTTCTTGAACGCCACATATCCGAAGGCTGCCGCTCTCTCGTTCGGGACTGACCCCTCTGAAGCTGTGTTTTTGGCATACCACCCGCGTGAGAATTCCTTGATGATACGGGTGGCTTCGGCGACGTATTGCCAAATGGCCGCATCGAACTTTGCCCGATCGCTCACGGTGCCGAACCGTTGGTCCTCACCCGATGCGGCAGGCATGGTCCGGTCCAACCAGTAACGAAGTGACCCTTCGAGGAGCTTGCCAAAGAATACGCGAGACAGTCTCTCAAAGCCGTCAGGGCTTGCGAACTTTCGGACCTCGATCTTGAGGCTCTCCGTGCTTGGCTCAAGCAAGCCTGGAAGAGCAGAGCCGAATACATCCGACAGTGTTGAAACGAGAGCTCGGGCGGACAGCTCCGAAAAATCATTGGCCGAGCGTGATTCACGCCTGACCGCGTCGAGCCGGAGGGTTGCAGCTATGGCTATGTCCAAGAGGCTTGGATCTGAACCAGCATCCAAGCCTTCATGCCTCATGGAGGCGGCAAAATTGTCGGCCTGGGCCGCCTTGGGGATTTGGCACAACAGGCGTATCGCGTCAACGAATACCGGATCATGCGGAGCGTTCGCGAGGTCCCGCTCAACGGCTGCCGCGGTGGCCGATAATACTTCCTCGGGCGGCGCATTTCTGTCGAGTAATCCCACGACATCTCGCCATTTCCGGGTAGCGGGCAACCGAACTAGATGCGTATGTCCCACGAACCAAAATCCTTGCCGGCAATTCGGTCAGTTCAATCCGGGCGTCCGCTTCTGTCAATGCTCTTGTCCGGGACAGATGGGACACATTGGACAGGTGAAGCTATAAAGTCCTCCACGTGCGCGCGCGTGAAGACAGTTTGCATTTCGTCCGTCCAATCTGTCCCACTTGTCCTCGTGTCGCCGATTGTCGCGGTTCTGCGCGAAATGGTAATTAATGTCGTAATTACAAATAGATAGGTCTCTGCTATACTGCCCACACGGCCCGGAGACACCGCTTGTTGCGGACCGGGGGGGAGGCGCGGATGGACGGCACTTCAGAGATCGCAATCGACTACCGCCCGATCGGCGATCTGATCCCGTATGCGCGGAATGCCCGGACGCATTCGGAAGCGCAGGTCGCGCTGATCGCGGGCTCGATCCGGGAGTACGGCTTCACGAACCCCGTGCTGGTCGACGGCGAGAACGGCATCATCGCGGGCCACGGCAGGGTGCTGGCGGCGCGGAAGCTCGGGCTGCCGCAGGTGCCGGTGATCGAACTGGCGCATCTGACCGAGGCGCAGAAGCGGGCCTACATCCTTGCGGACAACAAGCTTGCCGAGCAGGCGGGCTGGGACAAGGCGCTCCTCGCGCTGGAGTTGGGCGATCTGCAGGACCTGGCGGTGGACTTGACGAGCCTCGGCTTCGAGGCCGGGGAACTGGATGCGCTGCTGCGGTCGGGCGAAGCGGATGAACGGAAGGATGACATCCCGCCGGTTCCCGCCACTCCCGTCTCGCGGCCCGGCGACGTCTGGCTCCTCGGAACCCACCGCTTGATCTGTGGCGACGCGACGGACGCGGATACCGTGGCGAAGGTGCTGAACGGGGTCCGGCCGCATCTCCTCGTGAGCGATCCGCCCTATGGTGTTGAATACGACCCGGCTTGGCGCAACCAAGTGGGTGCCGCAAAGACCAAGCGCGTGGGCAAGGTCCTGAACGACCACCGCGCGGACTGGCGCGAGGCCTGGGCGCTCTTCCCCGGCGATGTGGCCTATGTCTGGCACGGCGCACTGCACGCCTCCACGGTGGCCGAGAGCCTTGTCGCCTGCGAATTCGCGATCCGGAGCCAGATTATCTGGGCCAAGGAGCGGCTGGTCCTCTCCCGCGGCGACTACCACTGGCAGCACGAGCCTTGCTGGTACGCCGTCCGCGAGAAGGCGACCGGGCACTGGTCGGGGGATCGCAAGCAGACCACGCTCTGGCAGATCCCGAGCCGCGACCAGGATGTGGCCACGGTGCATGGCACGCAGAAGCCGGTGGAATGCATGCGCCGCCCGATGCTGAACAACTCGAGCCCGGGCCAAGCCGTCTACGAGCCCTTCTCCGGGTCCGGGAGTTCCATCATCGCCGCCGAGACCTGCGGGCGGCACTGCCATGCCGTTGAACTCGACCCGGCCTATGTCGACGTCGCCGTCGAGCGCTGGCAGGCATTTACGGGCAAGGACGCGGTGCTGGAAGCGACGGGGGCGACCTTCGCGGCGGTCAGGGCGGCGCGGCCGCAGGAGATGTCAACATGACGGTCGGTCAATCACGTGGCGCATCCCTCTTCGAGACGCTGACCAGCACTGTGATGGGCTTCATCCTGTCGGTCGCGGTGCAGCG
>JAIXZY010000081.1 GCA_027489355.1 Paracoccaceae bacterium | reverse complement strand
GCTATTACCTCGCCGTCGCCTCGCTGGGGATGGGCATCCTGATCTCGATGGTCCTGAACAACGAACGCGAGCTGACGCGCGGCCCCGACGGGATCGAGGTGGCCGAGCTTGGCCTGCGCAGCCTGCTGAAGAACGCAGGGATCGACCTGTCGAACGGCCAGTTCTGGTACTTCTTCTGCGGCCTCGTCCTGATCCTCGGCGCCTGGCTGGCGCTGAACCTGCGCGACAGCGCCACGGGTCGCGCGCTGCGCGCTCTGCACGGGTCCGAGGTCGCGGCCAAGACCGTGGGCATGGACGTGACCAAGCTGAAGCTGCAGGCCTTCGTGATCTCGGCCGTCTACGCCTCGGTCTCCGGCTCGCTTCTCGCGCTGCAGAACAAGTTCATCACCCCGGACGTGGCGGGCTTCATGCACTCGGTCGAGATGGTGACGATGGCCGTCCTCGGCGGCGTGAGTTCCGTCGCCGGGGCGATCTTCGGCGCGGCTGTCCTGACGCTTTTGCCGCAGGTGCTGACCGTCTTTGCCGAATACGAACAACTGGTCCTCGGTGCCGTGATGGTGCTGGTGATGATCTTCCTGCGCGAAGGCGTCGTCCCGTCGATCCTGCGCAAGATCCGGGGGAGGGACGAATGACCTTGCTGTCGATCGAGGGGCTGGGCATCAGCTTCGGGGGCCTCAAGGCCGTGAACGACGTCTCCTTCACCGTGAAACCCGGCGAGATCGTCTCGGTCATCGGGCCGAACGGGGCGGGGAAGACCACGCTCTTCAACATGATCTCGGGCGTCTACCAGCCGGGGTCCGGCAAGGTGATGCTGAACGGCGAGGACGTGACCGCCATGTCCCCGCACCTGCTGGCCCGGCGCGGCATGTGCCGGACCTTCCAGAACCTCCAGGTGTTCCAGTCGATGACCGTGCTGGAGAACGTGGTCTCGGGCTACCACCTGCAGGAAAGCGGGCACGTCCTGTCCGACCTCCTGAACCTCCCCGCCTCGCGCCGCCGCGCGAAGGAAGCCGAGGCCGGGGCGCGCGAGCTTCTGAAGCGCGTGGGCCTCGAACGCGCGGCGGAGCGTGAGGCGGGCAGCCTCTCTTACGGCTCGCTCAAGCGGCTGGAGATTGCGCGCGCGATGGCCTTGAAGCCCAAGGTCCTGCTGCTGGACGAACCCGCCGCCGGCTGCAACGCGGTTGAGACCGAGGAGATCGACCACCTGATCGCGGAAAGCGCCGCCTCGGGCGTCGCCATCCTGCTGGTGGAACACGACATGAAGATGGTCATGCGGATTTCCAACCACATCGTCGTCCTTGACCACGGCGAGAAGATCGCCGAGGGCGACCCGGCCTCGGTCAGCCAGAACCCTGCCGTCATCGCTGCCTATCTGGGGGCCGAAAATGCTGCTGGTTGAAGGTCTGCGCGCCCGCTACGGGCGGATCGAAGTGCTGCACGGGATCGACCTGGCGGTGAACTCGGGCGAGATCGTCACCGTCATCGGGGCGAACGGGGCGGGCAAGACCACGCTTCTGCGCTGCCTCTCGGGCGTGCATCCGCTGGCCGGAGGCTCCGTCACCTTCCGGGGCGAGCCGATGTCGGGCGTCCCCGCCTGGCGCCGCGTCGGACGGGGCCTGTCGCAATCGCCGGAAGGTCGGCAGATCTTCACCAACCTGACGGTTGAGGAAAACCTGCGCCTTGGCGCCTATCTCTACGCCGACGACCGGGTCGAGAAGGACATGGGCGACGCCTTCCAGATGTTCCCGATCCTGAAGGAAAAGCGCAACCTTGCGGCGGGCGGCCTGTCGGGTGGCCAGCAGCAGATGCTGGCGATGGCCCGCGCGCTGATGGGGCGGCCGTCCTGCTTGCTTCTGGACGAACCCTCGATGGGCCTTGCCCCGATCATCGTCGCGCAGATCTTCGACGTGGTGAAGGGGCTGAAGGCTCTGGACGTGACCGTGCTTTTGGTGGAACAGAACGCCTATGGCGCGCTGAAGATCGCGGACCGGGGCTATGTGATGGAAACGGGCCGTATCACGATGGACGGCCCGGCGCAGGACCTGATCGCCGACCCGCGCATCCGCGAAGCTTACCTGGGGATCTAAGATGACCGTCAGCATCCAGCACGAAGGCGAAGTCGCCGTCGTCACCGTCGACAACCCGCCCGTGAACGCGCTTGGCCAGGCCCTGCGCCAGGGTCTCTGGGACGCCGTCGGCACGCTGGATGCCGACCCCTCGGTCCGCGCCGTGGTGCTGATCTGCGCGGGCCGCACCTTCATCGCCGGGGCCGACGTGACCGAGTTCGGCAAGCCCCCCGTCCCGCCGCATCTGCCCGATCTCGTGGACCGGCTGGAACAGGCAGCCAAGCCCTGGGTCGCCGCCATCCACGGTTCGGCCCTTGGCGGCGGTTTTGAGGTCGCGATGGGCTGCCGCTTCCGCGTGGCGCTGGACAGCGCCTCGGTCGGCCTGCCGGAAGTCACCCTTGGCATCGTCCCTGGCGCGTCCGGCACCGTCCGCACCCCGCGCCTTGCCGGGGTGGAAGCGGCGGTCGAGCTTGTCACCACCGGCCGCCCGGTCAAGGCCGCGAAGGCCCTGTCGCTGGGCCTGATCGATGCCGTCTTCACCGGCGACCTGCGCGCCGAGGCCGTGGCCTTCGCCCGCAATGCCCTGACCCAACCCCTGCCCCAGCCCATCTCGGCCCGCCCCGTCGCCTCGCCCGACGCGGCCTGGTGGGAGGAGCAGCGCAAAGCCATCGCCAAGCGCGCCAAGGGGGAAGTCGCCCCCCTTCGCGCGCTGGACTGCCTGCGGATGGCCGCCGAAAAGCCCTTCACTGACGCGATGGCCCACGAACGCGCGACCTTTCTGGAGCTGCGCGCCTCGGACCAGGCCGCTGCGCTGCGCCACATCTTCTTCGCCGAACGCGGCGCACCGAAGCCCGCGCACCTGGGCGATGCGAAACCGAAGGACGTCCGGTCTGCCGCGGTGATCGGCGGCGGCACGATGGGCGCAGGCATCGCCGCGGCCCTGCGCGATGCGGGCCTGCCCGTCACCCTGATCGAACGCGACGAGGAAGCCGTCCAGCGCGGCCTCCAAAACCTCCGCTCCATCTTCGACGGCGCGGTGAAACGCGGCAAGCTGACCGAGGCGCAGGCCACGGCCCGCATGGACGGAGTCACCGCCGGCAGCGACTACAGCCTTCTCGCCGACACCGACCTGGTGATCGAAGCCGTGTTCGAGGACCTTTCCGTCAAGCGCGCCGTCTTTGCCCAGCTTGGCCAGACCTGCCGCCCCGACGCGATCCTTGCCACCAACACCTCCTACCTCGACCCCCGCCTGATCGCCGAGGGCCTGCCCCACCCCGACCGTTTCATCGGCCTGCACTTCTTCAGCCCGGCCAACGTGATGAAACTGCTGGAGATCGTGCCGACCCCCACGACCTCGCCCGAAACCCTGGCCACCGGCTTCGCCCTTGCCCGCACCCTGGGCAAGATCCCCGTCCAGGCCGGGATCTGCGACGGTTTCATCGGCAACCGCATCCTGAAACGCTACCGGGCCGAGGCGGAAACCCTGGTCCGCCAGGGCACCCCCATCGCCGCCATCGACGCAGCCATGCGCGCCTACGGCTTCGCGATGGGTCCGTTCGAGGCGCAGGACCTCGGCGGCCTCGACATCGCCTTCCTGCAACGCGAAGGCGCGCGGGCGGCGGGTCAGGACGTGCCCGAGACGCTGGGCGACATCCTCGTCCGCGCGGGGCGCAAGGGCCAGAAGACCGGCGGCGGCTGGTACGACTATGCGCCGGGCGACCGCACGCCGAAACCGTCCGAGACGACCGCCAGCCTCCTCGCCGGCCGCATCACCCAGGGCCCGGCCCTGACCGCCGAAGCAATCGCCGCCCGCCTGACCGAAGCGATGGCCGCCGAAGGCCGCGCGATCCTGGATGAAGGCATCTCGCTCAAGCCCTCGGACATCGACCTGGTAAAGGTCCACGGCTACGGCTACCCCCGCTGGCGCGGCGGCCCGATGTTCGCCGCCTCGCGCAGCACCTGAGCGTCCTCTGATCGGGGGACATGACCCCCGATCCGCTCCGGCACCCCTGCCCTCTCTCACTCCCGGTCGATCCGGCGGGAACCGGACCTCTGTTTCGGCGTTGCCGCCGAATGGCGGTCTGCGAAAGCATCCTGTCGGCTTTCCCTCGGCTCTTGACGTACGTCAAGGCCGACACAGCCCCGCTGTGGCACGTCCGGGCAAGCCGAGAGAGATTCCTGATGAAGTTGCTCGCCCACCTTCTGCTTGCCGTCATGCTGCTGCTTCCGCTTCCGGCAAGCGCCCGGACGGTGCTGTCCGACCTTCTGCCCAAGGTCACCGCCCCCGATCTGGTGCAGGGGGCCGAGGCCTTCGGCCAGATCCGCGACGACGCGCCCGTGGTTCCGGTGCTGAAGGGCGGAGAGACCATCGGCTATGCCTTCATCACCAGCGATTTCGTCTCGACCACCGGCTATTCCGGCAAGCCGATCCACACGATGGTCGCCGTCGACCAGAACGCAAAGATCATTGGGGTGAAACTCGTCAAGCACTCCGAACCCATCGTCCTGATCGGCATCCCGCAGTCGAAGATCGACGCCCTGGCGCAGGGCTATGTCGGCGTGGACCTGGTGGCCGAGGCGCAGTCGGGTGGAGAGTCGCACGATCTCGACATCATCTCGGGCGCGACGGTCACGGTCATGGTGATCGACGATTCCATCGTCCGCGCCGGGCTGAAGGTCGCGCGGGCGCTTGGCCTCGGCGGGCTTGCCCCCGATGCCGCCGCCACCGGCCCGGCCTTCGAGCTGAACCCGGACGCCACCGCCGCGGCGGACTGGACCTCGCTGGAAGGCGACGGCACGCTCCGTCGCCTGTCGCTGGACGTGGGCCAGGTGAACGCGGCCTTCGCCGCGCTTGGCGACCCCCGCGCTGCCGACAAGGCCCTGACCGAGCCGCCGGAAACCCCCTTCATCGAGATGCAGACCTCGCTCGTCTCGCACCCCGCCATCGCCAGGGCGCTTCTGGGGGAAGGCGAGGCCGCCAATCTGGCCGGCTGGCTGAAACCGGGCGAGAACGCGATCCTTGTCGTGGGCCGCGGTCTCTACAGCTTCAAGGGCTCGGGCTATGTGCGCGGCGGCATCTTCGACCGGATCGTGCTGATCCAGGACGACGTGTCGGTCCGCTTCCGGGACAAGATGCACAAGCGCCTGGTCGCCGTCGGTGCCAAGGGCGCACCAGGCTTCACCGAGACCGACCTGTTCAAGATCCCGGCCGACGTGGGCTTCGACCCGACCAAGCCGTTCCGGTTGCAGCTTCTGGTCCAGCGTGAGGTTGGCCCGATCGAGAAGCTCTTCACCACCTTCGACCTCGGTTACCAACTGCCCGAGAAATACCTCCGCCCCGTTCCCGTCCCCGCCGCCGCCACCACCGACACAGCCCCGGCCGAGGCCGTCGCCACGCAAGAGGAGGGTGCCGCGCACCAGGCGCTGTGGAAGCGGATCTGGGCCGACAAGAAGGTGGAAATCGCGATCACCGCCGCGATGCTGGCCGTGCTGACGCTGGTGTTCTTCTTCCAGCACTTCGCCGTGCGAAACGAACGCCGGTTCTACTGGTTCCGCATGGGCTTCCTGACCGTGACGCTGGTCTTCCTGGGCTGGTACGCCAACGCGCAGCTTTCCGTCGTGAACCTGATGGCGCTCTTCGGCGCACTGACCTCCGGCTTTTCCTGGCAGGCCTTCCTTCTTGATCCCCTGACCTTCATCCTGTGGTTCAGCGTCGCCGCCGCGCTGATCTTCTGGGGGCGCGGGGCCTATTGCGGCTGGCTTTGCCCCTTCGGCGCGCTGCAGGAACTCACCAACCAGATCGCCCGCAAGTTGCACATCCCGCAATGGACCCTGCCCTGGGGCCTGCACGAACGGCTCTGGCCGATCAAGTACATGATCTTCCTGGGCCTTTTCGGCGTCTCCTTGATGAGTATCGAACAGGCCGAGCACCTGGCCGAGGTCGAGCCCTTCAAGACCGCCATCATCCTGAAATTCGTCCGCGCCTGGCCCTTCGTTGCCTATGCGGTCGCGCTTCTCGTGGCCGGCCTCTTCGTCGAGCGTTTCTACTGCCGCTACCTCTGCCCCCTGGGCGCGGCGCTGGCGATCCCGGCGCGGATGCGGATGTTCGACTGGCTGAAGCGGTACCGCGAATGTGGCAACCCCTGCCAGACCTGCGCGCATGAATGCCCGGTGCAGTCGATCCACCCGACGGGCGAGATCAACCCGAACGAATGCATCAACTGCCTGCATTGCCAGGTTCTGTACCAGTCCACCACCAAGTGCCCGGTGGTCATCAAGAAACTGAAGCGGCGCGAAACGGCCGCCGCTTCCCCGGCCCGGGATCTGTCGGGCCACCCGAACCACAAACACCCCCAACCTGCTGAATGAAAGGGACAGACCATGTCTGAACGACCGAACACGGGGATCTCACGCCGCGGCCTTCTGGGGGCCACGGCAGGCGGCGCGGCACTGGCTGGCGCATTCGGCGGGGGGCGTCTGGCCCTTGGCACCGGCGCGGGCATCGGCGCGCTGGCGCTTGGCACCTCGGCTGCCGTCGCGCAGGCGGCCAGCGAAGGCTTCAACGTCGCGCCCGGCCAGTTGGACACCCACTACGGCTTCTGGTCCTCGGGCCAGACGGGCGAGATGCGCATCCTCGGCATCCCGTCGATGCGCGAGCTGATGCGGGTCCCGGTCTTCAACCGCTGCTCGGCCACCGGCTGGGGCGAGACCAATGAATCGGTCCGCATCCACCAGCGCACGATGACCGAGAAGACCAAGAAGCAGCTCGCCGCGAACGGCAAGAAGGTCCACGACAACGGCGACCTGCACCACGTCCACATGTCGTTCACCGACGGCAAGTACGACGGCAAGTACCTGTTCATGAACGACAAGGCCAACACCCGCGTCGCCCGGGTCCGCGCCGACGTGATGAAGTGCGACGCGATCCTGGAGATCCCGAATGCCAAGGCGATCCACGGGATGCGGCCGCAGAAGGCGCCTTTCACCAAATACATCTTCTGCAACGGCGAGGATGAGGCTCCGCTGGTCAACGACGGCACCACGATGCAGGACGTCAGCACCTATGTGAACGTCTTCACCGCCGTCGACGCCGAGGCGATGATGCCCGCCTGGCAGGTGATGGTGTCGGGCAACCTCGACAACTGCGACGCGGATTACGAGGGCAAGTGGGCCTTCTCGACCTCCTACAACAGCGAGATGGGCATGACGCTGGCCGACATGACCGTCGCCGAGATGGACCACGTCGTCATCTTCAACATCGCCGCCATCGAGGCCGCCGTCGCGGCGGGTGAAGGACAAGAGCTGAACGGCGTCCGCATCCTGGACGGCCGCAAGGAGGCGAAGTCGCAGTTCACCCGCTATGTCCCCATCGCCAACAACCCGCACGGCTGCAACATGGCGCCGGACAAGAAGCACCTCTGCATCGGAGGCAAGCTGTCGCCCACCGTCACCGTGCTGGACGTGACCAAATTCGACACCCTGTTCGACAGCGACGTCGACCCGCGCAGCGTCGTCGTGGCGGAACCCGAGCTTGGCCTTGGCCCCCTGCACACCGCCTTTGACGGCCGCGGCTTCGCCTACACCTCGCTGTTCCTGGACAGCCAGGTGGTCAAGTGGTCGATCGAGGACGCAATCCGCGCCTATGCCGGGGAACAGGTCGACCCGATCAAGGACAAGGTCGACGTCCAGTACCAGCCCGGCCACCTGAAGACCGTGATGGGAGAAACCTCCGAGGCCGAAAGCCAGTGGCTCGTCTGCCTCTGCAAGTTCTCGAAGGACCGCTTCCTGAACGTCGGCCCGCTGAAGCCCGAGAACGATCAGCTGATCGACATCTCGGGCGACAAGATGGTCGTGGTCCACGACGGCCCGAACTTCGCCGAGCCGCACGACGCCATCGCCGTCGCCGCTTCCAAGCTGAACCCGCTGTCGGTCTGGAACCGGCAGGACCCGATGTGGGCCGAGACGCGGAAACAGGCCGAGGCGGACGGGGTGAACCTGGACGACTGGCAGGACATGGTGATTCGCGACAAGGACGACCCGAAGAAAGTTCGCGTCTACATGTCCAGCCAGGCGCCGAACTTCGCGCTGGAAAGCTTCACGGTGAAGGAAGGCGACGAAGTCACGGTGATCGTCACCAACCTCGACGACATCGACGACCTGACCCACGGCTTCACGCTTGGCAACCACGGCGTCGCGATGGAGATCGGGCCGCAGATGACATCGTCCGTGACCTTCGTCGCGGCCAACGCAGGGGTCTATTGGTACTACTGCCAGTGGTTCTGCCACGCCCTTCACATGGAGATGCGCGGCCGGATGTTCGTGGAACCCACAGGCGCATGATGCTGCGTGTCCTTGCCCTTCTCTTGCTGTCGACGCCCCTCTGGGCGGAGGAGGTGCCTGTCGCACCGGGCAGGGGCACGCTTGCCACAGCCATCGCCGGGGCGGCCCCCGGCGATGTGCTGATCCTGAAAGGCGGGGCCTACATTGGCCCCGTCACCATCGACCGGCCCCTGACCCTGCAGGGCGACGGGACGGCCACCATCGACGGCGGGTATCAGGGGACCGTCGTCACCATCACCGCCGACGACGTGGTTCTCACCGGCCTTCACGTCACCCGCTCGGGCAAGGTGAACAAGGACCTCGACGCCGGGATCAAGATCGTCAAGGGCGCCGACCGCGCGCGGATCATCGGCAACCGGCTGACCGACAACATGCACGGGGTCGATGTGCATGGGGGGCTCGACACCCTTGTGAAGGACAACGTGATCGAGGGCCGCCAGAACCCGCGCATGAACGAACGCGGGAACGGGATCTACGTCTGGAACAGCCCCGGCACCGTGGTCGAGGGCAACGACGTCCGCTGGGGACGGGACGGCATCTTCTCCAACGCCTCGCGCAAGGGGACCTACCGCAACAACCTCTTCCGCGACCTGCGCTTCGCCGTCCACTACATGTACACCCACGATTCCACCGTCTCGGGCAACATCTCGATCGGCAACCACCTTGGGTTTGCGATCATGTTCAGCGACCGCGTGGTGCTGACCGACAACATGTCCCTCGGCGACCGCGAACATGGGGTGATGCTGAACTTCGCCAACAGCGCCGACGTGGCCGGGAACCTGGTGCGCGGC
This sequence comes from Paracoccaceae bacterium, assembly GCA_027489355.1. Lineage (GTDB taxonomy): Bacteria > Pseudomonadota > Alphaproteobacteria > Rhodobacterales > Rhodobacteraceae > Tabrizicola. Next base: position 45,986 of record JAIXZY010000081.1, on the reverse strand, counting down.
GGCACGAAGAAATGCCTTTTCATCTACAACGCCCACAAGAACCTGATCGCCAACAACCGCTTCGAAGGCTGCGGCATCGGCATCCACTTCACCGCCGGGTCCGAACGCAACATGCTGACCGGCAACGCCTTCATCGGCAACCAGGAGCAGGTGAAATACGTCGGCACCCGCTTCATGGAGTGGAGCTTCGAGAACCGCGGCAACTTCTGGTCCGACCATCCCGCCTTCGACCTGAACGGCGACGGCATCGCCGACGGGGTCTATCGCCCGAACGACCTGATGGACCACATCCTCTGGTCGCAACCCGCCGCCTCGCTGCTGACCGGCTCGCCCGCCGTGCAGCTGGTGCGCTGGTCCCAGTCCTCGTTTCCCGCTATCCTGCCGGGCGGCGTGACCGACAGCCACCCGCTGATGCAGCCCCTCATCATCCCCGTCGCCCCCGACATCGCCGCCTATGAAGCCGAAGTCGCCGGGCGCTGGACACAAGGCCATTACGATGACATCGACCCTGACGATCTCGGGACTCACTAAGCGCTTCGGCGAGGTCGCGGCGCTGAGCGGCGTCAGCCTGTCCGTCGCCCCCGGCGAGCGTGTGGCCCTGCTTGGCCACAACGGCGCGGGCAAGTCCACGCTGATGAAGATCATCCTCGGCCTGATCCCCGCCACGGCGGGAGAGGTCACGATCTGCGACGCCGCCCCCGGCTCTCCCGCCGCCCGCCGCGCCGTGGCCTACCTGCCCGAGAACGCCGCCTTCCACCCCGCGCTGACAGGCCTGGAACAGATCCGCCACTACCTCGCCCTGCGCGGCGAGGACCAATCCCAGGCCATGCCGCTTCTGGAGAAGGTCGGCCTCGGCCAGGCCGCCCGCCGGCGGATCGGCACCTATTCCAAGGGCATGCGCCAGCGCGTCGGCCTTGCCCAGGCGCTGATCGGCCACCCGCGCCTCCTCGTCCTCGACGAACCCACCTCCGGCCTCGATCCCATCTCGCGGCGTGAGTTTTATGCCCTTCTCGACGCCCTCGCCGCGCAGGGGGCGTCGATCCTCCTCTCCTCCCACGCGCTGACGGAAGTCGAAGCGCGGACCGACCGCATCGTCATCCTGTCCAGGGGCCGCCTCGTTGCCGAGGGCTCGCTCCCCGACCTCCGCCGCCGCGCCGACCTGCCCGTCACCCTGCATGTCACCGCGCGGAACGGCTACGCGCCCGACATTGCCCGCGCCCTGCCCGGCGCGATCCTCGTCGACGGCGCGCTGCACCTGACCTGCGCGCAAGGCGACAAGCTGGAAACCCTCGGCCGCATCGCGGGCCTTGGCGAGAAGGTCGCCGATCTGGAGGTCCTGCCCCCCAGCCTGGAAGACCTCTACTCCCACTTCAGCCAGGGGACCGCGCAATGATCCGCATCCTCTCCACCGCACGGACCGAGTTCCGCATCGCCCTGCGAAACCGCTGGGTCGCCATCGCGCTGATACTGATGGCCGTCTTCTCGCTGGTCCTGTCGCTGGCCGGCTCCGCCCCCACGGGCGGCCTTGGCGTTGACCGGCTGTCGGTCACCGTCGCCTCGCTGACGTCCCTCTCGGTCTACCTGATCCCGCTCCTTGCCCTTCTGATGAGCTTCGATGCCATCGCGGGCGAAACCGAGCGTGGCACCCTGCCCCTCCTCCTCGCCTACCCCATCGCCCGGTGGGAAATCCTGGCAGGCAAGCTCCTCGCCCACCTTGCCATCCTGACCCTTGCCGTCCTCCTCGGCCACGGCCTCGCCGCCGGGGTCGCGCTGGCCAAGGACAACACCTCGCTCGCAGGCCTCCCGGCCCTGTTCCGCCTCTCCTGGTCCTCCGTCCTCCTCGGCGCGACCTTCCTTGGCGCGGGCTATGCGCTTTCCGCCCTCTCCCGTCGCCCCTCCGGCGCGGCGGGGCTGGCCATTGGCCTCTGGCTTGGCCTTGTCGTCCTTTATGACCTCGCGCTCCTCTCGGCCATCGTCGCCGACAACGGCGGCTGGTTCACCACCGACGCCTTCCCCATAGCCCTCCTCGCCAATCCCGCCGACGCCTTCCGCCTGTTCAACCTGACCGCCAGCGGCGCCGCCGCCGCCGCCGCCGGGGTGGGCGGAGCCGCCGATGCAATCCCGCTCTGGCAATCGCTCGCCTCGGTCCTGCTCTGGCCCCTTGCCGCCCTGGCCCTTGCCGCCGCCGCCTTCCGAAAGGTCACGCCATGAAACGCGCGCTTCTCTTCGCCCTCGCGCTTGCCGCCTGCCAGGACGAGGTCGCCCAGAACACCGATCCACTTCCCCTGACCCCCGAAACCCTTGGCCATTTCTGCCAGATGAACCTCTTGGAGCACGAAGGCCCCAAGGGTCAGGTCCACCTCGACGGCCTGCCGGGCGCACCCTTGTTTTTCAGTCAGGTCAGCGACCTGGTGACCTACCTGCGCCTGCCGGAACAGTCGAACACCGTGCTGGCCGTCTACGTCAGCGACATGGGTGCCGACGGCGCGACCTGGGAGGCTCCGGGGGCCGCGAACTGGACCGACGCCCGCACCGCGACCTATGTCGTGGGCTCGGACGCCACGGGCGGCATGGGCGCGCCGGAACTGGTCCCCTTCGCCGACCCCGCCGAGGCCAAGGCTTTCGCCACCCAACACGGCGGCAACCTGATGGACCTCGCCTCGATCCCCGACAGCGCAATCACGCCGCTGGCCACGACCGAACCCCAAGGCGACGACGACTATTCCCGCCGCCTGAAATCCCTGTCCGAGGGCTGACCGATGCTCACCCGCCGCCGCTTCATCGCGATTTCCGCCGCCCTCGCCCCCTCGATGGCCCTGACCCGCCCTCCCGTCCATGTCGAGACCGGCATCGCCCTTGGCGCGCAGGTGACCCTGCGGATCGACCACCCCGACGCCCCCCGCCTTGCAGCCGAAGCAATGGCCGAGATCCGCCGGCTGGAGCAGGTGTTCTCCCTCTACCTCCCCGACTCTGCCCTCGCCACGCTGAACCAGGACGGCCGCCTGCCCGATCCGCCCTTCGAGCTGCTGGAATGTCTCGCCCTCGCCGGTTCGGTCCACGCCGCCAGCGACGGCCGCTTCGACCCCACCGTCCAGCCGCTCTGGCGGGCCGAGGCGCAGGCGCGCGAAGCCGGGCAGCCGCTCTCGGACCCCGACCGCGCCGCCGCCCGGGCACTGCTCGGCTGGTCGCGCGTGACCCTGTCGCCCGAGGTGATCACCCTTGCCCCCGGCATGGCGCTGACGCTGAACGGCATCGCCCAGGGCTACATCGCCGACCGCACCGCCGCGCTTCTGGCCGCGCAGGGCCTGACCCGCGCCCTGATCGACACGGGCGAGATGCTGGCCCTGCCCGACGGCACCTGGCCGGTGACGCTGCAATCCGGCGACCGGATCGCGCTTCGGCATCAGGGCCTCGCCACCTCTGCCCCCCTCGGCATGACCTTCGGCGGCGACGGGGTGACAAGCCACATCCTCGACCCCCGCAGCGCCCGGCCCGTCCTGTCGCCCTGGCGTGCCGTCACCATCGCCGCCCCCTCGGCGGCCCTCGCCGACGCGCTGTCGACGGCCGCCTGCCTTGCCTCCGGCCTTGCAGAGATACAGGCGATGTGCACGACCTTCCCTGGCGCCGAAGTGCTGATGGCCCTGCCCGCCTGACGGAAAATGCAAACCTGCCGCCCGGCCAGATTGGGAAGCGCCGGGCGGCAGGCGGGCCAAAATCAACGGCCCCGGAGTCGAATGAGTTTGCGCCAAAGGACTTGCGGGTCCCATGGCTGCCACCGGAATCCGGCAGGAGCTTGACCCTGCCACGGCACTTTGCGGACGGGGCGACCTCTGGCCGCCCTTTTTCAACCCCAGATTATCGCATTCTCCGCACCAGCCGAATCGCCCGATCAGGACCGATTCCAACCTTGGGGCGAGTGGCGGAATGCGCTTTCGGGAAATCCCGCGCGATTGCCGCCACTGTTCAGGATCGGGGCACAAAACCTGTCTAAACGGACAGGTTGCGGGGATCGGTCGCTCTGCTACACCCAAAGTATTCCGAGTGCCCGATTGCCAGTCAATTATTGGTTCATTCCAAGTAACAAGCGCGCCTTATTGTTTCTGCGCGATCTGCATTCAGGACAGACAAAATGACAGACTCTACGATAATTCAGTTCGACCGCTTTCACCGCCTGCGAAGCGCCCTTTCCGCACTCAAACCCCAGCCCGCGGCCCAACCGGCCGAGCCGAAGGCCGTCGACTGGTATCTCCCCGGTTTTGGGGGTCAGGCACGAGTCGGCACCATATTTGGCGATCTCCCGGTCGAGGCGCTGCGCGTCCGCGACGATATCCGCACCTATACCGGCGCCACCGCCAGCGTGCAGAAGGTCGACCGCATCAATCTGGACGAGGATTTTCTGCGAAAGCATGAGAGTGCCTTGCCAATTACGATTCCCGCCAATTCCTTTGGCCCGGGACGGCCAATGCGGGATCTCGTGGTTTCCCCCGGACAGGAAATCTGCATGGATCTCCATGTTGCCTCGACCTTCTGCAAGGCGAAAGAGCTGCGCGGCAGGTTCCTTTCCAAGCCGGTGCAATCCAGCGGAATGACCTATTACCGCTTTCATTGCGGTGCTCCGGCGATTGTCCGGGTGGAAGGCATCTGGATTCGCACCCAGCCCTGACGGGGCGTGCCCCGGCGCGCCTCAGGTGGCGGCGACGACCTCGATCCGCGCCACCTCCGTCCCGCAGCTGTGCAGGCTCCGTTCCAGCCGCTGCAAGTGGTTCGACCGCAGGTAGTCGGCATGGAACCGGCTGGGTGCCAGCAGCCGCAGGCAGTCCCCGTCGTGCTCGGCCCGCAGCGCCGCGAACCAGGCCGCGTAAAGATGCGGATCCTCACGGTGCAGAAGCGCCTGGATGCGCGGCCAGACCCCCTCCTCACCGGTAGGAAGCGGAAAGCTGATGACGTTGCTGGAAGTAGCCGCTTCCGCCGCTGGAGCGCCCTGCCCCGCCATGCGCGCCACATAGTCTGGCCCGATCCGCCCCCAGTCCGGCCCGGTCCCCTCAAGAATGCGGGCAAGGCCCAGACCGTGCACAGCCACCCTGCCCCGCGCTGCCGCCCGCTTCTGCACCAGCCAGCCCAGTTCCCGCAGCTTGGCCAATTCGCGCTTGACGCTGCGTTCGTCGATCGACCAGAGCTCGGCCATCTCGCGCTGACCGACCATCAGTTCATCCGCGATCCAGTTGTAGCGGGCGACGATCAGCGTGATCAGCCGCAGGACCAGACGCTGCCGGTGCTTGTCCCCCGCGCAGCCATGCGCGCCCAGGGCCGAGAGAATGTCATACTTCATCGAGGCGGCATTGCGCCCCGTCGCCCGTCGCTCGGGACCCGCCTTCTGCATCGCCTGACTGCCCTTCGTACTGCTGCAAGACCGGTCGGACTCTGTCGTTCCAACGCTATTTCCGATCTGGGGATGATTAGCGTTGAGTTTTTCGATTCTGTCAAGCGACCGCGCGGTGGGGCTCTTTTCCGTCCCTGAAACCAAAGGAAGAAAAAGGTTCCATGGTATAGGGGGACACCTTGAATGTCCCGCCAAATGAGACCTGTGTCCCCTCAATGCATTGTGGGGTGGTCAAGATGTCCCCCCAAATCTTTGTGGCCCGGCACCTGCCGCCCCGAATCGTCTGGGGCCTGCAAGTCCTTGAAACCCCGGTCCCGGACGCCCCTGCCCGATTTCCCCGCGGGGAAATCGCCTCAAGCAGACTCTGCATTTGCGCAGAAGTCAAATTCGGCGTATTTCCGGTTTCAGGCAGGATTTAACGTTGGGAACACGATGTTCGGACACAAGGACCTCCAGCAGCTTCGCGACAGCTCGCTCAAGATGCAGGGCTGGATCAGGAAGCAGACCTTCTCCCCCGCGAATGAAAAGGTGCTGCGCCGCTTCTCCTCGTGGGAGGTGGCCGAGCTGATCTTCCAGGTCAACCAGAACACCTTCCGCGGCCGCCTGGTGGCCGAGCCCGGATTTCCCCGCGGGGAAATCGAGGACGAGGGTCGCCAGCGCTGGTTCTCTCTGGAAGAGGTGAACGAGATTCGCCGCAAGATGAAGATCAACCGCCGCAGCCTTTTGCCCGAGCGGCCGAAGGGCAAGCGGGCGGTCCGGGTCGCGGTGGCGAACTTCAAGGGCGGCGCCGGCAAGTCGACGGTCGCGCTCCACTTTGCCCACGCCGCCGCTCTGGACGGTTACCGGGTCCTGACGGTGGACTTCGACCCGCAGGCCACGCTGTCGCATTCCATGGGCCTCGCGGACGTCTCGGAAGAGCACACCGTCTGGGGCATCATGGCCCGCGACCTGATCCGCGAGACCGACCGCATGAACGCCCGCGCCGCCGGGGCCGAGAGCGGCCGCCAGGTGCCCACCCGCCGTCTGCCCGCTTCGGTCTCGGATACCGGCCTTGGCGACCTGCGTGCGACCGACTTCATCAAGCCGACCTGCTGGCCGACCATCGACATTGTCCCCTCCTGCGCCAACGCGGCCTTCGTGGAATTCGCCTCGGCCCAGTACCGCCACCTGAACCCGGAGTGGTCTTTCTTCGCCGCGGTCTCGCGCTGGCTGGATACGCTGCCCGACGACGCCTATGATATGGTGATCTTCGACTGCCCGCCGGCGATCGGCTACCAGTCCATGAACGCGGTCTTTGCGGCCGACGTCCTCTATATCCCGTCCGGCCCCGGCTACTGGGAATACGACTCCACCACCTCGTTCATCGGCCAGCTGGCCGAGGCCCTGTCCGACCTCTCGGACTTCGGCGCCGATTTCCCCGCGGGGAAATCGAAGCTTCCGAAAGAGTTCCTGGACGTCCGATTCCTGCTGACCCGCTATGAGCCCGGCAACGAACTCCACCGCGCGATGCGGGATGCTTTTGGCAAGGTTTTCGGGGACAGGATGACCGAACACCCGATCGAGCATACCCGGGCGGTCGAACAGTCGGGGCGGTTCCTGTCCTCGATCTACGAGATCGACTACCGCGACATGACCCGCGAGACCTGGCGGCGTGCGCGGGCGACGTTCGATCAGGCCTATGTCGAGTTCAAGACCCACGTCCTTGCGGCCTGGGCGAAGATGGAGAGTGACGCATGACCAAGAAGCGCCGCATGTTCGACATCGACCTTCCCGACGGGGAAGTCGAGACCCCGGCCCCCACCGAGCCGCAGCGCCGGGGGCCGATGGCCACCGCGATCACCGAGACCGGCGAGGCCTCTCGCCAACGTGCCGAAGTCGAGGCGGCGATCCGGGCCGAGAATGACGCGCTGGCGCATGAGTTCGTCCGGCTGAAGAAGCTGGGACTCATCACCGACATGATCCCGGTGTCCGAGGTCCGGGTCTCGAAGCTTGTCCGCGACCGGACCCAGCGGCGCGACCCGGAGGTTGAGGACCTCAAGGCCTCGCTCCGGGCCGTTGGGCTGTCGAACCCGATTCGGGTCGAGAAGCTGTCCGAGGGCGGGTACGAGCTGGTGGAGGGATGGCGACGGTTGACCGCCTTCCGCGCGCTGCTGGCCGAGACAGGCGACGACCGTTGGGCGGCAATCCCGGCCAGCTTCGTTCCCCCCGGGGAAACCGTCGAGGGGCTTTACCGCCGGATGGTGGACGAGAACTTGGTCCGAAAGGAAATCTCCTGGGCCGAAATGGCGCGTCTTGCGCGGGCCTATGTCGACGACGGGGTGGGGGGTTGCGACGATCTGGACCAGGCGGTGAACCACCTTTTCGCCTCGACCAACCCGCAGAAGCGGTCCTACATCCGGCGCTTTGCCTCGCTGCTGGGGCGGCTGGAGAAGCACCTTGAACACCCCGAGGCGATCCCTCGGGCGCTTGGCCTGTCGCTGGCGCTGCGGCTGGACCAGGAGCCGGGTCTGGCGGCGCGCATCGTGCAGGCTTTGCAGGCCGCGCCCCGGCGGAGCGCCGAGGAGGAGGTTGCGATCCTGCAGCAGTTCGACCGGACCGAGCCGGTGGCGATTTCCCCGCGGGGAAATCCGGGGCGGGGCAGGCCGGCCAAGCGGGGCAAGACGGTGCTGCGGCTGCCGATCCCGGCGGGCGAGGTCAAATGCACGGCCGCGGCGGGCAAGGTGGAACTTCAGCTTGACCGCGACTTTTCGACCGTCGACCGCACCCGGCTGGAGGCCGCCATCGAGGCGTTCTTCCGCGAGTTGGGGTAGGGGCGAGGCAGGGCCGATTTCCCCGCGGGGAAATCGCCCCCGTTGCAAGGCGTGCGGACAGGGCGTATATAGCTAGCCAGCTAGCTAGACAGGAGGCGTGGCATGTGGACGCTCCAGGATGCGAAGAACCGGTTTTCGGCGGTGGTCGAGGCGGCGCTGTCCGGGCGTCCGCAAGAGGTCACGCGGCGCGGCAGGCCCGCGGTCGTGGTGGTTGCGGCCGAGGAATATCAGCGGCTGGTCCAGGTCGCAGCCGAGCGGCGGGAAAGCTTTGCCGCGCATCTGCTGCATTTTCCCGGCGAGGAGGTGGAGCGGCTGCAGGCCCGGCCGCGCGACGTGGCCTTCTGATGTATGTGCTGGACACCAACGTGATCTCGGCCGTGCGCCGCCCGGACCGCGCGCCGAAGGTGGCGGCCTGGCTGCAGGGCAAACCCGAGACCGAGCTGTTCCTAAGCGTCATCACCTTGGGCGAGATCGAGCGCGGCATCCGCGCGCAGGAGAGGTCGAACCCGGTCTTTGCGGCAGACCTGCGCGCCTGGGTCGACCGGACGGTGCGGGTCTTCTCGGATCGCCTGTTGCCCTTCGGGCCAGAGGAGGCGCGGATCTGGGGGCGGCTGTCGCAGGACATCGGGCATGGCGGGGCGGACCTGATGATTGCCGCCACGGCCCTTGCACGCGGCGCGACGGTGGTGACCGGGAATGTCGACGACTTCCGGCCAACCGGCGTGGAGGTCGAAAACCCGTTTCTGGACGCGATCTGACCGTCTGGTCAACGCAACGGCGTAACAGGAGCAAAGAGTCACGATAACTGTACCTTATCGTGACGTAGCGCGCCTCGAAGATGATGCTTGGGTAGCGCGCAAAATCCTGCCATTCTGCGAATATGAAATCATCCAAGCCTGTGCAAATGGACGAGCCGCTGGATCTGCCCGGCCCGTATGATGCTGGGCCGGAGGACCCTTTGTGGTTCCTGCCCGCCGATCCGGAGGACGCGGTCCCGTTGCCCGGTGTCCCCAGGCAGGAGCTGGTGGCGGGCGAAGACTGGCGCCGTGCCGAGGCGGCGCTGGCGGCAGAGCTTGCGGCATTGGCCTTCGATGCCGGGCGGCTGGCCGAGCGGCTGGCGGCCTTTGGCCAAGGCGCGGTGCAGCGGCTGGCGCTGGATGAGGCGGCGGCCTTCAGCTGGTGGACCGGGGACCGGGTCGGAGCCGAGCGGCTGGCGCTCTGGGCCTCGTACCGGATCGGCGCGGCGGAGGAGGACGGCGGCGGGGTGATCCGCATGGCCTGGGCCGCGCGGCGGCTGGCGTCGTCAGCGCCGCGCGGGATCGGGGCGGCGGTAACGGATCTGCTGGGCTCCGAAGGGCGGGGCGACAGGGAGCTGGCCGAGGAGGTGGCGGCGGCACTGCGGGGGGTCGGGGTGCTGTCTGCCGTCACGCAGGGCTGCGCGCTCTTTCACCTGTGGCGCAGCCTGGAGGAGCGGCCTGACCATCTGCGCGGGCTGGAGGCGGCGGTTCTGGGGGCCAGGGTGGCGGGGCAGGGGGCGCTGCCGTTCCTGCCGCTGGCCCTGACCGGCTTCGCCGCGCTGACGGCCAGTGGCGCGCCCGAGCAGCGGTTGCAGGCCTGGGTGCAGGGCGCGCATCGGGCTGTCCTGGCGGCGCTGATGGCGCTGGGGCGCCTGGCCGAGTGGCGGGAACGGGCCGGGGCGGCGACGGCGGACCTGTCGGGGCGCACACCCGGCCGGCTGATCGCGGCGCTGTCCGCCCGGCCGATGCTGGGGGCGGCCGAGGCCGAAGCGGAGACCGGTGCCAGCCGGGCGGCGGTGCTGCGCAACCTGGACCTGCTGGAGGCCCGCGGCCTGGTGCGCGAGGTCACGGGGCAAGGGCGGTTCCGGGTCTGGGCGGCGCGGCTGCCGTAAGGCTCTGGCCGATGGCGTGCGGTCTGGAAGCCGGTGTGTCCCCACCCCGGGCGCCGATCACGCATAGTGCCGCGGCATGAGGCCGGCGTGGAACCAGTTCAGCATGGACATGACATCGTAGACCGGGACGCGCAGGTCCTGTCGGATGCGCGAGGCGTACGGTGCAAGATTGGTACATTCGAGCACGATCGCTCCCAGGGCGGGATTGTCCTGAAGCAGCCGCCGTGCAGCGGCGAGAACCTCGGCCTCCTGCTCGTCCCGCGAACTTTCCATGCTGCCGGCGGCCATGTTCCGCAGAAAGACCCCGTCCGGGGGCAGTCCCTCGATCGGAATGTCGCCTGCGGCACCCGCACCTTGCAGGTGGGCGGGGGTCAGGGCCGCCTTGCTGGCCGTCAGGACGCCGACGGGCCGGTTTCCCGGCAGAGTTCGTTGCAGAAGCGGAATCTGCAGCAGGCTGGAGGTCGCGATGGGGACGGGGCTGTAGGCCTGGAGCTGCGGCTGCAGGATGGACAGGAACCCGCAGCTTGTGCCGATGCCCTCGACGCCGAGGTCCACGAGGTCATCGATCGCCCTTTTGAAGCTGGCGATCGTCCGGTCATCGGGCAGGATCCGCGCCCCATCCGAGAAGCCGCGCGCGATCACGTACTGGACAGGGAACGGAAACGAGCCGGCGTGGCCGATGTCGCCCGGGAATCGTCGAAAGCGGGTGTCCAGGATGACGATGCCGAGCGTGACGCCCTGCACCGGCCGCGGTCTGTCAAGAAACAAGGGGTGTTCGGTCACTGGCATTTCATGCGCTCCTTCTTCCGGATGACGTCTGGTCTTGGGTTGCAAGGACCATGTCCTTCAGCATCGCCGCTCCCGCCAGGGCCGCGACAGACGCGACCGCGCCGCCTGCCGATGCCAGGACGAAGCCTTGGGTCATGCTGCCCGAGGTCCACAGGGCGGGGTTGCCGCTGCCAAGGACCATGACTCCGACGAATGTCGTACCGATGGTGCCGCCGAAGTTGCGGAAGACGACGAGCATGGATGTCGCGAGGCCGACGTCCCTTCGGTCGACCTGGTTCTGCAGGCCGATCATCAGCGTGGGTCCGATCAGGCTGGAGCCGAGCGAGATGCCGCTGGCCAGCGTGATGACCCCGGTCAGGCCGACGACGGGCGACAGCAGGGCAAGGAGAAGGGTCGCTGCGACCAGGACGATGGACCCCAGGAGAGCGAGCGGCCTGTACCGGCCGGTCCGGGCAAGACGGCGCGTGCTGAAGATCACCGCGAGGGGAGACATGACAAGCACCGGCGCCATCGCCAGGCCAGCCTCGACGGCGGAAAGGGAGAAGCGGCTTTGCAGATAGGCAGGCAGATAGGCCAGCAGTCCCAGCTGTGTCGCCGAGGAAGCCAGGGCCACCATGATGCCGATGACGAACTCGCGGTTTCGGACCAGCCGGGGCGGCAGCATCGGATCGCTGACCTTCGTCTCGATCAGAGCGAGCGCGAAGGTCGCAAGCACGGCGCAGAGCCCGATCAGCGCGGCCTGGAGAGTGAACGGCTGATGTCCCAACTGAACGACGAACAGCATCCAGCCAAGGATCGTCACCGCGAGGAAGACGGCGCCGGGTCCGTCGACGCGCCCGGTGCCGGTCGGCGGGCGGGACGGAACGCTGCGCAGGATCAGCAGGACAGCGATGAGTCCGAGGGGGAGGTTGATCCAGAAGAGCGCGCGCCAGCTTGCCAGCGACTGCAGCATCCCGCCGAAGGCCGGCCCGCAGAGCGCGGCGACCAGCCAGACGGCGGAATTGAAGATCTGGTACTTCCCGCGCTCGCGCCCCGGCACCTCGTCTGCCAGGATCGCGTTCGGGATGGCGAAGATTCCCGCGGCTCCGACGCCTTGGGCGATCCTGGACAGGACGAGATGCGGAAGCGTCGGCGCGAGCGCGCAGGCAACCGACGCCAGCACGAAGATGACGATCGACATGACCAGATAGCGTCTGCGACCTCCGATGTCCCCGAGCTTGCCGAAGACCGGGGCACCGACGGTCAGCGCCATCAGATAGCCGGAGATCACCCAGGTCATGCCCCTGTCGTCGCCGAAATCGCGGCGGATGTCGGGAAGCATGTTCGCGAGGGCAGTCTGGTCCAGAGCGGCCAGAACGTTGACCAGCATGACGCTTGCCATCAGCGGAAGCAGCCGGCGGTCGTAGGGCGACAGGATATACCGGATGAGCATTGCCTAACTCTGGGACGGGGACGGCTGTCGCCGCCTGCGTGATCTCTGGTTGAACGCCGCCTCGGCCGCATGCCACCGGCGAGCGGTCGTGACGCAACACCTGGACCACCCGTCCGGAGTATCCGGTTGGCCCGGCAACAGCGATCACAAGGAACAATGACGCGGGCGCAGCGCAGGGGGCCGCGAAAGCGCCCGGGCGGTTAGCAGCGCGCCAGGCCGAAGGCAACACTGCCCTCGTCCCGAAACGTCACAGCGGATGGTGATTGAGCGACGGGTGAGCCGGGTCGCAGGCTCTGGCTGCGTCTCGCTGTCGACGGCAGCCGGAGACGCTAAAGGCAACAGGGAGCGAACCATGACAATTCAATCGGCCAAGGTGAAGACCAGGGTGAAGACATCGACGATGGCGCTTGCCGCCATTGCGCATCTCTTCCCGCTTATGCTGGGCGCCGCCGCGACCGCAGGAGAGTTCGATCAGGCGCTGGCGGATCTGCTGCCGCAATCGATCAAGGATGCCGGCGTCGTCACCATCGTCAGTCCGCAGAACGTGCCGCCGAACATCTTTGTTGAAGGCAGTGAGCTGAAGGGCGAGGCAGTCGATCTGATCCGGGCCATCGAACCTGTGCTTGGGGTCAAGTTCGAATTCATCGACCTGCAATGGCCGGGCGTGATTCCGGGCATCCAGGCCGGAAACTATGACATGAGCATCGGCGTCATGTCCTACAAGCCCGAGCGCGAAGAGATCCTGGACATGATCGTCTATCGCAGCAATGTCAGCGGCATCCTGGCCCGGTCGGAGGTCGCCGACGCGATCCAGGTGCCGTCGGACCTTTGCGGGCGCGTGGTGGCTGCGGTTCAGGGCTCGGTCCTGCTGCAGCAGCTCGAGACGGAGTCCGCCGCTTGTGTGGCCGGCGGCAAGACCGCAATCACGATCATGAACTATCCGACCACCAGCCTTGCGATGGTCGCGCTGAAATCGGGGTCTGTCGAGGCCTATCCCGCCTCTACCGGCGAGCTGGCCTATGCCGCGCAATCCTCGAACGGGGAACTGGTCGTCCGTCATTTCGACGAATGGCAGGGCAATCCGCAGGCTGCAGCGGTCTCGAAGGATGAACCGGGCCTTGCCGATGCGATCGCCGGAGCCCTGCAACAGCTGCACGACAACGGCGAGTATCTGGAGATCCTTAAGAAGTACAATCTGGAGTCGAGCGCCATCGCCAAGGACGAGATCGTCGTCAATCCGGCGGCGAAGAACTGACGCCGGAGGACCTGCAGCGGCCAGGGCTGCAGGCCCACCAGCCGCCGGCACGCGGATGCGGTCCGGCAAGACGCCTCGGGCCACGGAGGTCCGGGGCGTGCCGCCCCCAACACCCGATCAGAGGTCAGAGCATGTCTGAAACCGCAACCCACTTTGCGATCTTCAAGTGGAAGGAGGGAGCCCCCGTCGACGCCCTTGAAAAGCTGTTCGAAGAGCAGGAAGCCCGCATTCTTTCGGAAGTCCCGGGCATCAGAAGCTTCACGTGGGGGCGCAACAGGTCTCCGTTCGCAAAGGGGTACAGTCACGCGCTTCTGGTGATTGCCGACGATCAGGCGGCCATCGACAGGTATCGCGCGTCCGACCTTCGCGCGCGCACCCGACCGTTGTTCCACGAATGGAGGGAACACGACATCTCGGCCGATTTCGGCAAGCTCTGACCATTGGCAGGACACGTCCGGCGCGCGGCTGCGGTCAGGTCCAGGCAGAGGGCAGGACAGAGCGGGGCCGGATGCAGGGTGGACCCTGCCGGGGGCGAGGACTGCAAGCAATCACAGCCCCTTAGGACAGACGGTCGGGGCGGGCGTGTCTAGGTTCGGGTGAAAGGCAGTGCATCCCCCGCGTCCGTCAGTTGTTGCACGCGTTCGGCCTGCTGTTCCCGGCCGCACAGCCCAGAAGGAGATCATTCGGAATGACAGATGTTGCGTTTGCGGTTGTTGGCGGTGGACCCGTCGGGACCCTTCTGGCCTATGATCTTGGTCGCCGCGGTCATCGCGTGACGCTGCTGGATGATTCCAAGCCCTCGCTCACCCGGAAGGCGGGATCGGTGAACATCCGTTCGATGGAGCATCTGCGCCGGTTCGGTCTGGCCGAGAAGGCCCAGGAGGCCTTTCCCAGGGTCGAGGGTCACAGCCTGGACATCGTCTTTGCGACCGGCTTTGCCGGGTACGAGATTCAGCGTTTCGAGCGCGCCCTGGGATGGGCGCACACGCCGTACTCGAACGAAATGACGCAGATGATCCCGCAGAAGACGCTGTGCAAGGTGGCGCGGCGCGAGATCGAGAAGCGACTGCCCAACGTCTTGCTGCTTGATGGGGCGCGGGTGACCGGCCTTGTGCGCAACGACGGCGTGGTCGAAATAGCCTGGCAGGACCAGGCCGGAGAGGCGCATCAGGAGGTGTTCGACTACCTCATCGGGTGCGATGGCGGCGCGAGCACAATCCGCAAGCAGCTTGGACTGAAGCTGGAAGGGCAGGGGTCCACCGCGCGCAACCTGCGCATCCTGTTCGCCGCCCCGTGGCTGTACGAACGGACGACCCTTCGGCTGAGCCAGCAGGTCTGGCTGGTGTCCGACAAGACCAACGCGTCGTTCAGCTGGGGACGCGGGTACAACGACAACGACTGGATCGGGATGACGGTCTGGAAGGTCACTCCCGAGCTGGAGGCCGAAATCCGTGCAAACCCCGAGGCTTATGTCCGCGAGGTCCTGGGGTTCGATCTGCCGCTTGACGTGATCTCGGTGGATGGCTGGGACACGCACAACCTGGTTGCTGACGGTTTCCGGCGCAACCGGGTGTTTCTGGCGGGGGATGCTGTCCACCTGAACCCGCCGACGGGCGGCCTTGGGTTGAATACCGGGATCGGGGACGTGGCCGACCTGGGCTGGAAGCTTTCCGCCGTCGCCGAAGGGTGGGGCGGTCCGGCCCTGCTTGACAGCTACGAGGCCGAACGCCGGGCGGCTGCGCTTCGTGTCGTGGGGCAGGCGAACCACAATTATCGCTCGGGTGCGCCGGCGGACTATTACGAGCCCGGGATCGACCTTGCAGGCCCCGAGGGCGAGGCCAAGCGCGCGCGGGCCAAGGAGCGCATCATCCGGGAAAAGCAGGACGAGTTCTACAGTCCGGGCCTGGTACTTGGCACCTCGTACGAGAGTTCTCCCGTCATCCTGTCGGACGAAGAGGCGGCCCCCGAGGCCACCGTCGTCGAGTACCGGCCGACGGCGAGACCCGGGCATCGTCTGCCGCATTCGCTGGTCGATGGCCGGGAGCCGATCTTTGGCGCGTTGATCGAGGGCATCAACCTGGTCACGGTCGGCGACTGCGATCCGGTCGAGATCGCGCGGGCGACCGCTGCGGCGAAGGCGCTGAATACTCCGTTCAGGCATGTGGCCCTGGGCGAAGAGGCACATGCGCTTTACCTTGGTCGGTTCCTTCTCGTGCGGCCGGATCATTACGTGGCCTGGCGCAGCGAGGCGCCGGCAGAGGACTGGACCCGGCTTCTGCTTGCGGTCACCGGGCGCGGCTAGCGCCGAAAGGCGATTTCACCGACCAGCTCGGGACCCCGCACGGCAGGTCGGCAGGACAATCATCAGGAGAGGTCATGGAGTACCATCATCAAGGCTATGTGCGCACTGATCCGCGCATCCGACCGGCTTCGGGCTTCGGGATCGACCGGCCGACCGAGATTCCGCGAAAGATGGATGTGCTGATCGTGGGGGCGGGTCCCGCCGGGGCCTTGCTGGCGGCGCAGCTTTCGCGGTTTCCCAACGTGAACGTGCGAATCGTCGAGCGGCGGCCATCCCGGTTGGAAATCGGACATGGGGATGGCATCAAGTCGCGCAGTGTCGAGACGTTCCAGGCCTTCGGCTTTGCCAGCCGGATCATCGACGAGGCCTACCAGATCACCGAAACCCGGTTCTGGAAGCCCAATCCGGCCAACCCGTCAGAAATCGTGCGGACCGTTGTCAATCCGGATGATCCGACGAACCTGAGCGAGTTCCCGCATCTGATCGTCAACCAGGCCCGGGTCATCGATTACTTCATGGAGGATGCGGCCCTAGCCCCGGGGCGCGTGGTGCCCGACTATGGCATCGAGTTCGTCGATCTTGCCGTAGAGCAGGGCGCGACCCATCCCGTCAAGGCCCGGCTCCGTTACACCTCGGGCGAGCGTCAGGGCCAGGAATTCACGGTGCGGGCCAAGTATGTCGTCGGCGCGGACGGGGCGCGCAGCGGGGTGCGGACGGCCATCGGGCATCGGCTGCACGGCGATGCGGCCATGCATGCCTGGGGTGTGCTGGACGTGCTGGCCGAGACGGACTTCCCGGATATCAGGGTCCAGTGCGTGATCCAGTCGAACGACGGCGGCAACATCCTGCTTATCCCGCGCGAGGGCGGCCACTTGTTCCGCGTCTACGTCGACCTGGGCGAGACCGGGAAGGATGACAACGGAGCGGTGCGGTCAACGCCGTTCGAGGCGATCGTCGCGCGCGCCAATGCCATTCTCAGCCCCTATTCCATCGACGTGAAATCGGTCGGATGGTGGTCGGTGTACGAAGTGGCGCACCGTCTGACGGACGGTTTCGACGACGTTCCGCCGCATCTTGTGGGGAAGCAGACGCCTCGGGTCTTCCTGATGGGGGATGCCTGTCACACGCATTCGGCGAAAGCCGGGCAGGGGATGAACGTCTCGATGCAGGATGCGTTCAACCTGGGCTGGAAGCTTGGCGCGGTGGTGGAAGGCCGCGCCCCTGCGACGCTTCTGGACACCTATGCCGCCGAGCGGAAGGTGATCGCGAAGGACATGATCGACTTCGACAAGGCCTGGTCGACGCTGATGGCCACCCCGGCCGAAGCCCTGAGCGACCCGACCGAGCTGGAGCGCGCCCATGTTGCGGGCTATGAATTCTCGAACGGATACAAGACCGAATATCCGCCGTCGCAGATCGTCCTGGGCAACGAGCATCAGGCGCTTGCGACCGGGTTCCCGGTGGGCAAACGCTTCCATTCGGCCAAGGTGATCCGGCGGTCGGATTCCAACATGGTCCAGCTTGGACACCTGCATGAGGCCGACGGCCGCTGGCGCATCTATGCCTTTGCGGACAAGGCCTCGCCTTCGGATGTGACGTCGAAGCTGCACAGGTTCGGCCTGTGGCTTGGCACCGACCCGGAGTCGCCGGTTGTGCGCCATACCCCGGCCGGAGGGGACGACGACCAGTTCTTTGACGTGAAGGTGATCTACCCGTGTCTGCATACCGAGCTTGAGACGGCGCATGCGCCCAAGGTGTTCAAGCCTAAGCGGCAGCCCTTCGGCATCACCGACATCAACAAGATCTTCGCCAGGGGCACCGTCGACAAGCAGAGCTGCGACATCTTTGCCGAGCGCGGAATCTCTGAAGAAGGCGCGGTGGTGGTCGTGCGACCTGACATGTATGTCGCGGCGGTTCTGCCGCTGGATGCGAGGTCCGTCCTGACGGAGTTCTTCTCGCGGCATTTCCTGCCAAGAGGCTGAGCGGGCGAACGGCAACGGGGGCCATGTTGGCCGCCGTTGCCGCTGCCGGATCGGACGGGATCTGGACGCGCCTCAGGCCCAGTGCGCGCAGGCGCGATACAGGATCCGCAGCAGTTCGTTCTGCGTGGAGATGTTCAGTCGGGAATAGGCGCGACGGCGGAATGTCAGGACCGTGTTGATGCTGATCCCAAGCGTAAGGGCGATTGCTTCGGAGCTCATCCCGATGGCGATCAGGCCGCAGACGGCACGTTCGCGCCGGGTCAGTTCGGGATAGCGGGTCTCGAGCACTTCTTCGAAGATCTGTTGCTCGGACTTGTCCGAACAGAAGCGGTTCGTGATGTCGACGTGCTTCAGGACAAGCGAGATCAGCGGCCGCGCATGGTTGAGGACGCCTTCGATAGCCATATGGTCGAAATCGCCGTACCGCTCCCGGCGGTGGAAGCTGAGCTTCACGGGACGGCCCTCGAAGTCGGAAATCAGCGAGAGCCGGTGGCCGACGTCGGGCCCGACATAGCAGTCGTCGAGGAAGTCGGCGTCGTCGATGTCCTTTTTCGACAGGACCACGGCCAGGGACTTGCCGTTCGTCCGCTTGTCGCGGAGGAAGAAGTTCGACGGGTCCTGCTTCCAGTGGACGGTTTCATACCGCTTCGCCGCCTTGCGGACCTCCTTGTCGCGGTCACGCGCGAAAAGTCCCAGGGGGCGGGGCAGGTGGTCCGCGCTGAAGGCGAAGGCCGTGATCTGGTAGCATTGGAGAAGCGATCCGCTGACCGCCGCCAGGCTGTCCTCGAACCGAGACGTTCCGACGTCGTTGATCAGCGAGGCAATCCCGTCGGCAAAATCTGCAGATGGTCGTGTGCCCGGATCGTTCTCTATCACCAGCATGGCAGCGGCTCCCGGTTGCTGTCGCGGCACGGTCGGCGGATCCTGGTGCCCTGTGCTTCGGGGGACAGTTCGGCCGGCGTCAACAGATCTTACCCTTGATCAGCCGGAGAAGGCACGATCATTTTCAAATATAGAACGGATTCTGTTCGATTAGCAAGGATTTTGTCCATGCGCCGGCTGGCAAGCCCGGCAGGTCAGCCAGGATTGCGATGGGCTTCCAGGAGCCGCTCGATCTTCTCCTGCGCCTCAAGCACCTTCCCCAGCTTGGAATCGAGTCCTGCGGACCGCTGGGTCGGGACCAGGACGGCCAGGCTGTAGCGGACTAGACCGTCCGCCTCGCGCAGGGGGACGGCCAGACCGGCGACGCCCAGCTGCAGTTCGTTCTCGGATCGCGCAAAGCCCATCTTGCGGGTTTCATCAAGCCTGGTCTTGAGCAGGGCCGGATCCTCTGCCCGAGACAGGTGCCGCTTGATGATGCGTTCGGGCTGGAACGCGAGGATCGCGCGACCGCTGGCGCCCAGGGCCAGGGAATGGCGCGCGCCTTCGCGATGCTGGACCCTGACGATCTCGGCCTGGCTTACGGCCTGTTCGACCACCACGGCATCGTCGCCGTCAATCCCGTGCATGACCACGCATTCCCCAAGCTCGTCGGCCAGTTGCCGCAGAACCGGGCGGGCGATCCGGGGGACGCCGTTCAGGTCCACCGACTGCGCCATCTGGGCAAGGATGTGGCCAAGTTCGAAAGTCTTTCCCTGCCGGGTGAGATAGCCGCGTTCGTGCAGGGTGTTTAGGAGGCGATGCGCCACCGTCCGGTTGATCTGCGCCGCCTCGGCCAATTGTGCCGTCGTGCGGGGACCTTCGAAGGCAATCAGCTCCAGAAGCTGCAGCATCTGGTCACCGGTCAGTGAAATCTCGGCCAAGTCTGGATCTCCTTCTGTGGCTGGTCCGCGGCGCGCGGGAAGCTGCAGCCATGTTTGTTTTCGGCGCACGGCAATGGCAAGGCTTGACGAAGCGATCTTGCATCGGATAACTGAATATCGAACAAAGATGTTCGACTATTGAACAGGAGACAATCGAATGCAGTCCCGCCCCATCAAGCTTGGCCATGTCGGAATCGCCGTTTCCGACATCGACGCCGCGGTTGCGTTCTATACGAAGAAACTGGGCATGCGCCTGACCGAACGCTTTACCTACCCCGTCGAGAAGGTCGGCCACGGCGTTCATGTCCGCGCGGGTGCATTCGTCCGTTGCGACACGACCCACCACAACATCTCCATCTTCCAGCTGACCGATCCGGATCTGTCCAAGTCCGACAAGCACCGGCTGGGTCTGCATCACATCGCCTTCGAGTTTGCCTCGCCGCAGGACCTGCTGTCGAAGTTCCGCCAGTTCCGCGACGGGGGCGTCACGATCGTCAACTGCCGCGTCGGCGGACCGGGGAACCATCCGCGCTTTTACGCGCGCGACATGGACGGCAACCTGCTGGAGTTCTACTGGGGGATCGACCAGATCGGCTGGAACGGCCTGCCGCGCGCCTATCCTCCGATCACGGAAATCGACCTTGAAGCGTTCGACTTCGAGGCCTTCCGCCGGGAGTTCGACGAAACCGAACAGCGCATGATCGCGCAGTCGGCAAACATCGCCGGCGTCGCGGTGTCCTGCTGATGCCGGAGGGCGGGGCGGCCGTACGACCGCCTCGCCCCGGCGCGGGATCACAGGAGCCCCCGTTCCTTCAGCACGTCCACGACGATCCGGTTGGCATCAAGGGCCGCCGGACCCCCGCAGTAGAAGGCGATCTGAAGGACGACTTCGCGCAGTTCCTCGACCGTCACGCCGTTGGTGAGCGCGCCGTTCACGTGAATGCGGAATTCGTGCGGGCGGTTCAGCGCGGCGATCATGCCGAGGTTGAGAAGCGAGCGGGCGCGACGATCCAGGCCGGGACGGTTCCAGATTTCGTTCCAGCAGAACTCGGTCGTGAGTTTCTGGAGCGGCCAGCCGAACTCTCCGGCGTTCGCCAGCGAGCGTTCGACGTAGTCATCCCCAAGGACGGCTTTGCGCGTGGCAAGGCCTTTCTCGAAACGCTCTCCGGCGGAAGCTCTGTCGGTCATCGGGTTCTTCTCCTTCGTTGATCTCGGGTGGCCTGCTTGTGCCGACAGAAAAGTAACCTAATATCGGACAATGATCACCGATTAACGAACATAAGGAATCGCCATGAAACTTGCCAGTTATATTTCCCAAGGTCTTCCGAGTTTTGGCGTGTGGGTCGACGCAAGCATCGTCGACGTCCCCGCGCTGTACCGGGTCCTGGGCAAGGCCGGAGCGCCGGCCAGCGTGAACGACCTGATCGCGCGGGGGAACGAGGCGCTGGACGCGCTGCGCAGGACCGTTCGCGAGGCATCCGGCCAGTTCGGCGCGGCGCAGCGCGACCCCGGAACGCTGCAGCTTCTGCCCGCCGTGCCGCAACCGCCGAAGTTCTTCTGCATCGGCCGGAACTACGCCGAGCATGCGAAGGAGGCGGGGTTCGACATGAGCCCGATTCCGATCATGTTCAACCGGTACACGTCAACGCTTGTCGGCTCGGGAGCAGACGTGCTGTATCCGAAGGTCTCGGAACAGCTTGACTGGGAAGGCGAGCTTGCCGTCGTGATCGGGAAATCGCATCGCGGGCAGATCGCGCGCGAGGCTGCGATGGAGCATGTCTTCGGCTATACCGCCTTCAACGACATCACGGTGCGCGATTACCAGTTCCGCACGACGCAATACATTGCGGGGAAGAACTTCCGCACGAGCGGCCCCCTCGGCCCTGTCGTCGTGACGAAGGACGAACTGACCGACCCGCACAATGTCCGGATCGTGACCCGGGTGAACGGTGTCGAGATGCAGAACGACACCACGGCATCGATGCACTTCGACATTCCTTTCATCATCAATCACCTGTCCGAGTTCATCGACCTTGAGGCAGGCGACGTGATCGCGATGGGTACGCCCGCGGGCGTCGGCTTCAAGCGGAAGCCGCCCGTCTTCCTGAAGCCGGGCGATGTGGTCGAGGTCGAGTTGGATGGCATCGGGACGCTGACGAACACGGTTGTCCTGGACCGCTGAGCTTCTTGTCCCGGCACCTGGGACGGACCGGCCCGCATCGCCTGATGCGGGCCGGTCCTGTCTTGCCGCTCTCGCCTTCGCAGACGGGGCGCGTCACATGTCCCTGTGATGGTCGAGGCGGGGAGGCTCCGTAAGGTTGGTTCGGGAAGAACAGCAACCCAGGGAGTAAGACATGGACAGATCCATCACGTTCGGCCGCACGGCCGCACTTGCCGCCGGCCTTCTGCTTGGCGCATCCGGCCTTGCCTCGGCACAGGTCGTCGCCGAGCTTGCCGACAAGCTGCCGGACACGGTCAAGGAGAGCAAGGTCATCAAGGTCGGCGCACCGCAGACGATCCCGCCGCATGTCTTCCTGCAGGATGGTCAGATGACCGGGGTTGCAGTCGACCTTGCGCGGGCGATGGAGCCGATCCTTGGCGTGACGTTCGAGTTCCAGGACATGCAGTGGCCTGGCATCATTCCGGGCCTGCAGAGCGGGTCGATCGACGTGTCGATGGGCATCATCAGCTTCAAGGAAGACCGCAAGGAAATCCTGAATATGATGCCCTACATCAAGGATGCGATCTCGCTTCTGGTGCCGACGGCGAATACCGACATCACCAGCGATGACAAGACGCTTTGCGGCAAGCGCGTCGGCGCTGTCCAGGCGTCGTGGTTCGTCGACCTGGCGGTCGGAGCGTCCGAGCGCTGCACCGCTGCCGGTCTGCCCGCGATCGAGGTCCAGCAGTATTCGAACAACGCCGGCATCCTCGCGGCGTTCCAGTCAGGATCGGTGGATGCGTGGCTGCATACGGCGGTCGAGCTGCTGGCCATCAAGGCGACGCTTGAAGGCAGCGCCAAGCTGGTCGATCTGGCCGGGCCGGACTGGGCGACCGGCGCGATCACGATGTCGACCTCGAAGGACCAGCTGGGTCTGGCCGAGGCGCTGGACGGGGCGATGGATCAGCTGGTTGCGGACGGCACCTACAAGAAGATCCTGGACAAGTACACGGTGGGCGAACTTGCCGTCGAGGCGGTCGACATCAATCCGTGATGCCCTGATGCGGGGGCCTCTGCGCCCCCGCACCTGGCGAAAATTGCTCCCAAAAAAGCGCCCGTGCCGAAGCTTCGGTCACGGGCGCAGTCAGGGGTTCCTAGGCCTTGAAACGGCTGTTCGAATAGGGACCGGGCGCCAGGCGGGGGTCGTTGCCGACGATCAGGTCGGCGGCCATTTCCGCGGCAGCCGGGGCCATCGCAAGCCCATGCGCCGAGAAGCCGGTGCAGACGTAAAGGCCCGCACAGCCAGTCTGTTCGATGATCGGGGCCTTGTCGGGTGTGACGTCGATGATGCCCGCCCAACTGCTGCGCAAGGCAACCTGTGCGAGCGACGGGATCTCGCGGCGGAGGGAGGCAAGCACCTTCAGCCCGTTCGCTGCATCGGGCACAGCGCCGAGCATGCGGTTCCGCTCATACGCAAACGGCCGGTGCGGGGACCGGACGCGTTCGTCCCGCAGGCCCTGGAGGAAGTCGGCATCCAGATCGAGGCTGAGCGAGCCGTGGTCCGAAAGCAGTGACGGCAGGAAGGGCCGCAAGAGGCGCAGGCTGTCGAGCGTGACCGAGGCAATGGCAGAATTGTTGCCGATAACCAGACTGCCGTCCTCCCGCCGCGCCCAGGCGAAGCTTCCGGTCGCGCCGATTGCCGGAAGGTCCGAGGTGACGGGCTCGGTGCGATAGAGCGAACTGTAGACCGGCAGCTGCACAAGGTTGATGCCCAGGTCGCGCAGCAGACGACGGGACCATGCGCCGCCGGCCAGCAGAACAGCCGAACTGCGCAACAGCCCTTTCTCGGTCGCGACGCCCGATGCCCGCCCGGCGCTGCGGTCGATCTCTCTGACGGCACAGGTCTCTACGATGTGGACGCCAAGGTTGCGCGCGATGCGGGCCAGGGCCGGCGCGACCTGGGCCGGAAAGACCACGCCGTCGGAGGGCTGCCACCAGGCACCAACCGCGCCCGGTGTCGTCACCTGGGGCAGGCGGGCGGCAAGGTCCGGCAGGCCCAGCGGTTCGGCGTCGACCTCGCCCACGGCACGGGCCGTCTCGCTCCAGGCTGCAAACATCTCCATCTCGCGGGTGGAACGGCAGACGATCGTCAGTCCGCAGGCCCGGAAGGATGTGTCGATGGCATGGTCATTCTGGTAGGATCGCCAGAGCTCTTTGCTGCGCAGGCTGAGGGGGAGGCGCAAGCCAGTGTCGCCGAGACTTGCTACCCAGCCGAGAGCGCGACTGGTCTGTTCGGCCCCGACCCGCCCTTTTTCCAGCAGAACCACCTTCTGCCCCCGTCGCGCAAGCTCGACGGCGGCGATCAGGCCTGCGATGCCGCCTCCGACCACCGCGACGTCGGCGGAACGGGGCAGGTCCGCCTGGTCTGGATCTGGCGCAACGGGCTCGACCAGGCGGCGGCCCGGACGGAAAGGGTTGAAGCCGGCGAGGTTCACTCTGACTTGCTCCTCGATGGGCGGCGGCCCCGCGCGGGTGGCGGAGCCGTGCACGGATCGGGTTTTACCGAATGACAGCGGCGATGCTGCTTCCGATCACGCCGAGGTCGGCTTCATTCACGGCCGCGATGTTGACCCGTCCATCCGGCGGGATGAAGATCGCCGCGTCTTTTCGCAACAGCAAGATCTGGTCCGCAGAAAGCCCGAGAAGCGAGAACATCCCCTTGTGCCCGGTGATGAAGTCGAAGCGGTCCGAATTGGTCGCCGCGCGCAGAGAGTCGGAAAGGGCCTTGCGGTTGCCGATCAGCCTTGCGCGCATGCCTTCGAGTTCGGCCTTCCAGTCAGTGCTTAGTGAGGGGTCGGACAGAAGCAGCGCAATCAGGGCCGCGCCGTGGTTCGGCGGGAAGGAGTAGTTCACCCGTCCGGCGGAAAGCAGCACGGCCTTGGCCTTTTCCGCCGTGGCGGCAGTCTCGCCCAGGATCATCGCGGTTCCGACGCGGTCGCGATAGACGCCGAAATTCTTGGAGCAGGAGGTTGAGACGACCATCTCCGGCACGCGCGACGCCAGCGCCCGGACGCCGGCGACATCGGCTTCGAGGCCGTCGCCGAAGCCCTGATAGGCCATGTCCACGAAGGGCAGAAGCTTGCGCGCCAGGATCAGGTCGCCAAGTTCGTCCCACTGGGCAAGCGACAGGTCCGCGCCCGTCGGGTTGTGGCAGCAGCCATGCAGAAGGACGATGTCGTTCGAGGCGGCCTGGGCGAGGTCAGCCATCATGCGGTCGAAGGCGACCTGCCCCGTGGCGGGATCGAAGTAGGCGTAGTGGCGCACACGCAGGCCCGCCGCCCTGGCGATCGGCACATGATTGATCCAGGTGGGGGAGGGGACCCAGATCGTCCCTGCCGCGTCGTTGCGCGCCAGCATGTCGCACAGAAGACGGACTGCGGCGCCTCCGCCCACGGTCTGGATGCCGCGGATGCGATCCGCCGGGACGGAGTCGCCCAGGACCAGTTGCCGGATCAGGTCGACGAAACGGTCATCGCCGCCAAGGCCGAGGTAGGCCTTGCTTGCTTCTGCTTCGACGTAGCGGAGTTCCGCAGCCTTGACCGCGCGCATGACGGGCGTCTGGCCGGTTGCGTCCTTGTAGACGCCGATCCCCAAGTCGATCTTGTTGCTGCGCGGATCGGCACGATAGGCCTGCATCAATTCCAGAATGACGTCTGGCGGTGGCGATTGGTAGCGGTCGAACACGGCGGTCTCCTTGAAGATGCGTCGTGCCGCCGGTGGGGCGGCACGCATTGGGATGGTGGGGGCCCGTGCTCAGAGCAGGACGCAGACGGATTTCTCGCAGGTGTGCGACTGGAGCGCGGACAGGCCGAGCTCGCGCCCGATGCCGCTTAACCCGCCGCCGCCCCAGACCGAGCGGGGGTCGGGCGTGCCGCCGCCATTGATCCAGACCGTGCCTGCCTTGATCCGTGCGGCAACGCGATGGGCGGTGCGGAGGTCTTCGGTGAAGATGTTCGCGGACAGCCCGTACTGGCTGTCGTTCGCGATGGCGATGGCCTCTTCCTCGGTTTCGAAGGCGATCACCGCCGCCACGGGACCGAAGATTTCCTCGCGGGCGATCCGCATGGAGTTGCTGACGCCGGCAAAGACGGTCGGCCGCATGAAATGGCCGGGTCCGTCGAGTTGGGTCCCGCCGGTGACAAGCCGGGCGCCTTCGTCGGTGCCCGAGGCGATGTAACCCGACACGGTCTTCATCTGATCCGCCGAAATCAGCGACCCCATCGTCACGGCCGGATCAAGCGGATGACCAAGGACGCGGGATTCGGCCTCGGCCTTCAGTGCGGCGACGAGGTCTGCCTCGATCGACTTGTGGACGAGGATGCGTGACCCTGCGGCGCAGATCTCGCCCTGGTTGGAGAAGATGCCCATTCCCAGGGCATGCGCCGTCGCCTTCACGTCAACATCCGGAAAGACGATCTGGGGGGCCTTCCCGCCCAGTTCGAGCGTGACGGGTTTGAAGGTCTCTGCGGCCTTGCGGGCAATCAGACGTCCGGTGACCGGGCTGCCGGTGAAGGAGATCTTCGCGACGTCGGGATGGTCGACCAGGGCAGAGCCCGCGCCGGGGCCGGTTCCGGGGACGATGTTGACGACGCCGGCGGGAAAGCCTGCCTCGTCGATCAGGCGCCCGAGATAGAGGATGGCGAGCGGTGCTTCGATCGCGGGCTTGAGAACGACCGTGCAGCCGGTGGCTAGCGCGGGGGCAAGCTTCCAGCAGGCGATCATTGTCGGCGCGTTCCACGGAAGGATTGCGCCGACCACACCGACCGGAACGCGGGTGGTGTAGGCATGGACGGGGCGGCCGAAATGATCGGGGCTGGACAGGACGCGCCCGTCAAGCTTGTCCGCCCAGCCGGCGAAATGGCGGAGCGTGACAATGGCCGAAGTGATGTCGACCATCAGCGGTTCGGCATAGGGGCGACCGATTTCCAGTGCCTCGAGCTTGGCGATGACTTCCTTGTCGCGCTCGATCAGATCGGCCAGCCGGGAAAGGAGAAGCCCGCGGTCCCGTGCCGGGGTTTCGGCCCAGGCCCCTGAAAAGGCCTGTCCGGCCGCCTGAACGGCCCGATCGATATCCGGGGCGCTTCCCACCGAAATCGTGGCGATCACCTTGCCGTCTGCCGGGCACAGGATGTCCGTGGTCGCGCCATCTTCGGCGCCGGTCCAGACGCCACCGATGAAGAGCTGAGTGTTCGATTGGGTGTCGTCAAGCATGGCGATCTATCCTCTCACGCGTGGCATAAGGAGCATGTCCCAGGGGCTTGGCATCTCGCCGCACTTGACGTGAATGAGCGCGGGTCGCCCGCCTTCCAGCGCAAGGCCGAGGGTGCGCTCCAGCTGGGCCGGGGTTTCGACGCGATGGCCGGCAACGCCGAAGGTTTCCGCAAGGGCGGCAAAATCCGGGCTGCTGAGGTCGGCGGCGATGACGCGATTGCCGTAGCGTTCCTGCTGGATGCGCTTGACGTTGCCGAACATGCCGTTGTCGAAGACCACGACGACGAGGCCGATGTCGTGCTGTGCGGCTGTGGCCAGCTCTCCGACCTGGTACATGAAGCCGCCGTCACCGGCGATGGCGACGACCGGGCGGTCGGGACATGCGGCCTTGACCCCGAGCGCGGTGCCGTAGCCCCAGCCGAGGTTGTCCTGATAGCCGGGCGAGATGAAGCTTCGCGGCGTGTGGACGGGGAAGATCAGGCGGCTGGCAAAACCGACCTGCGTCACCTCGTCCACGAAGATGCCGTCCGCGGGAAGTGCCGCCCGGATCGCGTTCAGGTAGGCGCGTTGCGGTTCCAGTCGGCGAAGGCGCTCTTCAAGCCAGGCGGCCTCGGCGCCCAGGTCGAACGGGCAGGATGCGGCCGGCGTGGCGAGGCGGGCCAGCGCGTCGACCAGGCTTCGGGTGTAGGCCGTCGCGTCGCCGATCATCGCGACGTCGGGCGTCTTGTGGCGGTTCGGCGCCTGGGGGTCGGCGTCGATGCGGATGACCTTCAGGTCCTTGTCCGTACCCCACTGCTGTTCCTGGATGAAAAGCCGGGTGCCGATGGCGATGACAAGATCGACCTGCGGCCAGAGGCGGTGCCCCTGCGGCAGGTTGATTGCAAGCGGATGGTCGGTGGGGATGACCCCGCGGCCGCGGCGATAGGAGAGGACCGGCGCCTGAAGGAATTCGGCAAGGGCGCGGACTTCGCCGGAGGCTTCGAGTGCGCCGCCGCCGACCACGATCATCGGGCGCTTTGCCGATGCGGCCAGGCGGGCGGCCTTCTCCACCGCTTCGCCGTCGACAAGGTATTGCGCGGGGCGGGCGGCCTCGGCGGTCAGGGCGACCGGGGCGCGGGTCGCCCAGGTGTCCATCGCGCATTCGATCACGGCAGGGCCGGGGCGATCGGAAATCATCGCGCTGATCGCTTCGGTCACGATGCGCGGAGCCTCATGGGCAGACCGGATGCGCCGGGCGTATTTGGCGACGTGAGATGCCATGCCGATCTGGTCGCGGATCTCGTGCAGGTGGCCGAAGTTCCGGTCGATGTCCCGCTGCGGGATCTGTCCCATGATGCCGAGGACCGGCGCGCAGGTGCCTTCGGCACTGAGAAGAGCTGCGGTGGTGTTCAGGAAGCCCGGTCCCGGGACGGCTGCAAAGGCCTGCGGCTTGCCGGTTGCCAGCGCCGCGCCAAGCGCCATGTAGGCTGTCGCCTGCTCGTGCCGGGCGTGGATGAGCCGCATCTCGCCGCTGCGCTTGAAGGCCGCGTCGCAGAGCGGGTCATTGTGCAGCCCCGGCAAAGCATACAGCGTGTCGATGCCGTTCGTGATGAGGGTGGCAACCGTCGCCTCGGCGGCGTCCAGCCTTGTCTGGCTTTCCGTTGCTGCGGAAATCTTCAATGCACTGTCCATCGGCTTTGCGGTCCTTGCTTCGTCCAGCGCCGGGGCGCTGCAGGGGGGAGTGGCGGGAGAGATCCCGCCCAAGCTTCCTGGTCTGAATAGGGAAATGCGCGGCGGGCGTCTGTCACCCGTTCATGTGATGGGGCGGGCCGGACGGACGCGGTAGATGCAACAGAAGCATGAAGGAAGAAGGCAGGGCAGCGATCCGTTCTGCGGCCCCGCACTGGAGCGCAGGTCTGTTGCCTGCGGCCCGGTCCGGTCGATCCGGGCTTCCGACCACTGCGCAGACGTCACCGCAGAATACTCAGGTAGGTCAGATGAGCGATCAAACGTTGCAGGCGAAGGCGCCGATGACAGAGCCCCCGACCGGAGAGGGACCCGCATTCTT
This sequence comes from Paracoccaceae bacterium, assembly GCA_027489355.1. GTDB lineage: Bacteria > Pseudomonadota > Alphaproteobacteria > Rhodobacterales > Rhodobacteraceae > Tabrizicola. The sequence goes on along the minus strand of JAIXZY010000081.1, from coordinate 16,846 downwards.
TCCTGTCCAGCGGGAAAGATCATCCTGGAGCTATGTCTCGGGAGGGATTGCCGTCCTTGTCCTGCTGGGCGCGCTTTACGGGCTGGCGGCGAACCAGCATCTGAAGTGGCCGGTGTTCTTCCAGTACGTCCTGTCGGGCCCGATCCTGAACGGCCTTCTCATCACGATCGAACTGAGCGCCTTCGCGCTGGCGATGGGGTTGGTGCTGGGGATGTTCGTCGCCCTTGGCCGCATGTCGTCGAACACGGTCATTTCGGCCATCGCGGGGTTCTACGTCTGGCTGCTGCGCGGATTGCCAGCCATCGTGCAGTTGCTGTTCTGGGGCAACATCGGCCTGTTCGTGCCGACGCTGGTTCTTGGCGTTCCGTTCACCGACATCACCTTCGCGGAGTTCCGCGTCAACCAGCTGCTGACGCCCTTCGTCGCCTCGTTCATCGCGCTGGGGCTGGCGGAGTCCGCCTATATGGGCGAGATCATCCGCGGCGGCTTGCAGAGCATCGACAAGGGCCAGCGCGAGGCGGCGGCCGCGCTGGGAATGCGCAGGACGCGCATCCTGTGGCGCATCGTCCTGCCGCAGGCAATGCGGGCCATCGTCCCTTCGCTGGGCAACCAGTTTTCCAACATCGTCAAGGCCAGTGCGCTGGTGTCTGTCATTGCGGGCGGGGATCTTCTGACCACGGCGCAAAACATCGCGGGCCAGAACTACCGCGTCATGGAAATGCTGTTCGTCGCCAGCTTCTGGTACCTCGCGATCCTCGCCCTGATCTCGCCCGTGCAGCACTTCGTCGAGAAGCGCATGCGCCGGATGGATCGCTAATCGGAGATGGAAATGATCAAAGTCGACAGAGTCCGCAAGTCGTTCGGTCCTCTCATGGTGCTGAAAGACGTGTCCTTCGAAGTCGCGGCGGGAGAGACGGTCTGCATCATCGGCCCTTCGGGGTCGGGCAAGAGCACCATTCTGCGCTGCATCAATCATCTGGAGAGCGTCAACTCGGGGCGGATCACCCTGAACGGCGAACTGATCGCCTATCGCGAGGCCGGCGACCGTCTGGTGGAACTGCCCGAGAAAGAGATCGCCATGCGCATCCGCAACATTGGCATGGTGTTCCAGGGCTTCAACCTGTTTCCGCACATGACCGTGCTGCAGAACCTGATCGAGGCTCCGATCGGCGTGAAGGGCGAAAAGCGCGAGGTCGCGGTCGAGCGCGGGATGGAGTACCTGACCCGGGTCGGGCTGGCGAACAAGGCAGACGCCTATCCGGCCCAGCTTTCCGGCGGGCAGAAGCAGCGTGTGGCCATCGCGCGCGCGCTGAACATGGAGCCGCAGGTCATCCTGTTCGACGAACCGACCAGCGCGCTGGATCCCGAGAACGTCAATGAAGTGCTGCAGGTGATGAAGCAACTTGCGGCAAGCGGCCAGACCATGATCGTCGTGACGCACGAGATGGGCTTTGCGCGCGAAGCGGCCGATCGGGTGATCTTCATGGATCACGGTCAGATCATTGAATCGGGCAGTCCCAACGACGTCCTGAGCTGGCCCACGAACCCGCGCACCAAGGCCTTCGTCGGGTCGGTCCTCTGACGGCGCGGGGCTGTCACAGTCCATGATTATTCCCGCCCGTCGGCGGGAACGGTAGCAATCCTTTCACGGAGGAAAGACACATGAGCATTGTCGTTACGGTTCGCATCCCGGACGTCGATATCGAGCGGGTCCGGGAGGTCGAGAAGACGCATGCAGCCCAGACCGAAATGCTGCACGAAGCCCTTAAGCGGCATGGGTGCATCGCGCACCGCCGCCTGTATCGTGACGGCGAGATCCTGGACATCGACGAATGGGAGTCCGAGGCCGGTCTGCACGCGTTCCTTGCCGAAATGGGTCCGGTGATCCGCGAACTGGCCAAGGCGCGCGGGACCGGCAAGCCCTTCGACACGATCTGGCAGATCTACTGAAATCGGTCGGCCGTGCGTACCCGGTCTTCGGTCTCTGCCAGCGGGAGGGCCAGCGAGCGTCCGGTGCCAGGCCTTCCCGCTACGGCTGAGGAGTTCGACCTTGTCGTGATGGGGTCTGGCTCGGCCGGGTTGATGTGCGCCCTGACGGCGGCTTCCGAGGGTCTGTCGGTCCTGGTCGTCGAGAAGGCCGAGAAACTGGGTGGAACCACGGCCTGGTCCGCCGCGGCAATCTATGCCCCGGCGAACCATGTCGCCGCGCAGGCGGGTCTGTCCGACAGCCCCGCCGAGGCCGAAGCCTATCTTCTGGCAACGGCACCGCCGGGCTGGGCGGAAAGCGATGGCAGACGGCTTGCCGCCTTTGCGCGGACCGCCGGAGCGGCACTCCGGCTGATCGAAGAGGAGACGCCGCTGCGTTTTCAGCTGCTGCCGGACGCGGATCTCTTTCCGGACGCTCCGGGGGCGAAGCCGCTGGGCCGCATGCTGACTCCAGGTCTTGTCCGGCGCAGTGTCGTCGGCGGCTGGGCAAGGCGCATCCGCAGGCCGAAGCTGCCGATGCTTTTCACCTTTGCCGAAGTTGTTGAACGCGATCCGCTGACGGCGGGACCTCTGGCCCTGCTTGGACAGCTTCCCGTCCTTGCAAAGCGCCTTCTGGCGGGCCAACGCGGGATGGGTACCGCCCTGGTGACGGGCTTGCTGAAGGGTTGTCTGGATCACGGCTGCACCATCCTGACCGGTGCAAGGATCACTGGACTGGACCAGGGGCCCGACGGGGACATCCGCGGCGTCACGGCGATGGTCGCCGGGACGCCACGCCGATTTCGAGCCCGCTGCGGGGTGGTGATCGCCTCGGGCGGGTTCGAATGGAATGACGCCCTGATCGCAGAACATTTTCCCGGCCCGGTCGATTACAGGGCCAGCCCGCCGACCAATGAAGGAGACGGGCTGGCACTTGCCCTCGCGGCCGGGGCCGAGGTGGATCGCATGGACCAGGCCAACTTCAACTCGGCGATCCCCGGCCGGATCGATGGCAAGCGGCAGGGTTTGGGCTGGTTCTACCACGTTGCACCCAATGCGGTCATCGTGAACGGGCAGGGCGAGCGGTTCGTGAACGAGCACGATCACAATCTTGGCCTGCTTCTCGACAAGAGGAACCAGGCGGGGCAACCGGTCAACCTGCCGGCCTGGTTCATAGCGGACGCACGGTTTCTGGCGCGGAACCGCATTGCGCGACTGGTTGCCGGGCGGGAGTCGGAATGGATCACACACGCGCCGACGCTTGGCGGGCTGGCGCGCAAGATCGCGGTCGATCCCGAGACGCTTGGCCGGACCGTCGATGCCTTCAATGCGGGCATCGACGAGGGCCTGGCCGATCGCTTTGGGCGGACCCGTCGTGAGAAGATCGTCAAGCCGCCATTCGTTGCACTGACCTTCAACAGGACGTTCATTTCCACGAAAGGCGGGCCGCGGACGGACGAGCGGGCACGGGTGCTGCGGGCCGATGGCTCCGCGATCTTGGGGCTTTACTGCGTCGGGGTCGCGATGGCTTGCCCGATCGGGACCAAGGCGGTCAGCACCGGGACGACGCTTGGCCCGAACCTTGCCTGGGGGTACATCGCAGGACGCGACGCCGCCGCGCGCAAGCGGATCGGCCAGGACGGGGCCGACCCAGCCACGCCGCAGGCCCGCGCCTGATCGGGGAAATATTTGCAGCAACCGGGCAAAGCTTGCATCCGTGGCGGCGCGTGCGGACAGAAGGCGCAGGTCAGGAAACGCGCTCTTGCGACTGGAAGTAGCGGGTGGGTGTCGTCCCCAGTGCGGATTTGAACATGGTGATGAAGGCTGTCACCGAAGCATAGCCGAGGTCGTTCGCCGCAGCCTGAACCGAAGCGCCAGAGGCAAGCATTCGCAGCGCCATGAGCAGGTGCATCTGCTGTCTCCAGCGGCCGAAGCTCAGGCCGGTTTCCTGGACGATCAGGCGCGACAGGGTCCGTTCGCTCATCGCCAGCCGATCAGCCCATTCCGGCAGGGTGCGCCGGTCCGAGGGTCGGGACAGGATCGTGTCGACGATCAGCCGAAGTTTGGGATTCGCGGGCAGCGGCAAGTCGAAGGAGGCGGGCTTCATCTGCTCCAGCTCTCCCAGGACAACGTCGATCATGCTCATCGCATGAGGCTCTGGGTTGGTCGGATCCAGTTGCGTCATGCGAAGGATCAGCTCGCGGACGAAGGGGGTGATCTGAAGGGTTGCGCAGCCCGATGGCAGCCGCGCGGCGTAGTCCGGCTTGATCATCAGGAAGCACATCCGCGCGTTCAGGGTGGCGCGGCAGCGGTGTTCGATATGGCCGGGAATCCAGACCGCGCAATTCGGCGGCACCATCCAGAGCGCGTCGCGCAGCTCGCAGCTGACCGCCCCCTGAAGCGAGACGATGATCTGTCCGCTTGGGTGCGAATGCATCGGGATTTCGGCGACGTCCTCGCCCATCGCGACTTCGACCGCGACGACAGGCAGCTCGATCGCTTCGTGTTCATAGAGGTCGAAGGTGACCATTTTCTGACCGGATTTAGAGATAGGTTGTCAGAAGCCCTTGTATGCAGCCAGTCCCGTTTTGGCTAGTGTCGCGAACGCCATCCGGCACTGACAGGAGCAAGGGCATGAAGATCGTCGAAGGGCATATCGCCATCGAGAAACCGGCGAACGTCGAGAGCTGGGATGTGGACCCCTATTCGGACGAGTATCTGCTGAACCCCGTGCCGAATTATCGCGAGCTTCGTGGCCGTGGGGATTTCGTCTATATCCCCCGCTACAGCATCCTTGCCACCGGGCATCACCGTGTCGTCGGCGAAATCCTTGCGCGGCAGGACGTGTTCGTCTCGTCGCGCGGGACCGGCATCAACGACTACACCGTGCACGAGAACTGGCGGAAACCGAGCATCATCCTTGAGGTGGACCCGCCCTACCACACCCGCACGCGCACGGCGATGATGCGCACCCTGACGCCGAACGTCGTGAACGGACTGAAGCCTCTCTTCCAGGCGGAGGCGGACAAGCTGGTCGATGCCGTGGTCGGCAAAGGGTCGTTCGACGCGATCCCCGATCTGGCCGAGACCTTTTCCGTCGGCGTGTTCCCCCGGGCGGTCGGACTGAAGTCGGTGGATCGCCGCAAGATCATCGATTACGGCATCCTGACCTTCAACGCGAGCGGGCCGGACAATGAGCGGACCCGCGAATGGATGCGGCGTGGTGCGGAGACGATCCCGTGGATGACCGAGTCCTGCAAGCGCGAGGCGCTTCATCCCGACGGCATGGGCGAGGCGATCTACAAGCAGGTCGACACCGGCCAGATCACCGATGAGGAGGCTGCGATGCTGGTGCGGGCCTTCCTGGCGGCCGGCATGGACGCAACCATCGCCGCCGTGGGGATCGTGCTGTGGTCGCTGGCGACCAACCCGGGCGAGTTCGCCAAGCTGAAATCCGACCCCAGCCTGGCGCGGGCCGCGTTTGACGAGGCGCTGCGTCTCAACGCTCCGGTTCATCATTTCTACCGCACCTGCATCGCCGATACCGAGGTGAGCGGCGTCGTCATTCCCGAGAATGCAAAGGTGATGATGAGCTATGCCTCGGCGAATCTGGATCCGGCGAAGTTCGATGATCCCGAACGCTATGACATCACGCGGAAGACGCCGGGCATGATGACGTTCGGAACGGGGCTCCATTCCTGTGTCGGCCAGATGCTGGCGCGGGCGGAGGGGGAAGCCGTGGTCGCCGCGCTTGCCCGCAAGGTCTCCAGGATCGAACTGACCGGCGAGCCGGTCTGGCGGCCCAACAACTTTGTCCGGTCGCTGATCAGCCTTCCGGTTGCCTTCAGCTGACCATTCCGAATGCCCGACGCCCCGGCCTGGCCGGGGTGGAGGAAGCCACGATCCCGATCCTTGCAGGAGTTGCAGTATGCCGAAGGTCACCTTCGTCAGTGCGGATGGTCGCGAGACGACCCTGACCGCCCAAAACGGTCAAAGCGTGATGCAGGTCGCGATGGTAAATGGCGTCGAAGGCATCGTGGCGGAGTGTGGCGGGTCCGCGATGTGCGCGACTTGCCACGTGTATGTGGATACGCCTTTCGTCCATCTCGCCGCACCGGCGAGCGAGATCGAGAACGAGATGCTGGACTGCGTCGCCTCGCAGCGTCGTCCGGGCAGTCGATTGTCGTGCCAGATCCAGATGAGCGACGCGCTGGACGGTCTGCGCGTGTTTCTTCCCGAGACCCAGCAATGACCCAGCCGGGGGTCGTCATCATCGGTGGCGGACAGGCCGGCCTGCAGGTGGCGCTAAGCCTGCGTCAGCTGGGCTTTGACAAGCCCATCCAGATCGTGAGCGACGAGCCGGTGCTGCCCTATCAGCGTCCGCCCTTGTCCAAGACCTACCTGGCCGACGGCAATTTCGATCAGCTTGTGCTGCGGGGGCAGGCGGCTCTGGATGCGCAACAGGTCGACGTGCTGCTGGCGACCCGTGCCGAGGCGATCGATCGCAAGGCGCGGTCGGTTTCCTTGTCCGACGGCCGGACTCTGCCCTACGAGCATCTGGTCCTGGCGACCGGCACGCGACCCCGCAGGCTTCCGCTGGCGGGAAGCGACCTGCAGAACGTGCATGAGCTTCGCACCCTGGCCCAGGCCGAGCGGCTCAGGACGGCGATGTCTGCGGCTGCAAGCATCGCAATCGTCGGTGGCGGCTTCATCGGACTGGAGGTCGCTGCCTTTGCCCGGTCGGCGGGCAAGAAGGTGACCGTGATCGAGGCCGGAAGCCGGATCCTGGAGCGATCCGTATCCGCGGCGGTGTCGGCGCATCTTCTGCAGCTGCACCGAAGGGATGGCATCGAAATCCGGTATCGGATCGGCGCCGGCCGGATCCTCGGCACTGCGGACGGGCGGGTCACGGGCCTGCTGCTGGCCGACGACGCCGTTGTCGATGCCGATCTTGTGCTTCTGGCGGCGGGGGCCGTTCCAAACGACGACCTTGCCAGGGGGGCGGGGCTTCAGACCGGGAACGGAATCCTGGTCGACACCGCGTTGCGGACCCTGGATCCCTGCATCTGGGCGGTAGGCGACTGCGTCGATTTCCCGGCCCCCCGGGGACGGCTGCGCCTTGAATCGGTTCAGAACGCGGTCGAGCAGGCGAAATGCGTGGCCCGGAACATCGTCGGGGGCAACGAGGCTTTTGGCATCGTTCCGTGGTTCTGGAGCGATCAGGGGCGCTACAAGCTTCAGATTGCGGGACTGACGGCCGGCGCGGATGACGTCCTTGTCCGAAAGACCGAGGACAGCGACCGCCTTGCAGCGATCTGCTTTCGCGACGGGACGTTCACGGGCGTCGAAACCGTCAATGCCCCGGCCGATCACATGGCCGCCCGCACCCTTCTGGCCCGGACAACGGGCCTGACACGCAAGGATTTCGAGGACGCGAACCTTGATCTGAAATCCCTGGTGGGGAGTGCGACATGATCCTTCGCCACCGATCCGCGACCAGCAAGGACGCATCCCCCGCGCGGCTGTCACAACGCGTGGTGATGGAGGCATCCGGGCGGTCCTGCCTAGTATCTGACGAGCCCGGTAGGCCCGTCGTCCGTCAAGTGAAACGTCGGGACCGCTTCCCCGGCATCTGCGAGGAATCCCCATGAACATTGCCAACCACTGGCCCTTCTACACCGCGCCTGACTTCATCGACGTGCATGGCTTGAAGACAGCCATCCGTCGCAAGGGGACGGGCGAAGCCGTGAAGTACCTGCACGGGGCGGGGCTGACCCGCCGCTGGCTGCCCTTCCACGAAGCTCTGTCCCGTTCGGTGGACCTGATCGTTCCCGAGCATCCCGGCTATGGCGACACGCCGTTCCCGGAGTGGCTGGACGGTTTCTCTGATGTCGTCATCCACTACGCGGAACTGCTGGACCAGCTGGGCATCGCGAAGGTTCACCTTGTGGGCCATTCCTTCGGCGGCTGGATCGCGGCCGAGATCGCGGCCTTCTTTCCCGAACGGCTTGCCAGCCTGCAACTGATCGCTCCGGCCGGTCTGAAGGATGCGTTCCGGCACGACATCTTCCGCCAGACGGGTGAGGAAGTCCTTGCCCGCGTCTTGAACGGCGACCACGAAAAGTACCCGGATTACCTGGAAGAGGGCGACCCGGTCGAGGCGATCGTCCACAACTATATCGAGTCGACCACGCTGGCCCGCCTCGCCTGGCAACCGCGTCACGATGCCAAGCTGGAGCGTCGCCTTGCCCGGGTTAAGGCCCCGACGCAGATCATCCTCGCCGAGGATGACCGGGTCATCAACAACGACGTCGCCCGCCGCTACGCCGACCTGATCACCGGTGCGCAGGTGGTCACCATCACTGCGCCGAATGTCACGACCTCGCACCTTCCCTTCGTGCAGGCCCCCACCGAGCTTGCGGCGATGGTCAGTGCATTCGTCAGCCGTTCGAAGGAGTAAGACCCATGAGAGAACTTGAATTCTACATCTGCAACGGCGGCAAGTACCCCTTCGTTCCGCACCGCGACGAACTGGGCAAGACCCGCTTCATCACGACGCCGACAAAGTATTACGACGACCTGCGCGGTCAGCAGATCGTCGAGGATTACGTCGAGGACACCGTGCTTGCCGAGCGGCTTGGTTATGACGGCGTCGTCATCATCGAACAGCATGGCGGTCCGAACTCGATCGTCGGGCAGTCGATCACGATGGCCGCCACGATCATCGCCAAGACCAGCCGGATGCGGGTCGGGACCGTGGGCGCGCTCCTGAACTCGTACCTCACGCCGATGCGCTTTGCGGAAGAGATCGCGACGCTGGATATCCTGTCGAAGGGCCGCTACTTCGCTGGCTTGCCGATGGGGATCGGTGGCAACTATCATTCGCTTGGCGTGATGAACCCGACCTACGCCCGCGAACGGTTCCGCGAGGCGCATGACATGATCATGGCGGCGTTCAAGTCCGACGCCCCGTTCAAGTGGGATGGCAAGTTCTTCCAGTCGGAGTACGTCAATCTTTGGCCGAAGCCGATCCAGAAGCCCGGCCCCGAGATGTGGGTGCCTGCTGCCGGGTCCAGGGATTCGCTCGCGTTCGCGGCCGAGAATGGCTATACCTATCTGGCCGTGCTGGTCCCGTGGCCGGTCCTTCTGCGGAACTGCCAGCAGTTCAAGCAGGCCGTGGCCGAGACCGGGAAGGACTTTGACAGCCGCCGGATTGCAGCCACTGCCTTCGTTCACGTCGCCGAAACCGACAAGCAGGCCCGGCTGGAGGCCGAAGGGCATTTCATGTCGGTGCTGCAGAACTCGCTCGGCTCGCCGTTCCACGATTCCTTCCCGCCGGGTCACGTCACACCGCAGTCGCTGCGCGGCATGGCGGCCGGGGGGGGCTATCGCAGCGTGGACATCGCGAAGACCACGTTCGAGGACGGCATCAAGAGCGGCCAGTTCATCGTCGGCTCGCCCGATACCGTTGCCGAACGGATCGAGGAGATCACTACCCAGATGGATGCGGGCCGTCTGCTGATGTATCCCGATGGCTGGACGATGCCGTCGTGGATGGTTCGCAAGAACATGACCATCTTCGCCGAAGAGGTGATGCCGCGGTTCCGCAAGCGGGATGGCAAGCCGGTCTGGGATCAGGACAAGGCAGGCTTCGCCGCAAATACCCGGTCCGAGTTCGGGGCGCGTCGCGGTCCGGTGCCTGCGGTGCCGACGGCCGACATCCAGGGCGTCGGGCGGGTGGACATCCGCACCTCGCACGTCCCGGAACTGATCGTCCCGGTCAAGTGAGCCAACAGCAGGGCAGGCGGGTGCAGGACACTGTATCCGCCTGCACGTTCCCACGAACGAGGAGCGCACCCATGTCCAGCAGCGACCAGTCGGACGCAGATCTGATCGACCGGGTCAAGAAGGTCCACCGTGCCTTTCCGACGGGCGTGACCATCGTCACGACCGAGGCGGACGGGCAGCCGTTCGGACTTGCGGTGAATGCCTTTTCCAGCGTGTCGCTTTCGCCTCCGATGGTGCTTGTCTGCATCAACGAAACCTCAAGCTCTTATCCCAGGTTCTTCGCCAGCCGACGGTTCGGGGTCAGCATCCTGTCACACGACCAGCAGGATGTGGCGATGCGCTTCTCGCGGTCCGGCGGCGACAAGTTTGCCGGATTGTCCTGGCATGTGGGCGAGAACAAGGTGCCGCTCATCACCGATGCGGCGGCCAACCTGGAGCTTGAAGTCGTCAGCATGCTGATGGCCGGGACGCATACCATCTTCATCGGAAAAGTCCTGTCCGCCGAAACCTCGGGCAAGCCGTCGCTTCTGTATTCGGGGGGCGGCTTCTTCGACGGCGCGCAGCTCGTCCCCGTGGTCACTTCCTAACCAGCGAGCTTCGCGACATGGACAATTTCGAGATCATAACGACCCTGTGGAAGGCCGTGAACGAGGATGGCCCCGAAGCGATGCGGGACTGGCTGGCTGAGGATTTCATCCGGCATGAAGGCGACCGCGTGCTGACCCGCGACGAATGGATCGCCACTCTGGTCGCGCGCTGGAAGGCGTTCCCCGACAACCGTTCGACGGTGCTGGACGTGGTCGGAGAAGGTGACAAGGTCGCCTATCGCTGGCAGTCTGAGGGGACGCATCGGGAGACCTACGAACGCGTTCCTCCGACCGGGCAGAAGGTGAAGGCGCAAGGCATCACGATTTCGCGCCTTCGGGACGGAAAGATCGTCGAAGAGTGGGCGTCCTGGAACAAGTCGTCGGTGCTGCACGCCCTTGGCGTGCTGCCGATCGCATGACCCGTGCGTCGAGGCCCAGACGCGGCCATGCGACCCACCGTTCCCGGACACTGCGATGAGTGCGGTCTACCTGGACCGTGATGCGGTTCTGCAGCGGGCGTCCGGACTGGACGTGGTGCGTGCCGTCACCGATGCCCTGACGGACGCTGCCCAGGGTGCGGCCGGTCAGGCCGTGAGGACCGAGCTGGTTCCGCCAGGAATGGGTGGGCTTCTTGGCTACATGCCTGCCTACCGGGAGAGAAGCCCGCGACTGATGTCCGCCAAGGTGGTCAGCGTCTTTCCGGGCAACCCGGCGCGGGGCCTGCCGACGCATCACGGGCTGGCCGTCCTGTTCAACGGCGAAACCGGGGAACCGCTGGGCATCGCGGAAGCCGGGGCGGTCACGGAACTCCGCACTGCGGCGATGAGCTGTGTCGCAACGCGCCTGCTGTCCCGTCCCGACCGAAGGCGGCATCTGGTTGTCGGCACCGGGCATCAGGCGTCTTCCCATCTGCGTGCGCTTGCACATTATGACCCTGACGTTGCCCTGCTGCTTTGGGGACGCGATCCCGCTGCTGCCGCTCGGCTTGCCCATCATGTGCGCGATTTCGGCGTCCAGGTCGAAGTCTTGGCCGACCTCGACAATGCCACCCGCGCGGCCGATGTCATCACCACGCTGACCAGTGCGAGACGTCCGATCCTTGAGGCCGGCGGAGTGCGTCCCGGCACCCACATCAATGCGATGGGATCAAGTGCTCCCGCAGTCTGCGAGATCGGTGGCGATCTGATGGCCGACGCAACCCTCTTCGTGGACCACCGCGAGGCCGCCCTTTCGCTTGCCGGCGAATTCGTCCGGCTGGAACATCCGCAGGAGGTCAGGGAAATCGGTGACGTTCTGGCCGGTCGTACGGTAGGCCGGACCGGTCCGGCCGAAATCACGCTCTTCAAGAGCGTGGGAGTCGGCTTGCTGGACCTCGCGCTTCTGCAAGCTCTGTTCGTCCCCGAGGGCAGCGCATGAGCATTCCGCCGCTGTTCCATGATGCCGGAATGGCCGGTCGCAGCCAGGTGTCACATCGCCATGCGACAGGCGAATGCGCAGCGCCGCCGTACACTTTCTGGCAAGGAAATAACGGATTCGACATGGTTTCGGGCGCTTCAACGCATCGGTTCCTCTATGCGGTCGATGATCACCCCTTTGACCGGGACGCGGCGCTTGGGGTGCTTCGTCATGTCGAAAGCTTTGGCGGGCAGGTCAGCTTTGTCTGCTTCACCCCTCCCTTTCCAGTCATCTCGGGCGCGGCCGGGGCGGTCTGCCTGCCCCTTGCAGAGGAGAACCGGACCTACGAACTTGGTCAGGCCGAGCTTGCCCGGGACCAACTGTCGCGGCTTGCGTCGCTTGCTGCCGAGCAGGGTATCCGACACGACTGTCGACACATCCGCAGCGCTGATTTCTGCAGGTCGATCCGGGATGCAGCCCACGACCTTGACGCCTGTTGTGTCGTGCTGGAGGGATCGAGAATGACAGGTCGGCTTGGCGACCGGGCTGTCGCTCGGCTTGCCCGAAAGCTTGCGGAAAGCGGCGTATCCGTCCTTTTCGCCGGGCAGGGGGCGGGGCGTTCATCGGCAGGCTTGGCAAGGCGCACTGCATGAGACAGCGAAGAAGCCGGGTGTGTTTGTCACCGGTCGGATGCCAGTTCCCGCAAAGACTGGAGCGCGTGACGAGATATTCCTGTTGAGGACCAGCCGCAATGATCCGCGAGATGGGCAATTTCTGGCACCATTGCCGGGAGATTGTCCGGATGGGATAATTCTACCGCTGAAAGTCCGGGGATTCTGATGCATGGAGACAAGCGGGGACGCCTTATAGGATTCCCAACAGCCAATAGTGATCTGCCGGAGGCTTCAATTCAATTAGGTGTCCAATCTTCATTGACGTCGATAACAGGACATGCCGGGGTATCAGTAAAAGGCGCAAGGCCGACCTTCCAGGGGTTCGGAGCGCGATTGGAAACACATATCATTGATTTTGATCGTGATATTTATGGTCTAGAAGATCGAGGTGCAGCTTCTTGAATTTTTCAGACCGGAAATAAAATTCGCCTCTGTCGACGAGCTTTGCTGCCAGTTCGGGCGGGATGTGTCGGCTGTCAAAGCCATGAAGCCGCGTGCCGAGGTCGACCTTTTGTTTGCGTCTTTCATTCGTTCATTCGATCCGGGAATCTTCTGGTTTTCGCGTTGACGAGTTTTGGTTTTGCTGCCATTTGGGTGGTGTTCTCAGGGCGGGGTGCGATTCCCCACCGGCGGTAAAGCCCGCAAGCGCTCCTGTCATTCAGGGGTCAGCAGATCCGGTGAAACTCCGGGGCCGACGGTATAGTCCGGATGGAAGAGAATGGAGTGGACGGCGCATGCGCCGCGCCCGCCGCTATCGCCTTGGGGCCGTTCTGGACACAGGAGGTTCCGCAATGACTGAAAAGATATTGAAGATCGCCTTCATCAAGGCACGCTGGCATGCAGAGATCGTGGATCAGGCGCTGGTCGGGTTCCGCGAGGACATGACAACCTCAGGTCTCGCGCATGAGATCACCACCTATGATGTGCCCGGCGCGTTCGAGATGCCGCTACTTGCAAAGAAGCTGGGGCAGACCGGGCGCTTCGACGCGATTGTGGCCGCTGCGTTTGTGGTCGACGGCGGCATCTACCGGCACGACTTTGTCGCTCAGGCGGTGGTTTCCGGTCTGATGGAAGCGCAGATGCAGACCTGCGTGCCGACCTTCTCGGTCAGTCTTACGCCGCATCACTTCCAGCCGACGGCAGTGCACCAGGCGTTCTTCACCGAACACTTCGTCAAGAAGGGTGCCGAGGCGGCACAGGCTGTCAGGCAGATCGCATCGCTTGCGCTCTAGCCGCCTGCCCGGGTGCAGTGCAGGGTTGCATTGCACCCGACCGGTTGAAAAGGCGCAAGCTGCGCCCGCATGGCGGGATGCCGGTTGCGCCTGCCGTTTGTCGCGGAGGTCGATCTTGCGACGCCCCGCCGATGATAGCTGACAATCGCGTGCGTTCGGCATTGTCTGACTGACTGCGGCTTGCCCCAGCGGTTCATGCGAACATATAGTGAACGCATGGTGAAGCGCACCCTCTCCGAGAAGCTGGCGATTCTTGCCGATGCCGCCAAGTACGACGCCTCGTGCGCGTCGTCGGGGGGCGAGAAGCGGTCGTCCGGCGATGGCAAGGGCCTCGGCTCCTCGGGCGGGGCCGGGATCTGTCATGCCTATGCGCCGGACGGGCGCTGCATCTCGCTGCTCAAGATCCTCATGACGAACTTCTGCATCTACGACTGCGCCTATTGCGTGAACCGCGTCTCGTCGCGCGTGGAACGCGCGCGGTTCTCGGTGGACGAGGTCGTGCAGCTGACCATCGAATTCTACCGTCGCAACTACATCGAGGGGCTGTTCCTCTCCTCGGGGATCGTGAAGTCGCCCGACGACACCATGTCCGACATGGTCCGCATCGCCCGCACCCTGCGCGAGCGCGAGAATTTTCGCGGCTACATCCACCTGAAGACCATCCCCGACGCCGCGCCCGAGCTGATCGAGGACGCGGGGAAATGGGCTGACCGCCTGTCGGTGAACGTCGAGCTTCCGACCGAGCCCGCGCTTCAGACGCTTGCGCCCGAGAAATCCGCCCAGACCATCCGCAGGGCGATGGCTGACGTCCGCGCCCGGCGCGAGGCGTCGCGCGACAAAAGCCATACTGGCAAGCGCCCCGCCCGCTTTGCGCCCGCCGGTCAGTCGACGCAGATGATCGTCGGCGCCGATGCGGCCAGCGACGGGCAGATCCTGGCCACCGCCTCGCAGCTTTACTCCTCGTACCAGCTTGGCCGCGTCTACTATTCCGCCTTCTCGCCGATCCCGGATTCCTCGAAGCTTTTGCCGCTGATCCGCCCGCCGCTGGTGCGGGAACACCGGCTGTACCAGGCCGACTGGCTGATGCGCTTCTACGAATTCCAGCCGTCGGAAATCGTGTCGGACGGCGGGATGCTGGACCTTGAGGTGGATCCCAAGACCGCCTGGGCGCTGGCGCACCGTGAGCAGTTTCCCGTCGACGTGAACCGCGCCCCGCGCGAGACGCTGCTGCGGGTCCCGGGCTTCGGGGCGAAATCGGTCGCCCGGATGCTGGAGGCCCGGCGGCACCGGACACTGCGCTATGAAGACCTGACGCGCCTCGGCTGCGTGCTGCGCCACGCGCGGCCGTTCATCCAGCTGCCGGGCTGGACCCCGCGCCAGCTGGATGACGCAAACCTTCGCGCCCAGTTTGCGCCGCAGGCCGAACAGCTGTCGCTCTTCTGATGCGCACGGTCGTCGTGCCCCGGATCGGCACCGTCGCCGCCTGGCGCGATCACGCCCGCAAGCTGGCGCAGCAGGGGGTCCCGGCCGACCGGGTTCTCTGGCGCGTGGGGGGCGATGACGCCGCGGACCTCTTTGCCCGGGATGCGCCCGTCCCGGACCGATCTGGACGCGCCCTCAAGCTTGCGCGCCAAGCCATCGAAAGCCTGGAAACCGCGCTGTGCCACCGCGACCCCGAACGCTTCGCCCGCGCCTACGACATCGTCCTGCGCCTTTCCGACGGGACGCTGCGCTGGGGCGACCGGTCCGACCCGTCGATGCACCGGCTTCTGCTTCAGGAAAAGGCCGTCCGCCGCGACATCCACAAGATGCACGCCTTCGTCCGGTTCCGCGAAGTCGGCCGCCCCGACGCCCCCCGCCGCGCCTTCGCCGCCTGGTTCGAGCCGGAGCACCCCATCACCGAAGCCGCCGCCCCCTTCTTCGCGCGTCGGTTCGGGGACATGGACTGGATCATCGCCACGCCGGACCTCACCGCACGGTTCGAGGACGGGGCGCTGAGCTTTTCCGTCACGGAAACGGGCGACCGTCCGCCCCCCGACGCGACCGAGGACCTCTGGCGCACCTATTTCGCCAGCATCTTCAATCCCGCGCGCCTCATGGTCTCGGCCATGACCTCCGAGATGCCGCACAAGTACTGGAAGAACCTGCCCGAGGCCGCGCTGATCCCCGAGCTGATCCGCACCGCCCCCGCCCGCGCCCGCGCGATGCAGGATGCCGCGCCGACGATTCCGCCGCCGCATGTCGATCGCCTGCGCCCCCAGCGACAGTTGCCGGATACCGAGGGTCTTACGCTTGCCACGCTGAAACCCGCGCATGACGCCTGCCGCCGCTGCCCCATCGGGGTCTGCGCCACCCAGGCCGTCGCCGGGGAAGGCCCGCCCGACGCCGCGCTGATGATCGTCGGCGAGCAGCCCGGCGATGCCGAGGACCTCTCCGGCCGCCCCTTCATCGGCCCGGCGGGCCAGGTCTTCGACCGCTGCGCCCAGGCCGCC
Source organism: Paracoccaceae bacterium (assembly GCA_027489355.1). Taxonomy (GTDB): domain Bacteria; phylum Pseudomonadota; class Alphaproteobacteria; order Rhodobacterales; family Rhodobacteraceae; genus Tabrizicola. Next base: position 713 of record JAIXZY010000081.1, on the reverse strand, counting down.
GGGCTGGACCGGAGCGCCGCCTACGTCACCAATGCGGTCAAGCATTTCAAGTTCCAGCCCCGCGGCAAGCGCCGCCTGCACCAGCGCCCCACCACGGACGAGATCGCGCATTGCCGCTGGTGGCTGGATCTGGAACGCCAGCTTCTTCGTCCCAAGCTGATCCTGGCCCTGGGCGCGACGGCAGCCGAGGCGCTGACGGGCAGCGGCGCGGGATTGCTGAAACGGGCCGGGACGGTGGAAGCCGGGCCCGATGGGGTGCCCATCCTTCTGTCGTTGCACCCGGCCCATGTCCTGCGGTTGCCGGACGCGGCCGCCCGCGCAAGGGCGGAAGCGGCCCTGACCCGCGACTTAGCCCAGGCCCGGGAACTGGCGCTTCGCTGACGAAGCCAAGGGGAACGGAGATCGCGCTGCCGCGTTAAGGAAAGTCCAAGCAAAGGCGTAGCCCGTGATCCTGTCCTTTCTGACCCGATGCCGGCAGGTCCGGACGTGATCCAGTCCGGCGGACCCTATTGCGGCCCCGCGCCGGTGCCGGAGGACATTTTCCTGCGCTGGAACCTCGACCCCATCGTCCTTGCGCTTCTTCTTTCTCTCGCCATTGTCTTCCGCAGGAACGGCCGCGGCCTTGCCGCTACGGTGGTCCTTGTCGTGGCCTTCGTCTCGCCGCTCTGCGCGCTGTCCTCGGCGCTATTTGCGGCGCGCGTCCTGCACCACGT